>CAZEUD010000009.1:0-54658 GCA_964515455.1 uncultured Sangeribacter sp.
AGATACAAATTATTTTTCTAATTTACAAGCACTTAATTTATAGAAGTCCCCTTAAATACTACATTACTTGTTTTCTTGTTTTAAGAATAAAATTGAGGGTGTATCATAAATCAGAATATGATACACGCTCTTTTAATACATTTTCTCGATATTTAATAAGATGGCATGTAGAATCTTAAGATTCTGCGGTTTTCTCTTCCTCTTTTTCGGCAAATTCTGTAAAGCCGTTTGCTATAAGAATATTATACCATGTGAAGAGTTTTTTGATATCGTTTTCATATACACGATCTTTGTCATAATCCTCCACAATCGCTTCAAAAGCATCACGAAGACCCTTGGATGCCTGAAGTGCCTTAACATCTATAGGTTTCCCTTCATATTTTGCATATACCTTGTCAAGGATCTCTCCGAGGGGTGTATCTCCGGATTCCGTGTACATTGCAATATCGCCAAGGGATACAACTTTGTCACGGGCATGTGCGGGAAAGCGTTTGCCGCTTCCAAGTTCTTCCACAACAAGTATACCTTTCCCCTGGGATATAATTTTGAACAAGCCGGGACGACCTGTAATGGATAATATTTGTCTTAGCATGATTATTTTAATATTTAATCTAATGTGTTAATTATTTATCCTGTTTTTATATGAATTCTTGCCCCTCCATTAGATGAGATTTAATCTGTATCAGAAGGGATGAATCTCCATTATTGTTGATGCGAATCAGTTTTTTCTCCGGCAATGAATCAAATTCTTTTCTTTGGGATTCTATACGGAGAAGCAGGTTTTCCTTATCTATTCCTCCTCTGCATAAAGCTCTTTGAATTCTTGTTTCCTCCGTTGCCTCCACGAGCAATATCTTACAGCACATCTCTGCAAGACCGCTGCTTACCATAATGGCGGACTCAACGAATACAACCGGATTATCATACCCTTCTCTTTCAGCCCAATGCAACAGATCACGCCTCACTTCAGCATGAACCAATGAATTCAACCATTGTCGGTCTTCATCGCTTGAAAACACACGCCGGGCAATCTCCGACCTGTTAAGCTTGCGGCCTTCAGTTATACAGACCTCACCAAATCGCTCCTGTAATGAATCAAGAATCAATTCAGATTCCTCCATCAAAATCCTGGCTCTGCTGTCACAATCATATACAGGATACCCCATAAGCCGAAATATCCTGGACACCACGCTCTTGCCGGCACCTATACCACCTGTGATTCCTGTAAGTACACCCATGTTGCAACTAATTTTAATTTCTCACAAGTGTGTATTCCACTGAATCCACCAGCAATTTTGGACTCTCCACATAATCCGCATAGCTCCGGATTGTAACAGGCAGCCTGTCTCCGAAATATCGGAATATATCCGAATAATCCACACCTACATCTATAGGGACCAAATCACTGCTGAAAAGACTCATCGGCACAAAATATTCCACCTGCACCCTGTTGGGAAACAGCAGCAAACTCTCTCCTTCAGGCACATTAAAGGTAAGAACTGTGGCCATGGCCTCTTTCTTCACCAATGCTTCTACCGGGATCTCAACCTTAACTGTAGATGGTATTATCCTTACTGTTGGAATTGACTGCAGAGCCACTTCCAATTCAGTAGTATTCGACATATTTCGCCGGATTATTGGATGGGTATAAACTCTGGTGATAGTGTCAATCACATCTGAATATGAATAAATGAGTACTGATTTCTGCAATGCTTTAGGAGCGCTGCTTACCACCATTCCGGATGCTGCGGAGACATCTGCCAAAACCACAATCGGCACACGACGTCCCTTCTCCGTGGTATAATGAAGACGCAGCGAATCAAGTGACAATGAAACAATCTGTGCAGAATTGCCGAATCTGTTCTTTATGGCTGAAATGATATCCGTCTGTCTCACCTTGAAAATTCCATCATCTGCATATTCCCGGAAATTCAGTCCCAACTGCGGATGTGCGAGGAGTCCGCTTCGCAGCATATTGGTGCCTTTGTCGCGAAGGGTCACATGAAATGTTGAGGGCGGAATATTGATGAATGTAACCGAATCTGGCACATTATCAATCTTCAGCTCCATGTCAACAGTGCGGGATACGCTGTCGTTCATTGACAACACGAGCCAGAACATGGCAGCAACAGCGACAAAAGCAAGATACAGCATGAAATTCTTGAACCCCTCCGAGGCCTTCATCCCATGCCATTTCTCTTTCAAACGCCTTAATATTCCGCTTTTGTCGCTCATCCCTTAAATTTACCGAATCATTTCTTTGCCACCGGAGTCTCTACAAGCGGATATACAGATGCCTTGTCAACCTTGATAGATACACCTTGGGCCACATCTATGATAATAACGTCTTCACGCACATCCTTGATTTTCCCGTGTATTCCCCCTGCTGTCACTACCTTGTCACCGTTTTGCATAGCTTCACGCTGACGCTTGAGTTCCTTTTGTTTCTTCTGCTGTGGACGAATCATAAACAGATAGAAGATAACTATCATCAGCACAATCAATATCATGCCGCTCATTCCCCCTCCTGCAGAGGTTGTCTGTAATAGAATTGAGTTCATATTATTTGTTTTTAGTTATTGATTTTCAGTTCCAATCTATTTCTTAAAAATAATCCTTTCTTCCTGAAGTTTATCTATTATCTTACCAAGAATACCATTCACAAATCCTCCACTCTTTGCAGAACTGTAACTTTTGGCAATCTCGATATATTCATTTATGGTTACATTCAGTGGTATCTTGGGGAAATTGATAATTTCAGCAAGTGCAGTCTCTATTATCACCACATCCATAAATGCCAAACGTTCACTTTCCCAAAGAGTACGGTCAATTGCCTTGTCTATATATCCTCGATAAGTATCCTTGTTTTTCAATACAACCTTCACCAATTCATCACCAAATCTGGCATCCTCCTCATCCTTATATTTATCAAGGACTGCATCGTTTCGATTTCCTTCCTGAATCCTGCGGAATGTCTTTACTGCAAAAGTGCCGATGATATCCAGATCATCGTTCCACAACACCGACTTATCTTCCATTGCCTCAAGGAATTGTTCGTTTACAAAAACAACCTTGCGCATGATATTCCTCCACAATTCGCAATCCTCATCGGGAGTCTCCAAAGGTTTTTTCATATAATCCTGATACATCTGCGATTCAAGAATTGACTGAAGCAGATTTTCCATCATCACACGATCCTCTGCTTCCCATGAGAGTTTGTTTTTTTCTATGAAATTCTTAACAGGCTCACATTCACGTATTGCCTTTACCAAAGAATTGTCAATAAATTTAAGATTCGGATTCAGATCTTCATTTGTGACAAGAAGTTTATGGCGGCGCTCATCAAGCTTGCGCTCCTGCATATCAGTTAGTTCCACAGGCAACCACAGCAAACGGAAATACAATTCGCGAGCCTTGTCAAGACTTTCGTGTAGCACGGCTATTGCCTCTGATGTGCCATCCTGAGAAGTCATGAAATTTGAAAATGTCTCTTCCATCATGGAGCTTGTACGCTCCACTCCTTTCATTGTATAATTCTCACGTCGTGATATAATGGTATTGACTTCAGAATCCGGTAAAATTACAAGCTTATATATCTGTTCCCACACTTTTGTATCAGCTCCCGGCACTCCCGCCTTCTTGTCTTTAAGAAAATTCTTGTATACAGCTGATTCTTTAACTTTTGCAGCAATGGGTTCAACCAGTCCGTCAAACAGGAATGGAGACACTCGATATCTTGCAAGCTGGGATTTTATCGTCTCATCAGTTTTAAGCCGTTGGATAAACCGCGTGTCTTCCAGAGGATGTCCGGCTCCCCGCAATCCTATTTCTCCCGATACTTTAATCAAAAGTACAAGCATATCCAGATACAATGAATATGCGAATCTTTTTTCCCTGGTAGGAGATTCCGGAAGCGCAGACAATGAGAATTGCTTCTCCACAAGCAAGTATGAATACAATATCTGTATCACCTTGATTCTTATCAATATACGATTTATCATAACTCTTTATGACGAATTTTTAATCTGATGAGATAAAATAACACTACAAATTTACAATTTTATCTCCATTCTACAAAACATCCATTCGCTGTCTTACTGCCTCATATATCATAATTCCGGCAGCTACCGAAACATTGAGTGATTCTATCTTGCCCACTATAGGAATGGCAGCCAATTCATCACAAACACGAAGCACATCTCCGCTTATTCCCGTATCTTCGCTCCCCATAACGATTGCAACAGGCACAGTATAGTCAGCCTTAGTATATAGTTCGGCACCTTTCTCTGAAGCCCCGACTATATGATACCCATTATCTTTCAGAAATCTTACAGCAGACAATGTATCCCTTTCTCTGCATACCGGCACATGAAACAATCCTCCTGCCGATGTTTTAATTGCATCCGGAGTTACCGAAACACTGTTGCGCTCCGGTATCACTATAGCATCGGCACCCGCGCATGCTGCTGTTCTACCTATCGCTCCAAAATTACGAGTGTCAGTGATTCCATCAAGCACTATTACCAATGGATTCCTCCCCTCCTCATAAAAAATTGGCACAAGGTTCTCAAGCTTTTGGTATTCCACAGGAGAAAGCAATGCTATGGCACCCTGATGATTCTTCATTGTGATCCGGTTCAATTTTTCCACCGGCACCCTTTGCATCACAATATCATATTCCTTGATTTTAGCATACAATTCGCGGGCAAGGTCTCCGGTAAAATCCCGGCGCACAAGCACCTTGTCAATGCTTTTGCCAGCCTCTATTGCTTCTATTACCGCCCTGATTCCAAATATATAATCGCTTTTATCCATGGTCTTAATCAAATTCTTTAATCGTGAAATATCATTTAATTTCATGATTATCAATTCCTAATAGCAGCCTTGCATTATCCAGTGCAGCTGTCCCTACCTCACTGCCCGACATCATGGCGGCTATCTCCCGCACCCTTGCATCATCGTCAAGCTGTTTTACGCAGGTTATTGTTCGCTCATTCTCATCGGTCTTGTATACTTTCACATGAGCATCCCCTTTGGCAGCCACCTGAGGCAGATGTGTGATTGCCATCACCTGCATACCTTTACTCATGGTGCGCATCATATCCCCCATCTTGTCAGCAATCTCACCGGATACCCCGGTATCTACCTCATCAAATATCAAAGTAGGCATATTCATATTGCCCGCTACAATACTTTTTATTGTGAGCATCAGTCGCGACATCTCCCCTCCCGAGGCCATCTTCACCAACGGTCCTGCAGTCCGGTTCTTGTTAAATGTGCAGAAGAATTCAACTTTATCCTGCCCGGTGGGACCTATCTTTCCGGTTTCCATATTCACCGAAAATTCAAGATTATTCAATCCCAATGGACGGGCATTGACTGTAACCTGATTTGCAAACTTCGATGCTCCGGACTTGCGGCTCTCTGAAAGTTCTTTCCCCAATTCTTTTAATTTTGATGCCAGACGTTTCCCCTCCTTTTCAAGTTCCGGAAGTTCCTCGCCCCCTCTTTCAATCATCTGCAAATCATATTCCAGCTTCTCCTTCAAAGATACAAGCTCATCTGCTGTCTTTACCCTGTAACGTTTCATTGCCTCATAATATTCATTCATACGGGTCGACATCTTCTCAAGCGCCTTCGGATCCGAATCCAACGATGAGGCGGCATCGTCAACAGTGTCAAAAATATCCTGAAGTTCTATAATTACATTATCTAACCTGTCTTTTATTGAAGAAGTTTCTGAATCCTGACAAACACCCACCAGCGAGAAATCAATCTTATCTGTCACCGACAGAGCGCTACGCAAGCGGTCAATTGCGCCATTATCACTCTCGCCCAAAAGCATTCGGAACATTTGCAATCTTTCCCTAATCTCATCCGCATCACTAAGAAGCTCAAATCTGCGTTCCACCTCTTCAAGTTCTCCAAGCTTGGGCTTTAATGAAGCAAGCCCTTCATATTGAAACCTGAGATATTCCTCATTCTCTTTCTGTCTCTCTATCTCCTCCCGAAGTTTTTTAACTTGATTACGCACTTTCACAAACTGTGAAAACATCTCATGATATTTATTTCTGATTTCCTCATTATCAGATACAGAATCTATTATCTCAAGTTGCGCGGAAGGGCTCATGAGTCTTGCATTCTCATGCTGCGAATGAATATCTATCAGTTTTGAAGATACCGACTGTAAAACAGAAAGCGTTACCGGGACATCATTGATAAAAATACGGGACTTCCCATTGGGTACAATCTCACGGCGTATGATTGTCTCATCATCATTCCAATCCAGATCATATTGATCAAACAATTCGACAAGCGATCCGGATGGATTGGCAAACGATGCCTCCACCACTGATTTCTCGCTTCCATCGGAGATTACGCGTGAATCCGCGCGTCCACCCATAAGCAGCGACAAAGCTCCAAGCATGATGGATTTTCCTGCGCCTGTCTCGCCGGTTATGATAGTCAGACCCGGACCAAACTCCAGATCCAAACTTTCGATCAATGCGTAATTCCTAATCGTCAGTTTCTTAAGCATCTTTATTTATCCCGCAAATAACAACCATCCTATAACTAATTTTCACTTCTCTTACCTATCCTCACCCTTCTTTATTTTCTCCAGACGCTCTGACTCTGTAGGATAAATTGGTTGGAGAATATCATAAGCTGTCTCACGTTCGGAAGATGAAGCTTTGGAATAAATATTTACCAGCTCATCAAGTTTTGAATCCCTGAAGAGCGAAAGAATCACGGACATCGGATTCACCTCCGCCACTTTCTTCAATTCACTTAATGATTCCGTTATGACAGCCCTTCCCTTATCGGGACTTGTAACCATTTCATCAAGTCCCTTTCTGTGATAATCATACAGCAGATTTCTTATACCGGATGTATTTGTATCGGTAAAGCCCGACAGTACTGCCGCACGGTTTTTGGTATCTTCAAATGTACGCCAACCAACTTCTCCGATTGATTGCGCTTGCTGCACTATGCTTTGCGCACGGTCGTAAAACTCCTGACCGCCTTTGGGCGAAAAGCTGTCGAAATCAAGTGCTAAAAACAGATAAGCGTAATAATCCATTAATGCCGTGAGATTATTATCAACACTGTTTTCATTAAAAATCATCTGATCCCCCTCACTATAGCTGAACTCTATCTTTGTATCACGGAAATTGAACAAAGTTGTGGTATATGTACTGTTATAAACAGGACGGGAGAGCTGCACTTGCAATTCTCCCTTAATCCGGTCGTCTGAATATTCGCTGACGGTTAGGAACATGCGACATTCTATTTTTTCCACCGGTGCAAATACTGCATTGCTGAATTTTGTCTCATTCATATAGGTATTCATACCCTCCTGCAATGCTTCAAATACACTTTTATTTGTGCCTTCCAACTGCTGCGTATTCACCTCCACTGTGCAGTTAAATTCCTGAGCAAGCAAAACCCCGGTGAACATAGCTGTCACCAAAACCGCCAATATCCGTCTCATCCGCATATCTCATTTATTATATCAACAGCTACCTGACGTTTACTTTTAAGCTCATACGCCTTCTCAGTGCCATCAGAACGCAGAATTGTAACTTTATTGGTGTCTGTACCGAATCCCGCTCCTTTATCGTGCAGCGAATTGAGCACAATCATATCGAGATTCTTCTTACGGAGTTTTTTGACTGCATTCTCATGCTCACTGTCGGTCTCAAGCGCAAATCCAACAAACATTTGCCCCTGCCTCTTTACAGCAGACAGCTTAGCCGAAATATCAGGATTTTTAACCAAATCAAGTTTCATCTCCTCCACACCCTCTCGCTTGATTTTGCTTTCTGCCTTTACCGCAGGTCGATAGTCTGCCACAGCAGCCGCAAATATACCTATATCAGCATTGGAAAATGGCTCACGGGATGCCTCAAGCATCTCCTCCGCGCTCTCCACATCCACACGCGTGATCCCCTCCATTTCCGTATTCAATGAAACAGGACCGCAAATAAGCGTAACATCAGCTCCTCGTGAGGCACATTCCTCTGCAAGGGCAAATCCCATTTTCCCCGAGCTGTAATTACCTATAAACCTTACAGGATCAAGTTTTTCATATGTAGGACCGGCTGTTATTGCAACCTTTTTACCTTTTAAATCGCACTTTTTGCTGAAGAAGGTTTCAATACGGGCAAATATATTTTCCGGTTCCTCCATTCTCCCTTTTCCTACAAGATGGCTTGCCAATTCGCCTGACGCAGGCTCTATTATTTCCACACCATCCTCCTCAAGTCGCTTAATATTACGCTGTGTCGAAGGATGTGCCATCATATCAAGATCCATTGCCGGTGCTATCATCACATGCTCCTTAGCCGAAAGATAAGTGGTGACAAGCATATTGTCAGCAATTCCATTAGCCATCTTGCCGATAGTGGATGCCGTGGCGGGAGCTATCACCATAAGATCTGCCCACAGACCTATATCCACATGACTGTGCCATTCGCCGGTGTTGGCCGTAAAGAATTCACTTATCACTGGTTTGCCGCTCAATGCTGACAATGTGACCGGGGTGATGAATTCCTTCCCCGCCGGTGTGATCACCACCTGCACCTCCGCGCCTGCCTTTACAAGCAGACGAAGAAGGCTCACAGACTTGTATGCTGCGATGCCTCCGGTGATGCCAAGCACTATGTGTTTCCCTTTTAAAATAGACTCCACGACCTTGCTACTTCTATTTGTGACACTCGGCATATAAAGCCGTAATTACATCTTTGGTATTTTTGGCGAAATCTCCCTGCATCATCCAGCTGTAGAAGGATGGCTCTTTTCTGAAAACCTCCTTTACCGGCTTCCCCTT
Organism: uncultured Sangeribacter sp.; assembly: GCA_964515455.1. Taxonomy (GTDB): domain Bacteria; phylum Bacteroidota; class Bacteroidia; order Bacteroidales; family Muribaculaceae; genus Lepagella. Next base: position 8,831 of record CAZEUD010000009.1, read on the forward strand.
ATGCTTCCCGAAATTAAATACCGGCTCATCATTCTCGTTGAGCACTATACGTGCTGACAAATCAAGATTTCTGCCCGACCGCGAAAATTCTGCGAGTTTCTCAACATCATTTTCCAAATCAGGATATTTGTCAAGCTGGCTCATAAGCACTTCATAGGTGGCCATAGTATCCGCATTCGATGAATGAGCACCCTTAAGCTCTTTGCCACAATAGAACTTATATGCAGCTACCAGCGTGCGCTGTTCCATCTTGTGGAATATATTCTGCACATCTATAAACCGGCGTCCTTTCACTTCAAAATTAAGTCCTGCCCTCCCGAATTCTTCTATAAGCAGCGGCACATCGAATTTATTGCTGTTGAACCCGCCTATGTCGCATCCGTCGAAGAAGGCGAGTAAAGACTTCGATATCTGGCGGAATGTCGGTTCCTGGCTCACCATCTCATCCGTGATATGATGTACGGCCGTAGCAGCTGCCGGTATCGGCATCTCCGGATTAATCCGGCGGGTCTTCGAATCATGATGTCCATCCGGAAACACCTTCAGGATACTGATTTCTACAATCCTGTCTTGTATTATATTAGTGCCCGTAGTTTCCAAATCAAAGAAAATCAACGGTCTTTCAAGTTTTAACTGCATATTCCTCCGAGTAATTATATGCCCTAAAATTTCTTACAACACCTGCATCGGCATCTGTATGATAACCACATTATCTTTCTCTTCCTGCTGAAGCGGGGTATATAGTCCGGGACGCCCCGGATCAGACAACTTGAGAACAATACTGTCATCCGAAAGATTGTTGAGAATCTCTATCATAAACTGACCGTTAAAGCCAATGGTCATTGAATTTCCTTCATACCCGCAACCTACTCGTTCTTCTGCGGATATGCCGTAATCAAGATCCTGTGCATGCAGGATGACCTCGTTGGGATGGATGTCAAGAACCACCAGATTCGAACTCTTTGCTGCGAAGATTGATACGCGGCGCAATGCGGTGAGAAGCGAAACCCTGTCTATTGTCATCTCAAACGGATTCTCTTGTGGAATCACCCTGTTATAGTTCGGATAATTACCATTGATGAAAAGGCATGAAAGCAGATAATCACCAAATTCAAATGTTGCACCTTTGCCATCAAACTGTATCTTTATATCCGCGTCCTCTTTCCCAACTATACCTCGAAGGATATTGGCAGGCTTGGAAGGCAGAATAAACGAAGCCTCAAAACCGGGAGCGACCTCTGAGTTGATATATCTCACAAGTTTGTGTGTATCTGAACTTACGAAGGTCACATCATTCTGATGAATATCCCAATAGATACCGGTCATGATGGGACGCACTGTGTCAGAGCTCACCGCGAAAAGTGTGCGTTCTATACCCTTCTGCACCATAGCAGCAGGCAGCATCATGGTCTTCAATTCTGCGCCGGGATTGCGACGCGAGGGATATTCAGTTGCGTCAACACCCATGAAATTGAAGTGACCATTAAGAAAACGCACATCAATTTCTTTGTTGTCATCATTTATATAAAACGTCAGAGGTTGATTTGAAATCTCTTTGGTTATTTCAAGAAGTCGCTTGGCTGATACAGCGATTGAACCGTCTCCCTCACTCTCTGTAATTGTCATGAATGCTGTCAATACATTTTCCTGATCACTACCGGTGATGCTCAGGCGATCTCCCTCTACCTTCAGAAGAAAATTGTCGAGAATAGACAACGCATTCTTCGCATTGATAACTTTGCTCACTGCTGTAAGCTGCTGTTGGAAAGTCTTTCCCTCTACGTTAAATCTCATATCTATATTGTTTTTCTATTTTCATTCTCACTACATGAAGCTTGCGAATACTCTACACACTCCTTTAACTTGCAAAGATAAACATTTTAATGCAAATTTCCAACACCTTCCCGATAATCATATTCGCAAGAATGTTTCGTTATAACAAATAAAATCCGGGAACCTACAGCTCCCGGATTTTTGTATTATACCTGATGTCAGCTGATTAAAGCTGGCGTTTCGGCTTGATGTCAAGTTTTACAGGCTTGATCATATTCTCCGGTGAGAGAATCTTGTCAAGATCTGCTTTATCAAGAATGTCATGTTCAAGCACAAGTTCATATACGCTCTTGCCTGTTGCCATAGCCTCTTTTGCAATCTTTGTAGAATTCTTGTATCCAATTACAGGATTCAAGGCTGTAACAACACCAATGCTGTTGTGAACATAATTGCGACATTTCTCCTCATTTGCTGTGATACCCTCGATGCAACGTGTGCGGAGAGTCTCGAAACCATTGATCATCAGGTCAACTGATTCGAAATCGCACTGTGCCATAACCGGCTCCATTGCATTAAGCTCCATCTGGGCAGCCTCACCCGACATGGTAACACAAAGTTCGTTACCAATAACTTTATAACAGATCTGGTTCATTACCTCTGCAATTACAGGGTTAACCTTACCCGGCATGATGGATGAACCGGGCTGCATTGCGGGAAGGTTGAATTCGCCAAGACCGCAACGTGGACCGCTGGCAAGCAGACGGAGATCGTTGCATATCTTGTTCATCTTCACTGCCACTCTCTTCAAGGCTGAAGCATAACCAACAAGGCAGCTTGTGTCGGAAGTTGCTCCAACGAGGTCGCCTGAAAGTTTGATATCCCAACCTGTGATCTTTGCCAATGCAGCAACGCATTTTTCTGCATATCCTGGCTCTGCGCAGATACCGGTACCGATTGCAGTTGCTCCCATATTTACTGTAAGGAAGTCAGCAGCTGCTTCATTGAGATGTTTAACCTCATCCTCAAGGATGGCTGCGAAACCGCTGAATGTCTGTCCCAAAGTCATAGGCACTGCATCTTCAAGCTGTGTACGGCCCATCTTTATAACATTCTTGAATTCCTCGGCTTTCTTTCGGAAAGCGGCAATCAGTTTCTCATAATGCTCCAGAAAGCGGAGATGAGAATAATACATACCGATATGGATGGCTGTCGGGTATGCATCATTGGTTGACTGAGCGCAGTTTACAATATCATTGGGTGAGCAATATTTATATTCACCACGTTTGTGACCCATAATCTCAAGGGCACGATTTGCAATTACTTCATTGGCGTTCATGTTGGTGGTGGTGCCGGCACCTCCCTGAATCATATCTATCGGGAACTGCTCTGCATGCTTCCCTTCGATAAGTTCTTTACAAGCCTGAACAATAGCTTTGTATTGCTCGTCGCTAACAAGACCAAGTTCGTGATTAGCTTCAACTGCGCCCCATTTTGTAATGGCGAGACCTTTGATAAACAAAGGATATTCGCAAAGATGGAACTTGCTGATTTCAAAATTCTCAACTCCTCTGAAAGTCTGAACACCGTAAAGCGCTGACTCCGGCACTTCGCGTACTCCGATCAAATCAGATTCCTCGCGAAAACCCTGTTTAGTTGTAGATTCCATTTTAGAATGTTTTTATGGTTTATTTAAGGTAGTTTTGTTTGTTTCTATAGTTTATATCAGTCGCCTACGCGACTTTCTAAAATCAATTCACAAAGTTAAAAAGTTTTTCTTTTTTTTTAAATCTTTTTTCAAAGAAAAGTCCGCTTTAACCGCAACTTTATTTCAAATTGCCAGATTGAAGCGGAGGATTCCGTCAGTCACGCGGATTTTTTTTATGTTTCAAAACATATTTTTACATCATATACGTTTCATTTTGTCATTTTTTCAGACTTTTCCTTATTAGTTTGCTAACATCACGACTGACAAGAAGGGAGAGAATGGAAACGATTTCAAAAGAATGTTTAAAAACATTAAATTTAACTAAACTTTTATTAACAAATGTTAGTTAAAATATTAAGATTGTCGAAAAGCAATCTGCCATTCAGAACAAAATCTATAACTATATGCTGACTCTTCAACTTCTTTTTGTATTAGCCGCGATCATAGTCGGAGCCCGGTTGGGTGGTATAGGATTAGGCGTGATGGGAGGAACCGGAATGGCAATTCTGGTGTTTGTCTTCGGACTTGAGCCCACTTCCCCTCCTATAGATGTTATGCTTATGATTGCCGCTGTAATCTCAGCTGCCGCAGCCATGCAGGCAGCCGGTGGACTTGACTATCTTGTGCAAATAGCAGAGAAACTTCTGCGCAAGAATCCGTCTCAGGTTACCATCATCAGCCCGTTGGTTACTTACATTTTTTCTTTCGTTGCCGGCACAGGACACGTAGCCTATTCAGTACTTCCGGTTATTGCTGAAGTAGCGAGGGAAACAAAGATTCGCCCCGAAAGACCTCTTGGCATCGCTGTCATTGCTTCCCAACAGGCTATCACGGCAAGTCCTATCTCGGCTGCCACCGTAGCTCTTCTCGGACTTCTTACCGGATTTGACATCACTTTGTTCGATATTCTTAAAGTTTCAATCCCGGCTACACTGGTTGGCGTTCTAATCGGAGCTTTCCTTTCAAAAAAAGTTGGCAAAGAACTTCTTGAAGATCCGGAATATCTGCGCCGCGTGGAGCAAGGATTGATTAAGGAGAATAAACTTGAATTCAACAAGATCAAAAATTTAAAAACTGCCAAATTATCAGTATGTCTGTTCCTCCTCTCGACAGTGCTGATAGTGCTCTTCGGCTCTATTCCGTCGATGCGACCTTCATTCAATGGCACACCGGTAGACATGCCGGCAGTAATTGAGATTCTGATGCTTACCACTTGTGCAGTGATCCTTCTCACAGGTAAAATCAATGGTATTGCCCCTACGCAAGGAAGCGTCTTCATAGCGGGAATGCAGGCTGTTATCGCTATCTTCGGTATCGCATGGATGGGTGACACCTTCATCAACGGAAATATCACAGTGATCACTGAAGGAGTGAAGGATATCGTAAATCAATGGCCTTGGCTATTCGGACTGGCACTTTTCGTAATGTCAATACTTCTATACAGTCAGGCTGCCACCGTCAGAGCAATCATGCCTCTTGGAATCGCGCTTGGAATGAATCCATGGATGCTTATAGCACTCTTCCCGGCAGTGAACGGTTATTTCTTCATCCCAAATTATCCTACAATCGTAGCGGCTATCAACTTTGACCGCACAGGTACCACCCGCATCGGCAAATACATCCTAAACCATTCTTTCATGATGCCCGGATTGGTGGCTACAATAGGAGCTGTGGTGACAGGACTTCTGCTGATTCAATTATATCATTGACAAAAGATAATTAATCTACAATAACGTGAACAAACAATCTTAAATTTAAATAGTTAGTTATGAATAATTTGAAAAAATTCTCGATGTTAGCGATGATGCTTCTCACCACAGCCATGGTAGCTTTTGCTCAAAAGCCTAATGTTTATATCCTTGCCACAGGCGGAACAATAGCCGGTACCGGTAAATCCGCTACAGCATCCGGATATACAGCCGGACAGGTTGCAATTCAATCTCTGATTGATGCTGTGCCACAGATCAGCGATATCGCCAATGTAACCGGAGAACAAATTGTCAACATCGGGTCGCAAGATATGAACGACGATGTTTGGCTCACACTTGCAAAGCGAATCAATGTGCTTCTTGCCCAGGATAATGTGGACGGTATTGTGATCACTCACGGAACCGACACTATGGAAGAGACAGCATATTTCCTTAATCTGACTGTCAAAAGTGACAAACCGGTAGTCATTACCGGAGCCATGCGTGCCTCTACAGCCCTCAGCGCTGACGGTCCGCTCAACCTCTACAACGCAGTCGTTACTGCTGCTGATCCTGAATCAAAGGGACGTGGCGTTATGCTCGTGATGAACGGACTTATTCTTGATGCTCATGGCGCTCAGAAAATGAACACTATAGACGTGCAGACATTCCAGTCGCCCAACACCGGTGCAATCGGCTATATCTACAACAGCAAGCCATATTACACCATGAAATCTTTGAAAAAACACACTACGGAATCTGTTTTTGATGTTACAAATCTTACAAGTCTTCCAAAAGTTGGCATAGTTTATGCATACGCTAACATTGATGCCGATGTGATGAATCCATTCCTCACCAACGGTTATCAGGGAATAGTACATGCAGGTCTCGGTAACGGAAACTATCACAAGAATATTTTCCCGAAACTGCAGGAAGCCCGCAAACTTGGTATCCTTGTAGTACGTTCAAGTCGCGTGCCTACAGGTCCTACTACACTTTATGATGAGGTGGATGATGCCAAATATCAGTTTGTAGCTTCTTGGGAGCTCAATCCTCAGAAAGCAAGAGTGCTTCTGATGCTTGCTCTCACACGCACCAACGACTGGCAGAAGATACAGCAATATTTCGAAGAATATTAAGCCCGAATACCCTTGGGGACTTCCCTTTAATGAAAGTCCCCAAGGACTTAAACAGATTCCAAAATTATAAAATATAAAAACTTCAACCATGAGACACGTACCCATATTGATTGCAGGAGCTTCCCTTTGTGCTCTCCCGGCAATGGCTCAGCAAGAGAGAATCAATGATTTCTGCACTCAGGATGAGCAGGGACTCATCGAAACAGTGACTAAAATCGAGAAAAAAACCGATGCTTTTAATCTTTACCTCAATATGCACGGTTCAGGCACTTTCGACTGGACAGGAAGCACTTTTGATGAGGCTAAGTTCAAAATGAAACAACTTCGCGTTGAAGCAAAGGGAAATATCACCAAGTGGCTTAGCTATCGCTATCGTCAGCGCCTTAACAAAGGTGATGACCCCAATGGCTACCGCGACAATCTTCTCAACAGTATCGATATCGCCGGAATCGGTCTTAATTTCGGCAAATGGGGTTTCTTCTTCGGTAAGCAGTGCGCTTCCTACGGAGGTATAGAGTTTGACCTCAACCCTATCGAAATCTATCAATATTCCGATATGGTAGACTGTATGACAAACTTCATGAGCGGTGTTAACATCGCATATAACTTCACTCCACGGCAGCAACTCCAATTCCAGGTGCTCAATGCTATCAACGGCAGCAGCTATGACATGTATGGAAACTATACAAAGGCTAAAATCCCGATGGTTTACACGTTGAACTGGAATGGTAATTTCGGTGATGTTTATAAAACTCGTTGGTCAGCTTCATTCATGAATGAGACCAAGAAGGAGCATAAATGGTATTTTGCCCTTGGTAATGACTTCAACTTCTCTGAAAAAGTACAGGCTTATTTCGACTGGGCATATTCACGTGAGGGTGTAGATCGCACAGGCATCATCACCAATATAGTTCAGCCTGACGGCTGGCAGGAAGAAACCGGCTACAAAGCTGCCAAGACAGAAATCATGTCGTTTGTGCTTCACTTAAACTATCGTTTCCATCCGGCATGGAATATATTCTGCAAATTCATGGCTGAGAATGAGGGTGTTTACAAAACTCACCAGCAGACAGGAGATCCGACAAATAAAACCATTGAGAAAGGACGCTACCGCACAGCCTGGGGCTATATAGGAGGTATTGAATATTATCCTTTCAAGGATCGCAATCTCCATTTCTTCGCCACCTATGTAGGTCGTTCCTACGATTACACAGACATTGCAAAAGCTTACGGTGCTTCAAATTATACCACCAACCAGCTGTCTCTTGGTTTCATCTGGCAAATGCCGGTGTTCTGATTAGTTAAGGAAATCAGATTCCAAGAGATATTGACGCTAAAATCAGACGCGGAGGGGCAAATACCCTCCGCGCCTTTTATATAAGTTTTATACATATATCTGTCTTAGGCTCCTGTTTCCTGACTTCGTCATTGCGTCACCCTATAGAATATTTTGGGTTGGATGTGGAAGATTTGACCTCAACGCAAATCCGGCAAAGGCCGGTCTACGCGCGGATAGTTGCGGATTTTTTTCAAACATTTTGTATTAATTGTCATGTATTTACATTTGACTCGGCAATGCAATGCAGATCATTTTGCTTCCGCAAAATTGCCGATTTAAGCCGATAGCTGCGGAATCTGCTTCGATATTTCAGAAGAATTCAAACAGATAGGATACGACATAATAGGAGCAGCATTCGATGTAAGGAACAACACTGGAAGAGGTCTGAGGGAGGTGTATTACAGGAAGGCTCTCGTCGGCTTAGCCGACATCAGCATTGAGGTCTAAATCAATAAAATCCAGTTTGGAAGTCAAATAATCAGATGCCCGGCGTCACCCTGAATCACCATCAAAAGTTGCTATACGTCTGATTTATAGATATAAATTTTTTTAGAATTCAAAAAGTAACGAAGTCAGGAAAATGAATGTTTATATATCAAGTGAATTTATAAAAACTATTATATTTAGCCACTTATTATATAACGCTTTTAAACCCAAAACTTCCCCAGCCACCAAGTATTTCCCCTATATATCCCCTTTTTCACTCATTGAAATACAAATTTCGCTAAAAAGTACCCTCATTGAAATACAAATTTCTCCAAAAAGTACCCTCATTGAAATATTTTTATTAAATTTACGTGATTAAAATTAATGTATAGCTAAGAAGAACAGTTGTTATGATTGATTACAGTTTGTCACTTTATATGGAAGAGAGGTTAAAACAGACCTCTATGAATTTCCACAGATATTTATACCCATTGATTAATTGGGACGCAAGAATGATTGGCTTAACCGGTCCAAGAGGTGTTGGAAAGTCAACCATGATGCTCCAATATTTGAAAAAACATCGTGATGATAAAAATATGCTGTATGTTTCTGCTGATCATTTATATTTTTCAACACACACAATTGTTGAAATGGCAGAGGTTTTCATTAGAGACGGAGGAAACTGGCTCTGTATTGATGAAGTGCATAAGTACAAAGGATGGTCAAGAGAATTGAAACAACTCTGCGACATGTATCCTCAATTGCACATTGCATTCACGGGGTCTTCCGTGCTGGATATCAATAAGGGAGAAGCCGATCTCAGCCGAAGGGCACTGATGTATAATATGCAGGGATTGTCATTCAGAGAATATCTTGAACTATTTCATCAGATTCAAAATAGAAGTTATACTTTGGATGAAATTCTTTCCGGCAAAGTCAAGATAGAAGGGGTGGAACACCCATTGCCTTTATTCCGCAAATATCTTGAAGAAGGGTATTATCCTTTTGCTTTGGAAGGCGATTTCAGCAATAGAATCATGCAAGTGGTAAGTCAAACAGTGGAAACGGATATTCCTCAATATGCCGATATGAAGGCTGCGACCTCAAGAAAACTGAAACAACTTCTTGGATTAATTGCAGAATCGGCTCCTTATAAACCTAATTTTGATTCTTTATCAGCTGAAATACAGGTGAGCAGAAACAACATTCCTGACTACATGGCATGGTTGGAGCGTGCCGGAATGATTGGGCAGTTAAGAGATGACACGAGTGGATTCAGAGGTCTTGGCAAAGTGGAGAAAGTATATCTTGACAATCCCTCTCTGATGAGCGCTATTGCTACGGAAAATCCCAATGTTGGTAATCTTAGAGAAACTTTCTTTTATAACCAGATGCGACTCAATTATCCATTGACAGCTTCCAAAGTGGCTGACTTCAGAATCAACGATATAACTTTTGAAATCGGTGGCAAATACAAATCGCAACGCCAGATTGCAAAAGTAAAAGATGCTTTTATAGTAAAAGATGATATTGAGATTCCGATTGCCAACATAATCCCTCTATATCATTTCGGCTTCACTTACTAAGGTTAACACAAAGACATAACTAAAGGAGTCCGGTGCGTACCGGACTCCTTTAGTTTTATGGTATGTAAGGGGATTATTCGTAAAGGTAGTTGGCAAGTTGTTCCGGCTGAAAGTTGGCGATGTAGTCAGCGTGTTTTGCAACTTCTGCCTGACCGTATTTTACAAATACGTTCAATGAACGGCGAACAGATGCATCTCTCTGTGCATCATCAAGCAGAAGATAGCCCATCACTGTGTAGCCTGCCATCTCTACAAGACGGCGAGCCATGAAGTCATGATATTTAGTATCTTCTACACCCATCACTGCTTCTACAGCATCAGCAAGCTGCTGCGTCATGAACTGCAAGGTCGCTTTTACTGCCTCATCCTCGGCTGCCACCTGCTTTGCTTCCTCCCCCTTGATCCAGTTGAGGTAGGTGCCTGTGGTGACGTGGCGGATTGCAGCTACTACCTGAAGCTGTGTCGTACCCTCATAGATCGAAGTGATTCGCGCATCGCGATAGATCTGCTCACATGCATAATCCTTCATGAAACCGGAACCGCCATGGATCTGGATACAATCATAGGCATTCTGGTTGCAGAATTCAGATGTCATACCTTTTGCCAACGGAGTGAAAGCATCAGCAAGTTTGCTATAATATTTAGCCTCTTTCTTCTCCTCAAGCTCAAGTTTACGCTCTTTGGCTATGTCATCATAAATTTTATACATGTCAACAAAACGAGAGCAAGCATACAGAAGAGTGCGGCTTGCATCAAGTTTAGCCTTCATATTGGAAAGGATCTCGGAAACTGCCGGGAATTCAATGATGGCCTTGCCAAACTGCTTGCGCTCCTTTGCATACTGCAAAGCCTCGCGATAAGCATGTTCGCTGATGCCGACACTCTGCGCTGCGATACCAAGACGAGCACCATTCATCAATGCCATCACATATTTGATAAGACCGAGTTTGCGGCTGCCTACCAATTCACAGGGAGCATCCTTGTAAACAAGTTCGCAAGTAGGACTTCCCTTGATACCCATCTTGTTCTCGATACGGCGAACATTTACTCCGCCATTTCTCTTGTCGTATATGAACATCGACAAACCGCGGCCATCCTTTGTGCCCTCCTCTGAACGGGCAAGCACCAGGTGGATATCACTGTCACCATTGGTAATGAAACGCTTCACGCCATTGAGCACCCATGAACCGTCCTCCTTCTGTGAAGCCTTGAGCATCACCGACTGAAGATCCGAACCGGCATCCGGCTCTGTAAGGTCCATTGACATTGTCTCTCCGGCACATACACGCGGAATATATTTCTCTTTCTGGGCATCATCGGCAAATTCATAGATAGTCTCTGCACAATCCTGAAGACCCCAGAGGTTTTCAAAACCTGCATCGGCACGGCTTACGATGTCTGCAGCCATTATATAGGGAGTAATCGGGAAATTAAGACCTCCGAGCTTGCGCGGCATTGACATACCCATCAAACCCGCCTTGCGGCAGGCATCGAGGTTTTTCTTTGTGCCTTCGGCATACACCACACGGTTGTTGACAACCTTCGGTCCGTTATGATCCACATCCTCTGCATTCGGAGCAATAACCTCTCCGCAAAGTTCACCTACAATCTCAAGCACACGGTCATAGCTGTCCATGGCATCCTCGAAATTCTGGGGAGCATAGTCGAATTTATCCGCATCTGCGAAGTTTCTCTCTTTAAGCTCCACAATCTTCTTCATCATAGGATGATTAAGATGAAGCTTCAGCGACTCATTGTCTGTATAAAAATTAGCCATGGCTTATTTGGAATTCTTTTTATAATACTTGATTAATTTGGGAACTACATCCTCCATCTTGCCGGTAATGACATAATCGGCTATAGTATTGATAGGAGCATCAGGATCTGAATTGATGGAGATGATGATAGAGCTGTCCTGCATACCGGCAATATGCTGTATCTGACCTGATATACCGCATGCGATATAGAGCTTCGGACGCACTGTGACTCCTGTCTGGCCAATCTGACGGTCATGGTCGATCCATCCGGCATCCACAGCTGCACGGCTCGCTCCAAGTTCTCCTCCGAGCACATCCGCCAGTTTCTCCAGCAAATCGAAATTCTCCTTGCTTCCTACACCGTAGCCACCGGCCACTACAACAGGAGCACCTTTCAGATTCACCTTTGATTTCTCAATATGACGGCCAATTACCTCTACTACATAATCCTCGGGATTAGTATATTTATTAGCATCAAGATTCACTACCTCACCGGAATAGTTGGAATCTTTGACCTCTTTCTTCATCACACCCTCACGCACTGTAGCCATCTGCGGACGGCAGTCAGGATTCACAATCGTTGCAACGATGTTTCCTCCGAATGCAGGGCGTATCTGATAGAGCAGGTCTTTATATTCTGTTCCGGTCTTCGGATCCTTGTGATCACCAATCTCAAGGGCGGTACAGTCAGCGGTAAGACCGCTGTGCAGTGCCGATGACACGCGTGGGCCGAGGTCACGACCGATTGCCGTTGCGCCCATAAAGGCGATGCGCGGCTCTATCTCCTTGAAAAGGTTGATCAATATGGAGCTGTGGGGAAGGGAGGTATAGGGATAAAGACGCTTGTCCTCCACCTTGTAAACCGTATCCACTCCGTAAGGGAAAATCTGTTTCTCAATATCTTTAAGGTTATCGCCTGCCACTACAGCCTCAAGCTTGATTCCGAGTTTATCGGCCAGTGTGCGACCCTTTGTGAGGAGCTCCAGGCTGACATCTGCCACCTTGCCATCCTCATATTCGCAATATACGATCAAATTGTTTTTGTCTGTTGCCATGGTTTAGCCGATTGTATGGTTAGCGATTAATTCTTTTACGAGACCTTCAAGTTCTTCCTCGTTATTCTCAACACGGCGGGCATCTTTGGCGGTAAACACCACATTCTCGATGCTTTTAACCTTTGTGGGAGACCCGGCAAGACCGCACTGTGACAAATCTGCCTCCACTGTCTGAGTGTTCCATTCTCCGATCTCAAGATACGGACGGGCTGCGATGAATGCTTTCTTGGCTTCGTCATCAGCAACCTCCGAAGGTACAGCTGCATATTTGTATTTCTGTACGTTCTTGGCATTGCGCGGACGGCATTCATCAGCTGAGCCGTTTACTGTAATCACCAATGGAAGAGGAGCCTTCACAGTCTCTACGCCACCTTCAAGACGACGCTTCACTATGGCTTTGCCATCTTTCACCTCAACTATCTCCTCTGCATAAGTAACCTGCGGGAGTTTCAATTTCTCAGCAATCTGCGGACCGACCTGCGCGGTATCACCGTCAATTGCCTGACGACCTCCTATAATAAGATCATATTTCCCTATCTTGCGAACTGCTGCATTCAAGGCATAAGATGTGGCAAGGGTGTCTGCTCCGGCAAATGCTCGGTCGGAAAGCACTATTCCCTTGTCGGCACCGCGATAAAGTCCTTCACGCACAATCTCAGCCGCACGAGCCGGACCCATTGTGAGCAATGTCACTGTTGTGCCGGGATACATCTCTTTCAACTTAAGGGCCTGCTCAAGGGCATTGAGATCTTCAGGATTGAAGATCGCCGGCAATGCGGCACGGTTGATTGTGCCGTCAGCCTTCATCGCATCCTTGCCGACATTGCGGGTGTCGGGCACCTGCTTGGCCAATACAATGATGTTCAAACTCATAATTAGATATATCTTTAGTTTGTAGATTATTCGTATATTTACACAATTCGCTGCAAAGTTAATAAAAATTTCTTAAAATGTGCTCATTTTCCCAAATCTTGTGCATTTGTTATCAGTTTTTTATTTTCAGTTTTCTGTTTTCAGGTTGTCGGATATATTTAGTAATTTTGCAACGGAATGAAGAGAGTAGTTATAATATGCAACGGCATGGGAACTTTAAAAGAAATATCCGATATCTATGAGCGGTAAAAAGATTATATTGGTCACAGGTGGACAGCGTTCCGGCAAAAGCGAATTTTCCGAATCACTCGCGCTCAAATATTCCGACAAGCCTGTCTATCTGGCCACAGCCCACGTAATTGATGATGAATTCCGTGAACGTGTCCGTATTCATCGCCAACGGAGAGGCTCGAACTGGACTACAGTGGAGGAAGAAACAGATCTTGGAAAATTGAATCTATCAGGCAAGACCGTCCTCATAGATTGTGTTACCATGTGGGTGACCAACGTGTTTTTCAAATATAATGAAAACGTAAAAGAATCTCTGACAAAATTAAAAGAGGAATTTCAGAAATTCACCTCTCATGAAGCAACTTACATTTTTGTTTCCAACGAGATTGGTTCAGGTGGAGTATCTCCCAATGCCATGACCCGACGGTTTACGGATGTGCAAGGTTGGTTCAACCAATTTATAGCATCCCACGCTGATGAAGTTTTCCTCACAGTCTCCGGTATTCCTGTCAAAATAAAATAAACTCCTCATCATGTTTAAAGTTTCTTAGCTACTTTAAACATATATCAATTTATTTTTATTAGCCACTTATGAAAAATTTCAATATTGTTTCTCCATCAAAAGGGATTGAAAAAGACCTGCTTGAAAAGATAGATTTTCTCACCAAACCCAAAGGCTCTTTAGGAAAACTGGAAACACTTGCTGCAAAGGTTGGTCTTATTCAACAGACGTTGAACCCGGAATTATCCAAACCTCATAATATTCTCTTCGCAGCTGACCACGGCATTATAGAGGAAGGTGTGTCCGTATCTCCCAAAGAGGTAACATGGCAGCAGCTTTCTCATTTCTCTCATGGGGGTGCCGGTATCAATTTCCTTTGCCACCAGCACGGCTTCAAACTCATATTGGCAGACGCCGGTGTAGATTACGATATACCTGCAGGAAGAGGCATAATTGACTGCAAAATACGCAAATCAACTCGGAATTTCCTTAATGGACCGGCCATGACTCCGGACGAGATGGAACTCGCCATAGAACGTGGAGCGAAAGTGGTGGATATGGTGTATGGAGACGGCTGTAATATTGTCAGTTTCGGTGAAATGGGAAGCGGCAATACTTCCTCATCTTCCATGTGGATGCACGCTTTTACCGGAATCTCGCTTGCTGATTGCATCGGTGCCGGTGCCGGATTAGACAAACCCGGCATCCGACATAAACTTGATGTGCTTACAAGAGCATGGAAAAATTACAACGGTGATGGTTCTGTAGAAAGCTATATGGCATGGTTCGGAGGGTATGAGATGGTGATGGCTGTAGGAGGAATGCTCAGGGCTGCTGAACTTGGCATGATTATTCTTGTTGACGGATTTATAATGACTGCATCTATTCTTGCAGCTTCGAAATTGTATCCGGAAGTGCTTGATTATGCTTTGTTCGGTCATCAAGGAGACGAATCCGGTCATAAGTTAATGTTGCAATATCTAAATGCCGACCCAATCCTTCACCTTGGGATGCGTCTCGGGGAAGGTACCGGAGCAGTATGCGCTTATCCAATAGTTGACTCGGCTGTGAGGATGATTAATGAAATGGATAATTTCCAATCCGTTGGAGTTACAAAGTATTTTTGATAAACAGAAATCAATGCAAATAACATTTGTAAGACATACTGCAGTGGATATAGAGCCGGGGGTGTGCTATGGCATATCGGATGTGAATGTAAAGCCCTCTTTTCATGAAGAAGCATCTGTTGTGAAAAGCAATATTGAAGCTATAATTAACAAAATGGGGAAAGATTTCGATGCTGTCTTCAGCAGTCCGCTCTCCAGATGTCGCATGCTTGCTGATTATTGTGGATATCCTCAAGCCGTTTCGGATAATCGACTTCTTGAAATGAATTTCGGCAATTGGGAGATGCAAAGATATGACGATATAAAGGATCCACGACTTCAACAATGGTTTGATGACTGGATTAACATAGCCCCGCCGGGAGGAGAATCATTTGCCGAACAGAATAACCGCGTCAGAAACTTCATCAACAATATGAAAGACAGCGGCTATCAGGATATACTTGTTTTCTGTCATGCCGGAATTATCATGAACGCAATGCTTATTGCCGGAATGGCAGATATAAACAATGTTTTCAATAAGCAGCCTCCTTACGGCTCGTTAACTCAAATTGAATTCTAAATAAAGGTCAAAATAAAATTATGGTACAAACGAAAAAAACTTCCCCCATACCGGGATGGTTGTCTCTTTCACCAGCCGTAGTGTTTTTGCTGATGTATGTGGCAGTGTCGCTTATTATCGGCGATTTCTATGTAATGCCGATTGCTGTCGCTCTGCTTGCGGCCTCAGTTTGGAGCGTGATTATTTGCCGTCATAAGAAATTGCAGGAGAGGATAGAGATCTTCTCCAGCGCTGCCGGACATTCCAATATCCTTTATATGGTATGGATTTTTGTGCTTGCCGGAGGTTTTGCTGCGCTTGCAAAAGGTATAGGGGCTATCGATGCAACAGTTGCAT
Source organism: uncultured Sangeribacter sp. (assembly GCA_964515455.1). Taxonomy (GTDB): domain Bacteria; phylum Bacteroidota; class Bacteroidia; order Bacteroidales; family Muribaculaceae; genus Lepagella. The sequence goes on from CAZEUD010000009.1 coordinate 24,927, forward strand.
TGACCCTGAATGCCTTCCCCTCATCATTCTTACTTCCGGCAATATTTGCAGCTGCTTGCTTCATATCCATATCCATCGGCACATCCGTAGGCACCGTGGTAGCTCTGGTGCCGCTAATTGTCGAGTTGGCATCACAAGGCGGAGGCAACTTGTCGCTTTATGTAGCCACAGCATTAGGAGGGGCTTTTTTCGGAGACAATCTATCTTTCATCTCCGACACTACCATCGCTGCCACTCGCACTCAGGGATGCTCAATGTCAGATAAATTCAAAGCCAACCTTAAAACAGTGTTACCCGCTGCCATTGCATCCCTTGTACTTTATATGTTTATAGGACAGGAAGCACAATTACAAGCTCCGGAACAGACAGAGCCTTGGTGGCTCGTCACGCCATATCTATTGATTATCGTTCTTTCTCTGACGGGTCTTAACGTTACTATCGTGTTGCTCACCGGCATTCTCTCTTGCTTAATATTCGGTCTATTCCGCGGAATTCCATTGATTGAAGCTTGCAAACTGATGGGAGGTGGTATAGATTCCATGGGACAACTCATCATTATCACTCTCCTTGCCGCCGGAATGCTGGGAATGATAAAAGCTACCGGAGGAATCGACTGGATGCTCCGGAAACTGACTGCCAAAGTGAAGGGGGCACGCGGAGCACAAGCATGTATTGCAGCGCTTGTGAGCGTGGTGAATCTATGCACAGCCAACAACACTGTTGCCATAATAACCGTCGGCTCTCTCAGCCGCGACATTTCCCGGAAATACGGGGTGACGCCAAAGAAAACAGCTTCTCTGCTCGACACCTGCAGCTGCATCGTGCAATGTCTGATTCCTTACGGCGCACAGACACTGCTCGCGACAGGGCTTGCCGGCATATCCCCCGCGGCTCCCTGGCCTTATCTATATTATCCGTGGGCTTTGGCCGTGACCACCATTATCTCAATACTCGTCAAACGAAAACAGAAGAAATAATTGCTATTCCTATTGCAAACAAAAGCATCATCAATTCTGCGCGAAAGCAAATGCTGATGGACCTGTGCATATCTGAATCGGTAAGTTGTCGGGGATTTATACCGATATAGGGTTTATATACAGCCTCCCCGAAATAGTCGTGTGTACCCCCAAAGCGGCAATCAAGAATACCAGCCAAGGCAGCTTCAGGATATCCGGAATTCGGACTGGCATGGCAACTGCCATATCTCCTTACAAATGAGAACAGGCTGAATTTACCGGAAGCCACTACCATTAGCACTGCGGTAAGGCGTGCCGGAATATAGTTGGCCACATCATCCATTTTCGCAGCAAAACATCCGAAATCCTTATATCTTTCGTTCTTATAGCCAATCATGGAATCAAGGGTGTTGACCATTTTATATGCCAACATTCCGGGCAGTCCGAGCAATATATACCAGAATATGGGGGCTATCACCCCATCGCTTAGATTTTCAGCCAGTGTCTCCAATGCCGCTGTCTTAATCTCCTGCTCACTGAGTGAGGCGGTGTCGCGACCGACAATCCTTGCCACTTGCCGTCGTGCTGCTTCAAGCCCTTTTGAACAGGCTTCAAAAACCATCCTGACCTCATCCGACAATGTTTTGCCGGCAAGACAATAGAAAACACCTGCAGTTTCGATTATCATTTTCAACGCAGGCAATGGCGACAGATATGCAAGAATTGCCCATGCGAGCATAAATATTACCGCTACAAGAGCTATAGCCATAAACATTCCGTTTCTCTTTCGGTCACTACCTTTATTCAACCTATGTTCGCAATACGAAATGATCTTCCCATAAGCCACAACCGGATGTGGCAACCATGCCGGATCTCCGAGCAGCCGGTCAAGCAGCCACCCTGCCAACAAAGGGATTAACGCCATCATCCCTCCACCCCACAATGTATCTATCCAATCCATTCCCTTACAGCTTTTATCAACATATCATTCTGCTCCCCGCTCTGTGCCGCCACCCTGAAATATCTTTCATCAAGACCCTCAAAATTCGAAGCATCCCTAATCAATATACCGAATTTTTCAACCAGAAAATCTTTCAATTCCGCAGATGAAGATTTTGGAAGCCTGCATAAAATAAAATTGCAGTCTGACGGCATCACTTCTATGCCCATTTTCCTGAATTCGGCAGCAAGCCTCATGGCTTCAGAATGAAGCATACCGGCATCAATTCTATATTCATCGGAATGCGTTACAAGATATTTACCGGCTTCTATGGCAAGGGAATTAACAGCCCATGGCATCCCTGCATTGCGTATTTCATCAGCCAGAGCTTTGGATGTCACAGCATAACCTATCCTTAAACCGGGGATTGCATATCGTTTGGTCAAAGAACTGAGCAACACTATATTTCCACAACTCACGGCCTCTTTTGCAGTCAATACCGGCAAGATGGTATAATCAGCGTATGCCTGATCAATTACTATACATGCATTTACACGATTCATGGCAAGTTGCAACAACCTTCGTTTTCCATTAATCTCTCCGGAAGGATTGTTAGGATTGCACAGCCATATACATTCGGCTTCTTCCGGAATTGTGGAATTGCGATTGAAATAGAATATCTTGTGACCATATGCATTGCAAGCATCCTGATATTCACGGAATGAGGGTGCATATATAGCTGATTCCTTACCTTGAAATATATGCGCGATACGATACATGGCATCTGTGGCACCATTTGTCACCACCACATTTTCCATTCCTATACCCTCCTTTTTTGCAATCATACGCTCCAAAGAGTATGGTTCCGGTTCCGGATAACTCCCGATACAGTCCATAACGGATGAAAGATATTTTTTCAATCCTGTATGATCCGAATCAGAAACTATATTTGTGCTGAAATTATACCTTATCTTATCTCCATAACGATAAAGGTCATCACCATGTCCTTCAATCATCCCTGCATAATTTTATATAACAATTCCATATCAAGACAGCCGCGTAATCTTTCCGCCAAAATATCATATTGTCTGTTCTTATAGTTATGGTATGATTCTACATTCCCTTTCGCCGGCATCCCCCTCTTCCTGACGTGTGGATAAAGTAATAAATCAATCACCTCCGGATTATCCAAAATACCATGTATGTAACTACCGCATATTTTTTCTCCTCTCTTACAACCATCTCCATTGCCATCCTCCTTTATCACCAAGGATTCAGCCCCGGGGAAAAGTGTGGTGCTACCCATGTGTATCTCATACCCTTCATTGTCTGCATCTCCTCCATTGATTGAGAAAAATACACGCTGCAATGTCTTCGACTCTCTCAAGATGGTTTTTACTGGAAGCAATCCGAGACCGGCTACAGTTCTTTGTTCACCCTCTATACCCTCAGGATCAGATATCTCCTCACCCATCATCTGGTATCCTCCGCAAATACCCATCACAGAAGCACCCGCGGCAGCCGATTCCATGATTGCCGATGCGCAACCATTTTCGCGCAATGTCTGCAGATCCGAAATTGTATTTTTGCTTCCCGGAAGCAATATTATATCCGCCACCTTAATTTCATTTGGATCATAAGTAAAATAAACATGCACTCTCTGATCCCTTGCTATTGTATCAAAATCTGTAAAATTTGAAATATGCGGAGTCAATACCACTGCCACATTAATTTTTCCATTTTCAATGTGTATGGTATTCTTCTTTGCCAATGAAACAGAATCCTCCTCTTCAATATGAATATCTTCCATATATGGCACTACACCTATCACCGGAACTCCGCAAATCTCCTCCATCATCTTCCTCCCTTTTTGAAAAAGATTCAGATCCCCGCGAAATTTATTGATGATAATCCCTTTGATGAGTTTGCGATATTTCTCAGGTTGAAGCATTATAGAGCCATAAGCTGCTGCAAATACCCCACCCCGGTCAATATCTGCCACAAGAACAACCGCTGCATCAGCATACTCCGCCATTGGCATATTCACGATATCCGAATCCTGAAGATTCATCTCTGCCACACTCCCGGCTCCCTCCATCACTATGGGATTATACCGACTGCTTAGTCGATCGAACGCTGCTTGCACCTCTTTCCTTAACGGCTCTTTATTCTCACGCCTGAAATATTGATATGCATCTTTATTCCCGACAGGTTTGCCGAGGAGCACCACCTGTGAAGTCATTTCTCCCGATGGCTTGAGAAGTACCGGATTCATATCCGCCTCGCACTCTATTCCGGCAGCCTCAGCCTGAACAGCCTGTGCCCTGCCTATTTCAAGACCATCCGGAGTGACAAATGAATTAAGAGCCATATTTTGCGCCTTGAAAGGCGCGGGATTATATCCATCCTGCCTGAAGATACGGCACAATCCTACAGCCAGGATGCTTTTTCCCACATCGCTTCCGGTACCTCCCAACATTATCGCTCTCATTTCAAATATATATATCACTTATATTTTTATCTGCCCAATAAAAATGAGTGTATCCGGCAATACAATTCTTATATCTATATACAGGCGTAGTTATCTCGTCTCCCCTCACATCCGTCTGCTTTGCTATTGATGGTATGGCACACTTTTCCTCAACTCTTGAATAATGGAATTCATGTCCCCGTAACTCGAAATCCTTAAATTTTACAGTACGATAACCCAAATGCAACCTGGCACCATCCATGGTGGCAGATAACGGAAACACTCCGCACATATCCCAACCATCAATATCATCTCCAAGATAAAGCATTCCTCCACATTCGGCAAGTGCATACCCTCCATCTTCCACAAACCTTTTCACAGATTCCCTCATACTGACATGGGCAGACAATCTCTCTTTATATAGTTCAGGATATCCCCCGGGCAGATATACAAATTCAGCTTCCGGAATCTGTTTATCCCGCAATGGCGAAAATTCAACTATACGCATCCTCCTCCCTTTAAACAAACGCAGAAATTTCAAAGCTTGTATATTCTCGGGATATATAAAGTTGAAAGCTTCGTCATGTGCCACTGCAATTATACCCGTCTCCAAGTTCTTGTTATCTGCAATATCCCCTGTTTCTTCGTAAGTTACAATTGTTGTCTTATTCCCTGAGCCATGAGTACAATTCAATTTCTGAATTTCATATACAAGATCCTCCAAATTCACACCTTTTTCCACCGCATTTGCCGCCTTATCTATAAAGCAATTGATAATATCATCATCTTCAAGCGACAAACCAAGGTGCCGGCAGGGCACTGTCAAATCTCTGTCTCTGCTTATATGACCCAGACATTTGATGCCCGAATCCTCCGCCGCTTTCACAAGCAGCCTCAAATGATTGTCCGATGCCACATTATTGAATATTACTCCGGCAATCTTCACTTTTGGATCAAATACCCTGAATCCGGTAAGCACTGCAGCCAATGAATATGCAGATGATGCAGAATTAATAAGAAGCACAACGGGCAAATCAAGCAATTTTGCAATATGCGCAGCACTCCCCATTTCTCTATCGTATCCGTCAAAAAGTCCCATCACCCCTTCTATAATGGCAATGTCGCACCCCTCTGTATATTTCTTATACAATCCTCCGACATGCTCCTCACTACTCATGAAAATATCAAGATTGATTGAATCTCTTCCGGATGCTATCTTATGGTAATGCGTATCAATATAATCCGGACCGACTTTGAATGGAGCAACTTTATATCCTTGCCTGCGCAATCCCCTCAACAATCCATTAGCCACTGTAGTCTTCCCGCTTCCTGAAGACACTGCTGCAATCACAAATCCATCGGTTTCCATCATCAATCGCGTATTATCTTGAACAAACCGTCTGTCCGGTCAAAACGAATACCCGGACGAACAAAATATCTTTCAAGAACCCCGGAATTTGTTAGTTCCTGATGCGTACCGGTGGTAACCCCTATCTCCTTATCCATAAGCCATATTCTATCTGACAATTGCAAAGCCATATCCAAATCATGTGTCGACATGAAAATGGTTTTTTGGAGTTGATGCGCAAGTGAATGCAGAAGCAGCATTATCTCAACCTTGCTCGGATAGTCAAGGAAAGCTGTTGGTTCGTCAAGGAAAATAATCGGCGTTTCCTGTGCAAATGCTTTGGCAATCATTGTTTTCTGCCTCTCTCCGTCGCTCAGGCTCTGAACCATCCTGTGCCGTAATGCTTCTATCCCCATCAACTTTATCGCACTGTTCACAGCCTCTTTGTCTGCATCAGTGAAGCGCCCCCAAAAGCCGGTGTAAGGCGCTCTGCCAAGTCCCACCAAGGTCTCAACATCCATATTCTCAAGCAGCGGTTTCTCCGTGAGAACCACGCTTATGGTGCGTGCCAATTCTTTACCACTGTAGTTGCAGACATTCTTACCCTCAATATCCACCTTTCCAGAAAGCGGTTTCTGAAAACCGGCCAGAGTCCTGAGCAATGTTGATTTTCCGGCACCATTCGGCCCCAACAGTGAAGTCAGTTCCCCGCTGTAAAGAGATGCGTCAAGAGGTCCGGTGATATTGATGTTGCCATGGGAACTCCGATAACCGGTTATGAGCTTTCTAACCTTTATTGTCTCTTTCATCTCTTCTTGAATCTTTCCTTGAAAATCACATACATTATCACAGGCACACCTATCAATGGGGTTACTCCATTAAGCGGAAGCACTATCTTTTCCGGTAATATACAAAGCAGATTGCACACCAACCCTGCCACACCTCCCGTCAATATACATCCCGGAATGATTATTCGATGGTCGGAAGTGCGGAAGATCATCCGCACCACATGCGGCACTGCCAACCCTATAAAAGAGACAGGCCCGCAGAAAGCCGTAACCACGGATGTTAGCAATCCGGTTGTTACCAGAAGCATATTGCGAACCCATTGCATCTTCACTCCGAGATTGGTAGCGTAATTCTCACCAAGCAAAATCACATTCAACGGTTTCACCATAAGAATTGACAACAGCAATCCGGCTCCAATGGCTATTGAGAACATCGGTATCTGTCCGAGTGCTACACCATTGAAATTACCCATACCCCACATCGCATATCCATGAACTCCTTCGGCGGTGGAAAGATAATTCAACAATGTTATAACAGATGAAGTAAGATACCCTACCATAATACCGGCTATCAGCAACAGCAGGTCATTTTTCAGCCACATTGAAAACAACAGCAACAATCCCATTATAGCGATGCTACCTACAAAAGAACCGATCAGAATTGCCATATATCCACCGAAAGAATAACCGGCTGCCGACACGGATCCGCCGAGAAATAAGATAACAAATGCCACTCCGAGGCTTGAACCGGATGTGATTCCCAAAATGGAGGGTCCGGCAAGGGGATTGCGAAATGCTGTTTGCAGCATCAAACCAGATACTGTCAATGCTGCTCCGGCAAGAATGGCTGTTATGGCCTGAGGGAGACGACTCCCTATCACTATGAAACGTAGCGGACCATCAGGGTCCGCATTAAAGAAAAGAATATCTATAACCTGCTCTGCAGGGATATGAACGGAACCTATAAACAGATTCAGGAAAAACAATGCTACAAGCGATATGGATAATATTATGAATCTCATTTTTATAGTAAATATAGGGCACACGTAATCTTGTGTGCCCTATTTTATTACGCTAAAGAATATTGATTATTGCATCAGATGATAATAATGATGTGAATCGGAGATTTTCAATTCCGGATGCATTAAGGATATGAAATCCTCAAGAAGTCTGTCAGGATGAAAAGGTGTCTCCTCATAAAAATCAATATACCTTGTGTTGCAACCATAAACATTGCCATCCTTGTAAGCCTTGAATTGAGAATTTACCGGAGCATCGGTTGCGAGTTCTTTCATTGATTTCTCCTTCTCCTGATTGTATCTTACAAACCAGATATCGGCATCATGAGCCTCTGCAAGCACTTTTTCTGGAGCCAGCGGCACGCTTCCGCTCTGTGGATAACCATTGAAGGGATTTATTCCTCCGGCATCTTCTATAAGCCTTCCCATAGTGGAAACACCTCCGGGCACATTCCATACCTGACCATAACGCTGGTCGATTATCACTTTCGGCTTGCTATCGGCTTTTGCAGCCATCTCCTTCAACCGAATATAATTGCTTTCAGTATTACTAAACATACTGTCGGCTTTCTCTGTCTGTCCGAAAAGCATCCCATAGAACTTCACCCACTCTGCTCTTCCAAGTGCCGAAGTTTCCATATAGTCTGCACATTCGATAATAGGGATGTTAAGCTCTCCCACTTTTGCATATTTGTCATTGTTCTCAAAAGGGGAAAGCATTATCACCTGAGGATTAAGCTTGATGATTTTTTCCAGATCCGGACTCAGACTGACTCCACAATCCACAATTTTCCCGGAAGTAAGACGTTTTTGAAGTTCCTGATTGTTGACATATTTTGAATTGCATATACCGCCAATTGCATCCATGCAACCGAGCTCTGAAATCAGACTGTTGTGAACTGTGGAATATACAAGTGCATTTGTCACCGGCACTCTCACCAGAGTGCCTTCAGGTATATTTGCCGGTAATGCTCTATCCCGTGGAACCAGAATATATCTTTGCAAAGTTTTTGTAGTGTCCCATGGATTGCGCACTGTGGCTTCCACATACCCCGGATGCTCGGAGATAGAGAGATTCTCTGCATATCGCAATTCAAGTTTTTCCCCTTCAGTACTGTCTGAAGAAGAGGTATGGCTTCCCTTGCATCCCGCAAGGAAAGCCACAACTACGAAAATGGTCAGCAAGTTCATCACTCTTGCTCTACCTACCAATCTATATATCATAATTACTTGATTTCAGTCTTATGTATGAATGTGATGGCACGCGCACCGACACCACACTCTACACGTCTCTTGAATTTGCCTGTTGAATCATATATGTTGACATAGCATAACTCTCCATATTGCGGTGTTCCCAATGCATCGAGCGTATATGAAATCATAACGATATCCTTGCTCACGGGATCAACTGCCACCCCATTTGGATAATCGATCCACGAATCTGTATCTTTTGTCATTGTAGCAATGTTGCCAAGTTCAGTAAGAGTATCAACATCATAAACCTTGTATGTAAAATCATCTTTGTTGGTTGCACCGCTTACATAAGGAGCATCAATTACATAGAGTTTGTTGTCATTAACTGCAATCAAAGTTCCGTTACATACTTCTTCAACATCATTTCCTACAACTTTCTTAACCACACTCGGTTTTGTTCCATAATTACCTTTACATACCACAAACACATCTGTACCATTTGAGGCAGCGTCTGTCGGGTTAAGCACTTTCTCAAGATCCTGAATCTTTGTTTCAGTCCATGAGCTTAGGTCTACTATAGATATGCAGCTGTTCAGATATCCATTCTTTGAATTCTGTCCATCAGAACATGCAGCGATAATCTTATTTCCGCTCAATGCTATCTGATCCGGATTCGGACCTACTTGAATTTCCCTGTCCAAAGTGAGGGTTGTAGTATCCATTTCGCTGATATAACCGTTATACATGGAGAAATAAACCTTACCATTCTTTGCAACAACTGCGCGTGGGCTTTGAGCATTACCTTCCGGTGTGATTTGTTTGATAATCTTTAGTGAAATAGGATCCACAACCCAAATGATATTTGAGGTGTACATTGCTATATACATTTTCGATCCGTAAATCACAGCTTTTTGAGCGCCATCACCAAGGCTTATACCATTTGCGTTCTCAAAAGCATCCTGCAAAGCCGGCGTTGAAGTATCTGACTCGTAACTATACGCAGTCAAGGAAGATGGAATACTTGTGCTTTTACGACCACCGTTAATGGTATAAAATCCACTGACTGTTTCTACAGTCTGTCCGTTGTTGTCATCATCGCTGCAAGCTGTGAAACCGGCAGCGAGCATGGCTGATATTATAAGTAATCCAAATTTTTTCATTTCGTCTTGTATTTTAAGTTATTTCTATCTTTAAAAATATCCCTGACACCTAATTGAATTTATATGTCGCTGTAAATTTCCATGCTCTTCCGGGCATAGGATAATTGGCTACAATCTCATATTGAGTATCAAACAGGTTCGTCAGATCAAACCCTAAATCTATCGTATTTCTTTTTATCTTAAAGTTGTGCATTATTGCAGCGCCAAAATCCAAATATCCTTTTATCCGGGTGATTGAGAGATTGGTATTGGACGCGTATTTATCACTTGCTCCCACACCATGAAAAACCACATCAACCCACGGATTAATCCAGCTTAAAGAAAGTGCTCCGGAATGAATCGGAGTATATGCCACTTGCTTGTTATAATCAGCATTATCTTTATGTGTGCGAGGCTGAACGCGCTGCCAACTGTAATTTCCGGCAAATACAATCTCTTGTTCTTTAGCAATATTGAAAGTCATATTTGCAGTAACGTCTGCTCCGAATGCACGAGCCTTGTCAAGATTGGTCATTGTCCATTGGAACATATTTTGTGGAATGGCCACAATCTTGTTCTTGATATTATTATAGTAGATATCTCCTGTAAGCACCACAGCGCCAAAGCACCCTGCATTGTTTTTCTGCCACGTAAGCCCTAAATTCAATTGATCAGTATCCTCAGGACGCAGTGATGTACTGCCCATCTGGAAATAGTAGCTCTCATTGAACGTTGGCATCCTGAAAATATTCTTGTATGATGCCCTCACAAAAAACAATCTGTTGCGCACAGGCTGCACTGACACGCTCAAAGACGGCGACAATTTATTCTCATCCCTTGAACTGTTTCCGGATTTTGCTCCATTATCATATATAGACCATAGCAACCGCGCAGTTGCCACCAACCATGAATTCTGGAATTTACCGGTAAGCGATTGCAATACGGAATGACGCCATGGACCAACCACATCCATTTGGTTTGTGGTCATTACATTATATATATAGTCTGCGGAATAGTTGAAACTCAATTTGTCTGTAGGCATATACAATGCCGACCCGGAAGCATACATCTCGCGCTGATAATAGAGTTCGTTAAGTTCTCCTCCCGGATATTTTCCATTCTCATCATGATAATGGGATGCATCCCAATTGAACTTTGCCAATCCCTGAAACGAAAATTTCTCTACCGAAAGATTCTTGTAAGTAAGCTGACCGAAGAAATTGCGGTCGCGCAGCTTCTCTTTGCATACCGGATTGTAGAGAATCACAGCTCCGGGCAGTTCGCGGTTGTTATCGTAGTAATAGAGTTTTGCATCAAGTGTAGACGCGCCTGTAGGTCGCCAGCGGACATTTGCCTCACCATGCCATGAATTCATCTTGCTGTTGTTGCGGTGTTCCCTGGTTACAAGTATGCCATTGAATAATGTAAACGGATAATTGTTTCTGGCATGTGTATATTCTCCTATAACCGAGAAAGAGAATTTCCTTGACAACGACTTTCCTATATTGAAATATGGGTTATATGTGCCGAATGCTCCGAATCTCATCTGCCCTGTTACATGCCATAATGAATCGTGCGGAGCCGGCACTGATTGCGTGGTGAGAATCACAGTTGCTGCAGATGCCGAAGCCTTGGCGGGAACGAATATATCATTATTATCACCCACTACAAGCGATATGCTTCCGAGATTATCCAAAGAATAGCGTTGAAGGTCGATTTTGCCGCTCTGACAGTCGCTGAGAACTATGCCATCGTATATTACACCGGTATGCGTTGTGCCAAAACCGCGCACCGAAACGGTTTTCATACCTCCGGCGCCACCGTAGTCACGTATGTTTACCCCCGGCAGCCTGTGCAGCGCATCAGAGATATCCGTGACACCCATCGTCTTCATTCTCTCATTTGTGAGATTAAACAAAGGCGCTGTGCTTGTCACCTCCTTGCGCACACGCTCAGACACAACCTCAAATTCCTGAAGATCGCGCGCTGTGGTGTCCGTCTCTACATCCGCATGAGCCTGAACAAATGTGATGAATGCCAAGATAGCTGTTAATAATTTTGGTCTCATATGTTCTCTTCTCCTCGAAAGAGCGTTATTACATATCCGGAAGCCTTTCAATTTTTCGGCTTCCGCAAAAACGGCAGGTCTTCGGACTCGTCTCAACTTCCGGTGTGCCTTCCCGATATAATCATCAGTGGCAAAGAGATTTTCACCGGAGTCTTAATGAGACTCACCGCAGCGGGACTGTCCGGGATTCGCACCCGATTCCCTATTAATGACCAATGGTCAACCGCTTTCGCCCGCAAAGTTACAAATTCTTCCTAATTATTACAAAAAAAAAATCTACAAATAAAATTTAATAAAAATCTTCCGGAGGTTAGCCTCCGGAAGATTTTTATTTTATCGAAAATAGAGAAATTACTCCTCTACTTCAGCGATAACCTCAACCTCAATAGGCTGCTCTACCTCTTTGTGGAATTTCACAACGGCTTCGTATACGCCTACTGATTTGATTGTATCCTTGAGGTTGATGAGCTTGCGGTCTACAACATGACCAAGTTTCTCAAGCGCTTCTGCTATCTGTACAGCTCCTACTGAACCGAAGATTGTGCCTGTGGCACTTGTCTTGGCTGCGATTGTAACTTTTACGCCTTCGAGAGCTGCTGCTGCTGCCTGAGCCTCTTCACGGATCTTGGCAATCTTGTGGGCAACCTGACGCTGATTCTCTGCAAGCTGCTTAAGAGCTGCATTGGATGCTATGATAGCAAGACCCTGAGGGATGAGATAGTTGCGGCCATAACCGTCTTTTACCTCAACCACATCATCCTTATAACCTAAACTGGCTACATTTTCTTTAAGAATTACTTTCATTGTTGTTGCTTTTATCAGGTTAGAAAAATGATTATTTCATCAAGTCTGTTACGTAGGGAAGGAGGGCAAGGTGACGAGCACGCTTTACAGCCTGTGCCACTCTACGCTGGAACTTGAGTGAAGTTCCTGTGATACGGCGAGGAAGAATCTTTCCCTGCTCGTTGAGGAATTTCTTCAAAAACTCTGGATCTTTATAGTCGATATATTTGATACCGCTGCGTTTGAAACGGCAATATTTCTTCTTCTTTGTGTCGACTGTGAGGGGGGTGAGGTAACGGATTTCGTTGTTTGCTGCCATAATTATGCCTCCTGTGCTTCTGCCTCGGCGGGTGCCTCAGCTGGTTTCTCACTTGCTTTGCTTGCTCTCAGATTGCGACGCTTCTCAGCATATTCCTGTGCATACTTGTCAAGACGGAATGTCAAGAAACGAATTACGCTCTCATCGCGACGGAACGCTGTCTCGAGTTTGTTGACGATAGTAGACTCTCCTTTGAACTCTACCAATACATAGAAGCCGGTAGATTTCTTCTGGATAGGATAAGCGAGCTTGCGGAGTCCCCACAACTCTTCGTTAACGATCTCTCCACCGTTGGCTTTGAGAACGCCTTCGAATTTTTCTACCGCTTCCTTCATCTGATCGTCAGAAAAAATGGGAGTTAAAATGAAAACGGTTTCGTAGTAATTCATACGTTTTGTGAATTGTTTATTATAAATTTATACTTTTTCGGCTTGCTTCAATCTGCTTTCCGCAAAACCGCTGCAAAGTTACAAAAAATTTTTCATCCCACAACACCCAAATCTCTAATATTCTCAAATATTTTATCTTGACAGAAAATGGTCGCCCGTCTCTCTGACGATATTGTCAAAATATTCCTGATTATAACCGGGATAATCGGGAGATACAAACCTGCCGTAAGGATTCCTTATAAAGTTGCCGTTGTCATCCACTTTCTTCATGTTCCCGTCAAGAAATCTTATCATCAGATATTGGGCAAGATCCCGGTAGCGGTCGGTTGCCTCTTTCGCAATTGCAGCACCCTCCTCATTTACTGCCGTTTCCAAAGCTCCGGCTCCTTGGGTATTATATATTGACAGAAGCTCCTTCTCCCTATCCGCACGGGATGACATATATTTGTCTTCAAGTTCTGACTGCACTTTTCTGATATCCGGAATCATAAGGTCATATCTGTTATATGCCTGGTTTGCCACCCAGTTTGTCATCCAGAAATTTGCTGTAGGAGAAAATGTAAGCAGGTCGCCGTTACCGGGTTTTACCTCATGGGGCACTTCCGTCATGGAGCAATAAAAAGGCATATACACAGAGGTGTTGGCATCATCGGTGCCAAACCATATCACGCCACCGATGGCATCAGGCAGGTCGGATCGGCTTTGCGACACGAATGACCACGCTGTCTGCTGGGTGCCTATCGCGCGCTCATGACGATATTTTTTTCCGTCTACGGTAAATTTAATCGGTCGCCAACGATAAGGGGAATGATTGGGACCACCCCCTATATCTTTCGTCATATCATAGGGCGTTCCTTCAAAATGATCGCGCATGCTTTCCTGCATATCCTTCAAACTTACCGGACGATCCGGGATTACATACAGAGGCATGGGGTCGTTGCTTTGTGCGGAAACCCATTCAAACATCTTGTCGGACTGATCCTTTGACACAAATCTGTTGAAGAATGACCATACCCGGGCATCGCATGAACGGCGCGAATCAGCATCATGCTCATCAAACGTGTCTGCAAATGAAAAATCCTCATCCTTACCATTGAAATATCCACGTTTGCGGGCAAATTTCATAAGATCTTTTGAATACATCACATTCTCCTTATCCTTATAGTCAACTTTACGAATCCGTGGTTCATTGGCGTGACCGGATATCGCATTATCCGGGATGCGCACAGCAACCCATACAGCTCCTTTCTCCGCTCCTTTGCCTATCATTTCCATAATCCAGACCTCATCCTTGTCCGCTATACTAAAGGTTTCTCCTGTGCTTGCATATCCATATTCATCCACAAGGTCTGTCATAATCTTTATGGCCTCTCTTGCGGAGCGACTGCGCTCAAGGGCAACATATATAAGCGAACCGTAGTCAAGAATGGAATTTCCGGTGGTATCCTGAAGTTCAGACAATCCTCCCCATGTGGTCTCCCCGATCACCACCTGATGCTCATTCATATTGCCTACTACATTGAAAGTCTCCTCTGCCTGAGGAATCTCCCCCAATGGCTTGTAACTGCCCCAGTCTATAATCTGACGCATCTCCCCTTTCTTGTGTTTACCTCTGGAAGCATGATTAAGGTCTCCGAATCTGGTATGTGAATCATCGGCATAAGTTATCATCACAGACCCATCGGATGTAGCCTTCTTTCCGGCTATAAGATTGGTGCATCCCTTGGCATCCGGCAAATATGCAAAAAAAGCCATAGCGCATAATCCGGCTCCGGCTATCTTGGAGACTGTTTTTTTATCCATAATTTACATGATATATAGATGTTCTTGAGAAAGTTCAATAATTAATCATTCGGTTCTTTTGGCAAATTTAATTATATTTCTTGAATTTTAAGCCATAATTGATTAATTTTGCCTTACATTCGCAATCAGGTACGTATCTGATTCGTAAAAATCCGATTATATGAACTGTCTGAAATATATAGTCGCAGCAGCGCTGACCGGCATACCGTCATTTGCCGCAAGCGCACAGACTGTGGATGAGTCCATGCTTCTCGGGCGTGAGGCTTTCCTTAATTATGATTTTAAAGAAGCGGCAAGTCATTATGCTGCTGCACGCAAGAAAGCGAAGAAGAATATCCCCTCTGAACTTGTGAATCTTGAGAAAGAGCTGGCAAAGGCTGAGAATTTCATGGAGCGTGTGGAGCAACTTGTGATTCTTGACAGTATAGCTGTCCCCAAAGCTGATTTCTTCAAGGCTTACCGGCTACCGTTGTCTGCAGGATCTCTTGGCACCTCCGATGACATCCCGTTTGAGACCATGGATGTGGACTATGTTTTCACCAACGAAGGGGATGATTTTAAAATGTGGGCGAAACCGGACTCCGCCGGCATCTATCGAATTGTGGAATCAATTCGCCTGACTGACGGAACATGGCATGAACCGACGGCGACACCGGATGTGCTCAATGACGGTGGGGATGCCATATATCCATTCATGATGTCAGATGGTGTCACACTATATTTTGCTTCTGATAATGAGGAATCGCTTGGAGGCTATGATATTTTTGTTGCCACACGTGATGCAGCTGACGGAGAATACCTTCAGCCGCAGAATATCGGTATGCCTTATAATTCCCCTTACGATGACTATCTTCTCGCAATTGATGAGCTAAACGGCGTGGGCTGGTGGGCAACAGACCGCAACCAACTCGGTGATGAGCTTACCATATATCTTTTTAAAGTGAATGACTTGCGAAAGAATTATGATCCTGAAGAGACAGAGAACCTTTCTGATCTCGCATTTATACGTGATTATCGTGCCACATGGGGAGATGACGATTATTCACAGCTCCTTGATGATATTCAAGCCATCAATCCTTCGCAATCAAAGAAACAGGTTGATTTCATCTTCCCAATGAAAGGAGGCGTTATATATACCACTCTTGATGATTTCAGGACATCTTCCGGCAAGACAATGATGAAGGAATATCTTGCCGCTGAGAAATCTTTCAAGCAGAAGGAGACAAAACTTGCCGAAATGAGGCGCAAATTCGCCACAAGCAAAGCCACTTCCCTAA
The DNA here is from genome assembly GCA_964515455.1 of uncultured Sangeribacter sp. Classification (GTDB taxonomy): domain Bacteria; phylum Bacteroidota; class Bacteroidia; order Bacteroidales; family Muribaculaceae; genus Lepagella. The sequence goes on from CAZEUD010000009.1 coordinate 41,420, forward strand.
AATCTCAGATCCGCTCTCTGGAAACAGAGGTGGAGAAAGACAGAGAGTCTGTGCGCCGTCTGCGCAGTGAAGTATACAGAGCGGAGATGTAGAATAATTTCCGGCGGAAACGCCGGCCGTTACAATAAACATATATTTTCTTCGCACCGGAAGGCTTTGGTGCGCTCACCGAAACCCTGTGGGGTGAGAGGATAGCATACGAGTGGGCTCTTGCAATCGGTATCGGCACTGCTGCCTTATTCCTCGCATTGTTTATGCGCTTCCTGCGTCTTGATGCTGTACGCACCTCTCCTGCCACCAATCAATTATCCTGATAATGTATGTGATGACTAAAGAAGAAATTTCTGAAATAATAAAATCTACCGATAAATATAATTTTCATTCGCATACTGAATATTGCGATGGACGCGCACCCATGACCGTAATGGCTGAAGCAGCTGCCAACTATGGATTCAAGTTTTGGGGATTCACTCCGCACTCTCCTCTCTGCCAGACCTCAACATGTAATATGCGGGTCTCTGATATGGATAGCTATCTCAGAGAGTCAGAAAGATTGAAGGATGTCTATTCCGGCGATATGCAGATTATGACATCCCTTGAAATAGATTATATGAGCCCGGATTTCGGACCGCATATCGATTATTTCCGGAATCTCCCTCTTGATTATAGACTTGCATCTGTGCATTTCGTGCCTAATCAGGATGGTATATGGCTTGACTGCGATGGCAGATTCGAACGTTTTGCCGAATATTTGAAATATGGATATAACAATGATTTGCGCTATGTAGTGGAAAAATATTTTGAGCAAGTGATTTGTATGCTTGAAAGAGGTGGATTTGATATTCTGGGGCATTTTGACAAGATAGCCGGAAATGCATCAATGGCTGAACCCGAAATTGAGAACAATTCATGGTATGAAGCTCTTGTGGATGATGTAATCTCCCATGCTGTCTCAAGCAATGTAATTGTGGAAATAAACACAAAATCACTTTCCGATAAGAATCGCTTCTTTCCGGCGCAGCGATGGTGGTCAAAACTCCTGAATGCCAACCTTACTCTGGCAATCAACTCTGATGCCCATTATCCGGACCGCATCAATGCCGGTCGCCTGGAAGCCCTCGAATCCCTTGTCATAATGAAAAACAGCAATTGATAATACAGGATCTGTCCGAAAACATCTGAGGTGTCCGATAACGGACACCTCTTTTAATTAATATATATTGATTATCAGTGTTTTGACTTTTTGGCACACACATTGCAATTAATTTGGCAAGTAGCTAATAAAATAAAATGGACAGAGAAATTTCACCGGAACTTAAGCGGAAACGCAAACTAAAAAAAATACTAACTATCGGATTGCCGATTGTTTTGGTTGCAGCGGCTATAGCCGTTATTTTATCCGTATTCACCACAGGCATAAAACGCTCATCAATTGATTTTATTACCGCGGACAGAGGCACGGTGGAAACATCGGCAGATGCTTCGGGCAAAGTGGTGCCTGCATACGAAATCACAATTACATCTCCGGTTACAACAAAGATTCTGGAGATATATTGCTATGAGGGAGACGCTGTGGAACCGGGACAGTCCCTGATGAAACTTGACCTTGCCAGCGAGGAAACCGAACTTCAGAAACTTGCCGATGAGAAGTTGATGCGAGAATATGACACCCAACAGTCGGAACTTGCAAGCCGCACTTTCCTTACAAACCTTGAGATGCAGATCAAGGCCAAGGAAATGTCTGTGGCCAGATTAAAAACAGAGGCAGCTAATGAACGCCATCTCGACAGCATAGGAAGCGGCACCGGTGACAAGGTGCGCGAGGCTGACCTGGCCTACCGGACAGCGCAACTGGAACTCGACCAACTTCGCAAACAACTCCACAACGAGACTCTCAGCCATGCGGCATCCCACAAGACAAAAAAACTTGAGGAAGGAATTTCAGCAAAAAACCTCGAAGAGAAACGACGCACTCTTGAAGATGCTCAGGTGAAAGCCCCGGCAAAAGCTACCATAACGTTTCTAAACTCATCTTTGGGAACGGCTATTTCTGCCGGAGAAAGACTCGCTGTGCTGTCCGACCTCAATCATTTCAAAATTTTGGCGCAAATTCCGGAATCTAACGTTGATAAACTCGCACTCGGCGCTGATGTGAATGTCAGAGTGGGCAAGCAACTGATGCATGGACGTATCGGAACTATAACACCGCAGTCCAACAACGGCATTGTTTCTTTCACCGTGCTCCTTGATGATGACAGCGACAAATCCCTCCGCTCCGGCATCCGTGCCGATATCAATGTGCTCTTCGAGGTGAAAGAGGATATCGTCAGGATACCAAACGGAACATACTATCATGGTCCGGGAAGTTACAGACTTTTTGTAGACAATAATGAAGGGTATCTGGAACAGCGTGACGTAATTCTGGGAGAAGGGAATTTTGATTTCGTAGAGGTCAAAGCCGGTTTGAATCCCGGCGACAAAATCGTAAAAAACGACCTGAGCGAATATGAATCCTCAAAAAAACTGAAACTAAAATAACTGAAACTAATAATTAAAAACTGATATGCCAATAATTACACTTGAAGGTGTGGAGAAGGTTTACCGCACCAATGAAATTGAAACAGTAGCTCTTGAAAATGTCAATCTCAGCATTGATAAGGGTGAGTTTGTGAGCGTTATGGGACCTTCTGGTTGCGGAAAATCAACCCTTCTTAATATAATAGGTCTCCTTGACAAAGCCACTAAAGGGAAAGTTGACCTCCTTGGCGAGGATTTGACATCATTGGGAGACTCTGCTCTTTCTCACTTCCGCAACGCCAACATAGGATTTGTGTTCCAAAGTTTCCACCTTATCCCTTCGCTGAATGTGATGGACAATGTGGTACTCCCGTTGCTCTACCGCAAGGATATCGGTGCAAAAATGCGAAAGGAGAAAATAGACAAAGCGCTTGAGCGGCTCGGATTAGGTCACCGCAAACGCCATTTCCCCTCTCAGCTTTCCGGCGGACAATGCCAGCGTGTGGCTATAGCGAGGGCGATAATTGGAGATCCCGAGATTATACTCGCCGATGAGCCTACCGGAAATCTTGACTCTAAGATGGGTGCTGAAGTGATGGATCTTCTGCATAGCCTTAACAAAGAGGACGGAAGAACCATTGTCATGGTTACTCACAATGAGGAGCAAGCTCGTCAGACAGACAGAATTATACATTTCCTTGACGGTCGTAGAATTGAATGATATGAACAATTATTTTAAACAGATATGGTATGAACTGCGCCATCAGCCAATGGTGACAGTGACCTCGGTGCTTGGCACGGCATTTTCCATTTTCCTTGTGATGGCTGTTTTCATGACCTCTAATTTAAATTCAGTTGAAGTGTCGCCTGAAAGCAACCGCAACAGGATGCTTATCGGCAAATATGTCCATATTGATACGGATGAAGGTGGGAGCAATTCCGGCGGTATGTCCAACAGTATGGCAAAGAGACTATATGCAAATCTTGATGGTATTGAGAAGATCTCTTATGTATCTGACAGTTGGGACACTTATAACGATGTATCTTTTGAAGAGGGTGAATGTATCAGCCTTCCGGTGAAAAATGTGGATAATGTATATTGGGAAATTTTCGACCATAAATTCATTGCCGGAAAGCCCTTCGATAAGGCCACTACAGATTCCGGATTGAAAAAAGCCATTATAACGGAATCCACTGCCATAAAACTGATGGGCAATATGGAAAATGCTTTGGGCAAGGAGATACAAATCAGCCATATCCCCTATATTGTGCAGGGTGTGATAAAAGACTCAAGCCCTCTCTTGTCGGAAAGTTATGCCAAAGTTTATATCCCATACCAGCCTGAGAAACCGGAAGAGCTCTGGAATGACGGATACGGAGGCTCAACTGTAGTTTACCTCCTGATGAAGAAGGGTGTAGACGACAAGGATATCCGCAAACAAGTGAAACGCCGTTATGATACAATGAATTCTACTTTTGCCAAAGAGGGTAAAAAACTCGTATTTCATGAAGCTCCGTTCACAAGTGAAACTGCAAATTCCAGCATAGGATCCAACACGACTCCCGACACGGAATCACCCAAACGTACTCGTCTTGCAATTTACCTTATACTTTTGATACTCCCCGCTATCAACCTTAGCAGCATGACACGCAGTCGCCTGCGCCGCAGGGTTTCTGAGATTGGTGTGCGACGCGCTTTCGGAGCCACAAAACTCAATATCATGTGGAGATTCCTGGGAGAAAATTTCGTGATGACATTGGCCGGAGGAATCATTGGATTCATTCTCTGCGTGCTCTTTGTTGTATTTTTCTCAAATATGTTTGTGGCATACGGGGGATTTTTCGGGGAAGGTGAAATCCTTGAGTCCACTCCTACCTTCGCCATGCTCATGAATTTCAAAACCTTTGGGATAGCTTTGCTGTTCTGTTTGATTTTGAACCTTTTAAGCACCGGTTTGCCGGCATGGCGTGCTTCAAGAGTTAATCCTGCTGAGGCCATCAGTGGAAAAAATGATTAAACTGGAAAGAAATGAAAAGAAATCTTATAACTCAAATTAAAAATGAATGGCGCGACAATATGTGGCTTGTGATTGAGCTTATGATTGTCTCGGTGGCCGTATGGTTTCTTGCTGTAAAACTCGCATTTATCCTGAGCCCCAAATTTGAAGAGAAGGGATTTGAGGTTGATAATGTTTACCGCATAAATATAAGCTCCATTTCATCAGAAAGTCCCTCATACTCCAATTTTGGTGACGACCAGGCTGCAACAGACATGGCGGATCTGCGCACAATAATGGCTCGTATAAGGCGCAGCCCTTATGTGGAGACAGCTGCATTCTCAAGTAATGCCCTCCCTTATCAATATAATTATGCGGGCAACCAGATCAAGGTTTTGGGCACCACTGATTCCATACATTATAACGGCAATGTGCGGATGGGATCTCCCGAAATTGTAAGAGTCATAAAACCTAAAAGCATTGACAACGAATCCCTGCAACGCATGGAGCAGCAACTTAGGAACGGAGGCATATATATCGCTAAGGATATGTATTATACGCATTACCGTAATATCAATGATCTAGTGGGGAAGAAAGTTATGCTTTTTGACACTGTAACTCCCAAAACAATTGCCGGCATCATTCACTCAATACGCCGCACTGAATATGAATCCATTACAGCCATTTCAGGAACCATACTTATGGGTATTGATGAAAACGATGTTAAGTTGCTCGGATGGTGCTCTGAGATTGCAGTGAGGGTTAAACCCGGTATGGGTAAGAAATTCGAAGAGGAATTCTTATCGGATCCGGATATGAGAAAAATGCGCAATATGTATCTTACGCAACTTACCTCGATGAAAGATGTCAGGGCTTCCACTCAATATTCCAGCGACACTGATGTGCGCCTGATGTGCGCCGGGATAGTGTTCCTGCTTGTCATTATTTTCATTGGATTGCTTGGCACTTTCTGGTTCCGCATCCGTCAGCGTGCGGGAGAAATTGCGCTGCGAAAAACTTGCGGTGCCACCTCCTCAAATGTGTTCCGACGCATCATCAGTGAGGGATTGCTGCTATTCACTTTCGCTACTATTCCTGCTATTGCTATTGAAACACTTTTATATATAAAGGTGATAGCTCCCAATAATCCTGATTATTACAAATGGTATCCCGTAACAGCTTTCGCAATCACTGTGGTGCTGATGATTATTATGATTATTGTTGGAACAGTTTTCCCCGCCCGCAGGGCAATGCATATTGAACCTGCCATCGCTCTGAAAGAGGAATAGGCACTTCACCTTATCATTCTGCTAAGTAGCTACTTATGAATATAAAACAATTCTTTACATACGTTATGCTTCTTCTCTCCGTGCCCATCTCGGGCGCGGAGACAGAAGAGCTGCATCTGTCGCTTGAAGAGGCTATATCGCGCGCAAGGGTAAACAGCGTGGATGCGGCTGTGGCGCTCAACGAACTGAAGACTTCCTATTGGGAATACCGCTCATATCGTGCGGAATTGCTGCCGGAGGTGAATTTCTCCGCCACAGTGCCTGCTTATTATAAGCAATATTCGCCATATATGAATTCTAATGGAACCTACAGTTTTGTACGCAATAATTATCTTGAGATGAATGGTGAGGTGTCGCTTAGTCAGAATATATGGCTCACAGGTGGTAAAATTTCTCTCAACACTTCTCTCGATTTCCTGAGAGAACTTGAGGGAGACAGCTACAACCGGTTTATGTCCATTCCTGTAGCGCTCACCCTCTCCCAACCGATTTTTGGCGTAAATACTCTTAAATGGGATAGAAAAATCGAGCCTGTAAAATATGATGAGGCCAAGGCTGCTTACCTGAGCGCTTCGGAAGATGTGGCGATAAAAGCGATCTCTTATTATTTCCAGCTCCTGATGGCTGATGAGAATGTAATCATAGCCACCCAGAATCTTGATAACGCCAGAAAATTATATGATGTGGCGAAAGAGAAGCGGGAGATGGGGCGGATAAGCGGCAACGACCTTTTGCAAATGGAACTTAATCTTCTTGATGCGGAATCTGAACTTACCGACTATGAAAGTACTCGTAAAAGCTGTATGTTTCAACTGCGCACACTGCTTGACCTGAGTGAAAATATAGATATAATTCCGGAAACGCCTCGCTCCGTTCCAATAGCTGTTATAATCTATGAGGATGCGTTGCAGAAGGCTTTGGAGCGAAATAAGTTCGCCGCTAATTTACGCAGACGGCAACTTGAGGCGGATTATGAAGTGGCTAAAGCGAAGGGAGACCTTAGAGAGATTTCACTTTTTGCGCAAGTGGGATACACTGGCACTGACCGCCGGTTTGCCGGAGCTTATTCCTCCTTGAAGGATAATCAGGTGGTGCAGATTGGTTTTGATATCCCGATTCTTGATTGGGGCAAAAGGAAAGGGAAAGTGAAAGTTGCTGAGAGCAATCGCGATGTCACTGAGAGCAAACTGCGTCAGGAGAGTGCTGATTTCGCACAGGATATATTTATTTTAGTTGAACGATACCGCAACCAGCAGCGTCAGCTCGAAATCAGCAGGCGTGCTGACGAGATTGCCGCCAAACGATATGCTACTAATGTCGAGACTTTCCTTATCGGTAAAATTTCCACTCTTGACCTCAATGACTCCCGTGTGAGCAAGGATGAGGCACGACGTGAATATATCAACGAACTCTACCTTTTCTGGAATTATTATTATCAGATAAGAAGTCTCACACTCTGGGATTATGAGCGATCACGGGGTATAGATGCCGACATAGAAAGAGATATCCTTCGAAACTAAGTAGCTGTTCAAATTAAATTTTTTTATTGTATCGTTTTAATTTGAACAGCTACTTAAAATAAAAAATTTCACTAACTTTGCAACATGGCAAGGATTTTGATAGTTGACGATGACATTGCAATCAGACAATCGCTTACTTTGCTGCTGAACCGCAGCGGGTTTGAGACGCTCTCTGCTGCAAATCCCGCGGAGGCTCTGAGCATTCTCCGCAATGAACCATTGTCGCTTATTATAATGGATATGAATTATTCCCTTTCCACCACCGGTGAGGAGGGTCTTCATTTTCTTCGCCAGATAAAAATTTTCCAATCAGACACTCCGGTTATTCTCATCACGGCCTGGGGGAGTATCGAACTTGCAGTTGAAGGGATGAGATTGGGTGCCTTTGACTTCATCACCAAGCCATGGAACAACCGGCTGCTTATACAGCGCGTTGAGACAGCTATAAATCTCTCGGACAAAGAAAAGACCCATAATAACACAAAGCAACACTCTTCAGACTTCAACCGCTGCGGCTTCATTGGCAATAACTCACGAATCAGGGAATTGCTCGAAACCGTGGAACGGATAGCCCCCACGGATGCCCCGGTTTTGATTTTAGGGGAAAACGGCACCGGCAAAGAATTGATAGCAAACGCAATCCATGCAAATAGTCGTCGCAGAAACAATCCATTCGTAATGGTGAATCTTGGAGGAATTTCCACATCACTTTTTGAAAGCGAAATGTTCGGACATTCCAAAGGCGCATTTACGGGAGCTGTTTCGGAAAGGAAAGGTCGTTTTGAACTTGCCGACAAGGGCACTATATTTCTTGACGAGATTGGTGATCTGGGTGCTGACTGCCAGGTAAAACTTTTGCGCGTTTTGCAGCAACATACTTTTGAACGTCTCGGAGAAAGCAGTCCCCGGAAAACAGATATCCGGGCAATTTGCGCCACCAATGCTGACTTGCAGCAAATGGTGAAGGATCGCACATTCCGGGAGGATCTTTTTTACCGAATAAACCTTATCACTCTTCGAATTCCCCCTCTGAGAGAACGGAAAGACGATATTCCGCTGCTTACCCGCCATTTCATTGCTAATGCCGCTAAAGCACATGGCATTATTACGCCTGAAATTTCCGAGGAAGCAATCAGCTATTTGTGTTCTTTGCCTTTTCCGGGAAATGTAAGGCAATTGAAAAATATGGTGGAACGCGCTGTAATCATGAATACCGGAAGCAAAATAGAAAAATCCGATTTCTTGGCAGAGGGTGAACAGCAACTGTCTTCCTCTGCACTCCCCGACTCCGGTATCACACTTGATATCCTCGAAAAGAAAGCCATTACAGACACTCTCGCCGCTTATGAAGGAAATTTGTCGAAGGCAGCGCGAGCTTTGGGCATAACAAGACAGGCTCTTTACAGAAAACTCGAAAAGCACGGTATAAATGAAATCTAAATATCTTTTCATATCGCTTGCAACGCTTATATTAGCGGGGATTGTCACCTCGTATATGTGTCTTTCAGGCAATATGAGAATATGCTTTTTGGGAGGTGAAGGTTTGGCTCTTATTATAATGTTGCTTCTTTACAGAAGTATTCTGAAACCTGTCATTGCCGCTCAAAGTGGATTGGATCTCCTGTCGGCTCAGGATTTCAACAACCGGCTTGTTAAAGTCGGAGAACCGGGGGCAGACAAGATTGTGAAGCTTTTCAACGACTTGATAACGCGCCTGAAAAACGAACGTCTTCGCCTGCGCGAGCAGGATACTTTTCTCCGGCTTCTTGTTGAGGCATCTCCTATGGGAGTGATTCTTTTAAACCTTGATGACAAAGTGGTAATGGCAAATGCCGCTTTTATGAGAATAAGTGGTATGAAACATGAGGAAGTTCTGGGAAACAATTTCCGGAAATTATCAAATGACCTTGCTCAGACTCTTTCAAAAATCAGGGTGGGAGAATCCGAAATTGTAAGATACAATGGTTCGGGGCTATACAGATGTTATCACCTCAGCTTTATCCAAGAGGGATTCCGCAGACATTTTTATCTTGTTGAGAGCCTTACTGAAGAAGTGAGGAAAGCAGAGAAAGATGCTTACGAAAAAGTGATTCGCATGATTTCTCATGAAGTTAACAATACAATGGGAAGTGTTGAGTCTGTTTTTGAAACACTGGCTGATGATTCGGAAGATGACCCTGTTTTGCATGCCACTATAAAGAGCTGCCTTGAACGATGTGAATCCATGTGCAGTTTCATTGACTCTTTTGCAGACCTCGCGAGAATTCCCGAACCGGAACTGCTGCGCGTAAATCTTGACACAGAACTTACCAAAATGATGCCCTTCTTCAGACTCATGGCTCCTGAGAACGTAATTGTTAGTTTCAATAATGAGGGCTTGGAAGTCGCTGATAGGGAGAAGGACAGAAAGTTTGTTAAAGCTGACATATCCATGCTTCAGCAGGCATTGATCAACATAGTGAAAAACGCAATCGAAAGCATATCTGAGCTTGAACATTCAGAAAACAAAAGCAGAGTAATGATCAACACCACTATAGACAAAGGAGCGGTTACCCTTGAGATAGCCAACAATGGCAAGCCTATTTCCCCCGATGTTGAAGCCAATCTTTTCAACACCTTCTTTTCCACTAAACGCATGGGCCGAGGTCTGGGACTCACCCTCATCTCCGAAATCCTCCGCAAACATTCCTGCTCCTTTACCCTGCGCACAGATCCTTCGGAATCTCCCATTAACGACACCTCTCAACTCGCCAATAATCCTCCCCTTACCCGCTTCACCATCCACTTCCCTCACCCCTAAACTCTATTTTCCATCCCGGATCTTTACTTATGACTCATAAGTATCTATCTCCCACCAATCCCCTGAAATCCCGCATTCTGCAATAGTCAGCTACCGCCGATTCAATCCATTGTATATAAGCAAATTACTTACTCACGCACTTTCATTAAACCATTGGTAATGAGCATCCGTATGCTATAAAATACAGAGACAGTCTCAATTTACAAAATCAAGTTAATTTTCAGGGTTTTCAGTGGTCTGAAAAACCCATTTCTTGGCTTGATTCAGGTCCGAGAGGCTTCACAGCCGCCCATTCCCTTCTGACTCTGCCGATAGCTTCGCATTGTCTTTGCAACTTCAAAGGTACTAATTTTTTTGTGGATTATCTTTGGTACACTTAGCAGCTTGAACATCTGTTTTGGGATTGTTTGTTTCCATAAGTTTTATATTTTATTCAAATTCAATTTCATTACCAAAACTATCATCTGTAGATTCTTCAAGTTTTTCACCATATAAATCTACATCATCAAAATCTTGATGAAGACATTCGCTGTCAATATCAACAGCATAATCGTCAAAATCTTCCATATCAATTAACATTTACCAAATATAAATACATAAAATATAGGTAATATTATTGCTAATACTAGTAATATTCCTATTACCCATAAAATTATATTAATTACTTTGAATTTATCTTTAAAGATTAATTGTATAAAAGAATTAATCATGAATATCAGTGTTGATAATGGTCCGAATATAACAAATAATAGTATGTTTATCGTTCCATAAGAGATACCTGACATTCTACTCATCTCTTCCATTATATTTATACAGACATTACATAGATAATCTCCATATATCATTATTTCAGTCATCATTGTTTTTCTTTCTTTTGTGTTTAATTTTAAACATTATTTTCTCATTAGTAGGAGCTGATGATGGAGTATTGTAAATGCTATTCAGATTCCCGGTTGAAACGACTTATCCGTTCATTGACGATACGTGTATAATTGCGTTTAGCTTTCTCCGGGAGGAAACTTTGGGCGATAAGATTTAATGCACCCTCTGGTAGCGACGTGTACTTGTTGAGAATTTTATCCATACGTCTTTTTACCAAACCAATCTTGTTGCCGAACCTCTCAAAATCGAGACGACATGGATGACCGGCTTTATCAAACACGTCGCTTTTCTCTATGTCGGGTGATAATCCTCCGTCAAGACCAAGATCATCTCCGTTGAGATGGAGACTTGTATTGAGAAGGTCATAAGCCGGAGCTAAGCGGTAATCCTGCCCATTCAATATGAGAGAGAAGTTCTTGAGGTGCGCATCACCATTGGCGAATATATAGTTGAAAACCACCAATTCAAAAAAACGCTCCATATCCACCATCCATGCTGCGACATTAGCTCTAATCGCTTTGGCAATATCCTCGTAGCTACCGTTATATTTGAACTTAAGTCCTGCGGTCTGTTCATTCTTGCCGATTAATGAGGCAAAGTCTTCCATCGGTAGTTTTGAACCATCAGGCAGAATGTCAAAACGGCGTGTGATGTAAACAGGTTGTCCTTTTGGAGTAAAGCACAATCCGTTTGCCGCAGTTTGGATACCATAGACCTGGGATGCTATCTGCATTGTCAGATGCTCATTGGCAGGTATGAGTTTACGGTCACGTAGCGTTTTATCCCAAGGTGCAGGTTTTAATATGTGCGTTGAGCGTTCGTTGTCTCCGGAAATTCTGATTTCTCCTGATTTAATAATTGCCGGAAATTTTTCTTGTACCCCGGAGACAGATATTCGGTGCATTGCTTCGGCAATCTCGCCGACATTTCTAAACTCATCAATATCAAAATTTAGAGTAGGAGTTACCTTTATTCCTCCAAAGAGAGTTTTCAACGCTTTGGGACTATAGGCATCAAATCCGTCCAATAGGGTGGAGGGGCAATTTTTAATTTCAGTCATTGTTAATCCTCCTTACATTTATTGCTCCGATGAAGTCCTTGTCTGCCATAGCCTCAAGTAGTCCGAAAGAATCATTCTCATCAATCCTCAGTGAACGGCATATAATCCTGCGATTTGCACCTTCGGGAAGCATATTAGAGAAAAATGGGAAAAGATATTCAGAATTATAAGCAGTGCTTTGCTTAGGCAAAGTCACTGAAACCGGAGGCATCTTTGAATTAAGATAACCTTCATTGTATTGGAATGTATAGCCAGTTCCGGGATGTTTCTCTGTAAGAATCCCAGCCTCTAAATCATTGTAATATACTGCCAACTCTCTCATCTTAAATTAAGTATTATGTCAAAGTTACGAGTTACGAGGTTGCTGTTTATTTTTCATTGTTTTGATTGAGGAAGTCAACATTTTCAATAGCCCCTCACAATCATCATACATTGATTTAGCTTCGTCTGCTCCTATTATCGATGATTCCTGAAGTAGTTCAATCCAATAGATTGTTTCTCCTGCTTCTTTTCGAGAAATGTATAGTTTGGCAATAAAATCAGCATCGCTTTGAGCATAAAAAGCTTCAGCGATATTAGCACCAATGCTTGTCCCGCTTCTCAACACCTGTTTAGACAAGACATATTCCTTCTTTTCTTCGCAAAGATAATTATACATCTTAATTATCCGAAGAGCAAATGATTTGCTTTTCTCTTTCAAATGCTCTCCTTCATTGTAATCATAATTAAAATAAGACATAAATAAAGTTATAAGTCTTAGTTATAAGTTATGGAGCACTTTGTCACTCGTAACTCTGGGATTTGACCTACACTTCATAACTTATCACTCTGCCCTATGACGTATCCTATAATCAATCTCAATACCAAGCACCTCAAGAATTTTCATTACGGTGTTAAGCGCAGGATTTCCTTTACCTCGCTCAATATCCTTGATTGTGGCTAGTCCGACCTGCGCCATTTCGGCGAGATCCTGTTGTGTCAGGGATAGCATTTCCCGACGTTGTTTCATTATATCTTTCAGTTCCATAGTATGACATAATAAACTTTTGTGCAAAGTTAATAAGAAAATCTGAGGTAATCAAATAAAAGTACAATAAAGTATACTTTTGTTGTAGATTTTCGGTAGTTTGACAGCACCTCGCCGATAATTTTTTGATTGACATATTTGTATATG
>CAZEUD010000010.1:0-51643 GCA_964515455.1 uncultured Sangeribacter sp.
GACAACGGATCAGGAACGCAGGGTGATGACCATCCGCGAGGTGCTTCGTCAGCAGACCGACCATTTCAACGACACGGAAGTCAAACACCGCATTGTCAGCATCTACCGCCCGTACATCCGTCCAATAAAGCGCGGCAAGGAAAACAGACCCACCGAGTTCGGTGCCAAAGTCAACAACATACAGATAGAAAGAAAAGGAAAAGCAGCGGGCCTGAAAAAACGGCAAAAATTCAGCTCCGACAACCGTCGGGGCCGGCTCATCGTGTCCTTATGTCAGGATTTTGATCAAAAAACGTCCGCGAGAATCGAAAATTTGCATTCAAAGATTGCCGCACGACCATATATGCGATTCTAAGACCAGTTCGGAAACCTCAAATCACGTCATTAACTGAATATCCCTAATTATTTCACTCCTTGCCTAATAGTATAGAAAGTAAGGCTTAAGACAACGGCTACAACCAACGATGGTTGTAGCCGTTGTCGTTTTGAGTTGTCATTTTTCGCTACCGGAATTCAATGGTGAGTATGGGAGCAGCGAAATATCAGACGATTTCGTTGTATGTGATCGTCAGCTTTTCGCTGCCTTCGGCATGCACTACGTTGATGGTGCCTCCTATCTTGCCTTCGGCATTCAGCTGCAGTATGATTTCTGCCAGCTCATCTTCAAGATATTTCTGTATTGCTCGCTTGAGCGGGCGCGCTCCAAAGTTCTTGTCATAACCTTTGTCAGCTATAAACGTCTTTGCAGCGTCAGAAAGATTCATCTTGAATCCAAGTTTCTCAATTCTATCATAGAAATCCTTGAGTTCTATGTCTATGATACTGAAAATGGATTCTTTTGACAACTGGTCAAACATCACAATGTCATCAACACGATTGAGGAATTCCGGACTGAAAACCTTATTCAAGGCTTTGGATATCACTCCATGAGCCTGCTCCTTGGATACGGCTTCCGTATTGAATCCGACGCCTCCCCCAAAATCTTTCAACTGGCGGGAACCAACATTGCTGGTCATTATGAGGATCGTATTCTTGAAATCGATCTTTCTTCCAATAGAATCCGTAAGCCTGCCTTCATCCATCACCTGCAGCAACAGGTTAAATACATCGGGATGAGCCTTCTCTATCTCGTCAAGAAGCACTACGGAATACGGGCGACGGCGCACCTTCTCCGTAAGCTGTCCACCCTCTTCATATCCTACATATCCCGGAGGCGCTCCTACGAGTCTCGACACTGTGAATTTCTCCATGAATTCACTCATATCCATCCTAATTAATGCATCCTTTGAATCAAAGAGATACTCTGCCAGTTTCTTGGCAAGTAGTGTCTTGCCGACGCCTGTAGGTCCGAGAAACATAAATACGCCAATCGGTTTGTCAGGATCTTTAAGTCCTATACGGTTTCTCTGGATAGCTTTCACTACTTTCTTGATAGCATCATCCTGACCAATCACTGCCCCCTTCAATGAATCATCCATCTTCAGAAGTCTGGTGCCCTCAGCCTGGGCTATCCTCTGGGTTGGAACTCCGGTCATCATTGCAACAACCTCCGCCACTTTCTCCCCATCCACTTCCTGACGGGCACTGTCGAGTGATTTCCCCCATTCAGATTTGGCATTGTCAAGTTCATTCTTTTTATTCACCACCTGATCTCTGAGAGATGCGGCAAGCTCATAATCCTGATTCTTGGCTGCATCAAGCTTTTGCTGTGTGAGGTCGTCAACCTCCTTTTCAAGCTTTTCAATCTCCTCAGGCACAACTATATTTGTGATATGCACACGGCTTCCTGCCTCGTCAAGGGCATCAAGAGCCTTGTCGGGGAAATTCCGGTCGCTCACATATCTCTCGGTGAGATTCACACAAGCCTCAAGTGCATCATCAGTATAATTTACATTATGATGCTGCTCATATTTCTCTTTGACCTGACGCAGGATTTCGAGCGTTTCATCCGTAGTAGTCGGTTCTACCATTACTTTCTGGAATCTACGCTCAAGGGCTCCATCCTTCTCAATGTTCTGACGATATTCATCCAGAGTGGTTGCTCCGATGCACTGGATTTCTCCACGGGCAAGTGCGGGTTTGAGAATATTGGCGGCATCCATTGTGCCGGGAGCGTTTCCAGCTCCTACTATCGTATGTATCTCATCAATAAAGAGGATTATGTCAGGATTCTTGGTGAGTTCATCAAGCACTGCCTTGATCCTTTCCTCAAACTGACCTCTATACTTGGTGCCTGCCACCATCCCGGCGAGATCCAGACCTATGACACGCTTGTCAAACAATACGCGCGACACCTTCCTCTGGTTAATCCTCAATGCCAAACCTTCCACTATTGCGGATTTACCTACACCCGGCTCCCCTATCAGCACTGGATTGTTTTTCTTGCGGCGCGACAATATCTGCGCAAGGCGCTCAATCTCGTTTTCGCGTCCCACTACCGGGTCAAGTCTGCCCTCGGCAGCGGCTTTTGTCATGTCATAGCCAAATTTGTCAAGTGCCGGAGTGTCGCTCTTTACCTTCTCCCCTCTTTTTTCGGAAGAACGCGAAGAATCCTTCGACCCACTGCCGTGCATTCCGGGGAGCAAGCCTTCATCATCATCCTCATCGGAAGAGAAACCCTTCCCCATCTGTGGAGGCACATCGCCAAACCCTATGGCCTGTATAGAGATATCAAAATTCAGATACTCCTTCTTTATCTGCTTCAGGATATCGCTGTCCATGGCGCATTTGTCGTGAATCAGAGCGAGCAGAATATGCTCTGTGCCAATCACCTTGGAATTCATCTTTCTTGCCTCAGACATCGCCAGTTGAAGATGGCGAACGGCAGGCAGGGAAATCTTATACTGCTGTTCAAACAATGTTGTAGTCTCCACCGAGGGATGCGGTTCCGAAAGGTATTCTTCCAGTTCCTGCTGTATGCGATCCATCGGAATCCTGAGTTGCGACATTATTCTGTAAGCATACCCCTCCTTATTTTTAATGGCTGCTAGCATGAGATGCTCCGGTGCAATATAAGGTGAGGAAAAGTTGCGCGCTTCCTCAAGACCAGTGTCAAGTATCGGTTTGAATTGTTTTGAAAAATCTGTGTTCATCTTTTATCCTATTCCTAATCTTTGTTTTTATCTATAACAATTCCTGTGCCAAATTTTTCTTTTGACAAATATGCAACATTGATAATATTGTCAATGTCTAAAGAATCGTGAAACATCGTTAAAATAAATTTTGTCGTTTGGAGAATTAATTGTAACTTTGTAGTTGGTTTGGAGGGTGCAGACACGCGCAGTCTTCAATCCTGACTGATGGCAAAGGGGAATATACTTTAAGAAAAAAAATGCAAGGAGACGACAAAATTATCCCGATTAATATTGAATCGGAAATGAAAAGTGCTTACATCGATTATTCGATGTCAGTAATTGTATCAAGAGCGCTTCCAGATGTTCGCGACGGCTTCAAGCCTGTGCATCGCCGTGTATTGTATGGCATGAACGAGCTGGGCAACACTTTTTCCGGTGATACCAAGAAGTCTGCCCGTATCGTTGGTGAGGTAATGGGTAAATATCACCCGCATGGTGACTCATCCATTTATCTAACCATGGTAAGGCTCGCTCAGGATTGGAGCCTCAGATATCCTCTCGTGTTCGGTCAAGGTAACTTTGGTTCTATTGACGGTGATTCACCCGCTGCCATGCGTTATACAGAGGTGAAGCTTGCCCGCATGGGTGAGGAAATGCTTCAGGATCTCGACAAGGAGACAGTGGACTTCGTGCCAAACTTCGACAATACCCTCGCCGAGCCATCTGTGCTTCCCACAAGAATACCGAATCTTCTCGTGAACGGAGCTTCCGGTATCGCTGTAGGTATGGCTACCAACATGCCACCTCACAACCTTACGGAATCGCTCAACGCATCTCTTGCTCTCATTGACAATCCGGAGCTCGATATTGAAGGGCTGATGCAATACATCAAGGCTCCCGACTTCCCTACAGGAGGTGAGATTCTCGGAATTCAGGGCGTCAAGGACGCCTTCGAAACCGGCAGAGGCAGAATTATCCTTCGTGCAAAGACCGAGATTGAATCTGATGGCAACCATGATGTCATCGTCATTTCCGAAATACCATACGGCGTGCTTAAGGGAGAACTTGTAAAAAGCATAGCCGAACTTGTAGACGAAAAGAAGATTGACGGAATAGCCGACATTTCCGACACATCTGCCCGAGGCAAAATCAACATCACCATTGACATAAAGAAAGACGCCAACGCAAGAGTAGTGCTCAACAAGCTGTTCAAACTCACCCAACTGCAGACATCTTTCAGCGTGAACAATGTAGCACTTGTAAATGGCCGGCCGAAAACGTTGAATCTGAAAGAGATTCTCCAGGCCTTCGTGGATCACCGTCATGAAGTGGTGATAAGACGTACGCGTTACGAACTTCGTAAAGCCGAGGAAAGAGCGCATATCCTGAAGGGATTGATGATTGCGGCAGATAATATCGATGAGGTAATAAAAATAATCCGCGGTTCAGCTACCACTGAAGAAGCCCGTCAGAAACTCTCCGAACGGTTTGACCTTGACGATGTGCAGACCCGTGCCATTGTGGAGATGCGTCTGCGCCAGCTCACCGGTTTGGAAATGGAGAAACTCCGTTCTGAATATGAAGAGCTGATGAAACTTATCGCGCATCTTAACGATATCCTCAACGATGATGCCGTTTGCCGTCAGGTGATGAAAGATGAGCTGATAGAGATAAGAGATAAATATGGAGACGAACGCCGCACATCCATCAACATGATTTCAGGCGACTTCAATGCCGAAGATTTCTATCCCGATGACGCCATGATCATCACCATCTCTCACCTCGGATATATAAAGAGGACTCCTCTGTCGGAATTCCGTGCCCAGCATCGCGGTGGCATCGGAGCGAAAGGAAGCGACAAACGGGATGAAGATTTCATAGAGCACATATATCCCGCCACCAATCATAACTATATGCTCTTCTTCACTGCAAAGGGTAAATGCTATTGGCTGAAGGTATATGAAATACCCGAAGGCACAAAGAATTCCAAAGGTCGTGCAATACAGAATCTTCTCAACATCGATCAGGATGACAAGGTGAATGCATTCATCAGAGTGAAGAATCTTACCGAACCTGAATATAACACCACTCACAACTTGATTTTTGCCACAAAGAAAGGTGTAATCAAGAAAACATCTCTGGAAGCATATTCCCGTCCGCGCACTGACGGAGTCAAGGCAATCATAATCAGGGAGGATGATGATGTGATACAGGTAAAACTCACCGATGGAAACTCAGAAGTGATCCTTGCCAACAAGCAAGGAAAGGCCATCCGTTTCCACGAGAGCAAAGTGCGCGAAATGGGTCGCGTATCAACCGGAGTGAGAGGTATGACCCTCGCGGATGATGATGATGAAGTTATCGGCATGATCACCCTGCCTGTTGACAACGAAGGTCAGACCATTATGGTGGTGTCTGAGAATGGTTATGGCAAACGCACTCTGCTTGACGAAACAGAAGTCAATGAAAATGGCGAAGTTGTGAAAGTACCTGTTTACCGCGTTACTAACCGTGGAGGCAAGGGAGTCACAACCTTGAAGATTACCGAAAAAACCGGAAATCTTATCGCTATCAAGAATGTTACCGATCAAAATGACCTGATGATTATCAACCAGAGCGGCGTAACCCTGCGTCTGCCTGTAAAATCAATCAGAGTCATGGGGAGAGCCACCCAAGGTGTGAAGCTCATCGAGCTCAGCAAACGCGGCGACAAAATCGCCTCTGTCTGCAAAGTGGACTCCGATCCCGTAGAGGAAGAGGAAGTTGTAGACACTGACAGCAATCCAACGCCTGCAGATACAATTATAACTGATGAAACAACAACTAGTGAAATTTAACCCAATCTTCATATTATGAAAAGAATCCTTACATTCGCGCTTTGCGTTGCAGCAGTAGGCTCAATGAGCGCACAAAAGCAAGTTTTGGACCAGGCTGCCAAGCTTGCAGGCAAAAATGACAAAATCACGGAAGCCCGCAATCTTATACAGCAGGCTGCCGAGAATCCTGAAACGCAAAACGACCCGCGCACATATTATCTGGCCGGCAAGATCGAATATGACGCTTTCGACAATCTGTTCAAAAGACAAATGATCAATCCCAACGATACCAACGTGAACCTTCTGGAGATGGGTCAGGAGCTCCTCAACGGCTATAACCTGTTTGTAAAGGCTATGACGCTTGACAGCGTCCCCAATGCCAAAGGTGAGATTAAGCCAAAATTCTCCAAAGATATAGCTTCCAAAGTGAATGGCCATTTCAATGATTATTTCAATGTGGGAGGCACTTTCTACAACGAAAAGAAATATTATCCTGAAGCTTACGAGGCATTCATGATCTACGGCAATATGCCCAAGCAATCATTTGCATCCAAAGAAGTTCAGGCCACTCCCGACTCCGTCGTGAACACAGCATTCTTCAATGCCGGTATTTCCGCCTACGCAGGAAATAATCCTGAGGCTGCTGCAAATGCTTTCAAACATGCACGCCTCAACAATTCCGACAACGCACAGAACTATATCTATGAGCTCGCATGCTGGCAATACATTGCAGGCAATGATTCCACAAAACAGGATCTCGCAAAAAGCCAGATTATGGAAATTGCTCAGGAAGGTCACAAGAAATTCGGAATCTCACAGCCAATCTTCTTCAACAACCTTATCAACTCTCTCGTATTGGAGGATAAGATGCAGGAAGCCCTCAAACTTGTTGATGACGTGATTGCTGAAAATCCGGATAACGCTTCCATGTATGGTCTCCGAGGATATGTAAATGACAGAATCGGCAACGATGAAGCCTCTGTTGAAGACTACAAGAAGGCTGCTTCTCTTCCCAATGTGGACTATGAAACCCTCAAGAACGCTTCCAAGAAAATTTTCCGCGTAGGAACTCAGAAATGGAACAACATCGAAGGAGCCACTCCAGAACAGCGCAACGAAATCAAGACCAATTATTTCCAATATGCCAAGGATATAACTGACAAAGCCAAGGAATTGAATGGTGTTGATTCTGACTTGCAGTATGTAATCGAAAACATCGACTACGCTCTGGAAACATTCTTCAACTAATAAAAAACTACCAAAAATATATAAAGGAGGTGCGTCTGATTCAGATGCACCTCCTTTATTATCCTCCATAATCAGGCATGAGACCTAAGCAGCAAAGAAAAAAATAAATAGGCAGAGACTTATTTTTCTTTGCTACTTATAAATTTTTTAAACATAATTTATATT
Organism: uncultured Sangeribacter sp.; assembly: GCA_964515455.1. Classification (GTDB taxonomy): domain Bacteria; phylum Bacteroidota; class Bacteroidia; order Bacteroidales; family Muribaculaceae; genus Lepagella. The sequence continues at coordinate 7,304 of CAZEUD010000010.1, forward strand.
TTCAATAAGAAAAATAAGAAAAAATTTAATTAACTTTGCATCTTGAAATCAAAATGATTTGTTGAATCCATTAATATGATAAGATAATGGGACTTTTTTCATTCACTCAGGAAATTGCAATGGACTTGGGCACTGCCAATTCCATCATCATACATAATGACAAGATAGTGGTGGACGAACCGAGCGTCGTTGCCATTGAGAACAAAACCGACAAACTAATTGCAGTAGGTACTCCTGCTCACATGATGGAAGGTCGTGAATCCCCCGGAATACGCACCATACGCCCTTTGCGCGATGGTGTGATTGCAGACTTCAATGCTGCCGAGCAAATGATACGCGGAATGGTGAAAATGGTAAGCTCCAAAAGACGCTGGTTCTCCCCTTCCCTGCGTATGGTGGTATGCATACCTTCCGGATCTACGGAGGTGGAAATCCGCGCCGTGCGCGACTCAAGCGAACATGCCGGCGGTCGCGATGTCTACATGATTTACGAGCCTATGGCTGCCGCATTGGGTATCGGACTCGATGTGGAGGCGCCTGAAGGCAACATGATAGTGGACATAGGCGGTGGAAGCACTGAGATTGCTGTGATATCACTCGGAGGCATTGTCAGCAACAAGAGCATCCGTATTGCGGGTAATGACCTCACTGCTGATATTCAGGAGCACATGGGACGTGTGCACAACCTTAAAGTCGGCACCAATATGGCAGAGCAAATCAAGATTAATGTAGGGTCTGCCCTGTCAACACTTGAGGATCCACCGGAACCATTCATTGTTACCGGTCCTAACCGTATGACTTCGCTTCCAATGGAAGTGCCCGTTACCCATGAGGAGATTTCCCACTGCATTGAAAAATCCATCATGAAGATGGAAGCTGCCATTCTTGCAGCTCTTGAGCAGACTCCCCCGGAGCTTTATGCAGATATTGTCAAGAATGGTATTTATCTTGCCGGCGGCGGTGCTCTTCTTCGCGGACTCGCCAAGAGATTCACCGACAAGATCCGCATAGAATTCAAAGTGGCTGATGATCCGTTACACGCTGTAGCCAAAGGCACAGGGGTTGCTCTCAAGAATATCAACAGATTCTCATTCCTGATAAGATAATAACCCGCATAACGTCTACACTCTGAGGAATGCGTAATCTCCTGAATTTTATAATACGCTATTCCACCTGGTTTGTATTCACATTCTATGTGACTATTAGCGTTATTTTGCTTGTTATGGGGAACAGATACCGCCAATCGGTATATCTGACCTCAGCTAACATCATATCCGGGAGTCTATACAGCGGGACATCGCAGGTGACAGGATATTTCAACCTGAAATCAATCAATGAGAGTCTGCAGGCAAGCAATGCCCAGCTGCAGAATGATGTGCTCAATCTCAAAAACCAGATAGCCCAGTATAAGGTTATTCTCTCCGATACCCTCGCTCCGCATCCCTCTGCAGACAGATATGATTATGTTGCGGCTGCCGTGATCAATAATAACACACGCCATCCGAGAAACTACATCACCATCGACAAGGGAGGACTTGACGGAATACGTCCCGGCATGGGAGTGGTGGATCAAAACGGAGTGGTGGGGATTGTAAACGTCACCGGACCCCACATGGCGCGTGTGATATCATTGCTTAATGAAACCCAGCATTTTAACGTTAAGCTGAAAGGCACATTGTTTGTCGGTTCACTCAACTGGAAAGGGGAAGATGCCTCAATCGCGTATGTAGAGGAAATACCCAGGCATGTCGTTTACAATATAGGAGACACAATTGTGACAAGCGGATATTCCACGTCATTCCCCGAAGGTATTCCGGTAGGAATCATATTGAACAGGGTTAAAAGTCAGGACGACAGTTTCTTCACATTCAAGGTGAAACTTATGCCCGACTTCCGTGGATTGAGCACGGTAAGGGTGATAAAGGATATTTACAAACAAGAGATAGACTCTTTGTCGAATTTCGACATTAACAAGAAAGATTGACATGGCCAAAAGCATATTTCAAAATCTTATTATTCTGATATGCCTGATATTGGTGCAGGTGCTGATATGCAATCACATGGTGCTTTTCAATGTGGCCATGGCCTTTATATTTATATATGTCATTATCAATCTGCCTATACACCTAAACACGGGATGGCTCCTTACATGGGCTTTCCTTAGCGGACTGATTGTAGATATTTTTTCTGATACATTGGGAGTTAATGCGCTCGCATGTACTATTCTTGCAATTATAAAACGGCCTGTATTCTATGCATACATTCCCAAGGATGACCGCACCAAAGAGATTGAGCCATCCCTTGCAACCCTGGGGTTTAATATATACTCTAAATATCTGCTTACAATGGTGGCTGCCTATTGCCTGATGGTATTCATCATCGAATATTTCAATTTTGCCGATATCAAGGAAATCCTTATAATGAGCGGCTCAAGCGCCTTGCTATCCTTCCTGATATTAATGGGCATCGACAGCCTTATTGTTAACAAACAAAGATGAGAAAAGATTATAATCTGGAAAAACGCAAATATGTGATCGGCGGCTTTATATGCGTTATCGTCCTGATATATCTGATAAGGCTTTTTACCCTTCAGATAGGCGATGACAAATATAAAGAAAGTGCTGAGAGCAATGCTTTTCTCAAACGCGTAATTTACCCCGCACGCGGTCTCGTATACGACCGCAACGGCAAGCTGGTGGTTTTCAACAAGCCGGCTTACGATGTTATGATCATTCCCAAAGACGCCAAGGAATTCGACACAATATCCCTGTGTGCTTCTCTTGAGATTACAAAAGAGGAACTGCTCGAAAATTGGGAGGATATGAAGGATACACATAAAAATCCGGGATATTCTGCCTATACCCCCCAGAAATTGATTTCGCATCTTTCACAGGAGGAATACGGCAAGCTTCAGGAAAAATTATACCTGTTCCCAGGATTTTTCATCCAGAGACGCACTGTGCGCGAATATGCCTATCCCGCTGCAGCAAATATTCTCGGAAATATCAGAGAAGTGTCAGCTGCCGATATTGAGAGAGACCGATATTACCGGAGAGGAGACTATACAGGCGATCTGGGAATAGAGAAAAGCTATGAAGTGGCGTTGCGTGGCTCCAAGGGAGTGGAAATTTTGATGAAAGATGCATACGGGCGAATTAAAGGGAAATATGAGAATGGCATCCATGATGTAGCCCCTCAGTCAGGTCATAATCTTACCTTGTCGATAGATATAGAGCTTCAGCAATATGGAGAGCAATTGATGAAAGGCAAGATTGGAGCTATTGTTGCCATTGAGCCTTCCACCGGCGAGATTCTCGCTCTGGTATCATCACCCTCCTACGACCCCTCGCTGCTTGTAGGGCGCGACAGAGGCAAGAACTATGCCGTCCTTGTCAACGACTTGCAAAAGCCGCTTTATGACCGGGCGCTTCAGGGTGCCTACCCACCCGGCTCCACGTTCAAACCGACTCAAGGTCTCATATTCCTTCAGGAAGGGATCGTGAATCTGTCCACTATGTATCCATGTTATCACGGATATGTGAATGGTCTCAGAGTAGGTTGCCACGGACACTCTTCCCCTATTGCTCTCAAACCGGCATTGCAGACCTCATGCAACGCATATTTCTGCTGGGGATTCAAAAACATGATCGATAAAAAAGGCACCAAACCCTCGCAACAGTTTGAGAAATGGAAAAATTATCTTGTTGAGATGGGATATGGCTACAAACTCGGTGTGGATCTTCCATCGGAAAGCCGAGGCTTCATTCCAAATTCGGAATATTACAGTAAATCCTTCCGGGGAAGGGACTGGAGCGGAAATTCCATTATATCGGTGGCTATCGGTCAGGGTGAGGTGCTTGCAACGCCCCTGCAGATTGCCAACCTGTGCGCCACAATAGCCAACCGCGGTCATTACCTTACACCCCATGTTGTAAAGGAGATAGCCGATAGTGTGATTGATCCCAAATATAAAGACTGGCACAAGCCTCATATCAAAAAGAAATATTATGAAGACGTGGCAGAAGGGATGAGAATGGCCGTGCTTGGTGGTACATGCCGTCTGGCCAATCTCCCGGATATAGAGGTTTGTGGCAAGACAGGTACTGCTCAGAATCCTCATGGTAAAGACCATTCAGCGTTTATAGGGTTCGCACCCTACAAGAACCCGAAGATTGCTGTGGCTGTATATGTGGAGAATGCCGGATTTGGTGCAGCTTACGGAGTGCCTATAGGGAGTCTGATGATTGAGAAGTATCTGAAGGGGGAGATTTCTCCTGCAAGGAAAGGTCTCGAAGAAAGAATGATGACATCTAATACTATAATTTCAAGTGGAGTCAAGAAACACTGATGCCGGAACTTCTGTTTTCCGATCTCTGGATTGGGTAACAATTGTGCTTTACCTTCTGTTGGTGACAATGGGAGCCATAAGCATCTATGCGGCAAGCTATGACTTTGATAATGCTTCCCTATTTGATTTAAACGAATTTTCAGGCAAGCAAATCCTTTGGATCGGACTCTCGCTCGTAGTAGGAGTAATCATTCTTCTTCTTGATTACAGACTCTACAAAACATACGCCTACCCTATATATGGAATTGTATGCCTTATATTGCTTGTTACAATCTTTATCGCTCCCAACATCAAGGGGTCCCATTCATGGCTGGTGCTCGGTCCGGTAAGTCTGCAGCCTGCCGAATTTGGCAAATTCGCCACTGCGCTGGCACTTGCCAAACTGTTTGATTCTTACAATTTCACGCTTAATGCTAAAATCAGCAACTATTTCAGGGCAATGATAATAATCTTTATCCCTATAATCCTGATTCTGCTACAGCGCGAAACCGGAAGCGCACTCGTTTACATTTCATTTATCTTTGTGCTTTACAGGGAGGGAATGAGTGGACTTGTATTATTCTCGATTTTATGCGCGATAACATTTTTCGTAGTTGCCGTAAAATTTGCCGAACCCCTGATTTTGGGAATTACAGTGGGACAATTCACAGTTTTCATAATGATTCTGCTGATTTTCTCACTCATGCTTCTTCTTTATTGTAAAGATCTGATAGTTGCAAGGAATGTGGTCATAGGATTTGTTGTGTCCGGTGTGGTGGTTACAATACTTGCATTGTGCGGCATAGTGGTTAATGGGTCTGTATTCTTTATCTCAATACTTTCCATTGCTATCATTTATACCGCCATAGCAATGTTCCGGCATAACATTTCAAAATACCTCATATCCATAGGATTCGCAGCAAGCTCTGTAATTTTCCTTTTCTCGGTGAATTATGTATTTGGCAATGTACTGGAGCCCCACCAGCAGCAGCGAATTAAAGTGGCTCTCGGCATTGAGGACAATATCAGGGGTGCCGGATATAATGTCAACCAGTCTAAAATTGCTGTAGGATCCGGTGGCTTTTCCGGTAAAGGATTCCTGAACGGCACCCAGACAAAGCTTAAGTTTGTGCCGGAGCAACACACAGACTTCATATTCTGCACCATAGGTGAGGAAGAGGGCTTTATTGGCTCAGCCGGTGTGCTGATACTTTATCTCGCACTGATTCTAAGGTTGATACACATAGCCGAGCGACAACGTACCCCTTTTGAAAGGGTATATGCCTATTGTGTGGTATCGATATTGATTTTCCACTTGTCAATAAATGTAGGTATGGTGATTGGATTATGCCCGGTGATCGGTATACCGCTACCATTCTTCAGCTATGGCGGGTCTTCGCTATGGGGTTTTACCATACTTCTTTCCATTCTCCTGCGTCTGGATGCCGCGCGCAAAGAGCGACACGACTGAGGCTTCCTCATCAATAATTTTTGGAGAATGAAACTAATATTCAATTTAAATTTGTTATATTTGTAGAAAATAAGTATGTGTTCAATTCAATTTATAAGAAAGGAACCCTACTTATAAATTAAAATGAATACATACTTAATATTAAAACCCAAAATAATTATGGCTAACAAGAGAGATTTCAAAAAATCGGTTGACGCTGTAGGCGCAGCAGTATGCAATGAGATGATGACAACATACTACAATGTTGACGGCGCTGACAAGAAGGCTATTGCCGATGCTATTCAGAAAGTGCTCGGTGCTATGGTAAACGCCAAGAATAATGCAAACATATTCTTCGACAAAGGTGTGAAGGCGTTTGCCAACGTTCAGGAATATTCCAAAAGCAAGAAAATATTCTTCAAAGCTCTTTTCTTTAAAATTCATTCCGAATTCGGAGCGGTAATCGATGAGGCTTTGAAGCAATTCAACAATGCAATTCCGGAAGAGGTAAAGAAAGCAAACAAAGAAAATGCAAAATAATACGGCAAAATGAATATCTGGGGCAAAATTCTCAAGATGGCAGGATGGACGGTGGATATCACCGCTCCGAGGCGTGACAAATGTGTGATATGTGTTGCGCCACACACTTCCAACTGGGATTTTATCCTCGGTATTGCCGCGTACTATTCTTTGGGAAGAAAAGCTAATTTCCTGATGAAGAAATTTTGGTTTTTCTTCCCATTAAAATATCTTCTCAAAGCTCTGGGCGGAATACCGGTACCCCCTAAAAAGACTAATGGCAGCATCACCGAAAATGTTGTCCGTCTATTCAATACCCACCCATACGTGAATCTGGCAGTCACCCCTGAAGGGACAAGAAGCCGCAGGGAGAAATGGCGTACAGGTTTTCTGTATATAGCTTATGCCACTCATGTTCCGATCCAATTGGGAATTATTGATTACGCCAACAAGCATATTATTATCAAGGATGAATTCGTCCCAAGCGGTGATATTGATAAGGATATGAGATATGTCAAGGATTTTTATGCCCCTTTTAAAGATGCTGCCAAATATCCAGACAAATTCACCACATCGGATTAAAGTCTTTCACTTACTCACATCATGATGACAAAAGATCTTAACGTATGTCTGTATCCCATGACCATTGAATGGGATAATGTTCAAGAGAATCTTAAATCACTGGATGAAAAATTGAAGTCTGTGAAAAAAGATACAGACCTTATTATTCTTCCTGAGACATTCACCACCGGATTCCCGTCAGGGAAATCACGGGATGATATCATGGCAATGGTAACGGATTCCCGGGATTTGGTTATCGAAACATTATGTGAACAGGCTCATAAATATAATCTTGCCATCTGTTGCTCCATCGTATATGCCGAAGATGGGAATCTTTATAATCGGGGATTATTCATTGAGCCAAACATGGAGATTACGTATGCCGACAAACGTCATTTATTCTCCATGGCTGGTGAGGATAAAATTTTTACCAGAGGGAACAAACGGCTTAAAATACGCTACAGGGGCTGGAACATATCTATGGCAATATGCTATGATCTGAGATTCCCTGTATGGTGCCGAAACATCGGAAATGAATATGACCTCCTCATCTTTACAGCCAATTGGCCGGAGGTAAGAATCTCCGCGTGGGAGAAACTGCTGCCGGCACGCGCTATCGAGAATGAGTCTTACGTATGTGCAGTCAATTGCAAAGGAACTGACCCGAATAATTTCTCATTTAACGGTTCGTCCACGATACTTGACTTTAAAGGTAACAATATAGGGAAAGAGGATGATTCTTTGATATATGCCACCCTCTCACTCACTGCACTCGAAAACTTCAGATGTAAATTCCCTGCCTACACTGATGCGGACTCATTCTGCATAAAATAAGACCCCATATTTGTGAAAAGGGGTCTTGTAAATTATTGTATCCAAAATTTATTTCAGACTTCTAATGGGTCTTTACCCGGAGTTTTGCGTATGCTCTGTCAGCCTTGGCTCGCGCTTCATCCAATGTGCCGGCGGTAGCAAGTATCACAGCCATACGACGGTGTCCTCTCACTTCCGGTTTTCCAAATATACGGATATCTGTGCCGGGCTCGGAAAGCACTTCCTCAAGATTGTCAAATTCCACTGTGTCTGTATCTCCTTCCACCACAACGGCTCTTGAAGCTGATGGTGCATAGAATTTTATCTCGGGAACAGGAAGACCCATCAATGCTCTTGCATGGAGACCGAATTCACTCAGATTCTGGGAGATCATCGTCACCATGCCGGTGTCGTGCGGACGCGGGGATACCTCACTGAAAATTACCTCATCACCCTTTACAAACAATTCTACGCCGAAAATTCCATAACCTCCGAGGGCATCTGTAATCTTCTTCGCTATATTCCTGGCGCTTTCAAGAGCTGCTTCCGACATCGGCTGCGGTTGCCACGAATAGCGGTAGTCACCACTCTCCTGAATATGACCAACCGGCTCACAATAAGCGGTGCCGGCAACATTGCGCACTGTAAGCAGTGTAATCTCATAATCGAAATCCACAAAACCTTCAACAATTACCCTGCCTGCACCTGCGCGTCCACCCTCCTGGGCTTCTTTCCATGCCGGCTCAATTTCAGCTGCTGTGAGCACAAGACTCTGTCCATGCCCGGAACTGCTCATCACCGGCTTAACCACGCACGGCAAACCTATCTCATCTATTGCAGCCCTAAATTCCTCATAAGTGGAGGCGAAACGATAAGGAGATGTCTTGAGACCCAATTCTTCTGCTGCCAGACAGCGGATACCCTCTCGGTTCATTGTGAGCCATGCAGCCTTGGCTGTAGGTGTAACATGATAACCTTCCTTCTCCAGCTTCAGGAGTTCGGGTGTTGCTATAGCCTCTATTTCAGGGATTATGTGATCCGGACGCTCAAGCTCAATAACACGGCGCAATTCCTCTGCATCAAGCATATTCAGCACATGGCACCGATGAGCCACCTGCATTGCCGGTGCATTTGCATAACGGTCGCAAGCTATCACCTCCACCCCCATGCGCATCAATTCTATCGCTACTTCCTTTCCGAGTTCACCGCTACCAAGCAGCAGAGCCCTCTTGGCTTTCGGAGTGTATACTGATCCTATTTTTGTCATAAATGTAAATATTACGGGCATGATTCGTGTTTAAGAATCATGCCCGCATGTTATTATTTATTATTTAAATAGATATTGCGAAGAAATCGACTGGTTGTTGTGGATACGCCGGATAGTATCGGCAAAGAGTTTTGCCACCGGAAGCACCGTAGCCTTGGAATTCTCCTTCAGATATGGTATTGAATCTGTGAAGATGATTTCCTTCAGACCACAATTCTTCACATTCTCCGTGGCGGGATCGCTCATCACAGGATGGCTGCACAAAGCTCTTACTGATTTCGCGCCGTATGAAAGGAGAAGGTTACTTGCCTTGGCGATTGTACCTGCAGTGTCAACGATATCATCGATAAGCACCACATTCTTCCCTTCCACATCGCCTATCACTGTCATTGATGCCACCACGTTGGCCTTGGCACGCTGCTTGTGACAAAGCACAAGAGGAACATCAAAATATTTGGCGTAGGAATTGGCTCTCTTTGCACCACCTACATCCGGCGATGCAATAACCATTTCTTCAAGATGAAGACTTTCAATGTAAGGAATAAAGATTGATGAAGCATAAAGATGATCCACAGGCACATCGAAGAAACCTTGTATCTGATCTGCATGGAGATCCATGGTAATCAGTCGGTCTATTCCGGCCACGCTCAAAAGATCGGCTACAAGTTTGGCGGCTATTGAAACACGCGGCTTGTCTTTGCGATCCTGACGTGCCCATCCAAAATAAGGAACCACGGCGATTATCTGCGCCGCAGATGCCCTTTTGGCGGCATCGATCATGAGCAAAAGCTCCATAAGATTGTCACTGTTGGGGAATGTGGACTGCACAAGGAAGACCTGGCTTCCACGGATTGATTCCTCAAAACCTACTTCAAATTCTCCGTCGGCAAAACGCTCTTTGTTCATCTTGCCTAATTCTATGCCCAGTTCCTTGCAGATGGATACACCAAGATATTTTGATGATTCCCCGGCAAAGACCTTGATTGGCGGAAGGCTGTTATTCATTTATAGGAACAATTGATGTTTGGTACGACAAAATTATAATTAATTTCCCAATTATCTCTAAAAAATTTCAGAAAATTATCAACAATATCACTTGTTTTTTTCAAGCGGCAGAATAAGCGCATCGTGCGCCCTTATTTTCAAACGTACAGGCACATCATTTCCCACCTCAAGATCATACTCCTTACCCCACAGCAAATCAGCAGATTTATGCCTGCCGCGATGTATGCCGGCCATACCTGTCGCGAGTTCGGGAATATTTAGTTCCAGAAGATACTCCTTATCATCAAAATTAGCAACTATGAGCAAAACTTCATTTTCAGAATACCTTAGGAACGCATAATGCTTATGAGGATTGAATCCCTGATTGCGTAGATTTACATACATGAGATCGAAAAATTCCCCCTCCCTGATGGCACTGTGAGAATTGCACATGGTGAGCACATTCTTATACACATTGCGCAGCCAGCGTTCATGTGATGTCAGCTTGCGTACGGAGCATTTTCCTCCGTCATACCATCGGCGCAACGTATCATAGCTCCAATAGTCGAAGATTGTGGAACGGTTGTTATCTCCGGCAAAACCTTCATTGTCGAGAGCCCTCTCTCCCAATTCCTGACCATAATATATCATGAAGGGTCCCTTTGTGATCATGGCACTTACTACCAGTGACGGCACCACTTTCACCGGATTACCCGCATATTCCTTGGATGCGAATCTTACTTCATCATGATTTTCAAGGAAATTCAGCATCCTGTCGCCTATGCCATCCACACGCTGCCAGCAACTGGTAAGCTGTGCAGCAGATATGTTATGCTTCTCAATCCCTACGAGAGTATCATATAAATTAACCTTGTCATAGAGATAGTCGAAATGACAATATTCAAGGAATGGCCGGTATAGATTCACATCGTATATCTCTCCGATAAACAATATATCCGGATGATCTCCCTTAACCCCGGGAATCACCCAGTTCCAAAATTCTTGAGGCACCATAAACACCATGTCGCATCTGAATCCATCCACCCCTTTTGAGGCCCAGAATCTGAGGATATGCAACATCTTCAGCCATGTATCAGGCACCGGTTGGTAATGACGGGTATGATCACCGGGATCATAACCATAATTCAACTTTACAGTCTCATACCAGTCGGTCTTTCCGCAGAATGCCGTGAAACAATCATTACCGGTGGCTTTGGCAGGAAATTCCACGTATGGGGTCTCACCTTCCGCCGACAAACTGAAATTCGGAGAGAATTGCTGGTTGGTGATATAATAATAATTATTTGACGGTGAAAAGAATTTGCTATAGTCATCATTGGCACCGAAATCCGATATGCCTGAAGGAGCCTTATCAGAGTGATATACCCTCGCCGTATGATTAGGAACAAAGTCGATAATCACCTTCATGCCCTGATTATGGATCCTATCCACAAGAGACTCGAATTCTTCCATCCTGCGCTCGAGTTCTTCTGCAAGAGCCGGTGAAATATCGTAATAATCCTTTATGGCATACGGAGATCCAGCCTCTCCTTTCACCACATTCGGATTGTCTGCAGGAATTCCATCGAATGCAGTCTTTGTGGCCATCTCAATCACTCCGGTAAGCCATACGCAATTCACACCCATATCTGCCAAGGATTTCAACACCTTGGGAGTAATCTCATTCAGCTTTCCGCAACCATTCTGCTCCAATGTGCCCCCCGGTACGCAAGAGGCATTCATGTTTGTGAATATTCTCGGAAACAACTGATATATAATTAATTTCTCTTTCATTGACAAGTTTGTTACACATTTTTTATTTGCTCCAGCACCCGACACGCGGCATCATATCCTATCTGCACATTACGTCTGAGCGAAGAAAGATCAAAAGTCTTGGCAGCCGACATTGATTCAGGATTAATAAGGTAATCACACAATCTGGCATCCTGCTGCACATTTGCCTTCGACATAAGATGATATGAACGTTCGGCAATATCCAATATCGACTGCTTATACTTATACTGCTTGTTAATCGGACTGCAGTTGCTGCCTATCAGCAGCTTGCAATAATCCCTGATTGCCCATGCCGGCAGATTGCGGAGCACTCCCCCATCCACGTAATGCACTCCGTTTATAAACACCGGACGGAATATAATCGGAATGCTGCATGAGGCAAGCACCCTTGGTATTATTTCTCCTTTGCACCAACCTACTGATGTTCCTTTGTCAAAATTTGTTGCACACACCACCGTTGGTATATTCAATTCCTCAAGATTCTTTACAGGAAGCCACTCATCGAGCAGTTTCCCGAATTTATCAAGTCTGAAAAAACCGGATTTCGGAAGTGACAATTCAGTGAAGTCTGTAAATCTCTGTGTGGCGGCAAAACATTCAAGCATCTCATCAGGCGTGAGTCCGGCACCATAAAGCACAGCCGCTATCGAACCAGCTGATACTCCGGAAAGGATCTGCGGCTTTATTCCGAAATGATCCATTGCCGAGATAACTCCGATATGGGCGAATCCTCTGGCTCCTCCACCGGAGAATGCCACCCCGTATTTGGGTATTTTACGCAAACCTACGAATTCCAGCAAGCCGTCGATCACCGACAAATTGCTGAGATTCAGTTTGTCTAATCCTATATTTATCTTGTCAAATATAGCCATGACCTTTACCTCTCATTTTTATTCTGACCTTTATCTCTATTTTCTGAATCCACCTCTTTTTTTTCCTTCTTCTTACGCTTCAGGAAGGTAAAAGGATTGTCAAAATCCTTACGGTAGATCACCCCGATACCTTGTGTGGTCAACGCCGAACGCAAATAATAATTCTGATCGTTGAAATGATTGTATGCCTTCAACCTCAATCCTCCATTCTTGTTGAGAAGATATTCGATGTCAAAATCCCCTACAAAAGTGGATTGTGATGTAGATCGGTCGCGATAGCCGAAATTACCGTTGATGAGCAGCCTGTTGTTAAGCAACCTTGAAGACAATGCAAAATCCACCTCCATATCGGAAAAGTCACCTTTGTCGGAACGAAACGATGGAGCAAGAGTAACTTTGTCGGTAAGTTGACCCACAAAACTCGATAATTGCGAAGACAATGTGGATGATGCTACAGATGCAAGTTCTCCTCCACCGTTGTTTGTAGACCCCATATATTCCGGAGTATAGAAGCGGTTGAGCGCAAGGAGATATATGATCTGACGGTTCATCATTTCGTCAGTGGAGATAATACTTTTCACCTTTCGCTCCACATCCTGTGTAAGTGTGGGCAAAGCAATATCGAAAGTAATCTCGGGATGACGCATATCCCCGTTCACTTTCAAAAGGGCATCCACCGGCACATTAGTTCGGTTGAGGTCCCTGTCGGTAGCAAAACTTTTATCAAGATCCGAAAGATTGGTGTTAACCCGATAAGCCGCCGTTATATCAAGCACACCCTGCATCGGATCACCGTTGAATGAGATATTGCTTCCGGGATAAATCTTGAAATCGCGCAGAATCAGATCCTGAAGGCTGAAATTGTAGTTCCCTTCATCAAGTGTATATTTGCCGTAGATCTGCATCTCTTCTGTATCAGTATCATAAGATATCTGCATCGGACCGCTCCCTCTGGCTGTTATCTTGTCCCCGGCTTTGGGATCCATGATAAGATTCATCCTTGCTGCCGGAGTAATAGAGCAGCGTATATCCATGGAAAACAATGACGGACGTTCGGACTCCGGTACTGTTAATGATTCGCGAAACTTCTCCTCAAGATCAACAGTGCCTGTAATCTCCTCCAATTCCTTCTTTTTCCTGTCGGAGAATGTGAGGAATTCATAATCTGTGGCAGTCTGTGTATCGCTCAATACAAATGTAAAATCACTATTGTCAGCGGTTGAGACATCCAGCATCATAGACACAACTCCCGGACGTCCTCTCAAACTTCCTCCTCCGGATGCGAAAATTCGACCATACCAATCAGGATTAATCTTATTGTTGGTGTCATAACACAGGAGATTACGCGCCTCACTCAGTTTGAATTCAAATTCAGGCTCATGAAAATACATGTGTCTCACCACGCCTTTGAGAACTGCAGAATTCCCATATTTGTCGTAAAGGCGGAAGTCCGGAATTTCAATTCTTCCCGGAGTGATAAACACTGAATCCTTGCCATGATAATAAACATTGGTATAATCCACCTTCATACTTATTGAATCAGCAAATACCCGTCCGGTAAGATCTATATCCTTGAATGTACCATAGAGCTTCACGCGTCCTGAAGCTTCTCCTCCCACATCGGAGGTAAACGCTGCCATAAATGGCTTAAGGAATTCAATATTCACATGATCGGCAAGCATATCAAATGAAAGGGAGTCGCGGGTCACATAAACACCTCCTCCGATAAGTGCCACCCTGTGTCTTCCCCTCCTTATATCGGCATTTATGGCAACTTTTTTTGAATCATTCACCCAGTGACTCTCAAGGTTGCCATCTCCAAGCACAGCACCGTTATAGCTGAGATCTTTCACGTAAAGTTTCTTTGTGCGGAGCACAGGCATTCCTCCAAACAGTTGGGATGCCTGTATTTCCCCGGTGGCAATTCCTCCGAAGGTTACATAATTTATATTGAGTGCCTCAAAGATATAAGTCAAATCAATTCCGGCAAGCCTTACCGCCAAAGCATCCATGGCATTGTTGGATGCTTTTCCGGAAATATTCACGAATTGCCCGGCATGCCATATCCTGAGATTATCCACATCCACTGTTTCACCGGAATACCCGATGTTGGCTCTATCTATATTCCATTCGGAACCGTTAAGGCGGAAGGAAGAAGGAATTACCTGCAATGCCACATCCGGCTTTCCCGTTATATTATTGCGCGACAAAACAGCTTTCATTTTTACCTCCCCCTTTGCTGTCTTGTTTTTCTCAAATGTCCACCCTATTTTTGCATTTGCCTTATCCGCAAGTGATGATAATGCAACAGTTATATTGGCATCATCATTTTTAGCAGGCATTGTAGATTTGAATTCTGCATTTAAACCATCTGCCAGACTGCCGCCTAACGAAATTGAGGTGCCTCTGATCATCTTGGACTCTCCTTTTACAATATAAGGAGCATCAATATATATGTTGGCATGCTGATCTTTTCCGGATACATTGCCACTTATATATACATCTGTATAGGGTTTCAATGGCAATGCAAAAAATTTGGTAAGCTGATCATCAGGATGAATTACAAGATTTATACGTGCACTCTCTTCTGTATCTGTCATATTTGCGGTTGCTGTCAGTGACATCAATGATGGAATACTTGCATGCGCTATATTCTTCAAAATTCCGGCAATTCCGGCAAATGTGAAATTCCCGGATAACTCTCCTTCAAGGAAATCACTTTTCACCGTATATATTTTAATTGAGTCTACTTTTTCTGATGTAACAGACAATGATGGAATCTCAAGGGGATCACTTCCAGCTTTGGCAAATCTGAAATTTTCTAAATTTACAGAACCTGATATATTATCAATTTTATTTCCGGTAAGATCAATGGATGTTTCAGCAGTAAGATTGTATCCGGGATATTTGCCGAGCAATCCGATAGCCGAGGGATTCAACTTGCGGATATCGGCTGAAATACGCCATTTCGATTGCTCACCATCAAGGACGATATCAGCATCTGTGTCGAGATTAATCACGTTATCATCCACAGCAAGAAAGCCATTAATTAAATCTCCGGATTTCTCGCCCGAAAAGGATATATTCTCAATTGTCTGTCCATTGAAAAACAACTCCCCAACATTGGCATCAGCAACAAAATCTATATTTTTATTTAAAATTTCAATATTGCCACCCAACGCAAATACGATATTACCAAGTTTCGGATTAGCCGTAAGCACACCCAAATCCATACCATCGGAAACAAACATTCCGGAGATGGCTTTTTTACCTGACATTTCCTGCCTCAACTCGCAGTCAACATTCAAATCCCCTATTCCTGTTAATGCATCAGCCTTCACCTCAGCTCTCTTTTGAGATGCTGATAGTTTGCCGGACACATGCAAATCAATACCTCCAATTCTTTCAATGTATCCGGATGCTTGTTCTGTAATCCCGGGAATTACTGCCAGTAATGAATGTATGCTGTTGGCATCAGAATTCAATTCAAGGCGTGAAAGATCAACTTCCATATCTTTTATTTCCGGCAATCCCTTGATTTTTCCCTCTGTCTGAATGCGGAATTCATGACCATATCCTCTCAAATCAAATTGCTCAAGTTCCAGATCTCCGATATTTCCGGAAACATCGGCATCAAATTTATATTTAAGACCCAAAGATGCAAGCGCAGGATAAAATGCCCTGAAATCAGACGGGGTAAGCTGAGGGGATTTTATCTGAAGCAGATGCGTCCCTTTCTCCAACGATGCCAATATATTTTTTAGGGAATCAAATTCAAGATGAATATCGGAAACAGCAATTTCTGTCTGAGGCAACCTTAGCGACAGATCCTTAACATCAAGAGATTGGGATGTGATATGTGTTTTCAATGCGAGTTTTTCAACCGCAAAACCGCTCTTCTCGGTAAAAGATATTCTTCTCAAGTCGATAATGAAATCATCATTTTCTATTCCGGGCAAAGCCACATCAGCCCTGAGATCTCTTAGAATTATATGATTCTTGTCAAACCGGACGGATTCAGACAAAGGTGCTATATCTCTTACATCGTAAGACAGACGCGACCTCCGAATCACCACATTATAAAGTTTAAGGTCAAACTTTGCCGGCGGTTTATTCTTGTCTTTGGGGGCGAAAGCCTTTATAAGAAAATCTATATTTAGTGCGGAATCCTTTGTCTGTTTCCATACCCTGCCATCCAACCCTATAATTTCCGCATAAGTGATTTCTATCTTGCGGTTGTATATAAGTTTCAACAAATTTATACCCGCACCCAAAGTGCCTACGGAAATACATTTCTCTCCCGCAGGTGTGTAGATAACTACATTCCTCAGTCTTAACGCATTAAAAGGGAATATATTAAGTGATTCAACTGTCACCTTCGACCCCAGAAAAGCCGACACCTCCTTTTCAGCTCTCCCCTTTATGGCATTCTGAACAGATGGAACAGAAAGAATGACATACAGGGTAACATAAAGCACGACCGCCACTGTGATGGCAGTAAACAGAAAGCTTCGCAGAACTTTATATACAGTTCTTATAGCCGATGATGCATTCATTTCTTATGCAAAAATACTAAATTTTCATGACAGACACCTTAATTTTGATACATAATTATGTCTGAAGTGTTAAAAAATATAGTAATATTCTCTAATTTATAGACAGCATTACTTGATTTTATGGATAGCATTTCTTAATTTTGTAATAAATTATCTGAAATGAGTGTAGCAATTCTCGGAATAGAATCTTCATGCGATGACACCTCGGCGGCCGTTATTGTAGACGGCTTGCTGCGGAGCAATGTCATCGCAAGCCAAAAAGTGCACGAAGCGTATGGCGGAGTTGTGCCTGAACTTGCATCGCGTGCTCATCAGCAGAATATAGTGCCGGTGGTGTCGGAGGCTTTGCGGCAGGCAGGTATCAGCAAAGAGGAGTTGTCTGCTATCGCCTATACTCGCGGACCGGGATTGCTTGGCTCTTTGCTTGTCGGTACATCCTTCGCTAAAGGAATGTCTGTTGGTCTTGACATACCCCTTATTGACGTGAATCACCTGCATGCACATGTATTGTCACATTTTATCAAGGAGAACGAGACCGATCCGGCTCCTAAATTCCCTTTCCTCTGCTTGCTGATATCGGGTGGAAATTCTCAAATCATACTCGTGAAAAGCATGAATGAGATGGAAATTTTGGGCAAGACCATTGATGATGCGGCCGGTGAAGCTTTCGATAAATGCGCCAAGGTAATGGGACTCCCCTATCCGGGCGGTCCGCATATCGACCGACTGGCAGCAGAGGGGAATCCCAAAGCTTTTAATTTCAGCAAACCACATATCCCCGGACTTGATTATTCTTTCAGCGGACTTAAGACGTCTTTCCTCTATACTGTCAGAGATTATTCCCGGAAGAATTCCGATTTTGTAAAAGAGAATCTTGCGGATTTATGTGCATCACTGCAGCAGACAATCATCGACATCCTTCTCGACAAGCTGAAAAAAGCGATCAAACAGACCGGTGTCAGAGACGTTGCTGTCGGAGGCGGGGTATCAGCCAATTCCGGAGTGAGGAAAGCTGTGGAAAAGCTGTGTGTTGATATGCACATACGAGCATGGATTCCCAAGAGAGCATTCACTACTGATAACGCAGCAATGGTAGCTATCGCCGGTTATCATAAATATCTAAATAAAGAATTCAGCAATCTCGGGCTTCCTCCCTATGCCCGGGTCGTAATATAAAACCCCTTGATTAATTATATCCCATGATAAAGAAAAGCACATCTGAACATAAGGAAACAAGGCATGTGGTGATCTACGGATACACCAAGCACGAACTTGCCCGAATCATACAGCATTTTGAATCCGGACTTCCTGAATTTGTAAAGATAACCATTGACTCAGGCAATCTTCTGACAAAAATCACACTCACAGGTGTAAATTCAGGTGTGGAACTTCTTCGCTTTCAGATGAACCGATTCCAGCAAAGTCTTCAGGAGCTGTTTTCCGAGGAGGTTGTGACCACAGAAGATAAGAACCTGTCGCAAGTGGTGGGGGAACTGCTCACTGAAAACGAACTTACGGTATCATCTGCCGAAAGTTGCACCGGTGGAAACATCGCCCACAAGATAGTGCAGCGTGCCGGCTCATCGGCTTATTTCATGGGTAGTGTGGTCAGCTACAGCAATGATGTGAAAGCGGAAGTGCTCGGAGTGTCGCGCAGCGACATTGCCCGATACGGTGCTGTTTCGCGTCAGGTGGCTGAGCAGATGGCTCTCGGAGCCGCCAGATTGATGCGCACCGACTGCGCGATTGCCACCACCGGCATCGCTGGTCCTGAAGGGGGAAGCAAATTCAAACCCGTAGGCACCGTATGGTTTGCTGTGAAATATGGAGATCGCGTGGTAAGCGAATGTATCAGATTTGAAGGGGACCGCGATCAGGTGATAGAATCCGCCACTAATCATGGATTGGTGATGCTCATAAAACTTCTGCGCAACACGTATTCCATGCAGGAAGATATCAATGATGATTAAGGCTCTCGCAAAAGCGATAAATTTTAGGCTCCATACCCCAAAAATTTAGTGCTTCAAAACTTGCATAAATCAAAAAAAATGAGTAATTTTGCAATCGTTTTGTGAACCATCCTTTAAAGTCGCTGAATATGATGCAATTAGCGATGATATGAGAACTGCGATGTCGACCGAAACGCTAAAAATAAAAATTTAACTGTTTAGAATATAGCAAAAGCCATGGCTAAAGTTTGTCAGATCACAGGCAAGAAAGCGCAGGTGGGTAATAATGTTTCCCACTCAAAACGTCGCACCAAACGTAAGTTCGAGGTAAACTTACACACAAAGAAATTCTATTGGGTTGAGCAGGATATGTGGATTGTATTGCGCGTTTCCGCTCACGCTATGCGCACAATCAACAAAATCGGTCTTAACGCAGCTCTCAAGAAAGCTGAAGCCGAAGGTCACCTCGATTTTAAAGATATCAGAATCCTTTCTCTCTAAAATCATATTTGAATTATGGCAAAGAAAGCAAAAGGCAATCGAGTTCAGGTTATCCTCGAATGCACAGAACATAAGGCCAGCGGTATGCCCGGAATGTCTCGCTACATTACAACCAAAAACCGCAAAAATACCACAGGACGTCTGGAGTTGAAGAAATACAACCCGATCCTTAAGAAAGTAACCGTTCACAAAGAAATTAAATAAGCACTCTGAACTATGGCAAAAAAAACCGTCGCGTCTCTTCAAAAGGGTGAAGGACGCACCTACAGCAAAGTCATCATCATGGAGAAATCTCCTAAAACGGGTGCGTATGTTTTCAAAGAGGAAATGGTACCCAACGATGCAGTGAAAGACGCTCTCAAATAATCAGAGCTTTCCACACAAATAAAAAACAAGGTCTGCGAAAATCGCAGACCTTGTTTTTTTATTTGATTTTATGCTAAAGAGGTTCATTTCAGCAAGCTCTCATAATATGCTTTTACATCTTCCCAATGGTAATAAGGCCAAATATCTGTCTGCACCGGGATATGAGTCTCTTTCTCATTATGCATAAACTTCACCAGTATATCTTCCGGATTACCTGAATTGCGGAACAATACCATCTGAATATTGGCAGCCATGGGTGATACCCTCCAGTCATTCCATACTTTATAGAACTCTTCCGGACGCTCGGCTTCACCATAGCAGTTCTCAAAATGCAACAATGCTGTTAAGGGCACCACATTTCCATCATGTCCGAAACGTAATGTCGCAGCCTCTCCTTTTCCGGCTATTGCGGCTTCCGCTCCCTCTATAAAATTACGGAGTAATGGTTTGGCATTCGCAAGATGCTTCCCTTCAGCAGCCGGATAGTTGGAATGACGGGCATAGAAATCGGCATTGAAACATTGCCATATATCAAACAATTCCTGCGCTGTAAACACATCATAAAACGATATCTTGTTCTCGGAATTCTGGGCATCGGAAGCAACCCAATACATCCCCCACATGAATTCTTCCGGCTTTACATATTTTTCTATGAAATCTGCATCGGAGAATATTTCTTTAACAAGCCGTTCAGGCTTTATCTGCTTCTTCTCAAACTTACGCTTCACCTCGTGCCACCATCCGTTCTTTCCATTAAACTCATCACTCTCCTTTGTGCTGGAACAGAGATATGGCATATAGCGTTCGGAAGATTCAAGTGTGATATCGAGTTTCGGATTTTTCTCCTTTAGCGACTGGCAGAAATTACCCATACTTATGATGCAACGGGGCACAAGTGTGGAACGTGCTGAAACCTTCTTGTCTTTTCCAATGAACACATCCGGATAATTCTCAAACATACGGCTCGCAATATCCCGATGCTGACGGGCACCCAAAGGAGATAAATCGCCTCCACGCATATCAGCCTCGACAATCACACTGTCAAGCCTATGCATCACATCAATTCCTGTAGCGGACAATGCACCGGCATCTGCCGCCTGATGAAGCAATTTTGATACCCATTTGTAATCATTATCGCTTATCAGGTACCTTGACCCATGCCGTCCGTAGTGGCTTATATAGAACGGTTTATAACCTTTTGGTGCGGGAGTGTTGTCTGCTTTTACTGTTGGATATGCATAATATACACCCCCGGTGCGGTTGAGATCCTGTGACATTTCCTCAAATGTGGTCTGCGCACATAATGGGGATGCACTGACAGCTAATATTAAGGCAATACTGATATTTCTCATAATCAATCTCTATAATATTGCTGCAAATAGCAGCGTGCTATAAAATCATAATTGTCCGAAACGAGCTTGCTGTCATCGGTATCCGGAAACACGGCATCAGGCAGCCAGCCCCGGGAAAATGAATATTTCACAAGATCCGCCGGACACCTCCCTCTTACAGTAAGATACTCATAAGCATGTTCTCCGGCGTATGCCTTGTCATAATAGGGATTTTCCGGATCGGCAATACACCTTGCAGCATTCCTTGCAACAAGCATCCCTCTTCGGGGATTAACCATCACCACGAAATACCTCTCCTCTTTCATCACCGGAAGATGCTCCTCGTTGGCCGCCCATCCCATATTTTCTATGAAGAATCTGTTCATCTCCTCATAATCATTGAAATAGCGGATGCATTTCCCTCCGGTTGCTTCCATAAACCTGTCGTAATAAGGATGATTCCCGGTCTGTACTGGTTTCTCACCTTTTTCTTCAGACAATTTGCCCTCTATAATCAGACGCAGCCATTCTGTTGTGAAAAGAGCAAGCGGTCCTGTGGGATTCTCCATCATGGCCTGCTCCATTCTGGAATGAAGCTTGGTGATATCTTCCGTTTTAATCAGCTCCGGATCTTTCATTATTTCGGAAAGTGAAAGGGCATACGCCGGAGTCATAAGATAACAATGGAAAAACAGCCAGTAGCCAAAATGATAGATATTTTCGCTATCATCCGGATCGTTGAATTCAAGTCCGCGTGCAAGGTTATAACTTTCGGCAACAGGAGCTTCGTCATATTGCGATTCAAGATACCCGAATACCATCTCAGCAAGTTCGAACAACCGTTTATCCAAGGGATAGATATCCCTCATATCCTCATACGTCATGGCTATCAGATACCATACAAGGAATCGCACATCTTCCGGATTCAACTCATAATCCACGTATGATTCTCCTGCCGTGTGGAATGGCACTGAATATCCGTACAGTTTCCTGTTGGCATCTACAAATGAACGCCAGATTCCGGCATCCGCTACTATATCCTGAAAATATCCGGTCAGTCCCAATGCCACACGCTTTGAAACGTCCTTGTGTACAGCTTGTCCAATTTTTGATACAGAAATAATCCCAAGCAAATCGTTGGCTATACCCAGATAAAAATTATCCGTGGAGTCACCATGCGGGTAAGAAGGCTGACGAAAGAGGAAATCCTTTAATTCTATTTTATCCATAACATAGTTGTGGAGCTAAATTGAAGTGCTGCTTGTCATATCCTGACGGCTGATATCACATCTTCGATACTCAGCTTTTCCTGCGTACCGGAAATCATATTCTTCAGCGTTATTGTGCCATCCGCAAGTTCCGTCTCCCCCACAATAGCCACAAATGGGATCTTCTCGGCATCGGCAAGCGACATCTGCTTCTTCAGCTTTGCAGCATCAGGATATAATTCGGCTGCAATTCCGGCATTACGGAGATCCCTCACATATTTCATGGATTGCAACGCTTCTGTCTTACCAAAATTCACAAACATTACTCTGACGGATTCCGATATCTCTTCCGGATATAGATTCAGCTGATTCATAACATCATATATACGGTCAGCACCAAAAGATATTCCTACACCTGAGAGTCCCGGCATACCGAACACTCCTGTAAGATTATCATATCTTCCACCGCCGGTGATGCTTCCTATCGCCACATCGAGAGCCTTCACCTCAATGATAGTGCCTGTATAATAATTCAATCCTCTGGCAAGGGAGAGATCTGCCTCCACATTGCATTTGTGACCGACAGCTCCAAATCCTTCAAGCACTTCCCGCATCTCTTCCACTCCTTTCATCCCTTCCGGAGAATCCTTGAGTATTCCGGAAATAACTTCCAGTTTCTCTTCATTGCTACCGGTGAGTTCGAGAATCGGACGCAATGCTGCTATGGCATCTTCGGAAAGCCCTTTCTCCCTTAATTCGGCATTCACATTTTCTATACCTATCTTGTCGATCTTGTCAATAGCTACTGTTATATCCACTATCTTATCAGAAGCACCCAGAACTTCTGCAATTCCCGAAAGAATCTTCCTGTTGTTAACTTTTATGGTTATATTGATTCCAAGTTCTGTGAAAACAGTATCGATAAGCGATAGAAGCTCTATCTCATTTACAAGCGAGTCAGAACCTACCACATCAGCATCACATTGGTAAAATTCGCGGTAGCGCCCTTTTTGCGGTCTGTCGGCACGCCATACCGGCTGGATCTGATACCTCTTAAAGGGCATTTGCAATTCGTTGCGGTGCTGCACTACAAACCGGGCAAACGGCACTGTGAGGTCATAGCGCAACCCTTTTTCGCATATTTTATTTGTAAGACGCGGAAGATTTCTTTCCAAAACCTCCTCATCTGAAACAGACTTCAGGAAATCTCCTGAATTCAGGATTTTAAAAAGGAGTTTATCACCCTCCTCTCCATATTTACCCATCAGAGTTGAGAGGTTTTCCATAGCAGGCGTTTCAATCTGCTTATATCCAAATAGTTTGAATGCCTTTTTTATAGTATCAAAGATATAATTGCGACGAGACATCTCCAGGGGAGAAAAATCACGAGTTCCTTTTTGTATACTTGGTTTCTGAGCCATTTTATGTATATGTTATATAATTTTATGCGAATTTACAAAGATTTTAACAAATATCAAAAGCACATTTCTGTTTTGCTGATATGCATTTTGTATTTTATTTATGAAGAGGGAACCTTATGCTCTAAATCCAGCAATATTTGTTTTGCTGCAATTCCTCCGCGATAGCCTGTCAATCTGTTATTGCTTCCTATAACACGATGGCATGGTATGAAAATAGAAATCAGATTTTTGCCAATGGCATTTGCCACAGCCCTTACTGCATTTGGAGTCCCTGTTTTAGCGGCAATATATTTATACAAAACTGTCTCTCCGTATGGAATATTCAGCAATTCATCCCATACTTTCATCTGAAAATCAGCGCCAACAGAATAAATTGGGATGTCAAAACTTTTGCGAGTCCCCATGAAATATTCATCAAGCTGATGCTGCGCTTTAATCAACAGGGCATCAGGATGATTCTCGATTATAATCGGCTGATTAAATTTTGACGTTAATCTTTTTATTAAGTCTGTTTCATCCAGCCAATCACACAAGCAGAGTTTTTCACCCATTGAGCCAAGTGTCAACAATCCGCAGGGTGACTTGTATTTAGTGATATTTACAACGATTTCATTTGCCATGATAATAAATTTTGATACAAAATTAACATTTTTAATGCATAATTAAATTATTTTACTAATTTTGCGTAGTTTAAGCTAACTTAAAACCATAAAATTCAAAAAATATAACTTATGGCAAAACGATTAATAAGCCTGATGATAGCCTTTGCTTGCGTCTCCGGAATGTCTTTTGCTGACAATTCCCTGCTGAAATTCTCACTCAAGGATGGAAGCAGCACAACGCTTGCAGCCGATGGCTCGGTAATGACCGTTGCTGACGGTATGTTGCTTTGCACAAGTGGCTCAGATGAAATATCTCTGCCTCTTGAAAACCTTGTATCCATGGAGTTTTCCGGTGATACGGCCGGTGTATCCGGAATTGCAGTTGACAAATCCTCAGAACCTGTGGTTGTCTATACGATTTCCGGAATTTTGTTAAACTCTTATTCATCACTGCAGGAAGCGCGTGAGGCTCTTGCCGGTAAAACCGGAGTTTATCTTTTGAAAACCAAATCCCAAACAATTAAAATCACAGTGAAATGAAACGCATATTGACACTCTGCCTTGCAGCATCAGCGATATGCGCAAGCGCCCAGACACGCACATTGAATCTTGAGAAATCCGGAGTAACTTACAGTTTTCCGGCTGAGTCCACAGGTGTGATGCCTTTCTCCAACGATGGCACAACTGTTACCGTAGGTGCTTTCTCTTTCGCTCTTGACTCCTCTTCCAAAATGTGGGTGGGAACGAATTCCGTTGAAGATAATGTGGTGACCGTGGTCTACAATGGTTCCTCCGCCACAGTGAACATCGCCGGAAACATTGCCCAATATGTCACAGCGGAAATAGATGGAGCTTACGTAACGCTGACTCAAAATACAAGCGTATCTGATGCCACATGCGGTGAGATAACTTACCGCCTTTCCGGAGCTTCCACCGATGGATCTTTTGCCATGACTGGTTCATACAAAGCAACTGTGGAACTTCTGGGATTGGAACTGACAAGCACCCGCGGTGCGGCTCTGGATATACAGAATGGAAAAAGAATTGAACTCAGTTCAAAGAATGGCACAGTCAACACCCTTGTGGATGCGGCAAACGGTTCGCAGAAAGGTTGCATAGTCTGCACAGGACATCTTGAATTCAAGGGTAAAGGGACACTCAACGTAACCGGTAACACCGCTCACGCAATCTACTCCAAGGAGTATGTGGAAGTGAAAAACTGCACCATCAACGTAAATGGTTCTGTCAAAGATGGTATCAACTGTCAGCAGTATTTCTCTATGTCAAGCGGAACTGTCAATATCAGCAATTGCGGTGATGATGGCATACAAATCGATTATAAGGATTCTGAAAACCGCGAAAGCGAAGATACCGGTTCATTCACAATGACAGGTGGAACGCTTACAGCTTCCACTACTGCTACCGCAGCCAAAGCTGTGAAAGCAGAGGGCGCTCTGACTGTCACTGGCGGTGAACTGACATTATCTACTTCCGGCTCTGGTGAATGGGATACATCGAAGCTGAAGACCAAAGCATCATCATGCCTCAACTCTGATGAGACTGTATATATATCCGGAGGCACAATAAACCTTACCTCAACCGGTGGTGGAGGCAAAGGAATAAGCTGCGATGGCGAATTAACCATTGATGGCGGTGAAATCACAATAAAGACATCCGGTGGCGTTTTCGCATACGTTAATGGCAAAACTTATGACAACTACACAGGAAGCACTGACAACCTCAACAGCGACTACAAATCATCGCCAAAGGGTATCAAAGTAGACAGCAATATCACCAT
Source organism: uncultured Sangeribacter sp. (assembly GCA_964515455.1). Lineage (GTDB taxonomy): Bacteria > Bacteroidota > Bacteroidia > Bacteroidales > Muribaculaceae > Lepagella. Next base: position 33,623 of record CAZEUD010000010.1, read on the forward strand.
CAATGGCGGAACAATTAATGTTAATTGCACAGGCAACGGTGCAGAAGGTATCGAGAGCAAGGCTGTGATGACAATTAACGATGGAACAATCGTAGCATACACTGCTGATGACTGTCTTAACAGCAGCAGCGATATGTATTTAAAAGGTGGTGATCTAACGGTTGTGGCTACAGGCAATGACGGTCTCGACTCCAACGGAAATATGTACATAAGCGGCGGAACTATCCGTGCTTTCGGCACGACATCCCCGGAATGTGGTATAGATGTCAATGATGAAGGGGGATACAAACTCTATTTCACAGGAGGATATATCCTCGGTGTTGGAAGTGACAACACCACCCCATCCAACTCATCTTCCACACAGCCTTATGTAACCTGCACATTATCTGTTTCAGCCGGTCAGACAATATCCTTGAAATCTGGAAGCACCACTATGGCTGAATTTACAGTCCCTGACACATATACCGGAAGTGGAAGCACTGGCGGCAACACTGGAGGTCCCGGTGGCAACATGGGAGGCGGTTCAAGTTCAGGCAGCTCCAAAAGCCTTATCATAAGCTGTCCGGGAATGGTAACCAACTCAAGTTACACAGTCTCCAACGGAACAAACAGCACAACTGCTACAGCAAAGCTATACGGCTCAAGCTCCACAGGCGGTCGCCCGTAACATCTCCAAATAGACGAAATAGAAGACTCCGTCACCGCTTCAATCAGTGACGGAGCCTTTAATTTTCAACGCCGAGTATATAATTTGAATAATACTCATATCTTCATAATATTTTTTCTTTGTGGAGAAAACAAGAAAAGACGCAAAAAGACGCAAAGATACAAATTATTTTCCTAATTTACAAGCACTTAATTTATAGAAGTCCCCTTTAATATGTACATCACAGCAAATAATGTTAACATCCGTTTTATTCCGAAAGGATTTGAACGAACTATCTCAAATGAGGATTCAACATCATACTCATTTCGCTGAAAGCTCCGCCTCCCCCGTCTTCGTTTTACCTTTGCACAATTCTGAGATGGGACTTTCGGGAGTCTTGGCTTTGCTGATGGTTACGAGATAAACTCCTGTGAAGATAAGTATGACTGCCAAAATTTTCCAGACCGTAAATGTGTCAAAACCGAGATAAACACCAACTAATGAGGAAACTATCGGTTGCACATAATTATACATTCCAACTATGGTGGGGCGCAATGTCTTCTGTCCTGTCATTATGAATATATATGCGATAAATGTACCGAACACTACCACATACATGGCTTCAAGCCAATGATAAGATGTAAGCTGTCCCCAATCTGTTGTTATCAGCGTTTGCAGAGAAATGGGCAACAATCCGATTGAAGCAAACAGAAACATCCATTTCATCAAGGTTATGAGCGAGTATTTTCTTATGAAGTTTCTATAAAAAGTAAGATACAGGGCATAACTGAGTTGCGCACAAAACACTATGATGTCTCCAAGCACCGGTTTATCGCCTGTTACACCGTGAGACATACCGGATAAAATCAAAATCAGAGCACCGGATGCACCAAGCAATATTCCTCCAACTTTTTTTCCGGTTATGGGTTCGCCAAGTATTAGCCATGCAAGAAACATCACCCACATGGGCATTGTGGTGGTAATGAGCGATGCTTCTCCGGGAGAAGTCAGACCTACCCCAAAGATGAAGCATCCTTGATTGAACAAAACTCCAAGAAACGCTGCTCCCGCAAGTCTTAACAAATCCTTGCCGGGAACATGCTCATACGGCGCAATCAATGATACAATCCAAAACAATAATGCCGCACCGAAAATCCGGAAATCTACAAGCAGTAATGGTGTAATAACAGATGTTGTAAACAATATTTTGGTTACCGGTGCCATCAATCCCCATATCACATTGGCACCAAACATTGCCATATGTCCTTTCAGTTTCATTCGCTTTTTTATATGAGTTAGAATTCCACAGCAAGACGTACGTTGAACTGGCGGCGCGTCAGATAATTTGGCACAGCGTATTGAATACTGTTAACATCCGTTACCCAATAATAACTGCTGACATTGCTTATATCAAGGAGATTGAAGCAGTCCAGACCAACAATTATGCTGCGGAAATGACGCCAGAAATTATATGGTCTGACTCCATTGGCAGGAGCGCCTACAAGCTGATAACTCAATCCTATATCCAAACGTTTATACGCCGGCGCACGGAAATAGGATTCCGCCCTGCTCTTATGGGGAGCCGTCATTGTCAGACCATCGGCAAACACTCCTCGGAGACTGAATTTCAGTTTTGGGAATTTAGGGAAATAATCAGTGAAATATAGGCTAACAGAATAACGCTGGTCGCTCGGCAACGGCACTTTCTTACCATCCAACGTCTGCTGAGTCTTCATGAGAGAAAAACTCAACCAAGAGTCGGATCCTTCTACAAACTGTCCGAACAATTTGAGATCAAGACCGGTGGTATATCCCTTGGAATCATTTATACCTGAATAATTTATCTTCAGATTGTCGTATTCATAAGAAATGAGATTTGCGAGATTCTTATAATAGAATTCCCCGGTAAGTTTGAAGGGACGGTTCATTGCCCGGAAAGTATAATCAGTTGCGAGGATGAAGTGAATACTTCGCGGTGACTTTATATCGCGGTTAAGCTCTATAACCTGGTTACCGGAAGCATCCTCTACCGTGCGTCTGAATTCCTTATAAAACGGTGATTGGTAATATAATCCTGCGGCAACACGGAAATTCAGAGTGGAGCCGGCCGGAGTTAGCGAGAAATTGACACGCGGCGACACAAGAAATTCTTTGTTAAAATCCCAATATGAGAATCTGACACCTCCGTTGATAGTCATATATGCCTTGTCGGTGTCAATATAATATGCATCTTCAGCATAAGCTGCCATGCGGTTGGTAGACAAGTCATGATTTGATGAGAGATTATATATCAGATGCACCCCTTCAGGCTGTGTCGGTAAAGAATAGCCTGCGGAGTCCCTCCATTCCCATTCCTTGGTACGGTCGCGGAATTGCTCGCGCCTGTAATCAAGTCCGTAAGATATATGATTCCCCTTAACCCGGGTCTCCCCCTTCAGGAAAATCCTGAATACGGAAGCTTTGAGTCTGTTTCGCGAATGCTCCATATATTTCCCCACTCCAAGTTCACCGCCTACACCCTCACTACCCGAGGTGCCGGCCTGATCAAGCCAGTATTCACCTGAGATGTCGTAAGAGACAAGCTCGTTGGTGAGGAATCCGGATGCACCGAGCATAAAACTCGTGGCTCTGTTATGGCGATAAAGCACTGACAAAGATCCTAAAAATGTCTCGAATTTATCTTTCTCCTGACCGTCAAAATATACTTTGAAACTTTTGGCATCCTCGGCGGTGCCGAAGGTGGTTTCCCGTGTGGCTGGTGTGAAATTATAGTGATTCAGAGAGATATTGCCAAGGAAATTCACTGTCCATCTCTCACTTGGCTTGAAATTAAGATTTGTCTGATAATCGAAATATGCAGGATCATACTCCCCTTTGGTATCCATTGAAGAGAGCAACGAATTGTTTTTCTTGAATCTCGCTCCATGAAGTTGCGAGAATTTACCCGAATTCTGCCCTATTGTAGCCGATGCTCCCATCAGACTCGCCGACACTGCTCCTTCAAATGATTCAGGCTCACGGTATGTAATATCAAGAGCCGAAGACATCTTATCGTCATACCTTGCGGGAAATCCTCCGGACGAGAATTTAAGACTGCCCACCATGTCAGGATTGATGATGCTCAATCCTTCCTGCTGACCTGCTCTGACAAGCTGCGGACGATAAATCTCCACTCCGTTGATATATACAGAATTCTCATCGAAAGACCCACCTCTTACAGAATATTGCGAACTGAGCTCGTTGGAGGAGTTCACACCAGGCATCGTTGAGATCATCGCTTCAACGCTGCCGCCGGAAACATCCGGTGACAGTTTGAAACTCTCGGTATCGAAGCTTTGCATTCCGTTGATATTGTTTCTGAATCCCAGCACTTCAAGTTCCTTGAGTTCAACATCATTCGGATACATTCTTACATTCAGGGTCAGATCGCCCTTGGGATTTATGAGTTTATGGGTAACGGTCTTGAATCCGACACATGTATATATAAGCTCTATCGTGTCCTTTTGGGCAACTGAAAGACTATATTGTCCTTTCAAATCACTGTTGGTTCCTATTGCCGTGCCTCCTACCCTGATTGTTGCAAACTCCACAGGCTTATCCTCATTGTCAATTATCTTGCCGGAAACCTTTACATTTTCGGCCATGACAATTGCTGATGACAAAAATGCCACCATTAAAAAGAGTATGTTGATTCGATTTCTCAAAATTAATTTTATTTTGCACTAACCATAAGTTAGAGTCTGTCTCTTAACAAAACGATTTGTATCCGCAGTTAAGTATGTATTCAATATAATTTTAAAAAGAAAAATAACAAACTTATTCCATTTAGATTCAATTATAGTTTATTGTGGTAAGTAGCTGTTCAAACCGGAACAAACTCATAAAATTAACAAATTTTCAGAATGAATAGTCTGGATATTTTTACTAATTTTGCATCGAAATTATAACCCAACCAATTTAAACTATGAAATCTATTAAAAATATCATCGCAGGTATCGGTTTACTCCTCTTCGCCCCTTTTATGGCACACGCCAACGACTTCTGGCTTGGAGCTGATATCAGTGGAACTTCCCAAATGGAAGCACATGGTGCCAAGTTCTATAACGCTGCCGGAGAGGAGCGGGAGAATACGGCTTTGATGAAAGAACTCGGACTTAATGCCATAAGACTACGCGTATGGGTTAACCCGAGAGATGGATTCTGCAGTAAGGAAGATGTGCTTGAAATGGCAAAAAGAGCCAAAGAGCATGGCATGGATATCATGATTGATTTTCACTACAGCGACTGGTGGGCGGATCCTGGTAAACAGAATATTCCTGATGCGTGGAAAAATTATAATTACACGCAGATGAAGAAAGCTGTGGCCCGGCATACAAAGGAGACACTTGAATTACTTAAGAATAACGGCATTGATGTGAAGTGGATTCAAATTGGCAATGAGACCACTCACGGCATGCTTTGGGATATGGGTCGCGCTGAAACCAATATGAAGCAATATGCTGGTCTTAACGATGCCGGATATGAAGCTGCCAAGAAAGTGTATCCTGACGCACTATGCATAGTGCATCTTGACGGAGGCTCCGATATAGACCGCTACTATTTCATATTTGATGGACTTGACAAATACAAATCACATTATGACATGATTGGAATGAGCGTATATCCCTATTGGGATATTGATTCCAAGATAACATCTTCAGAAGAGGAAACACTCGAAAAAGTTATGTCCAATATGAAAGCCCTTCACGATAAATATGGCAAGGATGTGATGGTAGTGGAGACCGGTTATGAGGTGAAGCGTCCGGAGGCAGGCTACGAATTCATGAAAAAGCTTATTTCCGGAGCAAAAAACGTTGAAGAATGCAAAGGCGTATTTTATTGGGCACCTGAGCTTGAAGGGCAATACCCTCTTGGAGCTTTCGATCATGGCAAACCTACAAAAATAATGGAGGCTTTTACAGAAGAAGGATTTCTAAGATAAAAGATTCAGCTTTCAGTAAGACCAAGAGTTGGTGATTATGATAAAGTTCATTAAAAACTGGACTCTCCCCCTTGCTATCCTTGCAGGAATAACAGCATATTTCTTATATGTGAATATCTCATTTTTTGATTCCACACATCAGGTGGCTAACGAGATTGTGGCCTTTCTTCAGCCATTGCTGATATTCGCAATGCTCTTCCTTACCTTTTTGTCAATCGGTCCTCATGATCTGAGACTTACAAAATGGCATTTTTGGATTGTCATGATACAGATAGTATTATTCGGATTAATGACATACCTTATAACATTACTTGAAAATCCCGGCTGGAAGATAATAGCGGAGAGCGCTATGCTGTGTCTGCTTTGCCCTACAGCTACGGCGGCAGCCGTTGTGACACGGAAACTTGGAGGAAGCACAGCAGACATAACATCATACACAATCATCATCAATCTTGCAATCGCCATCACGGCACCTGCTCTTCTACCTATTGCCCATCCTCATGAGGGAATGACTTTCTTCCCTACTTTCTGTAAAATCATAGGCAAAGTATTTCCGTTATTGATATGTCCGCTGCTTTTGGCTTGGCTGGTAAGAATATTTTTGCCAAAGTTAAAGAATTTTCTCGTAAAATACCGGGATCTCCCGTTTTATCTTTGGGCTGTTTCTCTTTCAATGGCAATAGCAGTAACTGTCAAGGCTATAATGCACAGCCATATACCAATGGTATATTTCATCGGTATCATCATCGCCACGTTGCTCAGTTGCATTCTGCAATTTTATATAGGCAAGCATATCGGGAGAAAATACGGACAGGAAATCGAGGGGGGGCAGGCTCTTGGACAGAAAAATACGGTGTTTATAATATGGTTGGGATATACATTCCTTACCCCTGTCACCGCTGTGGCAGGGGGACTCTACAGTATATGGCATAATGTATACAATTCCTATCAGCTATACGAGCAGAGGAGGAAAGATAATATCAAGAAATAACTCTCGGTTCAGACCAACTACAGCATCTCCCGGGTTTACTCCGTCAAGAGCAAGCTCTACAGCCTTACGGTTGAATTCCACACCCTCAAGTTTATTCAAAAATACCTTCTCGGGATCCTCCGACAAAAAGACATCTCCAGACATGGCTACCCGGACTACACGATTTTTATCGTCTGTCTTTATGGTAAAATCCATCTCTCCAACCCCCTCTATGCGACCTTGTCTTCTTATAATCCCTGTCTCATTCTCATCAACAGAAGCGGATAATTCACCTTTTCTATACAGGTAATCAGGATCATAATATGTCTGTTCAATAGTTTCCACAGCCTTAACATCATCAGCGGATAGAATAATCTCATCGGAGCAAAGTTCGGAAATAACAAATTTCTCAAATTGCTCATGATTCAGGCTGATACCTTCCTCTTTCAGGCACGTTACCCTCGACTGAACCGACTTTACAGATTTTGATTCAAGTTTGGCACGCGAGGGCGTGATTGCTTTCCCCATTACCGAAGGATCGAAATCATATAGCATTGTTCCATGGGCAATGCAACGACCGGAGAGATGATAAAATGCATTACCCGACACTTTCCTGCCGGATATCAGGATGTCATTGCGTCCGGTGGCTGCAGCGTCCAATCCGAGTTTTCGGAGCACGGCTGCGAGCATTGTTGTATATCTTGAGAATGTCACGGTCACCTCATCACCGGGACAAACATACGAAAACATGAAATTATCCATATCAGCGTATACGCAACCTCCCCCGCTTCGGCGTCTAACCACATCTATACCATTTTCCCGGCAATATGCCATATTTACTTCCTTATCCATCTCCTGATTACGTCCGCAAATCACAGTAGGATTGACACGCCAGCTGAAAAAATAATCGCCGGCAGGAAGGCAACGTGCCGCCCATTCCTCCATTGCAAGATAAAAAGCAAGACGGCGTGGCGTTTCAAATGGTAGTTTCAAGTGTATCATGCAAATTTATTTAGTCTGCTATAAGATTAGAGATGCCGCTGCAATTCTTTGTTATTACAACGGCATCTTTTATAAGATTCTATTCTAATTTATTCATTTGATTATATTACCTTAAGGTCGCGGAGCACCTGATCAATATGCTCCTCTGCTTTCTTAACGGTAGCTTCGTAATCCTCTTTATTTTTCATATCCTCGCGAACTTCAACATAGAACTTAATCTTCGGCTCTGTGCCTGAAGGACGAACTGATACCTTGTCGCCTGCCTCTGTGAAGAACTGGAGCACATTGGATGTGGTTGGGAAGTCAAGTTTTGTAACTTCACCTGTCTTCAGATTGCGGCAGTTAAGGTCTGAATAATCCTTGATGCAGGTAACAGGACTACCGGCCAAAGTCTTGGGAGGATTCTCACGGAATTCCTTCATCATGGCAACAATCTCCTCTGCACCGCTCTTTCCGGGACGGACAACGCTCACGCCGCGTTCACGTGAGAAGCCATAAGTAGCATAAATATCAACAAGGAGTTCATAAAGGTTCATACCCTTGTCTGCTGCCCATGCAGCTGCCTCGGCTATAAGAGAATTGGCGGAGATTGAATCTTTATCCCTAACGAATGATTCGGCAAGGAATCCATAGCTCTCTTCACCACCACCGATATAGCGGCCGGTAGCCTCCATATTGCGTATAACGTCTGCAATCCATTTGAAACCGGTGTAGCAATCGAAACATTTTATTCCATTTGCATCGGCAATACGCTTGATTGTCTCGGTAGTAACGATTGTCTTGACGCAATATTCATTTCCGTTGAGAAGTTTCTTCTCTACATTCTGGGTGATGATATAGTAAAGAAGAAGCATTACAAGCTGGTTACCATTTACAAGCTGATATTCACCTTTCTTGTCGCGAACCACAAGACCGATACGGTCAGCATCCGGATCAGAAGCGAGCACGATATCTGCTCCAACTTCCTTTGCTTTGGCTACACCCATAGTCATAGCTTCAGGGTTCTCGGGATTCGGAGATACCACTGTCGGGAAATCACCGCTCTGAACATCCTGCTCCGGAACATGTATTACATTTTCAAATCCCCAAAGCTTGAGAGAATCAAACATCAGACGGCTTCCTGTGCCATGGATAGGAGTATAAACAATCTTCATATCCTTATGGCGTTTGTCTGCCTCAGGATCAAGAGAAAGTGAGTGAATATCTTTAAGATATTCTGCATCAAGATCCTTTCCTATTTCCTGTATCAGCGCCTTGTTTGGAGTGAATTTTATCTGATCTACACTTGTGATGGCATTCACATATTCAATAGTTTTCACATCATGAGGAGCTATCATCTGTGCACCATCACTCCAGTAAGCCTTGTAGCCATTGTATTCTTTCGGGTTATGGCTTGCAGTGATCATCACACCGCTCTGGCAACCGAGTTTTCTGATAGCATAGGAAACCTCAGGTGTCGGACACGGACCATCCATAAGATAAACCTTGATACCATTGGCTGAGAATATGTCGGCTGTAAGTTCGGCAAATTTGCGCGAATTATGTCTGACATCATGACCGATAGCTACTGATATTTGAGGGAGTTCCTTGAATGTGTCTTTTAGATAATTGGCAAGTCCCTGGGTGGCTGAACCTACAGTGTAACGGTTCATACGGTTGCTACCGGCACCCATGATTCCGCGCAGCCCTCCTGTGCCAAATTCAAGATCTTTATAGAAAGATTCTATAAGCTCTGTCTTATCTTCTGCATCAAGCATCCGCTGCACTTCTTTGCGTGTTTCTTCATCATACTCCTGTGTAAGCCATTTCTTAGCCTTCTCATTTACGGCTCTCAATAATTCATCGTTACTCATAACTATTCTATAAGGTTAATACATTAATATATTCGCAAAACATGTCTTGTTTATCCACACATTGCGTCACTATTTAAATGCAAAAATAGATAAAATTTCCCATATTTTTAACAGCTTTTATAATTTAATTGTAACTTTGCCGCAAAATTTTTTAAGATATTTTGATAACCGTGTTTGTAATGTCATGAGTCTTAAACAGTATTTTCCTGAAAAATCATTGTTGGCACCAATAATGGCGGTGGCGGTAAATATTATAATTGTTTACGTTGCATACACCCTTTGCAGAGTGGAATTCCTTTTTGAGAACTGGAGTTATTTCCGGCATATTTTTCAAGAAGGGAGATTTTTTGAAATCTTATGGGCAGGAATGGTGTTTGACACGCCCGGAATATTTTATACGAATGCAATCTATATATTATTAATGCTCCTTCCTCTTCATTGGAAGGAAAACGGAAGATGGTATGCTGTATGCAAATGGGTATATATGCTCATCAATTCCCTTGCTCTGGTCATAAACATTGCCGATTCTGTATATTTCAAATATTCACTTAAACGCACGTCGTGGAGCATTTTTGGTGAATTTGGCAACGAAGCGAATTTTGCAAAGATAGCGGGCGTGGAATTCCTGCGGCACTGGTATCTTGTTATTTTTGCCATTATCCTTATCTGGGGTTTGTGGAAATTATACATCTCTCCTCGTATTAATATAAAAAAGCAGTCTCTGCCCCGATATTATTTATTGTCTGCGCTAAGCATCATTGTTGCCGGGATCACAGTGGTGGCAGGCATCCGGGGCGGCTTTCTCAACCATTGGTACAATTATCTTATTGCACTCCCCTCTCTTTACATATCTTATCGATTTCTTCATGGTCATAAGAAACATAAATGTTTTAAATTTGCCGGTTATATCCTGCTTGCGGGAGGTATTATTTTGCTTGCCACAGCTCCTGTTGGAGGGTGGCGACACCGCGATATACGCCCCATCGCCATCTCTAATGCAAATGCTTACGCATCGCGTCCCATTGAATCCGCATTGATTCTCAACACTCCTTTCACAATGCTGCGTTCCATTGGTAATGTTCCTTTCCATGACCCTCATTATTTCGACAATAAGGATGAACTTGACAAGATCTATTCCCCTATTCATAATGTAAAGGGGGCATCTGCCGTGAAAGGCAGCATACATCCCGGAAAGAATTTCTGCGTGATAATAATTGAAAGTTTCGGCAAGGAATATATCGGGAGTCTTAACAAGGATATTCTGGGTGATGATTACAAAGGGTTCACACCTTTTACCGACTCTTTGGTCAATTATTGTGCGAGATGGAAATATTCCTACGACAACGGTACCAAAAGCATTGACGGTATGCCGAGCATCCTTGCATCAATACCGAGCATGGTGCGTCCTTTCATTGTTACCCCGCAGGCGTCAAATGCTCTGAAAGGTTTGCCGGCTCTGCTGGGTGAGAAAGGTTATGACAGCGCGTTTTTCCATGGAGCAAGAACAGGCAGCATGGGATTTGATGCCTTCGCCCGTTCCATAGGCTTCAAAAGCTATTTCGGGAAGGAGGATTATGTGAAAGACAGCCGTTTCAACGGCAATAAGGATTTCGATGGCTATTGGGCAATATGGGACGAGCCTTTTATGCAATGGTTCGCACTTAAGATGACTGAGATGAAAGAGCCTTTCGTCTCTGCAATTTTTACCGCATCCAATCATCATCCTTTTCAAATTCCCGACAAATATGAAGGTAAGTTTCCCGAGGGGACAATGAAAATCCATAAGACAGCAGGTTATACTGATTTGGCTCTTAAGGAATTTTTTGCAACAGCAAGCAAGCAGCCATGGTATGACAACACCATCTTCATCATAACCAATGACCACACTAATATGCGCGACCACGATGAATATCGCAGTGACATTGGAAGTTTCTACGGACCGATATTAATTTTTGACCCTTCCGGTGAGATTGTTCCCGGTGAGAGGGAAGGGATTGCACAACAGATTGATATCATGCCCACGATTCTCAACTATGCCGGGTATGACAAACCATATGTGGCTTTCGGTATTGACCTTTTCAACACTCCCCCTTCTTCCACCTGGGCATTCAATTATCTCAATGGCACTTATCAATATGTAAGATACGGATACATATTGCAGTTTGATGGAGATAAAACAAAGGGAATTTACAGTATTGATGACCATCTCATGTCCAAAAATCTCCTTGGCAAAGTTGGGGAACAAGCGAAAATGGAGAAGGAATTGAAAACCATTATCCAATCTTATATGGATCGTATGCTCTCTGACAAGCTTACAGTTCAGAACTAATAACTCAAAACAAAGTCACCCTTTAACAGTATATAATTAAAATGGTCAAAACATCCTGGAAACCAGGCACTATGGTATACCCTTTACCTGCCGCTATCGTAACATGCGGAGCCAATCGCGAAGAATGGAATATGCTGACAGTGGCATGGACCGGCACGATATGCTCCGATCCTGCAATGCTGTATATATCAGTGCGTCCTGAGCGACATTCTTATCCAATAATAAAGAACAGAATGGAATTCACTTTAAACCTGACCACTGCAGAAATGGCACGGGCTACCGACTGGGTAGGAGTGCGTTCCGGCAAGGATTACGATAAATGGAAAGAGACAGGTCTCACTCCCATTCCGGGAGAGAAAGTAAGTTCACCAACTATTGAGGAGTCTCCATTGTCGATTGAATGCAGGGTGAAATCCATAATCTCCCTCGGCAGCCACGATATGTTTATTGCCGATGTGCTCAATGTTCGTGCTGATGAGCGGTTCATAGATCCGGATACAGGTGGTTTTTCCCTTAAAGAGTCAGGAATAATGGCTTATTGCCACGGAAATTATTACGAATTGGGGAATCTCATAGGAAAATTCGGTTTCTCCGTGCAAAAAAAGAAATAATTTCTTAACTTTGCAGTTGGCTCTGACAATTAGAGCTAATTTGAGAGTCTGTATTATATGAGCAACAACGATATTTACAAAACAGATACCATAGATCCACGCGCTGCAAAACGCATTAAACGCAACCAACGCGTGGTAAAATGGCTGTGGGCAGCTTTCCTTAGTCTGGGAGCCTTGATTTTTATATTCCTCCTTCTGATATATAATGGAGTAATAGGATATATGCCCCCGATTGAGGAGCTGGAGGATCCGCATGACAAACTCGCATCTCTTGTGTATGCATCAGACGGCACCACCGAGCTTGGAAGATATTACTTTGGTGCCGGAAACCGCGTATATACTGATTATGACGCTGTGTCTCCGTATGTGATAAACGCGCTTATTGCTACCGAGGATGTGCGTTTCAAGGAACATTCCGGCATTGATTTCAAAGCCCTTGGAAGAACCATGATAAAAACCGTGATGATGGGTGACAAATCTTCCGGTGGTGCCTCCACTATCACGCAACAGCTTGCCAAACAACTATATTCACAGCCTGCCGGGAATATTTTCAAGCGTGCAATCCAGAAACCCATAGAGTGGATGATCGCCATAAAGCTTGAGAGATTCTATACCAAGGATGAGATTATAAATATGTATCTCAACCGGTTTGATTTTCTCAACAATGCGGTAGGTATAAAGACTGCTGCCAATGTATATTTCGGCAAAGAACCGGGAGACCTCAAAGCTGAGGAAGCAGCCTTGCTCGTAGGAATGCTTAAGAATCCGAGCTATTATAATCCTTTGCGACACGAGGAAAGGGCTTTAAGCCGTCGCAACACGGTGCTCGACCAAATGATTAAAGCAGAATTTTTATCTGTTGCCGAAGGGGATTCTTTGAAAGCTCTCCCTCTGAAGCTCGACTACCATAAAGTGGATCATAAGGAAGGGGGCGCACCATATCTGCGTGAAGAGATACGCAGACTTATGACAGCCAAAAAACCTGTACGTCCATCCCGTTCGGATTATAAATCACGGGTTGCATACACATTGGCAATGGGTAACTATAATACAGATTCCACCCAATGGGAGGAAAACCCTCTTTACGGTTGGATTCTCAAGCACCCCAAACCGGACGGCAGCTATTATGACCTGTATACAGACGGTCTGCGCATTTATACCACTATTGATATGCGTATGCAGAAATATGCCGAGGATGCCATCTATCAGCACCTCGGAGGATATTTGCAACCGGCTTTTGAAAATGAGAAAAGAGGTCAGAAGACAGGTCCGTATACCACTAACTCCGAAGAACTCAGCCGCGAAGGGGTTATGAAACTCATCAAGAATGCCATTAAGCAGACTGAACGCTACCGTCTTATGAAGAAAGCCGGCAAGTCGGAAGATGAGATAGATAAAGCATTCCATACACCCTATGAAATGGATGTTTTCGCCTATGTGAAGGAGACACGCAATGAGAACGGGCGTCAGGTATCCAAAATTGTACCCGGATCCAAGACTGTGACTATGTCTCCTTACGATTCTTTGCTCTATATGAAGACTATTCTTCGCACCGGCTTGATGAGTATGGATCCTATCAACGGGTATGTTAAGGCTTATGTGGGAGGTCCGGATTTCACTCATTTCCAATATGACATGGTAAGCCGTGGAAAACGACAGATTGGATCAACTGCAAAACCATTCCTTTATACACTTGCTATGGAGCAGGATTTCACACCGTGCTCGATGTTCTCCAACACGCAACCGGTGTTTGGTAACTGGGCACCGCGAAACTCAAGCCATGCCCGCGTTGGTGAAATGGTGGATCTTCGCTGGGCTCTTACTAACTCCAACAACTGGATATCTGCACGTCTTGTAAACGAACTGACACCTGTCAGTCTTGCCAACAAGATGAGAATGTTTGGTATCACAGGATATATCGATGCCACTCTCCCGTTATGTCTCGGCACAGTTGATGTGCCTGTTGGCCACATGGTGGCAGCATACACGGCTTTCGCCAACAAGGGTATCCGTGTAGATCCGGTGTTTGTTACGCGTATAGAGGATAACCAGGGTAATCTTATCTATACTGCTGTGCCCCACCGCACGGAAGTTACTTCTGAGGACGCCTATTACAAGATTCTATCCATCCTACTCAACGTTGTGGACAGCGGTACCGGCGCAAGCTTGCGCTCACGCTATAATATTCAGGCGGAAATGGGTGGCAAGACGGGTACTACCAATTCAAATTCGGACTCATGGTTCATGGGATTCACCCCGGATCTTGTTACAGGCGTTTGGGTTGGCGGTGAAGAGAGATATATACATTTCAACTCTATGGCTTTCGGACAAGGTGCCCGCGCAGCGCTCCCGATTTATGGTCTGTATATGCAGAAAGTCTACGCGGATCCAAAGTTGCCATACCGTCAGGATGCCAAGTTCTCGTTCCCGGAAAATTATAATGCCTGCGAGGGTGAGATAGTAACTTATTCCTCTTCTGAATCAGTTGAAGAGGAGACTGTAGACGGTATTTTTGAATAAATTCTGTTAAATTAAAGAAATTTTTCGTTATTTTGTTGCAGGATATAAAATTTATATATACTTTTACAGCTAAATAAATAACCTTAACTAATATTAAACTATAGCAAAATGGCAAAGGTACTTCAGATTCGAGACCTGACATTGCGCGACGGACAACAGTCGCTGTTCGCCACACGCATGAAGCAGGAAAACGTTGACAAACTTCTCCCGCTTTATCGCGAGGCAAAATTCTATATCATGGAAGTATGGGGCGGTGCTGTCCCGGATTCCGTAATGCGTTATCTTGGTGAGTCTCCATGGGATCGTCTCCGCGCTTGCTCAAAAGAGATGAAGGGTATTTCTCTTCTTTCTGCTCTGTCGCGCGGACGCAACCTCTTCGGATATGTCCCCTATCCTGACTATGTGCTCGAAGGTTTCTATAAGAAAGCCATCGAGAATGGTCTCAATGTAATGCGTATTTTCGATGCCCTCAACGATATCGACAATATCAAGGAATCAGTGAAGATGATTAATCAGCTCGGCGGAATTTCCGACACAGCTGTTTGCTACACTGTGGATCCCAAGGACGAACCTGTTGAGGCACCAAAGAAGAAAGGATTCTTCGCTCGTCTCTTCGGAGGTAAGGATGAAACCGCTGCTCCTGAGAAGATATTTACAGATGAATATTTTGTGGAGAAAGCCAAGGAGATGGAATCACTCGGTGCAAAGATGGTTACTCTCAAAGATATGGCAGGTCTTGTTAATCCGGGACGTATCTTCACTCTTATGCCCAAGCTGAAACAAGCTTTGAAAGTGCCCGTGGATTTCCATACACATTGCACCCCGGGATATGGTCTTGCTTCAGTTCTGACTGCCATCATCAAGGGTGTGGACATTGTTGATACCAATATATGGTGGTTTGGCGGTGGCTCCGCGGCGCCGGCTATCGAGCTTGTTTGGATCTTCTGCCAGAAGCTCGGTATCGAAGTGGCTGTTAACATGGATGCCGTGGCTAAAATCCGTAAAGAATTGGTTAATGCCCGTAAAGCTCTTGCTGATTTCGACCTCAATAAGGATAAATGGCCGAATGACTTTGATGAGTATTACGCAAAGATGCCGAAGGAAATTGATGCAGAGTTTGACCGCGCTATCGCAGCTGCAAACGATAACCGCGAGGAGGATCTTCTTGATGCATGCCATAAGATTGAAGAATACTTCGGCTTCCCCAAACCGAATGAGCTTGTTAAGAATGCAGAAGTACCGGGCGGTATGTACTCCAACATGGTAGCAAACCTCCGCGCCCTCAAAGCTGAGGATGTGCTTGATGAGGCAATGGCGCTTATCCCGAAGGTACGCCGCGATGCAGGTCTTGTACCCCTTGTTACTCCTACAAGCCAGATTGTAGGTTCTCAGGCTGTGGCTCTCGCTCTTGACCGCCGCAAAGGTGCGCCCGATTACTCAAACAAGAACAATCAGTTCATATCTCTTGTAAAAGGTGAATATGGCAAGACTCCTGTTCCTGTTGATCCTTTGTTCCGCGAAAAAATCACAGGTTCCGCTGAAGAGCGTCCTTATGATACAAGCACATTCCGTGAGCCGGCTAATCCCGAACTCGCAGAATTCGGCGGCATGAAACTGGCTCAGAATGAAGAGGAATTCCTCCTTCTCGAACTTCTCCCCTCTGTGGCCAATATATTCCTCAAAAACAAACGCAAAGCTGAGTATGAGGCAAAACAGGCAGAACAGAAAGCTGCCGCACCTGCCGCAGAGGAAAAGCCTGCTGAGGCTCCGGCTGCAAAAGCTGCTACCGAGGAAATCACTGGCAGAGTGTTCCACGCTCCTATGGGTGGCACAGTAATTGAGCTGATAGCAAAGCCGGGACAAGAAGTTAAGGCCGGTGACCTCCTTCTGGTTTATGAGGCTATGAAGATGGAGAATGACCTTGCTACCGATATGGCAGGTAAGATCAAACGTTTCCTTGTTAACGAAGGCGATGTTATCTCAACTGACCAACCCCTTGTAGAATTTGAATAAGCAAATAAGAAATTAATATCAATTAAAGAGGAGGATTCCATCCCGGAATCCTCCTCTCGTTTTATATGGCATCATTCCCAAAAATTGTTAGGAATGGAGCCTGACTTATCTTCGTTTGTATGAGATTTAATTTTGCTTTGTCCGGATTATTTTTGGTTTCGGCATCTGATCTAAGTTTGAAACTGACAGGCAGGTTAAAGTAGGAATCTACAGCCTCGCCATTATTTTTTGCAGGGATCCATGCCGGCATGGACTCAATAACCCGGATGGCTTCTTTATCCAGTTCGGGATCTACACTTTTCAAAACCTGGGCATCCCTGATTTTCCCGGTCTTTGAAACAACGAATTTTACTATCACATTCCCCTGAACATTATTTTTCACCGCCTCTTCCGGATACTTCACATTCTCCACAAGATATTTCATCAGCTCCTGTAGTCCACCGGGATACTCTGCCTGCTGTTCAACGGCTACAAATACATCCTTTGAATTATTTTCCTTAACAGATTTGGAAGTAGTAGCGGCTGATTTCAATGTCTTTCCTTCTTTCAATGTAATATTTATGGTATTGGGGTTACCTTCGCTATTTTTCTTTATATCCATACTCTGGATATCAGCAGGATCTATTGTATGCATCTGCTCGGAAGTAACCTTTTCCCCATTAACATATATTTCAAGTTTCGAGGCATCTGCTTTATCCTCCTTTTTATCTTTTGTGTCAGCTGACTTTTTATCCTCCGATGCTACTGTAGTTTCTTGTGCCAAGTCATTACCCGAAATTTCAGCAACCTCAATGACAGTTTCATCGATTGCATCCATTGATGGGATTTTGCTTTCTGAATTAATATTAGTAACTTTGTCGGCAGAAGGGAAGCTGATTGAAGCTTGCTCTGTTTCTGACAACACTTCGGCAAATGCCGGAACATTAAGAACTGCGATTGCGGCAACTGTTGCCGGAACTGCTGCGAGGACTGCCCATCGGCGTCCTGCTTTTGAATTTGATTTGTACATCATAGTAACTCTGTTTTTAAGTGTACTGTGGTTCAAGCTGTTGGCTGGTGACGGGAATCTTTTGCCAACAGCTTTTTCTATTAATAA
>CAZEUD010000011.1:0-50616 GCA_964515455.1 uncultured Sangeribacter sp.
CTGAGTCGCTCTTTGAGCATGAAATGTCAGTTTCTGAGCTAATGAAGTTGGGCACCCCCTTGAATATCTTGATAAACTTTTACGTGGAATAATTTGTTTCTGAAATATAAAATATATAACTTTGCAGTACTAATGATAGCACTATGGAAATATCTATAAACAGGAAATCAGCAATGTTTCGTCTTCGCACGGAATTATTAGACAGACTGAAACAGTTGGCAGCGAGGGATAATCGCAGTCTTAATAATTATGTTGAAACAATATTGATGGATGTTGCATATAATACACCCAATGATGCGACTATTGAGGCGATGAAAGAGGCTCAAGACGAGGCCAACCTCTCAACGGTTGACATGAGCAGTTACAACTCCTTCCTTAAATCGCTTGAGATCAAATGAAAGAAATCAAAGCCTCTAAGAGTTTCAAGAGGGACTTGAAGCGATTTGCAAATCAACCAAAAAATACCAAGTCAAATCATACCTGCAACAAAGGCGCAACAAAGAAATTAGATTTATAAAAGGGCAGTTTGCTAAAAATCACCATAAAAAAGAGAGCCGATTTCGACTCTCTTGTGATCCGGTTGGGATTCGAACCCAAGACCCACAGCTTAGAAGGCTGTTGCTCTATCCAGCTGAGCTACCAGACCGAACCTTGTGCTGAGTTTGCCAGATTGCATTTTCAGCGTTTAGTGGCGCAAAGTTAATAAAAAATTCTGATACTTCCATAATATTTCCCTATTTTTGTGTCTAAAATTATTTATTTCAGAAAAATTTCCATAATTATTTTACGGATTGCAGAAATAATCATAAATTTGCAAGAAGAACTGTACTGCCGGGAAACTTTTCCTGTAAAGCATCAATTCCAAACAATTCCTAAAGATTCGAAACTATAACAAAATAAATCTAATAATTAATTAAAAACATCTATGTGGTTATCAAACTCGTCTGTAGGACGTAAATTTGTAATGGCCCTTACGGGTGCATGCCTCGTCCTATTTGTAACTTTTCACTGTTTGATGAACGCCGTAGCCATCTGCTGGCCCACAGCATACAATTCAATTTGCGAATTCTTAGGCGCAAACTGGTATGCTCTGGCTGCCTCAGCGGTTCTGGCACTCTTCATCATTGTCCACATCATCTACGCAGTAATGCTTACCTTGCAAAACCGCAAGGCTCGTGGTAATGTGCGCTATGCCATTTCCAAGACTCCGAAGAATGTGGAATGGTCTTCAAAAAACATGTTCGTGCTCGGTATTGTGATCCTTGCCTTCCTGGTGGTTCACCTTATCCAGTTCTGGGCCAAGATGCAGCTTGTGGAAATCTGTGGAGATCACGGCACGCTTCCTCCCGCCGCCGGCACTCTCTTCATTCAGGCAGCTTTCACCGAGGTATGGACTCCGATTGTATATATCATCGGATTCGTGGCTCTCTGGTTCCACATGAACCATGGTTTCTGGTCAATGTTCCAGTCAATCGGTTGGGATAATACTACATGGATTCCACGTCTGAAGAAGACAGGTTGCTGCTGGGCATCAGTAGTTGTGCTTCTGTTCATCGCCCAGGCCATCGTATTCACCGTGCGTGCCAACGACAAATATTACCTCAAGAATGATGATCTCCGTGCACAGTATAAGGATATGGTATGGCCTATGATGGAGGATGACTTCGGTCCCGAAATGGCTCAGCTTGGCATGCAGATCAAAATGTCTCCTTATACACAGGTATCCAAAGGCCTTCGCCAGATGCAGCAGCAGCAGGCTATGCAGCTTGAGCAGCTCAATTCTCCGGAGGGTAAGGAATATGTGAAGAAAAATCCTCAGATGCAGACACAGCTTGAGAATCTTGCCAAGCAGCATGGTGCTCTTGAAAGAGCTGTGAAACTCTTCGACTATCTTGAGCAGGATGACAACAAACCAGAATTACAATTCCCCGGTCAGCCCGGACAACCCAGATAATTAGCGATATGGAAACAACAGATCAGAAAATTAGAGTAATGAATCCGGTCGATTCCAAGATTCCGGAGGGTCCTATCGCTGAGAAATGGACCAACTATAAGGCTCATCAGAAACTTGTGAACCCCGCCAACAAGCGTAAGCTTGATGTTATTGTGGTAGGTACGGGTCTTGCAGGAGCATCAGCAGCCTCCACTCTCGCAGAGATGGGTTTCAATGTGTTGAATTTCTGCATTCAGGATTCACCCCGTCGTGCTCACTCTATCGCAGCTCAGGGTGGTATCAATGCAGCAAAGAATTATCAGAACGACGGTGACTCCGTATATCGTCTGTTCTATGACACTGTGAAAGGTGGTGACTACCGTGCCCGTGAGGCAAACGTTTACCGTCTGGCAGAGGTGTCAAACAATATTATTGATCAATGTGTGGCTCAGGGCGTGCCTTTTGCACGTGAATATGGAGGTCTCCTTGCCAACCGTTCATTCGGTGGCGCACAGGTAAGCCGTACATTCTATGCCAAAGGTCAGACAGGTCAGCAGCTCCTTCTCGGTGCTTACAGCTCACTCAACCGTCAGATACAGCTCGGCAAGGTGAAGAGCTACAACCGCTATGAGATGCATGAGCTCGTGCTCGTCAAAGACAAAGACGGAGTGGAAAGAGCACGCGGTATCATCGCCAAGAATCTTGTTACAGGTAAGTTCGAGCGTTTTGCTGCCCATGCAGTGGTAATCGCCACCGGTGGTTATGGCAACACCTATTTCCTTTCAACAAACGCTATGGGTTGCAACTGTTCCGCAGCAATGGCATGCTACCGTAAAGGTGCATACTTCGCAAACCCGGCATTTGTACAGATTCACCCGACATGTATTCCGGTTCACGGTGACAAGCAGTCAAAACTCACCTTGATGTCAGAGTCATTGCGTAATGACGGACGTATCTGGGTGCCGAAAAATATCGAGGATGCAAAAAAACTACAGAGAGGTGAAATCAAGGGTAGTGATATTCCTGAAGAGGAGCGCGACTACTATCTGGAGCGCCGTTATCCGGCTTTCGGTAACCTTGTGCCCCGCGATGTGGCATCCCGTGCTGCCAAAGAGCGCTGCGATGCCGGCTATGGTGTGAACAATACAGGTCTTGCCGTATTCCTCGACTTCTCAGAGGCTATCAACCGTCTCGGTATTGATGTTGTGCGCCAGCGCTATGGCAACCTCTTCGATATGTATGAGGAGATTACAGACGTTAATCCCGGTGAATTTGCCAGAGAGGAGAATGGTGTGAACTATTACAATCCGATGATGATCTTCCCCGCTATCCACTATACTATGGGTGGTATCTGGGTTGATTATGAGCTTCAGACATCTGTAAAAGGTCTGTTTGCAATCGGTGAGTGCAACTTCTCCGACCATGGTGCCAACCGTCTGGGAGCTTCCGCTCTGATGCAGGGTCTTGCCGATGGTTATTTCGTGCTTCCTTATACAATTCAGAATTATCTGAGCGACCAGATCACTGTGCCCCACTTCAAGACAGACACTCCTGAATTTGATGCTGCCCAGAAGAAATGTGAAGAGGCTGAGGAGAAACTTATGTCAATAAAAGGAACACGTTCCGTTGACTCTATCCATAAGGAACTCGGTCATATCATGTGGGAATATGTGGGTATGGCACGCGACAAGGAAGGTCTGCAGCTTGCGCTTGAGAAGCTCAAAGAAATCCGCAAGACTTTCAACGCCGACCTCTTCATCCCCGGCACTGTTGGCGAGGGTATGAACATCGAGCTTGACAAGGCATTCCGTCTAAATGACTTTATCACTATGGGTGAGCTTGTGGCTTACGATGCTCTCAACCGCAACGAAAGCTGCGGCGGTCACTTCCGCACTGAATACCAGACTCCCGAAGGTGAGGCTCTTCGTGATGATAAAGACTACTTCTACGTTTCCTGCTGGGAATATGAAGGCAGCGATGATAAAGCTCCTGAACTTATCAAAGAACCGCTCCATTACGAGGCAATAAAAGTTCAGACACGTAACTATAAGTCATAAAAAAGAATTCAACAATGGAAGAAAATATAATGAAAGTCAACCTTAAGGTGTGGCGTCAGGCCGGACCTAAGGCAAAGGGCGCGTTTGTGACTTACAGCGATGTCGAGACCACGCCCGACACTTCCTTCCTCGAGACTCTCGATATTCTCAACGAGACACTCATCGAGAAAGGTGAGGAGCCAATCGTGTTTGACCACGACTGCCGCGAGGGTATCTGCGGTATGTGCTCACTTTATGTAAACGGTCATCCCCACGGACCGGCTACAGGTGCCACTACCTGCCAGCTATACATGCGCCGTTTCGCCAATGGCGAGACCATCACTGTAGAGCCTTGGCGTTCTGCAGCCTTCCCGGTAATCAAAGACCTTATGGTGGATCGCAATGCATTCGATAAGATTCAGCAGGCCGGTGGTTATGTAAGCTTCAACTGCGGTGGTGCTCAGGATGCCAACGACCTTCCAATCTCAAAGGTTAATGCTGATGAGGCTATGGATTCCGCAAGTTGTATCGGCTGCGGAGCTTGTGTGGCAGCCTGCAAGAACGGCTCTGCAATGCTCTTCGTATCAGCAAAAATCAACCAGCTCTCTTATCTTCCCCAGGGAGAAGTGGAGAAAGACCGTCGTGTGCGTGCAATGGTTGCCAAGATGGATGAACTCGGTTTCGGTAACTGCACCAACACAGGTGCATGCGCAGCCGAGTGTCCTAAAAACATCAAGCTTGCCAATATAAGCCGCATGAACCGTCAGTATATCGCAGCAAAATGCAGTGAATAATATTCTGATAAATACAAATAAAAAAGTCCGGTGGAAGCCGGACTTTTTTATTTGTAATATTTAATATGCCCCGGTCTTTCGCCTGTTCTTGGTGTTGGGGTCAAATGGATTGGCAGTGGGATCGAATTCCTCTTCTTCCTCCTCGTCATATTCATTGCCGGTATCATTCTTGCGCTTGTCAGAAGCCGGTTTGTTCTTCTTTATAGCATTAGGCTTCATCTGGTCTATAGCCATAGCAAACACATCCCAATTCTCCTCCTTATCCCAGTTCTTCTTTATATTGACTACCTTGGGATAATAATAAGCAAGATCCGGTTGCAGTTGCAGGTCGTAATTTCCGGGATCATACTCCCCGTTGCTGTTGAAATCCTCAATTATCCGCGCATAATATTTCCCGGGAGCGAGGTGTTTGAAAGTGACACTGTTGTCCACAACACGCTCCGATCGGATTACGGCATCGCTTCCTGATAATAATTCCACAAATGACGGAATATCCGGATCCATGCCGGAGATGTTGAAGCTCAGAGAACAATAGTCCTCCTCTTTTTTAGTGGTGAATTCATGAGTCAAAGGGCGAGTCGGCTTGCCATACATACCTATTGCAGCTAATGTATCGGCTGTAAGACGGTATTTTGTATCATAAGCCCAGGGATATTCCACTACAAAATTACGAGGCGAAACGCTGTCAAGCTGCCGGAATACATAATTCTCTTTTACCGGTTTCCATACGGAATCATCCCTGTTGTATGCTTCCAGTTTAAAAGCTTTAGTGTCAAGTTTTGTGAGTGGAGTGGCGAACTCAATGGTTACGGGCATGTTCACCTCCTGAGAGGACGCGGAGAATTTCACATCCAGAGTTATATTCTTTATTGAATCTTCCACTGACAATACTTTGTCCTTGTCTTTCTTCTTTGCTTTTTTAGGTTTAGGGCGGTTGTAATAGAAGCGCAGAGAATCTGTGGTAAGTGATAACCCTCCGGTGGAATCAGTACGCATATAGGAAGCTGCCACACGCAGGGAATCTGTATGCACAAGGCGTTCAGGAAGCCAATATACAAGGGAGTCGTTGTTGGCGGTGCGCTCAAGTATTGCACCTTTGAGCGTCTCACCGTCAGGATTCACAATCTGCAGATCCGGGATATTTTCAGCCCGCGTATTGAATTTAAAAAACAATTTGGTAGTATCCACCCGTTCATATTTGGCAAGATACTGAGGACGGATCTGTGAGTTGAAAGTGCGGAGCAGTATATCATTGGGCAGAAACCGAGTGCGTTGTCGCGTTGTAACAGAATCCACCTCACCAAGAAAATTGAATATTGTGTCAGTGGTTTCCACTCTTTCCGATGTGGGAGATACAGTCACCTCATAAAAGGCGAGGTCCTCTTCGGGATTTGCGTAGCGGTAGTCGTTATCCTTATCTTCAAGGGCAAACACCCGGTAAATACCCTCTTTAAGACCGCGTATTGTGAACCGGCCCCTGTCGTCAGTCTTGGTCACGCGCAGCAGCATATCCTTTACAAATGCGGAGTCATTGAGATTCTCGTGCACACCTACAAGAATGCTCTGTCTGGGTTCGAGATTCCGCGAGTCGAGCACCATGCCTGATATTCTCAAAGTATCTATTGTTTCACCGGTGGAAAATGAATAAGCAAATCCCTGAAGCTTGTTGGCTTCATTATTGTCTTCAATAGCATCAGCGAAATCTATGGTGTATGTGGTGTTGGGAGCAAGGGAGTCGAACGTTACTGTAACATTGCGTCCCGATGAAGTGACTTTCGGCACCTGACGCGATGGAGGTGAAACAACCACCTTTGAAAAAGCGTCCTTGACATTTACAAGCTCGTTGAAAGTGATATTGATTTTTGTTTTGTCAACGTTGGTGGCACCTTGAGGTGGATTGGATGATACGAAAATCGGGGGATCCTCATCTCTTGGTCCGCCGGATGGATTACCTATATTGGCGCAAGCCACCGCCAGTATGCATATTGCAATACAAGCAGCAGCCTGGGTAATGAAAGGATATATGGTATTTTTTTTCATTTTTTTGTTATGTTGCTTGTTGCCGGTTCTCATGTAAAACATGGAGAGTTTAGGGCGCTCTTCTCTAAAAGAACGTCAAAAATAAATAAAAATATTGAGAAAAGAGCTCAGAAAATATATTTTTATGCTTGGAATGCTCAAAACATCAAAAAAAAGCCGTATATTTGCAAGCTGAAAAATAGACTTTCCGCAGGAGCTCCGATTTTTTTAGTTGAAGTTCCCGTGGAAAATCATCATAGAAACGAAATAAAAGCAATAAAATAACAACAAATCGAAATGCAGAACAAAGGGTTTATCAGCACCATTGCCATCCTTTTGGTATTGATTTGCGGCTTTTACATCTCTTTCAGCTTTGTGACTTCCCATTATGAGAAGAAAGCCAAAGAGTTTGCCACGATGACCGCAAAGACCAGCGATGAGACCAATGACGCTTACAAACAAAGTCTGAAGCAATTCAACGACTCAATCGACAAAGAGAAAGTTTATTTGTGGTATACCTACAATCAGGTGCGCAAGATGGAGGTAGGTCTCGGTCTTGACCTCAAGGGAGGTATGAACGTGGTATTGGAGATATCCGTACCGGATATTCTTCGCCAGTACGCATCCGGAGATGCCCAGCTTGCCCAGATTAATGCGGCAATAAAGAAAGCAGAGGAAGAGGGCGCCAAAGGGAGCGACAAGGATTTTGTGTCGCGAGTAGCATCATATATACAGCCGGGTGTGATGGCGAGCCTTTTCGTGCGTGAAGGTGAATATATGGGTGCTCTTAAATCCAATGCTGACAATGCAGCTGTTACCGCTGCTCTTGAGAAGCAGGTGGAGAGTCAGGTAGACGCAGCTTTCAATATTTTCCGCACGCGTATTGACCAGTTTGGCGTGGTTGCTCCGAATATCCAGAAATTACAGGATAAGAGTGGGCAGATTCTCCTTGAGCTTCCCGGTGTAAAGGAGCCGGAACGTGTTACCGAGCTGTTGAAATCCAGTGCTAACCTTGAATTCTATGAGGTTTACAACTATAATGAGATTATGACAGACCTGCAGCGTTTTGCTGCTGCATACGCACAGCAGGACACTGTCAACCATCTTAATGTTATAGAGCTTCTCGGAGGAGCACAGCGTGCAGGTTCTCCTATCGCAGGTATGGTGACTCCGGGCAACAAGGCTCTTGTGGATTCTGTGATGAACAGCGAGCTTGCAAAACGCACCCTTCCCTCAGACCTTACTCTTATGTGGAGTGTAAAGCAGACTGAATTCCCTGTTACTGATGCCAACGGCAACGTGGTTAAGAAAGACAATGGCGAGGACAAGACTGTAGGTTATTGGGAGCTGATTGCACTCAAGGGTGATGCCGTGCTTGAAGGAGATGCCGTAACATCCGCATCTTCTGAATATGACAATATGCGCGGTAATATGGTGACCATGAAGATGAGCTCCCGCGGTGCTCAGGAATGGGCTACAATCACACGCAATAATATCGGACGTCCTGTGGCAATCGTTCTTGACGAGCATGTATATTCATTCCCGAATGTTCAGAATGAGATTTCAGGTGGTAGTTCCGAGATTACCGGTAACTTCACTCCCGAGGAGGCAAATGACCTCGCAAACGTGTTGAAGAGCGGTAAAATGTCGGCCAAGGTGAATGTTGTCAGCAACAACGTTATCGGTCCGAGTCTTGGAGCCGAGGCAATCCAGATGGGCTTCATTTCATTTATCGTGGCCATCATTCTGCTGATGATTCTCATGGTGGCATATTACGGCTGGATTCCCGGTCTTGTAGCCAATGTGGGTCTTATCCTCAACCTTTATTTCACTCTCGGTATCCTCGCATCGCTTCAGGCAGTGCTGACGCTGTCAGGTATAGCCGGTATCGTGCTTGCCCTCGGTATGGCAGTTGATGCAAACGTGCTTATATTTGAACGTACAAAAGAGGAACTCAAGAACGGCAAGAAGCTGCGTCAGTCCATCTCTGAAGGTTATGGCAATGCATTCTCTGCAATCTTTGACTCCAACCTTACTTCCGTCATTACCGGTGTGATTCTGTTGATATTCGGTTCAGGTCCCATCAAGGGATTTGCCACAACGCTTATCATTGGTATCGTATGCTCATTCTTTACAGCGGTGTTCCTGACACGCATCGCATTTGACCTTATCACAAAGAATGGTCGTTGCGCCAACATGACATTCACCACAGCACTGAGCCGCAACTTCCTGACAAATCCGAAAATCAATTTCCTCGGTCAGTCAAAGAAAGCAGCTGCAGTATGGATTGCTCTGATTGCAATTTCTATTGTATCTCTGTTTGTGCGCGGCATGAACCAGGGTATCGATTTCTCCGGAGGTCGCAACTATGTTGTGCAGTTTGAAAAGGATGTTGATCGTCAGGCTGTTCAGGAAAAACTTCTTGATCTGTTCCAGAAAGAAGCAAATGATCAGACAGTATCTGTAGCGGTGATCAATATTGATAATCCTTCAAAACTCCGTATTTCCACCAACTATAAGATAGCAGAGGAATCCGAGGGTATAGAGAATGAGGTGGCTTCACTTCTTTACAAAGGATTGCAGGATGAGCTTACAGCTAATGGCAGGACAATGTCATATAATGAATTCTCCGTATCCGATGAGAGTCATGGTATCATTTCAATCCAGAAAGTAGGTCCGTCAGTTGCGGATGATATGAAGCGTGATGCAGCTTGGGCATTGTCAATTGCTGTAGTCTGCATGTTCCTTTACATCTTGTTGCGCTTCCGCAATATAGCCTTCTCTGTGGGTGCTGTATGCGCTGTGGCGTTGACAGCCTTCCTTATCGTCGGTTTCTACTCGGTATGTTGGGGCTTCCTGCCATTCTCAATGGAGATTGACCAGTCGTTTATAGCAGCCGTATTGACTATTATCGGTTATCAGATCAATGATACCGTGGTAGTATTCGACCGTGTGCGTGAAATGATCGGTCTTTATCCGAAAGAAGACAGATACAAGACATTCAACAAATCGCTCAACCAGACCTTGAGCCGTACGATCATGACCTCGTTCTCCACCTTGCTCGTGCTTCTGTGCATCTTCTTCCTTGGCGGCGATACAATACGTTCATTCACATTTGCAATGATCTTCGGTGTGGTAGCCGGTACATTCTGCTCCCTCTATTGTGCAGCTCCGATAGCATACGCTATCATATCGCGCAAAAACAAGAAGAAAGTGGCAGCTGCTGTAGCCGATGGCAAGCCTGTGCTTGAAGGAAACCGCAGATTCAAGTAATGAATAAAATTAATATTTATAAATGAGTTTCTGCCATCTAAAAGGTGGCAGAAACTTTTTTTGGATAATTGATATAAAAGTGTTAATTTTGCAGCGCTTTTGAGCAAAACGTGTGATGGGAAATTTGCAGGCATCCTGTGGTGTCGCTCCCTAAGGCGATGTGCCGGAGCAGTCTAATTTTGAGTAACACAAACTAAAAAGAGAAATGAAAACATTTGAATTGAATGCAGAGCCCCGCGTAGAATTGGGCAAGAAATCAGTGAAGTCACTCCGCAAGGAGGGTAAAATCCCTGCAGTGCTTAATGGCGGTGCAGTTGTTGAACTTCCTTATACAGGCACTCTAAAACCGGGTGAGAAGCTTGTAGAGCTTGATGCAAAGCGTGCTTTGGTTACAACTGATATCGCAGTAAAGAGCGAGGATGTTCGCAAGCTTATCTACACACCTGATATATTCGAGATAAATCTCAATATCAATGGTGATGTCCGCAAAGCCGTAATGAAGGATCTGCAGTTCCAGCCGGTAAAAGATACTGTGCTTCACATCGATTTTCTTGAGGTATATCCTGACAAACCAATCGTAATGGAGGTTCCGGTCAAGATAGAAGGACATGCAGAGGGTGTTAAAGCCGGTGGTAAACTCGTAATGTCAATGCGTAAACTGAAGGTTAAAGCTGTTTACACGGAGATTCCGGAGCGTCTCGTTATCAATGTTGATCATCTTGGACTTGGAAAATCACTTGCAGTAGGCGATCTTCATTTTGAGGGTCTTGAGCTGATGAATGCCAAGAATGCAGTGGTTTGCGCCGTTCAGCTCACACGTGCCGCACGTGGTGCTGCAGCAAAGGCTGCTGAGTAATTCAAGCCTGTCAGATAATCAGGATGAGAAATTAGGAAGAGACAATACTCATAATCCTACGTTGAGCCACCTTCATTTTAATGTAGGTGGCTCTTTAAAATTTTGAAATAGCCTGATTTAAGGACGATAGGATCTTTAAGGATATCAGGGACATTAAAGTCTTTAAGGATATAAGTATATTGATATTATTATGAATTTGTTTAAGAGACTTTTCGGAGGGAAAGTTGTTAATCCCGATGAAAAGAATTATGAAGATATGAAAAGATTTCTGATAACATGTCTGGGCAATATAGGTCCGGAATATGTTGATACCCGCCATAACGCCGGGTTTATGCTTGGTGACTTCATGGCAAAGGAAGCAGGCGTGGCGTTCACATCCTGCCGCTATGGGGATATGTCCAGAATAAAGGTGAAGAATTGCGAACTGATGCTTCTGAAACCATCTACATTTATGAATCTTAGCGGCGTGGCCGTCAGATACTGGATGAATAAGGAGAAACTCCCATTGGAGAATCTGCTGGTTATTGTGGATGATATTGCCCTGCCTTTCGGTGTAATCAGAATGCGTAAGCAAGGTTCTGACGCAGGACATAATGGTTTGAAGAATATTGCTTCTGAATTGGGAACACAGAATTATGCAAGGTTGCGTTTCGGTGTAGGTAATGATTTCCCGAAAGGATGCCAGATAGATTACGTTCTTGGTAAGTTCCCTGAGGAGGAATTGGAGAAGATGCCGGAAATTTTAAAGAAAGCATCAGAGGCTGTTAAAGCCTTTTGCTTATCCGGCGCAGATTTTGCGATGACTCACTATAACAGGTAATTACTTATAAGCGGCTTAATATTTAAATGAACTTTAAAGACATTAATGACGCAAAGTATTTAAAGAAGGGAATAATAGAATATGGAAGAAGCGAGAGTTGATAAATGGTTATGGGCAATGCGGGTGTTCAAAACCCGCACCATTGCCACTGAGGCATGCAAAAAGGGGAGGGTCACCATGAATGGTGTGCCGGTAAAGCCCTCAAGAAATATAAAAGTAGGTGATGTTATAGATGTCAGGAAACCTCCCATTACATATTCCTTCAGAGTAAAAGCATTGACTGCAAATAGATTGGGCGCAAAGCTTGTGCCTGATTACCTTGAAAATATAACACCTGCCGACCAATACGAACTATTGGAGATGACCAGAATATCCGGATTCGTAGACCGACGTAAAGGGCTTGGTCGTCCTACAAAACGTGACAGCCGCGAACTTTCCCGCTTTAAAGAGGAGAGTTACACAGCCGATGATTTCTATCTCGACTGGGAAGATGAGAATTAATGTTTAAAGTTATCCTAATTGCGGGCGAGCTTCAGCACTTGCTTGCCCCGGCTGTCAAGGAGAAGCACTTCTGTTGCGCTGATTGGTTTTGCAGATGATGCATCTTCAAGCGCTACGATGAATTCGGTCTGGTAGCTTTCCTCAGGGCAAGCCATTAGGGTAGTGGTGATGGCACTGAAAGATATGGAATTGGCAGCATCCATATCCACTTCCATCACCCCATTGAGGATGTTGCACCCGGTGTTGCCGTGAATCTTCAATTCGTCAACATCAATTACAAGCTGCACATCCGGATTTGTTACCTTCCGCTCGTTGATCATCTTTACCGTCCATGAACCGTTGAGAAAATCGAAGTTCTGGTGCATTAGAATCATCACCTCTCTTTTGCCGGCGTCAAGAAAATGCAGATAATAGTCTGAATTCTTTTCATTCCAGGTATAATATTTTGTAGCGTTGAGGGCTGCATTTATTTCGTAATCGGTTATCCCTTTCTGAGAGCAAAGCATCATTGTAGTGGCTATATCAGAGAAAGAGATAGTGCTGTCTTTGGGATTATAAGCGTATTTGCCATTAAGGGCGTTGCAGCCGTTATTGCCATAAACCATTTTCTCTTCAGGTGAAAATTTGAGGAAAGGCACCTTTTCGCCAACTGCCGGTTTGCCGTTGACGGTCTCGATGGCCCAGTCTCCTTTTACCACGCCTTTGGCAATCTCCTCCGGAGTATATGTGCGCACCTCCTTCTTTGCTGCTATATTTTCGCGGTCGTGAGGCAATACAGCTTCCTGACTCACATCCTTGCCATTATCAGTAGCCGGTTCGCTCCCTTTCCCTGTGATTTTACTAAACACATCACAGCTGCCCAGCGTAATCATAATTGCAGCAGCCACCATCAACCTGAATATATTCTTGCTCATAACCATCTGCATTTAAGAGACAAACTTTAACATCCAATTGCAAATTTAACAAAAAAATCTCGCATCCCCCATAAAAAGAACCACCAAATTATAAATCAGTCTCCCCACCTGACTTCGTCATTGCGTCACCCTGAATCACCATCAAAAGTTGCTATACGTCTGATTTATAGATATAAATTTTTTTAGGATTCAAAAAGTAACGAAGTCAGGACATTTCAGCAGAGTCTTAACAGTGTTTTAAAAAATTAACGAATTGGAAACATAGATTGTTTCAATAATTTTGTATATTTGCAAATTGAAGATGAATACAGCGAATAAAACCGGACATCAGGCGATACGTTACCTCGTTGCTGCAGCAGCCTCATGCTTTATGCTTATAGGAGGCGGTATCAGTATGCACGCTCAGATAAACGCGGAGCAAGTGCTCAATATAGGGCGTAATGTGCTTTCAATGGAAGACTATATGCTCTCCATCCAATATTTCAATCTTGCAATCAAAGCGAAGCCCTATCTTTCAGATCCCTATTTCTTCAGAGCGCTTGCAAAGCTGCAGCTTGAGGATTATAAGGGAGCGGAAGAGGATTGCACTCTCGCACTCGAAAGGAATAATTACAAGACAGAGACATATAAGGTGCGCGGCTTTGCGCGTCAGAGCCTTGGCAATGATTCCCTGGCTATAGAGGATTATGAGCGCGGGTTGCAGTATAATCCTGAAGATAAATATTTCTTGTATTACAAGGCTATTGCGCAGACCGAGCTGAAGAAAAATGATGATGCGGAGTCAACATTCGCCACTTTGCTCCGGATATATCCTAATTTTGAGGAGGGGTATGCTGCCCGTGGCAGACTGCGTGCAGCACAAGGTGATACTGTCGGGGCGCTCGCAGATCTCGACAAGTCGATATCTATCGACAAAAATTATATCACCCCTTATCTCATGCGTGCGCAGTTGGAGGCGGAACAGAAACATTGGGAGGATGCTCTTAATGATATGGATGCTGCAATCCGTCTGGAGCCTCAGGAAGCTGATTTTTATGTCAACAGGGCATATCTGCGCTATAATCTCGATGACTATTTCGGAGCTATGTCGGATTATAATTATACACTTGAGCTGGAGCCATATAACTCGTCAGCCATGTTCAACAGGGCGTTGCTTCGTTATGAGGTGAAGGATCTTGACCGCGCTGCCGAGGATTTCATGACTGTATTGAGATATGATCCTGATAATTTCCATGCGCGCTATAATTTGGGTCTTGTGAATATGGAGCGTGGAAAGCATAAGGAGGCTTTGTCTGATCTTGAGAAGATTACAAAGAAATATCCGAGATTCTATCCTGCATATTATGCGAAGGCTGAAGTGTACCGTGATATGGGGGATATGCGCACTGCGATGCAAAACGCCCATACCGGAGATGACCTTGTGGCGCGTTATGTCTCCAATCCGGAGAAGAATCCTCTCGACCGTCCAGCTATTGCAGCAGGAAAGACACGCGACTCGCGCGATAACGGACAGGAGGAGGAAAATGAGATTGATGTGATGAACCGCTTCAATCAGCTCGTAACAGTGGGGGATGCCGGCACGCAACCGCAGCTAACATATAATGAGAAGATAAAAGGCAAGGTGCAGGATCGCAATCTCCGCGTGGCTCCGGAGCCGGCATATATGCTCTCGTTGTCGGATTCTCCGAAGTCGCTTAATAATGTATCCAATTATTTCCGTGAACTTGATAATTTCAACCAACGCGGATATATTACTGACCACGTGTATCTTTCGGTTGGCAGCTACGGAACTGACGAGAATACAATTGCGCGTTTGTTCAGTCGCGCTGACTATTATGAAGGAGTCAAAGCTGATGGCAAGGCGCGTGCTGCCGACTTGCTGGCATTGGGAGTGTTGAGGACGATGCTTAAAAATTATCCGGCAGCTATCGAAGCTCTTGATGAGGCATTGGCGAAAGATCCGGGATTTACCATGGCGTATATGGCAAGGGCATACGCACGTAATGCCAATCTGCAGTCGCAAAATGCAGATGAAGAGGATGAGAACGCAGCCTCAGTCGCGTTGCGTCAACGCGCTGCACAAAGAGAGCTGACCGAAGTGGTGGCTGATTACGACAAAGCATTGCGTCTGAATCCGAGGTTGGTATATGCCTGGTTCAACAAGGGGAATCTCTATTATGAGATAGGGGACTACACTTCAGCACTGCAGTGTTATACAGAAGCCATAAATCTTGATCCATCTTTCGGAGCAGCCTGGTTTAATCGGGGTCTTACCTATCTGAATATCGGCAACAAGCGTTTCGCATTCACCGACCTTTCCAAAGCCGGCGAACTTGGTATCCTTCCAAGCTATAATCTCCTGAAACGCATGAAATAAAAAGTTGTGTAATCCAATGAATTTTTGTATCTTTGCGGTCTGAATGGAGACTTTCGAAGAGAAAATCTCCAAAATTGGTTTGTATTTAATTGATAATAAACAAGATAACGATATTTCAAATATGATCGATATAAAATTTCCGGATGGTAGCGTCAAGCAGTTTGAGCAGGGAGTAACTCCTTTTCAGGTTGCTGAAAGTATCAGTCCGCGGTTTGCAGCCGATGTTCTGGCGGCAAAAGTGAATGGTGAGGAATGGGATATCTCCCGTCCAATAGCGGATAACGCATCAATAGAGCTTTTCAAATGGGATTCTCCGGAGGGGAAGCATGCTTTCTGGCATTCATCCGCCCACTTGCTTGCGGAGGCTCTGCAGGAGTTGTATCCGGGTGTTAAGTTCGGTATAGGTCCGGCTATCGAGAATGGTTTCTATTATGACATTGATCCGGGAGAACACAAGATAACATCCGAAGATTTCCCGAAGATAGAGAAGAAGATGATGGAGCTCGCAGCCAAGAAAGAGGCTATCGTGCGCAGTGATATCTCGAAAGCCGATGCTCTGAAAATGTTTGGCGACCGCAACGAGACTTACAAGTGCGAGCTTATAAGCGAACTCGAAGATGGTCACATCACCACATATACCCAGGGTGAATTTACCGACCTTTGCCGTGGCCCGCACCTCCCGTCCACTGCCCCGATCAAGGCAGTAAAGATTCTGTCGCTTGCCGGTGCCTACTGGCGTGGCGATGAAAAACGCGACCAACTTGTACGTGTGTATGGTATTACATTCCCCAAGAAGAAGATGCTTGATGAATATCTTGTCCTTCTTGAAGAGGCCAAGAAACGTGACCACCGCAAACTCGGCAAGGAGATGGAGCTTTTCACATTCTCATCAACCGTAGGTCAGGGTCTGCCTTTGTGGCTGCCGAAAGGTGCCGCTCTGCGCGACCGTCTCGAGCAGTTCCTTCGCAAGATTCAGAAAGAGTACGGATATCAGCAGGTTATCACCCCGCATATCGGTAACAAGCAACTCTATGTCACCTCCGGACACTGGGCTAAATATGGTAAGGATTCATTCCGCCCCATCCAGACTCCGCAGGAGGGTGAGGAGTATATGCTCAAACCGATGAACTGCCCTCACCACTGTGAAATTTTCCGCGCGTTGCCGCGCAGCTACCGCGACCTCCCGTTGCGTTTTGCCGAATTCGGCACCGTTTACCGTTACGAGCAGAGCGGAGAGCTTCACGGTCTTACCAGAGTGCGCGGATTTACGCAGGATGATGCCCATCTTTTCTGCACAGCCGACCAAATCAAGGATGAGTTCCTGAAAGTGATGGATATTATCCTCTATATTTTCAAAACTCTGAATTTTGAGAATTACGAGGTGCAGATTTCACTCCGCGACCCCAAGAATAAAGAGAAATATATCGGTAGCGACGAGAACTGGCACAATGCCGAGACTGCCATTATTGAGGCTTGTAAGGAGAAAGGTTTGAAAGCTACCAAAGTAGAGGGTGAGGCTGCTTTCTATGGTCCAAAGCTTGACTTTATGGTCAAGGATGCCATCGGACGCCGCTGGCAGCTCGGCACCATTCAGGTAGACTATAACCTTCCGGAGCGTTTCGGTCTGGAATATACCGGTTCCGACAATCAGAAGCATCGTCCGGTGATGATTCACCGAGCACCGTTCGGTTCCATGGAGCGTTTTGTGGCTGTATTGCTTGAACACACGGCAGGTAAATTACCTTTATGGCTGATACCCGAGCAGTGTGTGGTATTGCCGATCAGCGAGAAATATAATGAGTATGCTGCCAAAGTAGTCAGGGAGCTTGACAAGCGGGGTGTGCGTGCCATCATTGACGACCGCAATGAGAAAATCGGTAAGAAGATCCGCGACAATGAGCTCAAAAAAATACCATATCTCCTCATCGTTGGCGAAAAAGAGGCGCAAAATGATGAAGTTTCTGTAAGAAAACAGGGCGAAGGTGATAAAGGTACGATGAAAATCATTAACTTTGCAGACGAAATCAATGCCGGGGTGGCAGCGATGACAGACAGATAAACAAAAAATAAAGGAAAAAAGAGGCACAACAATCTTAAATGGAGAAAAAACCACAATTCAGCGGTCCCCTCAAACCCATGTGTGGCGCCCCCGGTCCAAAGCCGGCAGCCGGTCAGCGTCCGCGCCGCGGAGCGAATGACAAGAATAGTCGCGACCCATACGTGATTAATGAATATATACGTGCCCGCGAGGTGCGCCTTGTCGGCGACAACGTGGAGCAAGGTATCTATCCGATTGAGAAGGCACGTAGCATAGCCGATGAGCTTGAGCTTGATCTTATAGAGATATCTCCCAATGCAGAGCCGCCGGTATGCCGTATCCTTGATTATCAGAAATTCCTTTATCAGCAGAAGAAGCGCCAGAAAGAGCAGAAGGCCAAAGCTGCCAAAGTGGTGGTGAAGGAGATCAGGTTCGGACCTCAGACTGATGACCATGACTATAACTTCAAGCTGAAGCATGCCATGGGATTCCTTAAGGAGGGTTCGAAGGTTAAGGCATACGTCTTTTTCCGTGGACGTTCCATCCTTTTCAAGGAGCAGGGAGAAGTGTTGCTTCTCCGTTTTGCCAATGACTTGGAGGAATATGGCAAGGTGGAGATGATGCCGGTGCTTGAAGGTAAACGCATGACCATCATGCTCACTCCCATAAAGGCAGCTGCTCCTAAGAAAGATGCCCGCAAAAATGACAAAGCTGCGGAGCAATCCGAAGGTGCTGAATAATAAAGAGAGAGAAAAGCCGTTAGTAATAGCGGTAAGATAAATAGAGACCGTAGGCACCCAGTGCCGAGGTGAATTTTTAAACAACTAAATTTTCAAAACAATGCCTAAAGTAAAGACCAATGCCGCTGCGAAAAAGCGTTTCGCACTTACCGGCACAGGGAAAATCAAGAGGAAACACGCTTATCACAGCCACATCCTGACAAAGAAGAGCAAAAAGCGCAAGAGAAATCTTGACCACGCCACTCTGGTTCAGGAAGCAAATCTCAAACAGGTTCGCGAGCTTTTGACACTGCGTTAACCCGGCTTTTCAATTTTTACTTTTATCAATTTTTATTAACCGAACGTCCAGCTCCGCAAGTGCATAAAATTAATTGATTGCCGCTGACGTTCAAAAAATCAAAAAAAGATGCCAAGATCAGTAAATCACGTTGCCTCACGAGCAAAAAGAAAGAAAATCCTTAAACTTACCCGTGGTTATTACGGCAGCCGCCGCAATGTGTGGACAGTAGCCAAAAATACCTGGGAGAAAGGTTTGACATACGCATATCGCGACCGCAAGCAGAAAAAACGCGATTTCCGCGCCCTCTGGATCCAGCGTATCAATGCAGCAGCCCGTCAGGAAGGTCTTTCCTACTCTATGCTCATGGGTCTCATTCATAAAGCAGGAATCGAGATCAACCGCAAGGTGCTCGCCGAGCTCGCAATGAACAACCCCGCAGCCTTCAAAGCAATCGTTGACAAAGTGAAGGCCTGATAACAGGATTTGTAATTTCATACATGACATAATGCGAGGGACAGCAATCAGCTGCCCCTCGCATTTTTGAATAAAAAAATTGGTGGAAATTTTGGAAAATCGAACCGGGAGTGTTATCTTTGCGTTATAAAACCAAAGCAAGAGAGCTTCGGAGACGGAAATTTGATACAAGCCTCAGATGAAAGCGAGGTAAACGAAGATTTTCGCCCGGTGAAGTTATACCACATCAAAGCAAATTGGGAAACTCATCAAATTTAAGAGAAATACCGAGACACACTTGCCAGTTGATGGCGGGCCCCACGCCGCAAGGCGTTGACTTCGGTCGCAGGCGGATTACAAAGATTGGTGAGACCTCAAAACTTGTCATTCGGAGTTTCGTCACATTCCTTTGATGTGGTCCTTAAAAAGGGGAGATGAGCGCTCAGGCACTCTTCTCCCTTTTCCTTTTAAGGACAATAGAGAAGCGCTTTGGCATAAAAGGAGATCTAAAAGCTAATGTATATGAAAAGTGTAAAAGAGTCATTATTGGAGCGTACAAGTATACGCCGTTATGAAAGGGAGGCAATTCCGGAAGAATCAATGCAATTCATTTTCGATGCCATCAGAAATACCCCGACATCCTATAACGGACAGCAATTCTCTGTAATTGATATTGATGACCAACCCCTTAAGGAGAAGCTGTATGCCATCACCGGTCAGAAACAGTTGAAGACCTGCAACCGTCTTCTTATCTTCCTGTCTGACTATAACAAAATCACCCGGCTTGCTGAGAAGAAGGGAGTGCCGATGCCTGCATTCACAGACACTATGGATGGAACTATAATCGGAGTGATTGATGCTTCGCTGGCGATGATGAGTGCCGTGGTGGCTGCTGAGTCATTAGGGTTGGGTTGCAACTGCATCGGTTATCTCCGCACTGCTGATCCTGCAAAGATTGCAGAGCTGTTGAAACTTCCCAAAGGAGTGTTTGTAGTGTGCGGTCTGGCATTGGGAATACCGCGTGAACATCCGGATTTGAAACCGAAACAGCCTGAAGAGTTGATGTTCCATAAGAACCACTACCGTCAGGATAATGACAAACTGGTGGAGGAGATGGAAGCTTATGATGAAGTGGTGAAACATTACAACCGCACCCGCGCCGGAGGCACAACAGAAAATGATTGGGTGGCACATATCATAGACTATTACAATCACGCCATGAACTACCGTATCCTTGACTATCTTAAAGCTCAGGGTTACGATATCAAAAAGTAAATATTTACTGGTAATAGCTTAAAGGACTGCAACAGAGTCAGAGAGCATGAATGCGTGAGGCTCTACATTCAGGAAAAGAAACCGAAATTAGAAACGGAATCGCGGTCGATAACTGCCATAGCCGAAACATCAGGGATTTTCTGTCCGTAATAATTAAGCTGATAGCCATCAGCACTGTCGAGCCATAATCCCATATTGTCTTCTGCAGGCATAAGATTGAGTACATTAGCGCAATCTTCACACAATTCAGATTTTGTGCGATCCGGCGAAAGCACGCCATAAACCTTGGTTATGATATTTTCCGGATATGCAGAAATATTAACAGACTGGTCGTAAGAATGCTATATTAACCGCAAACACCCTTAAATTGTTTAGGAAAAGGTGGTATAAAAATTTTTATAAAAATTCATTAAAAACGATTGCAATTTGATAAAAATTATTTAACTTTACGTTTGATAAGTGTGTCCTGTAAAGGGAACAGCAGGATTCTATTTGTCTAATATTTGGATTAGAAACTTTTATTAATTTATTTGTTTCCCTAATTGAAAATCAATGAGCAAGCAAAACACCTTTAAATCCTCCGTTATAGGGATGCAGGGCAATCTTCTTTCTTTCGCGCTCAAACTGACCACTGATAAGGATGAGGCGCAGGATCTCGTGCAGGATACTACGCTGAAAGCTCTTAACAATGAAGAGAAGTTTGTGGAGAACACCAACTTCAAGGGCTGGATGCTGACTATCATGCGCAACATCTTTATCAATAATTATAGAAAGAGTGTCAAGGAAAACACGATGGTGGATGCCACAGAAGACCTTCATCATCTGAATCTTTGCCAGAACTCAGGTCTTGAGTCGCCCGACGGTGCTTATGCTGTGAGCGAGATATCGCAGATACTCGCCAAATTCCCTGCGGATTTCCGTAAGCCTTTTTCGATGCATGTAGCCGGTTACAAGTACAAAGAGATTTCCGAAAGCCTCAACATCCCTTTGGGCACAGTGAAGAGCCGTATCTTCTTTACCCGCAAACGTCTGCGTGAGATACTTAAGGATTACAGATAATCCCGAGTGCACTTAGATTTTGTCAGTATAAAAGTAGGAAAGTTCCCGCCTCCTGATATATGAAACATCTAAAATCTAAAAGATGCCGGCAGGCATCTTTTTTATTATATCTCCAATAGACTTACCTTGATGAGCTCGATGCGGGTGGCCGTCATCTTCTCTATAGAGAAGGAGAGATTGTCAATTTCAAAAGTGTCACCTTGTTTTGGGAGCGCCTGCAGACTCTCGAGAATATAGCCCGACAATGTATGGTAGTTCTCGCTCTCCTTGATGCCGAGTCCGAACTCCTCGTTTATGGCCGATATCTCCATTCTTCCTGAGAATTCATATTCATTATCGGAAATTTTACGGGCAATAAGCTTTTTCACATCATGCTCATCCTCAATTTCCCCGAAAATCTCCTCCACAATATCTTCCAAAGTTACCAGACCTGATATGCCTCCAAACTCGTCCACCACCATGGCCAGCGTGCGTTTCTCACTCATCATGCGGCTCATAAGTTTGTTGGCAAGCATTGTCTCCGGAATGAAAATCACGGGTTTCAGTTTTCTTCGCCAATCAGCAGAGGTGTTGAAAAGTTCAGAGATATGTATATAGCCCGCTATGTCATCTATGTCGCCACGGTAAACAACCACCTTCGAAAGCCCGGTTGACATGAAAACCTTAACCAGCTTTTCGCGAGTGGTGCCTGCAAGAGGCACGGCCACAATCTCATTTCTCGGAATCATACATTCAGATACCTGTGTATCCTTGAAATCTATGGCCTTGCGAAAAATCTTAACCTCATTTTCCACCACTTCTCCACCCTTGCGCTCTTCAATGCTTTTCTGGATGTAGTCATCAAGTTCCTCCATGGTAAGTTGCGGCTTGTCTTCCTCCTCACCCTTCAGGCCAAACAGTTTCATCAAGCCTTTGGATATTATGGATACAAACCAGGAAACGGGATAAAATATAAGGTATATGAGGTATAATGGAAGGGCGAGAAGACGCATCATGAAATTAGGATTGATGCGGAAAGTGGTTTTTGGCAGGAATTCTCCGAGTAGAAGAATCACCATTGTTGAGCAAAGAGCGTTTAGAATCAGTGTAATGGCTTTGTTATTGTCAAACCATTGCTCGAAGATAGGGTTGACAATAGCAGAAAAAGATATACCGTAAATTACAAGCACTACATTGTTACCCACAAGAAGTGTTGATATAAACATATCCTCATGGCTGGAAAACCCTTTGATTATTCTGTCAATGAACCCTCCTCGTGCGGCATCAATCTCCATACGCACCTTGGAGCTTTGCACAAACGCAATCTCAGTGCCGGAGAAAAGACCTGAGAAGATGATTGCGGTCGCAGTTATAATTAAAGCAAGAGACAAAGGTAAAATCATAATGAGTCTTTATTTACAGGAAATATCCCCTCCGGTTTAAGTACGCGATACCGGGTGAGGTTCTCGTTCGACACAAACCCGGTGCCCTCAAGCACATGAGTGGCATTCTCAATATGAATAAACGTATCGCTGTAAATTTTTCCCTGACGCTGATCCCAGAAAACGCGTTCGGAAAGAAACAGATCCTTTGGCACCTTGGTCATTTCCACGTTCCCTTCGAGACGCCATAATTTCTGATTCTTGAAATATCTTGCAGAATCAGCTGCAACGGTCGCAATCACATGGAAATACGGGTCATATTTCTGGAGATACAGACCTTTGGGAAAATACCAGTAAGGAGTATCCACCTCATCAAACACCTGCCATAGAGGCGCAACTATTTTATATTGTATAACGCCTGAATCAGATATAAGGGTCAGGATATTCTTGGTAGTCATTGTCGCCATGTTGGCAGGGTTGAGACCTGCAGCCACATCCACCTTCTTCTCCTGATGGCAGGCTGCCGTAATCAAGAGCAACGTCATAGCCGCCGGCAACAAATGTCTCGCCTCCATACCTGACATGTAAGAGTCAAACAATTATTTCAACTTACGTTTCCAGAACCAAACTTCATTGAAGTTCACACCGAGAGTGATATTTAAGTAGTTTTCGCTGATGAGCGGACTCGGCGAAGCCCATCTCTTTTTCCATTCAAAACCTATGTTCACTATTGTCTTGCCCTCGGGTGTCGGCAGTCCCACACCGCACGTCACTCCGGCTTCTTTGACACGGTTACCGTTGATGTTCAGATAGTCATCTACAAAATATCCACCCAAACGGTAAGTGATTTTCTCAGCATAGTTACCCATCAACTTCGGAATAAATTCAGCTCCGACGGCAAATTTTGTACGGTCATCAAAATTCATGCCTTCGAAAGCCAGCTCATCCTTGCCTGTCTTGCTGTTGTGGGTATAAAGAGGCGAGTATTTTGCTTTGCTCCATTGCTGCCATGTGACGTCAGCCTCCACCATCAGCCTGTATCTTTTCTCGAAAGTATAGCTGATACCGGCACCCACACTGTTGGGAGAATAATAATTATTCTTCATGTTCATGTAGGTAAGGGTGTCGGGAGTGGCATCGAGTGTAAGATGCTGCTGTGTAATCCACGTTTTTCCGAGCATTGTTTTTTTCGGAGAATAGGTGGCACCGATCACGAGCTTGTTGAATTTATTCCAACGCGCAGTATATTGTGCGCCTATATTGATGTTCCAGTCGCGAATCTGCATCACATGCTCATACTTGGTCTGGCTTGAACTGCCATCATCAGGCTCTGCGATAACGTCATTCAGGATATTTCCGAAATCATAGCTCACATTGAAACCGAGAGAGAAGCCACCCACTTTGCCACCAAAGCCGAGGTAGAGCTGGTTGATGCCTCCTGTGCCCTGGTTCTCAACAGCTCCATGTTCAATTTCGTTACCAAAGGCATATCCGACAGAGCTGTAAGGGATGAGACCAATGGAGCCTCCCATGAATTTTGA
The DNA here is from genome assembly GCA_964515455.1 of uncultured Sangeribacter sp. Classification (GTDB taxonomy): domain Bacteria; phylum Bacteroidota; class Bacteroidia; order Bacteroidales; family Muribaculaceae; genus Lepagella. The sequence goes on from CAZEUD010000011.1 coordinate 24,271, forward strand.
TATCGGGAACTGCATTGTCAGATAATCCACACCACCGCCGGTGGATTTGTGTCTGGTATCATCTTCCTTTCTCCATATCAGGGAGACATCAGCTCCGAGGTCGAAAAGGAAGGTCATGGAGTCAACGGCAGCATAAGAAGCAGGGTTCATCACATTGATCTGTCGTCCGGAATTCATGGCATATCCAACGCCTCCCATCTGTTGCTGCATTGATGTGGCACGGTCGCCTATGATTCCGTAGCCATACATGGAATATGGTGTGGAAATGTCGGCCGAAGCCGTAGCAACGGAAATCAAAGCCACCGCGATAAGAAGTTTATATTTGTTCATAATTGAATATTTGGGAGAGATTGGTGTATAATATAATTCTAATTGTTATTGTTATTCAGAAGAAAAATCCTCTCAAGTCCGCGTCCTACGAGCCATCCTACCTGTTCCGGGTTCACTCCGCGTTGACGCAGGAGTGGCGCCAGATAGTCGGCATCGCCGCCGGTGAGAAGCAGCCGCAACCCTTGATATTTCCGTTTTGCAATCTCATATTCAGTGGCAATTTCAGCAATAATGCCATTTACCACACCGCTCCGAATGGCTGTTTCCGTATCGTAGCCGAAAGAGGGGATATCTCCGTGCGGTGATACCAGCGGCAATCGCGACGTATAGTGATTGAGCGAGCGGAAACGCAGGCGCAATCCCGGCGAGATATTACCACCGTGGAAAGTGTTGTCGCTGATTATATCCAGGGTTATAGCCGTTCCGGCATCCACCACCAGCGCCCGCTGAGCCACCATTGTTGCGCCGGCTGCGGCCGCTATTCGGTCAAGTCCGAGTGTAAGCGGAGTGGCATATTCCACGCTTATCGGAAGCGGAGTGTTGTGCGTGAGCTGCATCACATGCAAGCCATAAAGCCTTTCGCAATCCTCCACAAACTCATCAGCGTCCTGTCCTACGCAGCAACAGATTATGCCGGCCGGGGCATAACTCTCCACAAGCCTGCGAAGTCCGCTTGCATCCCTGGTTTCAAGCAGCACGCTGTCAAGCAGTCTGCCGTCTTCAAAAATACTTCCCTTAACAGCCGTATTCCCTATGTCAATAGTAAGAATCCGCAAAACTTAAATATTTTCTTTCTTGTCTTTCTTGCCTTGCGCTGAGATCATCCAGGAGGCAATCACCTGAATCATAGCTCCTGCAAGTGTGAAGACAATGGTATTATTCATCACCGGCAGGGAAAAAACGATGCCGGCAAACCTGTGAGTATTGTAAAACCAGAACCCTGAGGCTACCAGAAAACAGAAACCTGCCCACATCTCCATACGGCGCAGTCTTCTCATTCTTACAGAGTCGGAGGGAAAATTGACATCAACCATCCTTGCAACTGTATACGTCACCGCACCTGCCGTAAATATCCATCTGCAGATTGTGATAGTCGGAATATTGTCGACCGCGGCAAAAGGAGCCACAAGACCGACGGCAATGAGCAGCAAGCCCAAGGTGGAAAGTGCTTCCATCCTTCTGCGTCTCTGCTCTATGTTTTTTTCTTTCTTCATTTGTTTATATCCAAAGCTTACCTGATAATGTAGACATCCTCGGTGGCTCGTTGCATGTGATATTGCTCGCGCACTACATGCTCAAGCTCCTCGGTGCCGATATACAGAGCCTCGCGGCGGCTGCGATACCACTGCGCGGAATCTTCGGAAGCCTTTATCTGACGTTTCAGGGTTCGTATCTGTTCCTCGTATTGCATGTTAAGTCGCATTGAAGTGTCTTCATTTACAAACAGAACAAGCACAATCACAGAGCCCACAATTATCAAAGTGATGTGAGACTTCCGGCGTAGCCAGAAATTTAATTTCTTTATCTTCTTGCTCATCGTGCAAAATTAATCATAATAATAGAATATTCAGCTAAAATGACATGATTTTTTAACAGCTATTAAGGTTTTGGAGCAAAATTCCAAAAAAAATTAAAAAAAGTCAATTTTCCCATGATAGAAATTTTTTTAATCTTGTTATAATAGCATAAGGGTTTTTGACAACGGAATGCAAGAGGCTGTCCATATTCAAAATCCGATCACCTGTAAACTATAATATTATGGCTGACACATCAACTTTCAAACAGCGATTGTTAGGGCTTCAGGGGAATCTGTTCAATTTTGCCTGTCAGCTCACCTCAAACAGAGATGCAGCACAGGACCTCGTGCAAGACACCACTCTTAAAGTACTTGATAATGAAGCCAAGTATATCGACAATGTCAATTTCAAAGGCTGGGTGTTCACGATAATGCGCAACATCTTCATAAATAACTACCGTCGCCAGGTGCGCAGTGCGATGGTTATAGATACAACCGAGGATCTCTATCATCTCAATCTTTCTCAGGAATCAGGACTTACCTCTCCAGAAGGTTCGTTTGCCGCCAAGGAGATTTCAGTAGCCATCAACTCCTTCTCCAAGAAATATAAAGTGCCTTTCTCATTGTATATCGCAGGATACAAATATTGTGAGATAGCTGAAAAGATGGGATTGCCGCTCGGCACAGTCAAGAGTCGAATATTCTTTGCCCGCAAACGCCTGCAAGGGATGCTAAAGGATTACAGGTCTTGATTATTAAGCGGAATATAACCAAGATTCAGAAAATATTATAAACAAAATGTAAATAGTCTTAACTAAGTGAATTAAGGATTTGTAATAGAAATTATTTTTGTGATTTAACCCAAGATGACTCTCCGGCGTGATGCCGGGGAGTTTTTTCAAGATCTGAAATATTTTTGTTAACTTTGCAAAACATTTTAATTATATGATAACCGCTTCAGCTAAGAAAAGGGAAAATATTGCCGAATATCTGCTCTATATGTGGCAGATAGAAGATTATATCAGAGCATTGTCGCTTGATATAGACAAGATCCAATCCGGCATTATCGACCGATATACAAATCTGGATGAGAGTCAACGCAAGGAGATGCGGGAATGGTATGAGTCGCTTATAGACATGATGCGGCGCGAAGGTGTAGAAAAGTCAGGACATCTGCAGATCAATAAGAATGTGCTGCTTGACCTTCATCGCCTCCATTCCGCATTGTTGTCCAGTCCCAAGTTTGCTGCGTATGCCGCTGAATATTATAAAACTCTGCCATTTATAGTAGAAATTCGTGCCAAAGCCGGTGAAAATAAAAAGGATGAACTTGAGTCTTGTTTTGATGCGTTATACGGCATTCTGATGCTCCGGCTTCAAGGCAAGGAGATATCGCCTGAGACAAAGGAAGCGACTTCCCAGATATCCCGGTTTTTGGGAATGTTGGCAGGCTATTACAAAAAAGATTATAATAACGAACTTCAATTGGAAGAAGAATGAAAATATTGGTTACAGGAGCTTATGGGCAGCTTGGCAATGCTCTGCGTCGCGAACTCGAATCCGACAGCTCCATAGAAGCAATTTATACAGACGCTGACACACTTGATATAACAGACACGGCTGCGCTCGAACGCTTTTTCGAGGATAATCCCGTGGATATGGTAGTGAATTGTGCCGCCTACACAGCTGTGGATCGTGCAGAGTCAGACGATATGAAAGCCGCAGCCATCAATACCGAGGCTGTGGGAAACCTTGGGAAGGCCGCTGCCCGCCACGGCATGAAGGTGATACATATCTCCACCGACTATGTCTTCTCGGGAGAAAGTTTCCGCCCTTATGAGGAGAACGATGAGCCATATCCGCAGAGTATTTATGGTCGCACCAAGCTTGAAGGTGAGGGTCTTCTTACCTCTTTCAGCAATAATGCCATGATAATACGCACGGCATGGTTGTATTCAGAATTCGGAAATAATTTTGTGAAGACAATGCTTCGTCTTGCCGATGAGAAAGATGAGATAAATGTAGTGAGCGACCAGATAGGCACGCCTACCTATGCCGGCGACCTTGCGCATGCCATACATCAGGTGATACGTCATGAGAATTGGCAACCGGGAATTTATCATTTTACTGATGAGGGCGTTGCATCCTGGTATGATTTCACGAAGGCCATTTTTGATATGGCCGGGAAGAAGACGCGTGTGAATCCGATACGCACATCCGAATATCCTACTCCTGCCAAGCGCCCTCTTTATTCAGTGCTGAGCAAAGGGGAACTGAAACGTACTTATGGTATTGAGATTCCTTATTGGCGCGACTCTCTTAAGGTATGTCTGAATAAACTCGGCGTGTGCTGAAAAAGGTTGGATAATGAGCGAAGAACTGAACTCCGAGATAGCCAGGCGACGCACATTCGCCATCATATCCCATCCGGATGCCGGGAAAACCACCCTCACCGAAAAACTGTTGCTTTTCGGTGGGGCTATTCATGTTGCCGGAGCGGTAAAAAGTAACAAGATAAAGAAGACCGCCACCTCCGACTGGATGGAAATAGAGAAGCAACGAGGCATCTCGGTTGCGACTTCGGTTATGGGTTTCAATTATGGTGATTACAAGATAAATATTCTTGACACCCCCGGTCACCAGGATTTTGCCGAGGATACATTCCGCACTCTGACAGCTGTGGATTCGGTAATAATCGTGGTGGATGTGGCAAAAGGTGTTGAGACGCAGACACGCCGCCTTATGGAGGTGTGCCGTATGCGCAATACGCCTGTCATCATCTTTGTCAACAAGCTCGACCGTGAAGGTCGCGATCCTTTTGATATCCTTGATGAACTGGAAAAAGAGCTTCATATCTCAGTCCGTCCGCTTACCTGGCCTATAAATATAGGAGCCAAGTTCAAGGGAGTATATAATATATATGAGCATGGTCTTGACTTGTTTACACCATCGAAACAAACCATCAGTGAGCGCATTGAGATTGATGATGTGAATTCCCCGCAAGTTGATGAATTGGTAGGGAAGGCTGACGCTGATAAATTGCGTGAGGATCTTGAACTCATTGAAGGTGTATATCCCGATTTTGATCCGGAAGAATATCTGAAGGGAGAGGTGGCTCCTGTATTTTTCGGTTCCGCCTTGAATACTTTTGGCGTTAAGGAGTTGCTCGACTGTTTTGTGAAGATTGCCCCGTCTCCGCGTCCGATAATTGCACAAGAGAGGGAGGTTAAGCCACAAGAGGAAGGCTTCACGGGATTTGTTTTCAAGATTCATGCCAACATGGATCCCAACCATCGTTCATGCATTGCCTTTGTGAAGATATGCTCCGGAAAGTTTGAGCGCAATGTCAACTATCGTCACGTGCGTCTTGACAAGATGATGCGTTTCACTGCTCCAACTGCTTTTATGGCACAGAAGAAGAATATTGTTGATGAGGCATATCCGGGAGATATTGTCGGTATTCCGGATACCGGTAATTTCAAGATAGGAGACACTCTGACTTCCGGTGAAATGCTTCATTTCAAAGGTTTGCCGAGTTTTTCTCCGGAGATGTTCAAATATATTGAGAATGCCGACCCGATGAAAGCCAAACAACTTGACAAGGGAATAAATCAGTTGATGGATGAAGGTGTGGCACAGATGTTTACCAATCAGTTCAATGGTCGCAAGATTATCGGCACTGTAGGTCAGTTGCAGTTTGAGGTGATTCAATACCGCCTGCTCCACGAATATGGAGCACAATGCCGCTGGGAGCCTATAAGTCTATACAAAGCATGCTGGATAGAGAGTGATGACGAGCAGGCATTGGAAGCATTCAAGAAGCGCAAGCATCAGTTTATGGCTATTGATAAGGAGGGTAGAGATGTCTTCCTTGCCGACAGCAATTATGTGCTTCAGATGGCACAAAGCGATTTCCCGAAGATCCGTTTCCACTTCACCTCGGAATTTTGAGCTCTCTTTTCAGATTTTAGGCTCCATTCCATAGCATTGACAATTTTGAGAAATGGAGCATTAGAGTTTGCAAGTTTCGTTGTAATTTCGTAACTTTGTCCAAAAGAAACAAATCTAATGTAGAAATTTACGAAATGAAACTATTCAAGCTAACTTTTCTTCTCGCGACTCTTATAGGCGCATCTTCCTTATGCGCCCAGTCTACATATAAATCCACCCTTCCTGTGAAGCCAAAGAAGGGGATAACCGTTGCCGGCACCGTAGAGTGCGATGGCAAGCCTGTGGCAGGTGTAGTCGTTTCTGACGGATATGAAGTGACAAAAACGGATAAGAAGGGAGCGTATTATTTGAAGTCAGATAAGCAGAATCCGCAGGTATTTGTTTCCATACCCTCCGGATATGAAGCTTGGAGAGAAGATGCTGTGCCGCAGTTCTGGGCAGATTTCACTCAGCCTTCAGATACATACGAGCGACTTGACTTCCGTCTTAAGAAGGTGGACAATAAGAATCATGCAATGCTTTTCATCACTGATGTTCATCTTGCCAACCAGCGTGATGATGTCGAGATTTTTTCCAACGAGTATGTGGAAAGACTTCGTCAGGAAGCAGACAAGCTGAATGCGGAGGGTAAGCAGGTTTATACCATGCATCTTGGAGATGGGTCCTGGGATTTATACTGGTATGCCCACGAGTTTCCCATTGGTAAAATGCGTGATGTTTTGAATCAGGCAAATTATCCCACAGCATTTTTCAATGTGATGGGTAATCACGATAATGACGGAGCCGTGATTGCCGGAGAAGATGCCGACTTCAATGCGTCCCTGCCATATCAGAAAGCATTTGGTCCGCGATATTACTCATTCAACATAGGCGATGTCCACTATGTAGTGCTCGATAATATTGATTATATCAATACTCCTGCAGAATCAAGTTATCAGGGAATCGTAGGAAAACGTAATTATAACGAGAATTTCACTCCCGAGCAGCTCGACTGGCTCCGCAAGGATTTGGCGGATGTCTCTTATGATACGCCGGTTGTGTTGGGTGTTCATTCCCCTATCCTTCGTTGGGCAAACAATGAGGGCACAGCTTATAGATTGAAGACAGAGAAGAAGAGTACGAGGGAGCTGATGTCAATACTGAAGCCTTACAAGCAGGTGCATTCTTTTTCAGGACATTCACATCGTCAGTGTATTGTACGCACGCCGGAAGAGGAACAAAACTTCACGGATCATAATATATCAGGCACATGTGGTGCTTGGTGGCGCACCACAGCCACAGGTCTCAAGAATCTTTGTCCCGATGGAACCCCGGCGGCTTTTGAAGTGTTTACCGCAGATGGCAAAGATTTGAAATGGCAGCATATCCCTTATGAATATGACGCTGATCGCACCTTCTATGCATGGGATATGAATTCCATTAAGGATTATATGCAGAAGAGTGGAGAGGCAAAAGCCTTCAAGAATATGTATCCTCTTTGGACTGACTATAGCGATGTGCCGGATGATTATGTATATGTGAATCTTTGGGCGTGGGATCCCGAAGGTAAATTGACAATTAAGGAGAATGGTAAGGAACTTCCCGTGGAGATTATATCCGAGGAGAATCCTCTATTCCTGCTGTCTTATATGTTGCGTACCACATTATGGCTAAATGTTGTGGATTATAAAGGGAACGCAAAGCCGCGTAAATTCCGGCTTTTCCGTGCCAAGGCATCCGCTCCCGACACCCCTGTCGAGATTTCCTGGACAGACTATTTCGGGAAAGAAACGCACCAGACCCTTTCCCGTCCGGTTCCCTTCCAACTGGAGAAAAGAGATTAAGTTGGGATATCAGCTGCCTGCTTCTCCGGTGATTTCCGGCACTACGAGATTAATGATAGTATCCGGGTCAAGGCGGTGTTCGCCATCGAAGTTATGATAGTGGGTATAATGCTGCAGATACTCATCCTTGCAGTTAACTACATTGTCGCGAGTGCCAAAGAAAGCAGTAACTAATTCCGGAGAATCTTTTCGTCCGTTGAAGATTCCGAATTTAGGGTCGAATTGCTTTTTCTCAAGAGTCTCGAACTTCTTTATGAGTTTTGAAGAGACCTCGAAATCTGCGGCACCATCCTTCCTCGGAGTGTGGAAGGGTAGACGTTGACCCACTTTATCCTTCAGATACTCGGAAGTATGAAATGACGGGTTGATAAGCAGTCTGCGCCAGCCTCTGAACATCTGGGCATACATACCACCCATCGAGGTGCCAACAATCACATCCTCCGGATGCAAGGAGTCAGCAAGACGTTTGAGAGCAGTCATAGCGAGTTCCGGCTGCACCGGGATATCAGGAGCCACAACTTCATAGCCGCCGGGCAGCGAGCGGTCGAGTCGCCGGGCAGTCGCTGACTGTCCCGAACTTCCCATTCCATGCAGGTATACAACTTTCATACGGCAAAATTAATCAAATTCCTTAGATATAACGAATAATTTGGGTTGGGGATAGGATAGTTTTAGGGGAAATTTGTTAAATTTGCAGATTAGAGATTCCGCCGCTAAAATTTTGAACAGGCGGAGTTGTGATTATTATGGCACATAAACTGGTTGAAATAGTCTCTGCCAATGCGCGTAAACTGGGTGACCGTGAGGCCTATCGGTTTTGTTGGCGCAAGGATGGAGAGTGGCTGTCGACTTCCTGGACAGAGTTTGAGGTTCAGGTGGAAGTGGCGGCAAAAGCATTGGCGATGCTCGGAATGTTGGAGAAAGACACCATCGCCATCTGTTCCCCTAACACACCCCAGATATTCATTACCGAACTTGGCGCTTTTAAAAACCGTATTGCTTCAATCCCTATATATTCAAGCAGTTCGCAGGCGCAGTATGATTACATAGTGAATGATGGCGGAGCGTCAGTGTTATTTATCGGTGACAAGCATCAATATCCGTTAGCATACAATTATTGGAAATCACACAAGGATAAGATTCGGAAGGTTGTGATTTTCAAGAATGATGGTCTTGACCTTAATGAGGATGACACAGTGTCGATATGCTGGGATGATTTTGTGCGTCTCGGCATGGATGCTTCCAAAAGCATAATAGAGGAGGTTGAGGCACGCAGTTCCCGTGCGTTGCCCGATGACATGGCCACTCTTATATACACATCAGGCACCACCGGCGAGCCCAAAGGAGTAGTCATCTCTCATTCCAATTATGATGCGGCAATGGAGATGCATGAAAAATTGCTTACCGGTATCAACGATGATGACGTGTCAATGGCATTCCTGCCGATGTCACATATCTTGGAGAAGGCATGGTGCTTCTTCTGTATCCACAGAGGATTATCGATAGCAGTAAACTATGACCCGCGGGTGATTCAGGACACAATCCATGAAGTAAAACCCAATCTGATGTGCTGTGTGCCACGTTTTTGGGAAAAGGTATATGCCGGAGTAAAAGAGAAGATAGCATCCATGAGCCGCTTTCAGCGCATGATGGTTAGCAGAGCCATAGCAACAGGGCATAAGCGTAATCTGGATTACTGTCGTCTTGGCAAAAAAGCCCCGTGGTATCTTGAAAAAGAGTATCAGTTCTGGGACAGACGGGTGTTCTCTCTGCTAAAAAATGCCATAGGAATTCCGGAGCCGAATTTCTTCCCGACAGCCGGAGCTCCAATTAGCGACAGGATATGCGAGTTTCTGCGCTCGGTAGGGATAGATATCATAATAGGATACGGGTTGAGCGAGACTACAGCCACTGTAAGCTGTTTTCCGGATACAGGGTATGAGATAGGCACCGTAGGAGTTCCTCTTCCCGGAGTTGAGGTAAGGATTGACAACAATGGAGAGATCCTGGTGAAAGGGGCTACAGTCACACCGGGCTATTACAACAATCCTGATGCCAATGCTGCCGCCTTCACTGAAGATGGATTCTTCCGCACCGGCGATGCAGGGTTCCTTACACCTGATGGAGCGCTCGTGCTCACTGAGCGGGTGAAAGACTTATTCAAGACATCCAACGGCAAATACATTGCACCGCAGATGATGGAGAACTGTTTGGCAGAGAACAAATATATAGATGAGGTGGCCGTCATTGGTGACAAACGCAAATTTGTCACAGCATTGGTTGTCCCGAATCTCTCCCAATTGAAACGCTGGGCGGAAAAGGAGGGTCTGGATACTACCGACAGCGCGGCATTGTGTGCGAATCCGAAAACTGTTGGATTCCTTATGTCGGAGATCAATGCCTTGCAGAAGGATCTTGCCGAATATGAAAAGATAAAGAAAATCACACTTCTGCCGAATCATTTCTCGATAATGCACGGCGAGGTTACCAACACGATGAAGGTAAGACGTCCGGTGGTTGCCAAGCGGTATGCCGATGAGATAGAGAGGATGTATGAATAGGGATGACGACATAGTGATAAGGTTAAAGGGAACAGACATTATAAAAGGAATATGATAACTCTCGAACAATTAAAAGATGTTGAGGAGCGCACCAGAGCGCTCAAACGCTATCTTGATATAGATTCAAAAAAGATTGAAGTGGAGGAGGAGGAATTGCGCACCCATGTGGCTGACTTCTGGGAAGATCGCGAAAAAGCGGAGGCTCAGATGCGCAAGATCAAGGAGCTCCATTTCTGGATTGATTCCTATACGGCTTTGGAGAAGCAGGTGGAGGAGTTGCAACTTGCATTTGATTTTGTGAAAGAGGAGCTCGTTACTGAAGAGGAAGTAGACAAGCAATATGAATCTGTAATAAAGGAGATTGAAAAACTCGAATTGAGAAACATGCTGCGTCGCGAAGAGGATAAATTAGGTGTGGTTTTGAAAATAAACTCCGGTGCCGGTGGCACAGAGAGTCAGGACTGGGCATCGATGCTGATGCGTCTTTATCTCCGATATGCGGAGCGTCACGGCTACAAAACCTCTATTGCGCAGATACTTGACGGCGATGAGACCGGCATCAAGTCGGTTACCATAAATATCGAGGGAGATTATGCTTACGGATTCCTTAAAAGCGAGAATGGTGTGCACCGCCTTGTGAGGGTCAGCCCTTACAACGCTCAAGGGAAGCGCATGACATCTTTTGCTTCAGTGTCTGTTACCCCCCTGGTTGATGACACTATAGAGGTAAATGTAGAGACAGCCCGCATCTCCTGGGATACATTCCGTTCAGGTGGTGCCGGAGGTCAGAATGTGAACAAAGTGGAGTCGGGTGTTCGTTTGCGCTATCAGTATAAGGATCCATATACCGGTGAGGAGGAGGAGATTCTTATTGAGAACACCGAGACCCGTGATCAGCCTAAGAACAAAGAGAATGCGATGCGCCAGTTGCGCTCTATTCTTTACGACAAAGAGCTTCAGCACCGCATGGAGGAGCAGGCAAAAGTAGAGGCAGGCAAAAAGAAGATCGAGTGGGGAAGCCAGATAAGGAGTTATGTATTTGACGACCGCCGAGTAAAAGACCACCGTACAAATTACCAGACCTCTGATGTTAATGGAGTGATGGATGGCGAGATAGATGATTTTATCAAAGCCTACCTCATGGAGTTTGCAGCTGTAGAGTAATATCAATCAAGTGAACAATTTTTGCGGAAAATTGTAATATATGTAGGTGATTGTCGCAGACGTTGCCTGAAAATAATAAAACAATGCTTCGCGACAAAAACGGGATTGGTCTGAGGATCGGTCCCGTTTTTAATTATATTCTGTAAGGAACGGAATGAGATTTTTTTGGTGGGTAGGGGGGAATTTTGTAAATTTGGGGTCAAATTTTAGAGAAATGGTGTATTATATCAATATAGGGTCAAATCTGGGAAACAGACTCATGAACCTGACACGTGCCGTTTCAGCAATCGAAAAGCGGTTCGGTTGGTTTGAACTTTCACATCATGTGGAGTCCGAAGCGTGGGGTTACGAGTCACAAAACAAGTTTCTCAATGTCGGAATGGTTTTCATATCCGACATGCTGCCCATTGATGTGATGCATGCTTTGCAAGATATTGAGAAAGGGATCAATTCTGCACCTCACAGGAATGCCGATGGCAGCTATCGCGACCGGGTTATCGACATAGACATAATGGCAGCTGAGGATAATGCCGGGGATGCATCTGCCGTCAGGGGCAGCCCTTTGAGAAAAGTGGCGGTAAATGAAAAAGAGTTGAAATTGCCACATCCTCATCTTCAGAATCGTCCCTTCTTTCTTGAGCCATATAAAGAACTAAAAGAGATAATCAGCTCTAAATTCTGATAATGGTCAGATACTAAGCCGATTCGCTGAATTTCGTATTAAATCTAAACGCAATAACAGCTTATGAAACACCTATTGATTCTCGGAGCGCTTGGTCTCGCCGCCGTTACGACATCCGCCGAGACCCCTCGCTGGCTTCGCAACACAGCTATCTCCCCCGATGGGAAAACCATAGCATTTACATATAAAGGAGATATCTTTACCGTACCCGTTACAGGGGGGAAGGCATTGCAACTTACCTCCAACAATGCCTATGACACCGCTCCGGTATGGAGTCCTGACGGGAGTAAAATTATCTTTTCAAGTGATCGTGAAGGTTCTTTCGATATATATTCCGTAGCTTCCACCGGAGGCACTCCTGTACGGCTTACCACAAGCAGCGGTTCGGAGACACCGCTCGCCTTCCTTAATGATAAAGAGATAATTTATACAACATCCGATGTTCCCTCAAGAGAGTCATCACGCGCTCCTTTCCTGACCCAGACCTGGCGTCTTGATGTGTCCGAGCCGGGATTGCGTCCGCAGATATATCTTTCATTGCCAATGGGAGCAGCAAATGTTTCCAAATCAGGCAAGTTGCTGTATCAGGATAAAAAAGGATTCGAGAATATATGGCGCAAACATGAGCGTTCTTCAGGCACATCCGATATATGGCTCTACGATAACGGTAAGTTTACAAAGCTGACTGATTTCAACGGACACGACCTTAACCCGGTATGGAAAGCTGATGGCAATTCCTTCTATTTTATAAGTGAAGAGGATGGCACGCTTAATGTGTATGAATCCACAGCTGATGGCAAGAGCAAGAAGCAGTTGACTAAATTCGCCAAGCATCCGGTGCGTCATCTCTCTGCCTCCGGCAACGGCACTCTTGCCTTCTCATGGGATGGAGATATCTATACCATGCTTCCCGGGGGAGAGCCCAAGAAGATTGATGTTGAGGTTATTGCTGACCAGTATGATGGCGACCGCGTGAAATATTTCGCCGGACAAGGAGCCACAAACATGGCAGTCTCTCCCTCAGGGAATGAACTCGCATTCGTGATCCGCGGAGATATATACGTTACCGATGCCAAATACAAAACCACCAAGAGAATCACCGATACCCCGGCTCAGGAGCGGTGCGTAAGTTTCTCGAAAGACGGCCGCACACTTGTTTATGACTCAGACCGCGACGGATATTGGCAACTCTTTACAGCCACCATCAAGAATCCTGATGAGAAGCAGTTTGCCTATGCCACAGAGATAGAGGAGGAACTCCTTTATAAATGTCCCACTTCCGCCCAGCAACCTGAATACAGTCCTGACGGCACAAAGATAGCATTCCTTGAAAACCGTACGGAATTGAAGGTTATAGACCCCAAGACAAAGAAGGTGAATACAGCTCTTGAAGGCAAATACAATTATTCATATACCGATGGCGATGTGGCCTTCACATGGAGCCCCGACAGCAAATGGCTCCTTGCCGATTATATAGGTGAAGGGGGTTGGAATAATACAGATATCGCCCTTGTTAAGACTGATGGCTCGGAAGTTGTGGACCTTACAGAAAGCGGCTATTCCAACGGTAATGCCAAGTTTGTGCTTGATGGCAAGGCAGTAACATATTACACCGGTAAATATGGTATGAAAAGTCAGGGAAGCTGGGGTAATCAGGGTGACATAGTGCTTATGGCTCTTGACGGTGAGGCTTGGGATGATTTCCGTGCCACAGAAGAGGAGCGAGCCTTGAAAGAGAAAGAAGAGAAAGATAAAAAAGATAAGGAAGAAGGGGATAAGGATAACAAAGGTAAGAAAGGGAAAAAAGATAAAAAGGATGACAAGGCAAAGGAGGAGAAACAAAAAGATCTTGTCTTTGACCTTGCCAACCGCAAACACCGCACAATGAGGCTTACCGGAAGTTCATCGATTGTGGGTGACTATTATCTTGATCCCAAAGGTGAGAAATTCTATTATATAGCATCCGCCACGGAGGGAGGCTCCAACCTCATGGAGCGCGATCTTAAAAAAGGGGATACCAAAGTGCTCATTAAAGGTGTGAGGGGAGGACTCGCTACGGATGCCAAGGGAGAGAAGCTCTTCCTGCTCGACCATAGCGGCATGAAGAAAGTGGATCTTGCCAAAGGAGCTACAGAGCCGATAGAATTCGAAGCTCCCTACGACCGCAAACCATCTCTGGAACGCGAATATATGTATGATCACATGTTGCGTCAGGTTCACGACAAGTTTTATGATGAGAATCTGCATGGTGTAGACTGGGAATATTATGGCAATCATTACCGCGAATTCCTTCCCTATATCAACAATAACAGGGATTTCTCCATCATGCTCAGTGAAATACTTGGTGAGCTTAATGCATCCCATACGGGATCCGGTTATCGTGCCAATGGTGCTGAATTGCAGACTGCCGAGCTCGGTGCATTCTTTGATCCCGACTATAAAGGTGAAGGTCTGAAAGTTACCGAGGTGCTTCCGCGCGGACCATTAGCCGCCAAAAAAGTAGATGTGCAGCCGGGTGATATCATCATGTCAATAGATGGTCAGAAGATAGAGGCCGGAAAGGACTATTATCCGCTGCTTGAAGGTAAGGCCGGAAAGAAGACACGTCTGGAAATAAAGAAAGCCGGCGGCAAAACCGAATACAAGGAGATGAAGCCGATGTATAAAAATAATATGTCGGCACAGCTTTACGACCGTTGGGTGGAGCATAACCAGCATGTTGTAGACTCCTTGTCAGGCGGCAGGATCGGATATGTTCATGTACAGGGGATGGATGGCAGCAGCTACCAGACTGTTTATGACCAGTTGCTCGGTAAATACCGCAATTGCGATGCTGTGATAGTGGATACGCGCTTCAACGGTGGCGGCTGGCTTCATAATGACCTTGCTATCCTTCTCGGCGGCAAAGAGTACGTCAGGTTTGTGCCGCGTGGAAGATACATTGGTTCGGAACCGTTCTCACAATGGTTCAAACCCTCGGTGATGCTTGTGAATGAGAGCAACTACAGTGATGCCCATGGTGCGCCATACACATATCAGACACTGGGGCTGGGAGATGTGGTAGGTGCTCCGATTCCCGGCACAATGACAGCTGTATGGTGGGAGACACAGATTGATCCGTCACTTTATTTCGGAATACCGCAGGTTACCAGTGCCGACTTGAATGGTAGGCCGATGGAGAACAATCAACTCATGCCGAACGTTATAATTTACAACAACCCCGGAGATGAATTGAAAGGGAAAGATGCCCAGCTCGAAGGGGCAGTGCGCCATCTCCTCCAGAAAACCAAAAAATAATTGCTTAAACTAAAACTATATCTATGAACTATTTATTCACATCTGAGTCAGTTTCAGAGGGTCATCCGGACAAGGTTGCCGACCAGATAAGCGACACCCTTCTTGATGAGTTCCTTGCGCGTGACCCTCAGAGCCATGTAGCGGTAGAGACATTATGCACTACCGGTCAGGTGGTAGTGGCAGGCGAAGTTAGTTCGCGTGCTTACGTGGATATCCAGAATTCAATCCGTTCATTAATCAACGAGATAGGTTACAATCGTGGGGCATATCGCTTTGATGGCGATGCGTGTGGAATCCTCAGCACTATCCATGAGCAGAGCGAGGATATCGACCGTGGTGTCAACCTCCGTGACGAGGATCTGCCGGAAGAGGATCAGCAGGGCGCCGGAGATCAGGGAATGATGTTTGGCTATGCCGTAGATGAAACATCCAATTATATGCCCTTGACGCTCGACTTGTCGCATCTCCTTCTTAGAGAACTTGCCGATATACGTCGTGAAGGCACGGCGATGAATTATTACCGCAAAGGTAAACTGACAACATATCTGCGTCCCGATGCCAAAAGTCAGGTGACAGTGGAATATGACGAAAACCATCGTCCGGTGCGTATACACACCATTGTTATATCCACTCAACATGATGAATTTGTAGAGCCTTTGGAGAATACTCCCGAAGCCCGCGATATGGCCGACAAGCAGATGCTTGAGCAGATAAATAAAGATGTGCGTGAGGTGCTTCTTCCCCGTGTAAAGGCCAAATTGCCGGTTGAGATTCAGGCGCTGTTTGATGACAATCTCATATTGCATGTGAACCCGACAGGGAAATTTGTGCTCGGAGGTCCGCATGCCGACACGGGCTTGACAGGCCGCAAGATAATTGTAGACACCTACGGAGGGCGCGGCGCCCATGGCGGTGGGGCATTCTCCGGGAAAGATCCTTCAAAAGTGGACCGTTCGGCTGCTTATGCGTGCCGCCATATTGCCAAGAACCTTGTAGCTGCCGGAGTTGCCGGGGAAGTGCTTGTCCAGGTGGCGTATGCTATTGGTAAGGCACAGCCTGTGAGCGTGTTTGTAAATACTTACGGCACGGCGAAAGTGCCGTTGAGTGATGCAGAGATAGCAGCAAAGGTGCAGGAATTGTTTGACATGCGGCCCAAAGCTATAGAGGAACGGCTGAAATTGCGCAATCCGATGTATCGCGAGACAGCCTCATACGGACACATGGGTCGGGAACCGCGCACAGTGAAGAAGATTTTCAAATCACGCTACGAGAATGAACCGATAGAAAAGGAGGTAGAACTCTTCACATGGGAGAAACTTGATGCGGTAGACAGAATAAAAAGCGCTTTTTTCGCTTGAAATTTGCCGATTTGAGCCTAAAATATTATCTTTGCACGTTTAATGGCGGAATTTCGCCTTAAACGTGCAAAGATTATAATATATAACAGCTATAAATCAGAATGGCAACATTAGAGAAAATCAGAAGCAAATCCGTGTTTCTCATCGTAGTGATTGGTGTGGCATTGCTCGCCTTTATAGTAGGTGATGCTTTGACCAACAGCCAGAATATCTTCGGTGACCGCACAACGGTAGCAAAAGTAGGAAGCGCTAAGATCGATTTTACCGAATATCAGCGCAAACGCGAGGAATTAAACAATCAGCTTGAGGAGGCACGTCGCCAGAATCCGGCGCAGTTCGCCAATTTCGACACTCAGGTGCTTTCAGAAATGGCTATAGACCAGCTGATGCAGGAGAATGTGATAATCAATGCTGCTGAGAAGGCAGGTATCCGCACATCGGGCAATCTCCTCCACTATTACATGATAGATAATCCTCAGAATCAGCGCGTGATGGACATCGTGCGTCAGCTTAACACTGCCGGATTGAGTGTGCAGACACCGCAGCAGGCATACGAGGTGATTTTCAATCCCAAGCGCAACGGTCTCACAGATGCCCAGATGGAACCCTTCCAGCGTTTGTGGCTCGCCACAGAGAAGGAGATGAAGGAGACTCTCAAAGGCACAGTTTATCAGAGAGTGCTTGCCGGAACGGTAAAGGCAAATGACCTTGACAAGAAGGCGCTCTATAATGATTATGTAAACACCACAGCTGTGGATCTTGCATATCTTCCTTATGGTGTACTCGACCCCAAGGAATATCCTGTGAGCGCAGATGAGCTGAAGAAAGCATATTCAGATAAAAAAGGTCTCTTCAAAGTGGATGAGGCTACCAAGGATGTAAGCTTTATAAGTGTGAGCATCTCTGCCTCTTCTGCCGACCGTGACGCAGCCCGTCAGCTGGCTCAGAACACAATCAAAGAGCTCCGCGACAGTGCGGGTCAGCTTAGTAAAGCTACCAAGAAAGAGGGTGTGGCTTTTACTCATCACTCATTGCGTGCATCCGATCTTCCTGCCGGAACTGTAAAGGATTTCGTAATGAATTCACCCAAAGACAGCGTTAAGCTGATATCAGAGACCGTTTCCGGCTTCACAGTGGTTCGCGTGGGTAAACGCTCCGAGACAGTAGACTCAATCCAGGTTACCCTTGTGAGCACAGCCAGCGAGGCTCTCGGCGACAAGGTGCTTGCAGCTCTTAATGCCGGTCTTTCTGCTGACTCAATCACAGCACACTTCCCGATGGACAGTGTGGCTCCCCAGATTGACCAGTGGATTCCTCTCTATACAGCACAGGGTCCGACAAATGCAATTCCGGAAGATATGCTCGACAGCTTGCGCAACGCAGCCGGTCGCTATGTGACTTTGCAGAGTGGTCCGCAGGGTATGTTTATCGGAAAGATCGTAAAGCAGAATCCTCCTGTCACTGTATATGAATATGACGAGGCTGAATATAAGCTCGGTCCGAGCGTTAAGACTGTGAATGAGGAACGTGCCAAACTTGAGAAATTCCTTCTTGAGAACAAAACCGCCGCTGATTTCGCCAAAAATGCCGAGAAAGCAGGATATACAGTGCAGAACTTCAGTTTCACTCAGTCCACTCCGGCAGTGCCGCGCATGATGGGTATGAATTCATATTATCCCGACAGCCGCCAGGTGGTTCGCTGGGTGATGATAGATGCCAAGGATGGTCAGGTAAGCCATATTTATGAGTCAAAAGATGTGCTTGCACCATCGCTCTACGCAGTGGCCGTGGATAGAAGCTACGATGACTATGCACCGGTTTCCAACCCCAGCGTAAACACAATGCTGACACAGCAGGTACGCGCTTCAAAGGCCGGTGACAAGTTTGTGGAGAAATATGGAAAGAAGACACAGAGTCTTCAGAGCGCAGCTCAGGCAATGGGTGTAAGCCCCACGAATGTTACCACCTTCCGCTTCGGTCGTAATCCTAATGTGAACGATGCCGCGGTAATGGGTCGTATCAATGGTTCCAAGGCAGATAAAAAGGTAGTGATAACCAAAGGTAAGGACGGTGTATATGTATATCAGGTTGTAGGAAAGAATACAGAGACTTTCCCCTTCAACGACCAGATGTATGAGCAGCAGTATTATCAGCTTGTGAATCCTAATCTGCTTGAGATGGTCAAGGGCGACAAGAAGGTCAAGAATAATATCTACAAATTTGAAGCCGGCGATTAATCAGGACAAATCATAATGCAGATGCATAATTCTTAATCAGAGTTGATTCAGATTAAGAATTATGCATTTTGATTAAATGAGAATCAGGATAAAGATTACTTAAATGAATTCTGAATTGAAACAGCCGTTGATAGGAATGACTCTGGAGGAGTTGCAGGATGTGGCTCTCAGAGGGAAGATGCCGAAGTTTGTGGGGAAGCAGCTTGCTGAATGGCTCTACGACAAGTGCGTTGAAAGTTTCGATGATATGGCAAACATATCCAAGCGCAACAAGGAATGGCTTTCGGAGAATTATGTGACAGGGAGGGAGAGACCCGCTTTGTCGCAGAAGTCCTCGGATGGTACTGTCAAATACCTTTTCCTTGTCGGGAATGGAAATTCCATAGAGTCTGTCTACATCCCGGATAAAGACAGAGCCACCTTATGCGTGTCAAGTCAGTCGGGATGCAAGATGAACTGCTATTTCTGCGCCACCGGACGCATGGGATTCAAGACAAATCTCACAGCGGCTCAGATCATGAATCAGATTCTAAGCATTCCTCCTGCTCCTGAAAAAGGTTTTGAACCCATGACATCCCTGTCGAATATCGTCTTTATGGGAATGGGTGAACCACTGGATAATTTCAAGGAAGTGAAGAAGGTGATCGAGATTCTCACTGCCCCGTGGGGGATGGCGTGGAGCCCCAAACGAATTACGGTATCCACTGTAGGGAAATTGCCGCAGCTCAAGGAGCTTCTTGATGATACGCAGGTTCATGTAGCCATAAGTGTTCATACTGCCGACACTCAGCAGCGTGCATCGATGATGCCGGCACAGAAAGCTTTCCCCATATCTTCAGTTATGAAGATGCTCTCGGGATATGATTTCAGCCACCAGAGGAGATTGTCGCTTGAATATATCATGTGGCGCAATGTCAATGATGATATTGCACATGCCGACCAGTTGATAAAATTGACAGGCAACATTGACTGCCGCGTGAATCTGATTCGTTTTCATGCCATACCGGGTGTGGATCTTGTTCCGAGCAGCGAGGATAAGATGCTGATGTTCCGCGGCTATCTGAATGCTCATGGCATCACGGCTACAATACGGGCATCGCGTGGCGAAGACATCGCCGCGGCATGCGGAATGTTGGCGAAGTAATAAGAGACAGACTCTTGAATTTAAAGAGCGCAGATTTTGGATGTTTTACGTCATAGACTAAAATTATGCAAAAACCGATAAGAGTGGGTATCACCCACGGAGATATTAATGGCATCGGCTATGAGGTGACGCTCAAGGCCGTTTGTGATGAGATGGTTCCCGAACTGTTCACTCCCGTCTTTTACGGGAGTCCGCAGATTGTGGAAAAGGCACGTCGCGAGTTTAATCTTGAGATGCTGCCAATACATATAGTAAGAAACAAAGGGGATATCCGCGAAGGGAAGCTGAACATAGTGGAGGTGGGAGTCACCCATAATGATGTCACTCCGGGAGTGCCTACAGAGATTTCCGGACGTGCAGCTGTGGCAGCCCTCGAACTGGCGTGCCGCGCACTTGAGGATGACGAGATACAGGTGCTTGTTACCGCTCCGATTTCGAAGAAAGCGGTGCAGAGTGATGAGTTTCAGTTTCCGGGGCATACCGAGTTTCTTCAGCAGCGCCTCGGCAAGGGTGGTCATGCTCTGATGGTGCTTTTCAATGACTATCTGAAGGTGGCATTGGTTACTACGCACCTGCCGATTTCAAAAGTGCCGCAGGCCATAACCAAAGAGCGTGTGCTTGGTCAGATCCGCAGCTTCGAGCAGGTGTTGAAAAGTGACTTCACATGCGAGCGGCCCAAAATTGCAGTGCTCTCGCTCAATCCCCATTGCGGTGATGAAGGATTGCTTGGTAATGAGGAGATAGATGAGATTATCCCTGCCATAGAGGAGGCAAAGAAGGATGGTATCCTCGTGTTCGGGCCTTATTCTGCTGATGGTTTCTTCGCATCCGCAGTATATCGCAATTTCGATGGTATTCTGGCTATGTATCATGACCAGGGTCTTGCGCCTTTCAAGGCTCTCGCCGCAGATACGGGTGTGAACTTCACCGGCGGACTCCCTTACGTGCGCACCTCCCCCGGTCATGGCACAGCCTACGACCTCGCATGGAAAGGGAAGGCAGATCCGACATCAATGCGTCAGGCTATATACAAGGCGATAGACCTCTACCGCAACAGGCAGCGTCATCAGCAGGCTGCCGCCAATCCTCTGCGCAAGGCGCGCACAGAAAAAAGTGCTGATAAAACTATTGACTTATCTAAAGAAGAAATTACTGAATGAATTTTGGAATCATAGCTGCCGGAGAGGGATCAAGGCTCGTACAGGAGGGGGTGGCATTCCCAAAGCCGCTTGTACCGCTCAACGGAGAACCGATGATTGGGCGTCTGGTCCGCATTTTCAATGAAAACGATGCCGGCAGAATCTGCATCATAGTCAATGAGCAGATGAAGGAGGTGCAAGGATTTGTGGAGGAAATGCGGCAAAATTCAGATGTGCCCATTGATTTGGTGGTGAAGAGTACACCTTCATCCATGCATAGTTTCCATGAGATAGGGAAAATGCTGAAAGGTCACGGGCGCTTTATTGTAACTACAGTCGATACGATCTTCCGCGAGCCGGATTTCGCGGAATATGTGAAGGAATATGAAAAGGCGTCGCAAGATGTGGACGGCATGATGGCCGTAACAAGTTTTGTGGATGATGAGAAGCCGCTGTATGTCAAGGCAGACTGCAATATGAACATCACAGCATTTCTTGATGCTCCGGATGCGGAAAAGCCGGAGGGGGGCAGGGAATTTGTGTCAGGAGGGATATATGGTCTGGGTGATAAAGCGGTGGATGTGCTTGATGAATGTTTGAAGAAGGGCGTTAGCCGTATGCGCAATTATCAGCGTGAGCTTGTGTATGCGGGGTTGCATCTGAAAGCTTGCGATATGGGTAAGATCATAGATGTGGATCATGCCGGAGATATAAAGAAAGCAGAAAATTTCTTAAAAAATTAAAGAATTGGCTGATATAAAGATAGCGGGAGTGATGCGCGCGGGCGCGTATTCCCCCAACCATATAGGGAATGATGCGGCAATCTTCAATGCCGTAGCCGACCATTTGCGGAAACGCGGATGCGAGGTCAGGGTGTATAACGAGGAGCAGTTTCAAACACAGGATATTTCTGAGGATATCATTCTTGACATGTGCCGGGAGAGGGAATCTGTGAAGAAACTCATGCGTCTTGAAGATGAGGGGAAGCTTGTGATCAATTCAGGGTATGGCATCCAGAATTGCACCCGTGAAAGCATGACCCGCATACTCCTTGGGAACGGTATACCATATCCGGAGAGCCTGATTGTTAACACTAACGAGGATGTGCGTGCCGAGCTTGAGAGCAAAGGGTTCTGTCAGGTATGGATAAAGCGTGGAGATTTTCACGCCATGCACAAGGAGGACGTAAGTTATTGCCGTCATCCTCAGGAGGCTCAGGAGGTGCTTCATGAATATTTCTACAGGGGTATTCCGCGAGCTGTCATCAACCGTCATCTTGTCGGCGACCTCATCAAATTCTATGGTGTGCGGGGTCAGGATTGGTTCTTTTGGTTCTATCCCTTCGATGAGGGGCACAGCAAATATGGTTATGAGGCTGTGAATGGCAAATCCAAAGGTCTCGAATTTGATCTTGATCACCTGAGAGCCATTTGCCATAAAGCATCCGAAATTATGGATGTTAGAATATATGGAGGTGATTGCATTGTGGATCCCGACGGCACTGTGCGCATCATTGATTTCAACGATTGGCCGAGTTTTGCCCCCTGTCGCACGGAGGCGGCGCCACATATTGCAAGATGTGTGCTTCAGGCAATTAAGGAAAGGAGGCGGAGATGAGCGATATCAAAGCTGCGAAACAGAGCTATAAGGACTCCCTGAAGTCGATGGACACGGAAGAAACTTTCGACCTGATCTTCTACCGGCCGATAGGGTATATGTGGGCATTGCTTGCCAAAAAACTTGGAATCACACCCAATGCAATTACCATAGCATCCATATTCCTCGGGGTGGGAGCCGGAGTGTGTTTCTTTTTCAATGAGAATGCCCAGCCCAGGATGAATTATATATGGTGGAATATTATCGGGGTAATCCTGCTTGTATGGGCAGACTCCTTTGATAGTGCCGACGGACAGTTGGCGCGTATGACCAAGCAGTATTCAAGGCTCGGACGAATACTCGACGGCATGAGCGGCGATTTCTGGTTTGCCGCCATCTATGTAGCCATCTGTCTGCGCGAGAATATGACAAGCGATTTCTTCATGTCTCATAAATGGGTGATATGGGTTATGGCTGTTGTTACAGGTGTATGCCACGCAGTGCAGGCCGCCATGGGAGATTATTACCGCCAATTCCATCTATATTTCCTCAAAGGGGAAGAGGGGAGCGAGCTGGATCGTGCCGACGTGCTGTGGGAGAAGTTTCATTCGTTGAGCTGGAAACATAATTTCTGGCAGAAAATCACACTTGCCTTCTATACAAATTACACTGTAGGGCAGGAAAAACGCACCCCAAATATGCAGCGTCTGCGTGTGGCACTTCGCGAGAAATATGGCAATGCCATACCGCAGGAATTCCGCGACCGATTCCGTGCACTCAGCAAACCGCTGATGAAATATACCAACATACTCTCGTTCAATACCCGCACCTTCGCTCTCTTTGCAGCGGTGCTGATTTTCCGCATGCCGTGGTTATATTTCGCATTTGAACTCACTGTGCTCAACGGCGTTTTAATATATATGATGTGGAGACACGAGAGAATTTGCAAAGGACTTAAGAGTCTTTAAAGATCTTAAAGATCATAAGGAAGATTAAAAGGAAGCATAGTTATGATAAAGGGAGTGATTTTCGATTATGGCGGCACGCTCGATACAGGTGGTGATCACTGGAGCGAAGTGATATGGGCAGCCTGTCAGCAGGCGGGAGTGGCTGTGAATAAAGCTGAGTTCCGCGAGGCTTATGTGTTTGCGGAGCGCGAGCTTGCTCGCACGCGCCATATATTGCCCGAGCATAATTTTGGTGACCTGCTGCTGATAAAGATGCAGCTGGAATTGCAGTGGCTTTCCGAGCAGGGATTGTTTCCCCCGGCGCAGGTTGATGCCAAGGCAAAGGAGGTGGCGGATATCTGCTATCAGTCGGCAAAGTCAAAAGTGCGGGAAGCGGTTCCGGTGCTTGATGAATTGAGCAGGAAATATAAACTGGTGCTTGTATCGAATTTCTATGGTAATATTGAGACCATATTGAAAGATTTCGGTATTGATAAATATTTTCCGAAGATTATTGAGAGCGCCGTTGTCGGAGTGCGCAAGCCCGATCCAAAGATTTTTGAGCTTGGAGTCAAGGCTCTCGGCTGCAAACCTGAGGAAACGGTTGTGGTTGGCGACAGCTTCAGGAAAGATATTGTGCCTGCTGCTTCTCTGGGTTGCAACACTGTATGGATAAAAGGGAAGGGATGGACTGATGATGAAGATGCACAGTCTCATCCATACATAATCTCATCTATAACAAAACTGCCCGCTGAAATTGCAAAATTTGAATAAAACGGGTGTTAGCCTAATTAACAGAATTTAACTAAATGTTTAAATAATGTAACAAAATTAACATAATTTGGCTAAAAGTGGGTATTGTTAAGAAAATTTAAGAATTAGGGCGGTTAATTTCCGCCCTTTTTTGTTTGTCATGTCATAAATCAATAATAAATTTACCACCGTAAATTTAACAGCAGGTGATTCCACTGACGATTCTATAAGCTATAAAACAGATAATCAGCACCGGCTGTCAGTTTCTTTATTTTTATTAAGATAGAAAAAAATTTCATACAAAATTATGACAGCAAAAAAAGCAGAAGCTCCAAAAGGTAAACTTGGAGTAATGGTAGTAGGTCTCGGTGCAGTGTCATCGACATTCATGACCGGAGTATTCATGGTTCGCAAAGGTTTGGCAAAACCGATCGGTTCTTGCACACAGTATGACAAGATCCGTATCGGAGAGGGTGAAGATAAGAAATATCTCCATTATAAAGATATTGTGCCTTTGGCAGAACTTAAGGATATTGAGTTTGCAGCTTGGGATGTATATCCGGCAAATGCTTTTGAATCTGCAGTTAACGCAGAGGTGCTCAAAGCAAAAGATATACTTTCTGTAGAGGATGAATTGAAAGCTGTAAAACCATTAAAGGCTGCTTTCGACAAGAATTATGCAAAACGTCTTGATGGCGACAACGTTAAGGAATGCAAGGATCGCTGGGATATGATGGTGCAGATCCGCGAGGATATCCGCAATTTCAAGAAAGAGAAAGGTGTGGATCGCGTGGTAGTGCTTTGGGCAGCATCAACAGAGGTTTATGTGCCGGTAGATGAGAAAGTTCACGGTTCTCTTGCAGCTCTTGAGGCTGCCATGAAGGCTGACGACAAAGAGCATGTCGCACCTTCAATGTGCTATGCATACGCTGCTCTGTCTGAGGGTTGCCCCTTCATCATGGGTGCTCCCAACACCACAGTTGACATCCCGGCAATGTGGGAACTTGCTGAGAAAACCAGGATGCCTATCGCCGGCAAGGATTTCAAGACCGGTCAGACATTGGTGAAATCAGGTTTCGCTCCTATCATCGGCGACCGTTGCCTCGGTTTGAGCGGATGGTTCTCAACCAATATACTTGGTAACCGTGATGGTCTTGTTCTTGACGAGCCTGCCAACTTCCGCACAAAAGAGGTTTCAAAACTCTCCACATTGGAGACTATCCTCCGTCCGGAAGATCAACCCGATCTTTATGGTCACGGCAACGATGAAGATACCCAGTATTATCATAAAGTGCGTATCAATTACTATCCTCCGCGCAACGACAACAAGGAGGGATGGGATAATATTGATATCTTCGGTTGGCTGGGATATCCGATGCAGGTTAAAATCAACTTCCTCTGCCGCGACTCAATCCTCGCAGCTCCGCTATGCCTTGACCTCGTGCTTCTCAGCGACCTGGCGATGCGTGCCGGACGTTATGGTATCCAGCGCTTCCTGAGCTTCTTCCTGAAGAGCCCGATGCATGACTATACCAAGGGTGAGGAGGCAGTCAATAATCTATACCAGCAGCACACGATGCTCCGCAATGCCATCCGCGAGATGGGCGGCTACCCTGCCGACGAGCAGATGGATTAATAGATCATAGGTATCGGACAGACAACATGTCTGATGCCCGGGATTTAGAAATCAAATCATCAAATTTTATTAGTAAGAACATTTTAAGCGAGCAGCGCGAGTCGAGAGACCCGCGCTGCTTTTGTTCAGTAAAGGAGGATGAAACGTATGGATACAAATTCTATGTCTACATAGAATACAAGGATAGCAACAAACTTCACCGTAAGTTATTA
>CAZEUD010000012.1:0-49201 GCA_964515455.1 uncultured Sangeribacter sp.
ATTTTCGCCTTGTATTCACAAGTTTTGCATAGTGGCAACTATTGCGGTTTCTTTATTATATGACAAAATAATGATATAGATAAAGAAATTGGAAGGTCATACATTGGTTCTTGCGGCACAGATTAGGCCTTCTCAAATGATATTTCATCAATTTTAATCGCCATTTTGTGCGGATGTGCGCAGAAATTGGCAATTATGATTTGTATAATTACGATTTTATCGTTATCTTTGCAGTCTAAAACCACTACGAGTATGATTGCAGATTTCTCAATAAAGAATTTCAAATCCATCCGCTCTGAACAGCGGCTGAGTTTTGAAGCCAAGCCCGACTCTTATCTTTCGGAAGAAAGTTCGGTGGAGGTAAAGGATGGTGTGCGTCTATTGAAATTGGGGATAATTTATGGAGCGAATGCCTCAGGTAAGAGCAATGTGCTTCATGCCTTGGATTATTTCCGGACGTTGGTGTGCTTCCAGCCATCTGATCGCAATGAGCCGCTTGGGGTAGTGCCGTTCATGTTGGATGACACTTCGGCTTCTGAAAAGTCTGAAATGTCAATGACTTTCTATCTTGACAAGGAAAAATATGTTCTGTCAATTGAGTTTGACAATAAACGCATCTACAAAGAGACCCTCTCGGTTTATCTTACGGCACGACCTACGGAACTTTATACCCGAAAATATAATCGAGACACAGATTCATCTGAAATCTCATTCAGCGTAAAACTCGGGTTGCTGAAAAAGAGTCAGCGGTTGATTGAGGGCAATACCATAAATAACAGAACAGTGCTGGCTGCTTTCAGCGTCAGCAATGTGGAATCGAGTCGTCTGAACAAGGTCTATGACTTCTTCAACAAGACCCTTGAACCGATAATCGAGCCCAATCTGATACTATCGCCGTTCATCCACAACACCCTTGAGGAAGACCGCGACGGCAGCGTTAAGGAGTTTATCTTGAAATTTCTCAAAGCCTCCGACTTTAATATCAGCGGCATTGAGTGGAGTCGTGGATTGCCTGTGCGTTTTCAGCATAAGACAAACGGAGGAGTTCACACTTTGTCGGAAGATATGGAGTCATCGGGTACGATGCGTTTTATGGGGATGACTATCATTCTCCAGCATCTGCTTGGCAACAATCATTTCGTGATAATGGACGAGGTGGAAAGCAGTATCCACTACGAACTGTTGTCATATTTCCTGAAAGTGTTCCTCATAAACAGCGAGAGGGAGTCGCAGCTCTTGGTGACCACTCACGACATAAATCTACTCAACGAGGATTTTATCCGCCGTGATGAAATATGGTTTACGGACAAGAATGAGGACGGAGAGACAGAATTGAAACGCCTTACCAATCTCGGCCTGAGCAAACGGCTGTCGCCGTACAATGCTTACAAGCAGGGCAAACTGGTTGACCTTCCATTCGTAGGGAGTGCATATCTAAATCTTAATGATGTTGACTGATGAAAAAGAGATTTAGCGTTGCAATAATCGGCGAGGGTGAAACTGAATGGTTTTACTTCGAGTCGTTGCGTGTGGCAAAGCGTTATCCGTTCAAGATAGCCCCGACATTGGCGCAACATGCTGACATCGGCCACATGGTGAAACTGGCAGAGTATTTCATAAAGGAGGAATTCGACCGGGTGTTCTGCCTTCTTGACATGGACAGACTGCTGAGAATACCTAAGGAGATGCAGGTGTATCAGAATGCCAAGAGGAAATTCTCAAAATGCCGGAATACAAAGGTGTCTTTTATCGAGACCAATCCATGTACGGAATTTTGGTTTCTTCTCCATTTCCTGCCGGGGCTGACCTCAAGGAACTATACTACCTATGAGGATGTGCTTCCAGACTTGCTCCGTTATCTTCCGGGATACGAAAAGACTAAACGCTATCTTGGCCGCAACAACCTTTATCAGTATCTATGCAAGGAAGGCGACCTGACAAGGGCTATGCAAAATTCCGAAGCATTGAGAAAACTTAGCATCGAGAATCCGGAAGATTACAAATCATATTCCGAGATACACGAGGTGCTGAAGACCCTTGATGAGTCGGGTGCGACAACAGGGAAATAAACACCTGTTAACAGTCGGCATATTCTAACAATGCCCATTCGCGATTTTTCATTTTCATAAATAATCAGTATATTTGCAGTTCAAATTATTTTCCACTATATATATTTTTGCATTAAACCTGCATGTGGTTAAGAAAATTTGACAAAACCCGACGATGAAACTTGTAAGCAAGAAATATCTTTTACCATTTATACTCATCACCCGATATGGCTACAGACGCGGAGTGGTGACCGGACTTCTGCTATTCGGTTGCGGTTCGCTTCTATTTATTCCGGGTGCCAATTTGATGTCGTTCCCTATTTTTCTGGGGGCTTTATTCATAATAGGATGCGGACTGGTTATGCTCGAGACATCCGCCAATCCTTATGCAACTGAACTTGGAGCTGAAGAGACAGCGCCATCAAGACTTAACCTCGCCCAATCCTTCAACGGCTTAGGCTGCATTATGGCTCCGGTGATAGCAGGAGGATTCCTGTTTTCAGAAGGTAACGGCAGTAAAAGTGCTGAGGATATGCGGAGTGATGACTGTAGTCGGAGCTTTAGCGGTAGTGATAAACGTGGGGAATTTCTCCCGTGCCGGGATATTTCTTCGTACTTATCTACTCTATAACACAAAATTCCAAAAAATGAAAGATATTTGCTGCATCGGACATATCACGCTTGACAAGGTTATCACACCCAAATTTGAAGCATATATGCCGGGAGGCACAGCTTTCTATTTTGCGAAGGCATTGAAAAACTTTGACCATAAAAATTTCAAGCTTGTCACCTCTCTTGGTTCGACAGAGATGGGAGTGGTGGATACGTTGAGAGCTGAGGGGTTGGATGTATACGTGATTCCAAGTCGCCGGTCTGTTTACTTTGAGAACAAATATGGCGAAGATATGAACAACAGGACCCAGCGTGTTCTTGCCAAAGCGGATTCTTTTACTGCAGAAAATCTCAAGGATATAGAAGCTAAGGTTTTCCACCTTGGCACTCTCCTTGCGTACGATTTTGACCTTGATGTTATCAAAGCATTGGCAGCGAAAGGGAAAGTATCTGTAGATGTGCAGGGATATATGCGCAAAGTAGAGGGTGAGAATGTGGTGCATGCGGATTATGTAAAGAAACGCGAGGCAATGCCATACATCTCCATTTTAAAAGCCAACGAGAAAGAGATGGAGGTACTGACGGGCACAGATAATCCACATGAAGCTGCAAAGATACTTGCGGAATGGGGATGCAAGGAGGTGCTTCTTACCTTTGGCGACAAGGGGTCTCTGATATATGCGGACGACAAATATTATAACATTCCCGCTCTTCCTCCCCCGGAGCTTGTGGATACGACCGGGTGCGGAGACACATATATGGCCGGATATCTCTACAAACGGAGTCTGCGAGCTTCATATCAGGAAGCAGGCACATTCGCGGCTGCCATGTGCACACTTAAATTGACCAAGAAAGGACCATTTGACGGCACTCTTGAAGATGTGGAGCGTTTGGTATCCAGTATTAATGTTTTATGAAAAATTTAAATTTATTTGAAATATGAGACGATTTATTGTAATTGCTACCTTGGCGGCTCTGATATGTTCAGGTGCAGACGCCAAGAAAAAGAAACAACAAGTGGAGACCGTAACCGATGTAATACGCACCGAAATTGCGGCTACCCCGGAAAAAGCGGGAGGTGTATATTATGCTTATCCCTTCACCACTGACTCCATGGCACCCGCCCCTGCCGGTTATGAACCTTTCTATATCTCTCATTACGGCAGACACGGGTCGCGCTGGGTAATAAGTGAATCCACACATACGGGTGCTTTGAAGGTATTAACCACAGAAAACGAGAAAGGGAATCTCACCGAACTCGGACAGCAAATTCTTGAGAAAGTGGAATTTCTGAAAAAGCATACTGACGGACATCACGGAGAATTATCAGCACTCGGCGAACGTCAGCACAAAGGTATAGCATCGCGAATGATTACACGCTTTCCGGAGCTTTTCAAAGGTGATTCACGAATTATTGCACGCTCCTCCACCTCTCCACGATGCATACTCTCAATGGCTGCATTTTCAGAAGAATTGAAGAAACATAATCCAGATTTGAACATCGAGCGCCACGCCACTCCAAGTGACATGAAATTTATCATGAATCACACCGAAGCAAACAAACAGCTTGAAGACAAGAATGCATCCTGGCGCAAAAAATTTGCCAATGCAAAGGATTCACTCTTCAAAAGTGAAAAGACAGCTGTAAAAATTTTCAAAGACCCCTCAAAGGTGAAAGACCTGCCGAGACAGATGCAATATCTCTTCGATGTTGCTGTAGATGTGCAAGACGTTGACGGCACCCAAGATTATGGATATCTTGATATATTTGAGCCGGAAGATCGTTATAATATGTGGAAGGGGTTGAACTATCAGCTTTATGTACGTCAAGGGAATTCCCCGGACGCAACAGGAGCAGGTCCACGCTCTGCTACCAATCTTTTGAATGAGATTGTAGACAGTGCTGACAAGGCCATAGCCGGGGAACGCCCTACAGCGGTTGATCTGCGCTTTGGTCACGACACAGCGTTGCTGCGACTGTTTGCTCTCATGGGGCTGGAAGGATGCGATGCATCAGTACCCGGTTTTGAGAATGCCGCAAAAGAATGGCAGACATATAAAATCACTCCTATGGCAGCAAATTTCCAGCTCGTGCTCTTTAAGAATGCCAATGGTGATGTGATTGCAGCTCCACGCCATAATGAACGCCCTGTAAAAGTGAATGGTGTTAAAGAGATGGATGGCGCTCCGGGGTATTACAAATGGAGCGATCTCCGGGATGCATGGAAATCAGCATGCTCCAGAATGGCGGATATAGCCGAAGGGTAATGCCGGGGAGTTCGCAAGCTTTTTTTTGAGTTGACAGACTCTCCCGAAGAATTCTTCGAAATAGATGCCAGGGATGGACGTCCGGTGATCAGAGGCAATTCCACTGTCAATTTGGCAGCCGGATTCAACTGGTATCTGAAATACTATGCAAATATACATCTTAGCTGGAATAATATGAAGGCGGAGCTTCCCAAAGCTCTGCCTTTGCCTTCTCAGAAGGAGCGATACACCACCACAGCCAAGCAGCGTTATTACCTCAATTATTGCACCCACTCCTACT
This sequence comes from uncultured Sangeribacter sp., assembly GCA_964515455.1. Classification (GTDB taxonomy): domain Bacteria; phylum Bacteroidota; class Bacteroidia; order Bacteroidales; family Muribaculaceae; genus Lepagella. The sequence goes on from CAZEUD010000012.1 coordinate 5,209, forward strand.
CAATGGCTTTCTGGGATTGGTCAAGGTAAACGGCACGGCCAAATATTACAGCATGGATCCATTCCATGAGGGTGGAAGCATAGATGGAGTGGATCTTACCGAAGCGGGGAAAATCATGACAGCAGCTATGAAACGCGCCACTTGATTTTGACCCCGGAGTTCCTGTGATTGTCAAACCAAGTTTCATATCAAAACTCAGAAAATTATGACACAGAAAGAAACGCCCGAAGATTGGCAAGATCTTGCTGACACTCCGGAAGAGTTTGATGCAGCAATTAAGAACGCAGTCTCCAAGAACGAAAAGGAGTTTTTTGAAAAACTCCGCTACAATGTTCTTCATGAAACAGCATTCAGCAATGATGTGCTCTTGAAAGACGATGAGAATGATGATGCCATATATATCATGCGGGTAGGAACCGATGATATAATGGTTGGCCATAACCTCACGGTTAAGGGCAAAGAACATGAGGCTGTTGAACTGGCCGGAGTATGCTTTGCCATGTCTTATGACCTATATGATTTTCTCGGCTATCACATCTCTCTTAAAGAGTGGTTGAGAAAAAGAGACTATCAAGGCATCAGGTACGACCGTAACAATGACTATATGTGATATGGGACTACAACAAGACTACAATGAGAGCGGAGGTTTTTCAAGATACCTCTACTATCAGGTCGGAGAAACAATCACAACCTCGAATGGAGTTGTTGCTAAGGTTGTCGTAACCTCCACTCCCACCAGAACGCGAACGGTGATAAGTTTGAGAAAGGCGTTGTTCATGTGCAGGAATTTAAACAAAATTCCAAAGGGGCGTGGGAGCGTATTGTAGCATTGTCAATAAATGGGTTATCGGCATTGGTTGGCATTTGCACACTTATAATGCTACGTCTGTTCCATATTCTACTGTGGTGAGCGCAGCAATTTCTCCATACAGCTATTGCGTGTAGCCAGTTGGCAAGTACGCGGTCATCATTCAGTCCGAATTCTTTTGCTATCTTTTTCTTGATGGGGGATTTTTTGAGCAACTGATATAATCGGCTCAACGTCCCAAGAGAAAGCACCTCCAACGTCATCCAAGCAGGCGGCATTGGGGGATTGTCATATTTAGAGAAATAATGCTTAATGAAGTCCTCGTTACTGCGTTTGACCTCATTTTCGATGTCTTTCATCAACAAGTCAAAAGCCGTGGTCAGATTGCCATTCCGGTCTCTTTTCGCTTGATGCTTGTAGAGATTTCTATCGCTAAACCAATGGCTGTCACCTGTAGTCTCAGCGTATGCTTGGACGATTTTTGTACGGACTGCAACCTCAATCTTCTCAATAGCATTAAACATCACTGAACGCAATCTTCTGTCAAAACGGTAAAGGTCAATTATGTCGGAAAAGTGAATATCGTCTCGCAAAAATTTGTGGTCAGCAGCAGGATTGGCGTTGTCTTGAAATGGGTATGTATATGCGCGGAGTCTGTAAAACTGATATTAGACAAGTATTCTTTCTCCAACTGCTCATCATCAATGAGCAATCCGCGATTACGTAGTTTTGTCAACCTGCTCTTGCAGTGTCAGAGGTCGTTTAGTATAGTCCATAAAAATCGAAGACCTCCCCGGGTGCGCTGTCCTACGGGAAGCGTGGGAGGTCGTATTGAGTTCAAATTTAGCTCAAATATCTCTAACTACCAAAATTTGAGGCAAGAAAATTTCACTGTAGTTAAAATTTCGATTTTTCACTAAATTAATTTGGAAAATACTTAAATAATATATAACTTTGCAGACGTAGACCGCTTGCAGAAGCCCGGTCAGGGAAAATGCGGGAGGGTCTACAAGGACATTTTTTTAGAAAGCGTTTACCAAGACGCATCCTCTTGACGTTCAGAAATCTGGAAAATTTATGATATGGTCAAGGATGTAGCAACTGGTAGATGCCTTGCGTATGTGATTTTTATCTGCAGAAACAGATAGATTGTATGTTTCATATTCAATCTATGTTTCTATCAGCAGGTATTATCATATTTTAGCGTAGGCTTCTGCAGGATGCTCGTTCGACCATATCGGGCATTCCAGAGCCTCTGAACGTAGGACGAGCACCAAGGTACAGACTCCTGCGCTTTTTTATTACTTAAAAACTATATAGCCTGAATCCGGGGAGACTATAAGGCAACATAACATTATGAAAAAGATTCTTTTGTCTCTTTCTTGTGTAGCAATGCTTGGATTGGCAAGCTGTTCTACCATCACAACCGGATCTGGCATGGGCGTTCTTTACACTGGTGTAAGCGAAGGTCAAATTGCAACTTCCAATGCTTTGGGCTCAAAAGTTGGAACTTCAAGCTCAATCGGAGTTCTTGGTCTTATTTCTGCTGGAGATGCTTCAATTCAGACAGCCGCTCATTCCGCAGGTATCAACAAAATCAGCCATGTTGACGTAAAGAAAACCAGTGTCCTCGGCCTTTTCGCTTCTTACAAGACTTTAGTGTACGGAGAATAATCTTTCTAAAGAACAGTGTGATAGAACAAATATATCACACTGTTCTTTTATTAAAATGACTCACTATGAGAAAAAAATCGGAATATTTAGGGCTATTGTTTATAATTCTAATATGTCTAAGCAGTGCAGGAGTGGGAAAAATGTTTATACAGCGCAATTCTTCCAGGGGTAATCTTGTTTATATATTCGAACAAAAAATGGGGTCGAATTCAAAAGTTAATTCCATTAAGAATATCAAATATGATTACACCTATTTATCTGATCCTGACAGCGTAACATTTTTAAGTACTATAGTTTTAAAGAATCCGGCAACTTCTGATTCTATAATATTCTCAAATAAAAATTTAACATACTCTTCTCCTACAGATATAATATTTGTAGAACCCAAAGGGAAAAATTTTACTTATAGATTGAGAGCAAGGTTGCCATTTAGAACATGGAAAGAGTTTTACAAGTCCATCGATCCTTTCAGTGTAACTTATGTATTTAAACATGGGGAAATGAAGTATGATTACTCATTTGGTTATGAAGGGAAACAATGGCTTGATAATAGACACAAAATGAATGAAATAATAAACATTATAGAACTAAATAAAAATAAATAATGAATCATTCATTAATTATTGTTTACCCAATTATAATATCGTTTTTGATTTCTTGTAATAATAAGGACTCCGCTGATGAAATGAATAATCTAATGATTGGTCAATGGAGTATTACCGTCAATCAAGACGGATATAATGGTGTAGAAATCTATAACTTTACTGATTCTAAAGATTTTTCATTAAAAGGAAATCTTCATTTTGAGGGGGAGGATAGTGGTTTTAGATTTTCAATGCCTTTGACTATAAGTATAAATGGAGAATGGAATATAGATTCTCAGAATTGCCTTATTCTAAAGTATTTTCTTGATTCTCTGAAAATTGACACAAATTTGCAATTATTTGAAGTATCAACATCAAATGGGAGTGCTGATAGTGCAAAACTAACGATAATTAAGGAAGAAATGGGCAAAACACTCCAAAATTTCATACAAGAAGACTTAAAAAATACTTTTGAATTGTTTAAATCATCCGAAATTGAAGTAGGTAAAATAACAAAGGTGTCAGATAATTCTATTCTTCTTGAAATGAATGGTGGGAATATGATACTTAATAAAATTTAAAACATATCGACTATATACAGTTCCATGTCCATTGAAAAAAATCTTTGTTTTTAAAAGATATAGGTATAGGCGTTTAGACCGCACTGATTTCAAATAAAGGTGCTACCTTTGCACCATGGAACCAAGAGATAAATTCATAGGCGTGAATTCAATCAAGTTTTATCAACGCTTTGTGTCTGAAGGGAGATACAGCGCCAATCGATTTTTATGCCCTTGATGAAGAATGGGTGAAATCACGGGAAAGATATGAATATTCGGAAGCAGATTGCGTGGACGCGGCATTAAAAGCTCTAAGTAATTGAGAACAAAGGCTTGATAAAATTTGAAAAGGCTTGGAAATATTCAAATTTCCAAGCCTTTTCAGTCGGGGTGAGGCGACTCGAACGCCCGACCTCTACGTCCCGAACGTAGCGCGCTAACCAACTGTGCTACACCCCGATTGCATTTGCGACTGCAAAGTTACAAAAATTTTCATCAACCGCAAAACAATTTCCTTATAATTTTTTCAACATATTAAGTATCCTACAATGCTGAACACCACAAGAGAGGCAGTTGCCATGAACATGATATTGACAAGCGACAACTGCCAAAGTGAAGGAAGACCCGCTGCCTTCTTCAAAATCTCCATCTCTCCAATATCAGTCTATAGTATAAAGGCAAACAAACAATGACGAAACCCCTATCACAATCCATAGCACAACAGCCTGAATCAACGGCTTTGCACCAACCTCGCGTATTACTCTGAGACTCAAACTTGAGCCTATTGCAAACAACACAGCCACAAGTGCTTGTCTGGCTATCTTTACAATCACATCATAAACCGGACGCATATAGCTCATCATAGAATCCGGAGTATATGTGTTAATAATCATGGCGACAACAAAAAGGAGAATGAACCATGGGATTGACACCTTCGCTTTCCCTTCCCCCTGCTTATCCTTGCGGAAATACCATATTGTAAAGAAAGCCAACGGTATAATCCACAACGCACGTGTGCATTTGATAAGAGTAGCCAATTCGCATGCCTTCTCACCATATGCAGCTCCGGCACCTACAACAGAGCTTGTGTCGTGAATGGCAATAGCCGCCCAAGTGCCAAACTGCTGTTGCGACATATCAAACAATTTTCCCAAAGGAGGGAAAATGAAAAGAGCCACAGCATTGAGAATAAATATCACGCCCAAAGAGACTGCCATGCTTTTCTCATTTGCCTTCATCACACCACCTACGGCAGCTATGGCGGAGCCTCCGCATATTGCAGTGCCGGAAGATATGAGGTATGATGATTTTTCATCTATTTTCATCCATTTGCCAAGCAGGACTCCAATTACCATCACCCCTATTACAGAAACTATGGTGAAAAGCATACCGTCGGCACCCGACTGGAGACTTTTCTGAAGATTCATCCCGAAACCAAGACCGACAACGGATGCCTGGAGCAAATACTTTGACAATTTCTTGTTAAACTTCGGGAAAGGTATTCCGAAAACGATTGCAAACATCAAGCCGACAAAAAGAGCTATGGGGGGATTGACCACCTCCAATCCAAACAATGCCTTGAAAGGGAAAAGCATAAGCACAAGAAGCACCCAATACAAAGGGCGTGCAATACTCTGCATTGTCAGAGAATCGGCAGTATTAAAACTTTTCATTTCGCTTAAGATTTAAAGACCGCGAATCATGAAAACGATTTCATGAATTATCGGTGAAGACAGAATTTTGTTAGTTCGATTGCAAAATTAATTAAAAAGGTGTAAATTTGCAAACCAATCGAATTGGTAAGAGATGAAGATTCATCGCGAAGGAACGAATATATTGATACTATTATTCATAGTGCTGGCTGCATTAAACGTGCCGGTATGGCTTTTCATGCCCCCGATAGTGCTCCCGGCATGTTTCTCAGCATTGTCATTGATTGTATACTCTTTTGTATTCAATTTTTTCCGCTGCCCGCAGCGTCATTATCGTGGCGAAAGGAAAGGGATGGTTATCAGCTCGGCAGACGGCAGGGTTGTGGCAGTGGAGCGGACATTTGAAGCGGAATATCTGAAGAGCGAGGCCATAATGCTTTCAGTGTTCATGTCGCCGCTTAATGTCCATGCAAATTGGTTTCCGGTAGACGGGAAAGTGGAATATGTAAGACACCACAGCGGACGTTTCCTCTCGGCTTACCTTCCCAAAGCAAGCACTGATAATGAAAGAAGCACTGTGGGATTACTGGCAGATTGCGGCAAACGCATCACGGTAAGACAAATAGCGGGAGCGATGGCACGTAGAATTGTCACTTATGCCAGAGAGGGTGAGGAAGCATCAATAGATGAACATCTTGGATTTATCAAATTCGGTTCCAGGGTTGATATCTATTTACCTGTTGATACTGAGATTTTCGTAAAAATTGGTGACACCACAAGAGGAGGAGTGACTCCGATAGCAAAATTCTAAGGATTCAGCTTCATTTATTATCCCTGACCTCAAGCCGCCCTATGTGTACCAATGACACATGGATGATTAAAAAGATATTGAAAATGTTTGAGATAATTAAAAAGAATATACCGAATACCATTACCTGCATGAATATACTTGCAGGCACCATAGCCATTATATTTGCTTTTCACGGAGATGAAAACATTTCCGGAATAGCAGCATACAACTGGGCTTATATCTTTATCGGCATAGCTGCCGTGATGGATTTTCTCGATGGTTTCGCAGCCCGACTTCTCCATGCATACTCCGATATGGGCAAGGAGTTGGATTCTCTGTGTGATTGTGTTAGCTTCGGTGTTGCTCCTGCTATGTTGCTCTTCAACGCACTTGCCATGAACGCCGAACAATCATGGCTCTGCTGGGGTACGTTATTGATTCCGATTGCCGGAGCTTTGCGTCTTGCCAAATTCAACATCGACACGCGCCAGACCACGAGTTTCATCGGACTTCCAATACCTGCAAATGCCATATTTTGGATAGGATACACGGCATTATGTCATGAACTTCCGGACACAATGAGCGCATGGTGGCTGGTGATACCGGTTTTGATTTTTGAATGTTGGCTTATGATATCACCACTCCCACTCTTCTCCTTGAAATTCAAGACCTGGGTATGGAAGGGAAATGAATTCCGCTGGTTGCTTATAATAACAGCAATTGCAGCTGTGGCATGCGCGGGAATACCGGGATTGATGTGGCTGATTGTTGCTTATGTCGCTTATGGTATAATGGAGCAATGGAAAAAGGTCGGATGGTAATGACAGATATATTATTATCAGATTCAGATGGGATTACTCTTACTATTAATCATAATATCGCTATTTATAATTTTCCGACCATATATTAATGAATGGTTCGGAAGATTTATGGCAAGACGTGCCGAGGATATGGTGCGTCGTATGGCAGGCATGCCCTCCCGCAAAGAGGAACAACGCCGCCGCAAACAGAATGAAAAAGAAAACAGGCGTAATCAAACAGCCGGAAATGGCGGCAGAAGACACCGCAGTTATTACCAAAAAGAGGAGGATGGCATCAAAAGCATGAAGGAATATGCCGAGGATGTGGAATACACTGAAATCAAAGAGTATTCTGAAAGCACCATTCTTGAACAAAATGAAACCGGGCAAACGCATATCTACAACGAGAGTCAGGTTTCCGATGTGGAATTTATTGAAACAAAATCGTAAGACTCAATGGGAAAGACTTTATTTGTGAGCGATCTTGACGGAACGTTGATGCAACCCGGAGCATTCATTTCTGATACGGCCACCGAACTTCTTAACCGCAGCATAGCAGATGGAAAATTGTTTACAATAGCTACAGCCCGCACACCAGCCACAGTTTCCGGCATCATCAAAGATGTGAATATGAATATTCCCGCCATCGTGCTTACCGGGGCGGCATTGTGGAATCCGGTCACCAATACATATTCCAACCCTAAATTCATAAAGCCGGAAGTTGTGGAAAAACTTGTGGACACATATCACGAAATGAACTTCCCCATATTCTTGTTTACCCTTGATGATGGGATTCTCAACATATACCATATCGGAGGGAAACTTACCCCTCTTGAGCAGCAATTTATGGATGAACGTATCCACTCCCCCTTCAAGCGTTTTCATGTGAGGGAAGACGGCAGGGAGATATTGCCACCCGACTTCAACAATACAATAATCTTCTATGGAATGCAGCCTACAGATCCCGCTCAGGCAGTGCATGCGCAGACGAGCAAAATAGCGGGATGCCGCCCTCAATGTTATCATGACCTCTACGGTCCGATGATAGCCCTTGTTGATGCCTTCGCCCCCGATGCCACAAAAGCCAATGCAATCATTGATATGAAAAAAAATACCGGGGCAGACAAGGTAATAGCCTTTGGTGACAATCTCAACGACATTCCGATGCTTAAGGCTGCTGACGTTGCTGTTGCTGTTGAGAATGCTTTGCCGGAAGTGAAGGAAGTCGCAGATATTGTTATTGGTCCGAATACCGAGGATTCGGTAGCAAAATTCATTTACGGGAATGAATAAGAATATCGACAAGCGCACTGGGAAGATGGTGCTTATTGCAGCTTCGGCAATAGCCGTGATCATATTCCTGCTTGTAAGCAATAATCTTGTAAAAGAGCTGGAGAATCAGGAACGCGACAGAATGAGCATCTGGGCACAGGCAACCGAGCGTCTTGCAAAGGCAAATGTCGATTCTGATTTCGAATTCCTGTTAGGCATCATTTCGCAAAACAATTCAATCCCTGTGCTGATATGCGACAACAATCTGAACATATCCGAGTTCAGGAATTTTTCATTACCCGACAAAAACGATAAAGACAAGTCGCTTTATTCTGAATTGTCGCAACGCAACAAGGAATTCCTTACCAAAAAGCTTCATAAGGCAAGTGGCGGCAAGTTGATCGAAGATATTGCAGGCAAGAATCATCATTTCATAGAGGTAGAATTATTTGGGGGGGAGAACCAATATATCTATTATGAAGATTCAAGATTATTGCGAAGCCTGAGCATCTACCCGTATATTCAGATGGCTGTTATGATAATCCTTGCCTTGATTATTTATCTTGCAATGGTATATACAAAACGCGCGGAGCAAAACCGTGTCTGGGTTGGTCTCTCCAAAGAAACCGCTCATCAACTTGGCACTCCCATATCGTCATTGATGGCATGGACTGAATATCTTCAGGCATCCGGGGTGGATACTGAAATAACAGATGAGATAGACAAAGATGTGAAACGGTTGTCTGTGATAGCTGACCGATTCTCAAAAATCGGTTCCCGACCGGAGATGGAACTGCAATATATAAACGATGTTATTTCCAATTCCCTGGATTATATGAAAAGGCGCGTATCCGGGAAAGTCAACATCACAATGCATTTGTCAGGTGATGATTATGGAGTAAGATTATCGCGTCCACTTATAGAGTGGGTTATGGAGAATCTCACTAAAAATGCAGTGGATGCGATGCAAGGTGAAGGGGAACTCGATATATTCACAGGCACAGGAAAGAATAATGTATGGATTGAGGTGAAGGATACCGGCAAAGGGATAGCCAGGAAAAATTTCAAGACAGTATTCAATCCCGGATATACAACCAAGAAACGAGGCTGGGGACTCGGGTTGACGCTTGTAAAACGAATTGTGGAGGAATATCATGGCGGAAAAATATATGTCAAAGAATCGGAACTTGGGAAAGGCACTACATTCCGCATAGAATTTCCGGCTGCATGATTTTGATATAGTTGGAGTTTTTATTAATTTTGCACTTCAAAACATTCTGACAGAATAATATTTCTATGGATATATCATATAAATGGCTCAAAAGATACATTGATTTCGACCTGAGCCCGCGAGAACTTGCCGCCACCTTGACCTCCTTGGGTCTTGAATGCGACACAGTGGAGGAAGTGGAAAGCATCCGCGGAGGACTGCGCGGGATAGTAATTGGCAAAGTTTTGACCTGCGAGGAACATCCTGATTCGGATCATCTCCATGTCACCACCGTGGATCTCGGCAACGGTGAGCCTGTGCAGATTGTCTGTGGTGCACCCAACGTAGCCGCCGGACAAACAGTGGTCGTTGCCACTGTAGGCACCACCCTTTATGATGGTGATAAGGAATTCCAGATCAAAAAATCAAAAATCAGAGGCAAAGAGTCCTTTGGCATGATATGCGCTGAAGATGAGATCGGAATCGGCACCGACCATGCCGGAATAATGGTGCTTCCTGATAATGTAAAGCCCGGCACTCCCGCTTCAGAATATTTCAATGTGGAAAGCGATTATCGTCTGGAGGTGGAATTGACTCCTAATCGTGTTGATGCAGCAAGCCACTATGGAGTGGCCCGTGATTTGAAAGCCAGGGAATGGTGTCTTATTTCTCAAGGGGAAAAGGTGGGAGAATATCCTGAAATTACCGTGCCTGACGATTCAGCGTTCAACACCGACCGCAAGGATGGTGCCGTAGTAGTGAAAGTTGAGGATGAACAGGGATGTCCAAGATATTCGGGCGTGACAATCCGTGGCGTTGAGGTAAAGGAATCTCCCGAATGGCTGCGTAATCTGCTCATAGCAGCCGGTCAACGCCCGATTAATAATATTGTAGATATCACCAACTTCATATTGTTAGGTATTGGTCAACCCATGCATTGCTTCGATCTTGACAAGGTTGAAAGGGAAGAAATTGTGGTGCGCACATGCAAACAGGGCACAAAATTCACCACTCTTGACGGTGTGGAGCATGAACTTAATGAAGCCGACCTTATGATTTGCGATGCCGTGAAACCTATGTGTATTGCAGGTGTGTTCGGTGGTTTGGATTCAGGAGTTACTGAATCCACTAAAAATGTTTTCATTGAAAGTGCTTATTTCAATCCTACACGAATCCGCCGCACAGCTCGCCGTCACGGATTATCAACGGATGCATCTTTCCGATATGAACGCGGAGCAGACCCCTCAATCACTGTTTATGCCGCACGTCTTGCCGCATGCATGATTAAGGAATTGGCCGGAGGCGAAATTTGCGGAGGGTTGATTGATGTCTTGAAGGCTCCTGTTGAAAGGAAAGAGATGGATTTCTCACTCACTTATTGCAACAATCTAATTGGCAAGGAACTTCCAACGGATTTGGTGAAGACCATCCTAAAATCGCTTGAGTTTGATGTAAAAGAAACGGAGAATCCGGATGTAATTCATCTTACCGTGCCTACATACCGTGTGGATGTTTACCGCCCGTGCGATGTTGTGGAGGAGATACTCCGCGTTTATGGCTATAATAATGTGGAGATTGGTGAAGAGATGCATATCTCACTCTCACAACGCGGAGCCACCGATGAGAGCCACGACATGCAGCAGATTGTAAGTGAGCAGCTCACAGCAATTGGTTTCAATGAGATAATGAACAACTCGCTGACAGCTGTAAGCTATTATGAGAATTCAGAACTGTTCCCGCTTGCAAATTGTGTAAGGCTGATGAATCCCCTTAGCAATGACCTTGGAGTTATGCGCCAGACTCTGCTATATGGTGGATTGGAATCAATAGCCCATAATGTTAACCGCAAGATGCCGAATCTCAAATTCTATGAATTCGGCAATATTTACAAATTCAATCCTGAAAAAGAGCAAACTGCGGAGAAACCGTTTGCACAATACAGCGAACGAATGGAGCTCGCGCTCTGGGTTACAGGTTTGAAAGAAGAGACTTCATGGAATGTAAAAGCTGATGAAGCTTCTGTATACGATCTCGCAGGAATTGTATACAACATATTCCACAGGCTCGGATTGCAACAAGGAGCTTATACCACCTCGCAAGGTTCTGATGAGATATTTGCCGCCAAGCTTGACATAATGAGCCGCTCCGGTAAAAGGATTGCGGAGATTGGAATCCTTCGCTCCGCAGTGCTTAAGAAATTCGATATCGGACAAAGCGTGACGTATGCCGCAATAGATTGGGAGGTTCTCTTTAAATTAACAGCAAAAAACCGGGTTACATATACCGAGCTGCCCAAGACACAGGCCGTGGATCGAGACTTGGCATTGCTGGTTGACAAGAGTGTAAAGTTTGCAGACATAGAATCAACTATCCGCAAAGCGGAACGTAAATTATTGCGTGACGTACGATTGTTTGATGTCTATGAAGGGAAGAATCTTCCTGCCGGCAAAAAATCATACGCTGTGTCAATGAAACTTCAAGATTCGGATAAGACCCTTAATGACAAACAGATTGACCAGGCAATGAACAGAATTATCTCATCATTGAAAGCTCTTGGTGCTGAGTTGCGTTAGGTTAAGGCTATACTTCTTACATCTAATTTTTATTAGTTACTTAAAATAAAATACACAAAAACTAAATATGGGAAGAGCATTTGAATATCGAAAAGCCCGAAAATTGAAACGATGGGGCAATATGAGCCGAACATTCACCCGTATCGGCAAAGAGATTACAATAGCTGCAAAAGCCGGAGGTCCGGATCCTGATATGAATCCACGCCTGCGTGTGCTCATGCAGAATGCAAAGGCTGCAAATATGCCTAAGGACACAGTGGAACGTGCAATCAAGAAAGCCACCGACAAAGATGCCGGAGACTATAAGGAGATTGTATATGAAGGATATGGTCCCTTTGGCATCGCAATTGTTGTGGAGACAGCAACCGACAACAATCAGCGCACAGTGGCCAATGTAAGAAGCTATTTCAATAAATTCGGAGGATCATTAGGCACTCAAGGCTCCCTCTCATTCCTTTTCGACCACAAGAGCGTATTCCATGTAAAACCCAATGCGGATGTCGCACTTGATGAATTTGAACTTGACCTCATGGATTTTGAAGCTGAACTGGAGGCCGAAGAGGAGGAATGGCTTGTGTATGGAGCGTTCGACCAATTCTCAAATCTGCAGAAATTCTTTGAAGATAAAGGTCTCGAAATTGTATCTGCTGAATTTGAGCGCATCCCCACAGATTATAAGGAAGTGACAGCTGAACAGCGTGAGCAGCTTGAGAAACTACTTGATAAATTTGAGGAAGACGAGGACGTGCAGAATGTATTCCACAATATGAAGGAGGATTAAAAAGCAACGTCTTTGAAGAATAGCTTCCAACCGGGAGCTGATGAATAGGCTGCCTCTGCATCCGGAAGGACGTGGAGGCGGCAATTTTTATACAGCTCTGTCTCATCGGGCTCGAAAATAAAACTGTCACAATCAAAAACCGGGGGCACCGGTGAAAACTCTGTCAAATTCCGGAGATTGCGACAGCCGCTGAAAATCAATTCTCCAAGCATATTCTTATTGGCAGGAAGAACTGCACTCTCCAATGATTCGCATTCTGAGAAAACATAAGATTCCAATTCCGCTATTCCGTCAGGCAACACAATTTCTTTAAGGGATCTGCAACAAGAGAAAACATTCGAGCCTATATGCTTCACAGAGTCCGGCATAGCGAAATGCTCCAAAGCACCACAATATGCAAAGGCATGCGAGCCTATATCCTCGACAGTATTTGGCAGAATAACTTGCTCCAATGCCGAATCCCACGCACACAAATATTTAGGCAATGTTTTTACTTTCTCAGGCAAGGATACACTTTTCAAAGAAACACATTCCCTCAATGCCCCCTCACCTATCGTTTCAACCGACTCCGGGAACTGAATTTCCCTTAGATTCTGACATCCAAGAAAAGCATATTCACCAATCTCACGCAAGCAGCACGGTTGCTGGAAATGCACCTCTGTAATATCTTCCCTGTCCTGATAAGCATACGGGGGTATTGAAAACGTGCCTGACTCAATTACAAGAATTGATGATATAAACAGACCGGGAATCATTGCCTATGCTCTCAAATTAAAAGTTTTTATTTATCTTTCTCACGCAATGCTTTGTGTATATGCACATAAGGAGTATCCGGAGTAAACACAGGCGGCAGAATCTTGGCCGGATCAGCTGTATCAGCCTTTACTACAAGCATCTTTGTTTCCCCTCGCCACGGAAGACTTACCCTGTATCTTTTATATTCAACACGCACCGGAAGATTTGCATATTGAAGGCGTTTCAACGACACAGCAACATCCGGATCCTTCACAGAGAACAGCACATCGCCGGGGTATATGCGTGTGGTGTCGTTTTTCTCTTTATAAGGGATAAGAATGCCCTCGTAAGTTTTGAATACATCTCCTCTGTTCTGAATATCATCCACATATCCATATTGCATCCCATCAGACACATACGGCGTGAATAAATATATATACAGGGCTACAAGCAAGCAGATTCCAACTCCTGCAGCTGCAACTATAAGCCAGAACTTTGTGTTCTTGCGCAGCCTCAAGTGTTCGAATTCAGACTCCGATTCCTCCCAATAATCAGGATCTTCCGGTTTTAATTTAGGACCTTTAGTTTTTTGAGACTCTTCCTGAATGTCCGGTCCATCGAAAAAATCATTCTTATCGTCGTTGAATATCATGCCTTTTTCTTTTTATTCAAAGATATATATATGCCATTGTATAAATACCGAGGATTATCAGCATCACAGTTTGCCCCGACCATTGGAGCATTGAAAAGGCTGTGCCATCAGCAGCGGATATGCCATAAATTGCAAGACCGAACATTACTGCTATATTCCAGGGACCAAGTCCTCCATTGGATGGGATAGCCATTCCAATTGAACTAAGCACAAAAGTGACCAAACATGGAATCATTCCGAATGCAAGTTCAGGACGACATAATTCGCGGGTGAACGAGAATGCAAAAAATGCCACATACAGTTGGAAAAAATAACACGCCCAAATTGCTATGGAATAGAATACAAACGCCCACTTCCCCTTCATTTCAGCGATTACAGCAAACCCTTTCCATGTGTCAGATATCCAGCTTTTCATCTTTTTAACAGGTGAGAGCTCCTTTCCAAAATGAAAGACAGCCCGGATAATCAGACAGACAGCTGCAACCAGTATCCAGAACCATACGGAAGAGAGCATGGATATCAAGTCCTGACCAACCGGATATCGTTCCAGAAAAGAATTAATTGCCGGAGCAGCTACAATAAATGTTAGAATTATAAGAAAAAATACACATACGGAATCTGACAGACGATCAGCCACCATCGAACCGAGTACTTTGGTGAACGATGCCTTTTCCCTGCCGGCTATATATGTACATCTCCACACCTCTCCGAGACGCGGGAAAACAAGATTCAGTGCATAACAACCGAATATAGAGCAGCACAATGCCATTACCGGGGCATTTATGCCAAGGCTGCGGAGCTGCAGACGCCATCGCAAAGCACGGAATACATGTGAAAGCACGCTTATGCCCATGGCACACAAAATCCACCAATAATCAACTCCATGACGGATTATACCCATCATGTCGCTGAAATTCACCTTCTTAAACATATAGCTGACCAGAACGACAGTCAAAGCCAATGGAAGAAGCCACCTTATAAGATATCCACCTATGGTTTTCGGCACACTCTTCTCCTCTTTATTTTTTTCGAGTTCAATTTCGCCCATGATGCAAATTTACGAAAATTACTCAGTATAACAAAAATTCCACTTCCTTGAATGCATATTTATGCTTTTCTCCGGAGTTGCAATCCTCTATCGTCAACAATCCCGTAGGCTCCAAATCCAGAATACGGCCCTTGTAACGTTTACCTGACGCACTGTCTCTGAATGGGTATGGCTGTCGGTCAAATCTCCACAAATTCTCTATTAATTCTTCATGCAAATCAGATCTTCCATCATCAGAAACAGTGGCAGCCAACCGGTTTTCAAGAATACGACCGAAATCCTCGAGTAATGATTCAAGTGGATATTCTGTATCGGTAATCTGGCTCATTGATACCGGATTCGGAGCATCACTTCTGAAAACTCTCTGATTTACATTTATCCCTATACCGGCAATTGTGCGGTCTATATTCATTCCGGTTACGGAATGTTCTATAAGGATTCCACAAATCTTACGGTCACCGATATATATATCATTCGGCCATTTCACCTGTGCATCCAGTTCAGCCTCCCTCAGCAAGTCTACCACAGCAAGAGCCACGGCTTCACTTATGGAAAACTGGTCTCTTGCAGCAAAATCTTCAGGATGCCATACAGCAGAAAATGTCAGATTCTTAAATGGTTCGGCTTCCCAATGGTTACCTTTCTGTCCACGGCCGGCTGTCTGGCAGCGAGTGGCAACAATTACCGGTTCTGCCGGATTAAAAAATTCAACAGCCGCTGCATTTGTAGATTCACAGGAATCAATCCAGTATATTTTCATAATTCCACCTCCCTTATTCCATCCCCGAGGATTCTGATTTCCACATCAACTATATCTTCAGGGAGAAAACCTTCGGCATTCTCAGGCCATTCAATCAGGCATACATTCCCTGAATCCCAATAATCATCCAACCCCATATCCATAAGCTCGGCGGATGTATCCACACGATAAAAATCGAAATGGTAAATCTTATCTCCATATTCTGATTTCTTATCGGGCGCAACCTCATATTCATTCACAATACTGAATGTAGGGCTCGAAGCCGCATCAATAGAACCAAGTTTTTTGCAAAGAGCTGAGATAAAGGTTGTTTTCCCGGCTCCCATGGGGGCATGAAATGCGAAATGTCTGGAGTTTCCAACTGCAGATATAAATTCAGAGGCTGCCCTGTCCATTTCGCCAATATCTCTTATTACAATTGTCATTTCACTATTTTTACGCAAATTTAATAAAAAGAAGGCATAATTATTACGGAATTTGACTATATTTGTGGAACGAAACAAATTTCCATATCGTTTTATAAAGAAATTACAATTTGACTCAAGATATAAAGAAATGGGAAAAGTTCTAATCATCGGAGCCGGAGGTGTTGGCACTGTTGTGGCACACAAATGCGCTCAGAATCCGGATGTTTTCAATAATATTGTACTCGCATCGCGTACAAAATCCAAATGCGACAAGATAGCTGCCGAAATTGGCGCAAAAAATATTGTTACCGACAGAGTTGACGCAGACTCTGTTGAAGAGCTTGTAGAACTCTTCAACCGTCATCAACCCGACATTTGTATCAATGTTGCCCTCCCCTATCAGGATTTGACTATAATGGAGGCTTGCCTGAAATGTGGAGTCAACTATCTTGACACAGCCAACTACGAACCAAAGGATGAGGCTCATTTCGAATATTCATGGCAATGGGCATACCGCAAACGTTTTGAAGATGCAGGGTTGACTGCAATCCTCGGATGTGGCTTTGATCCGGGAGTGTCGGCTGTGTTTGTGGCTTATGCAGCCAAGCATCATTTCTCCGAAATGAGATATCTTGATATTGTAGACTGCAATGCCGGCAACCATGGCAAAGCATTTGCCACAAACTTCAATCCGGAAATCAATATCCGCGAAATCACGCAGAAAGGTAAATATTGGGAAAATGGCAAATGGGTGGTGACTGAGAATCTTGAAATCCACCGTCCGCTGACATATCCGAATATCGGAGAGAGGGAATCTTACCTGCTTTATCATGAAGAGCTGGAAAGTCTTGTACAAAATTTCCCCTCGATACGACGTGCTCGATTCTGGATGACATTTGGTCAGGAATACCTGACACATCTGCGTGTGATTCAAGATATAGGAATGGCAAGGATTGACCCTGTGATGTATAACGGACAAGAGATTGTGCCTATTCAATTTCTCAAGGCCGTATTGCCGGATCCCGGCTCTCTCGGAGAAAATTATACCGGTGAGACTTCAATCGGCTGCCGCATAAGCGGATTGGACAAGGAGGGTAAAGAATCCACCTATTACATCTATAACAATTGCTCTCACCAGGAAGCCTACAAAGAAACCGGGGCACAAGCTGTCAGCTACACCACCGGCGTGCCTGCTATGGTTGGCGCCTATATGTTCCTTACCGGCAAATGGGTAAAACCGGGAGTGCACAATGTGGAAGAATTCGATCCTGATCCATTCCTGGAGAAACTTGCCAAATCCGGATTGCCTTGGCATGTGATTGAAAACGGAGATCTGGAATTATAATAAATTGAATATGAATTCAAGGAAATTATATACTTTCGCGGCGGTAAGTATGATTGCCACCGCGAATTTGTATGGCGCTTCAGGAGTGCTCTGCGACAATGGCTCTTTCTTGGTGCAAACGCCCGGTAAAGTGGTATCCGTAACCCCTCTGAATGCCGATATTTTTAGAGTTTCAACCCTGAAGACAAGCTCAACAACTTTATCACTGCCAAAATCGCAATCTGCAATACTTAATGCGGATGATTCGTCTGTGACATCCTTTGTTACTCCAAAGGAATTCACCTTGATATCTCCGACAACTGTGGTTAAAGTGTGTCGCAAAACCGGTAATGTGATATTTACCAATCTTGCCGGAGACACATTGCTGGCAGAGAATGGAGGGGTTGACAACAGACTTCCGGAAAAACGTGTATGCTTCAAATCGACTGGCATTGAAAATTTTTATGGAGCCGGAGAACGAGGTCATTCTTTAAGACTGAATGCAGACACTCTTGTAATGTTTAATCGCCAGAATTACGGATATACTGCCGGAGACCACCGAATTTCACAGATGGGGATCACTGTGCCATATTTTGCCTCTGACAAAGGTTATGGGGTGCTTTTTGATGATTACAATGCAGCTGCACTCCAACTTGGCGACAGCATTATATACACCTCCGACACGCCCAAACCTTTATCCTATTATTTTATAAATGGCAATGGAACATTGGCTGAAACCGTGTCAAACTATACTTTGCTTACCGGCAGACAAAATCTTCCTCCATTCTGGGCTCTGGGCTATATAACATCCAAATACGGATACCACAATGAGCGCGAAGCGTTAGGGGCAATTGACTCGCTTAAACAACGCGGCTATCCTGTGGATGGAATTGTTTTTGACTTGTACTGGTATGGAGTTGAGACAGACATGGGGAAACTTGCCTGGGATAAGAAACAATTCCCCGACCACCGCAAGATGCTTGATTCCCTTAATTCAATGGGTATTAATACAATTCTTATCTCTCAACCTTATATTAATAAACTCGGAGCCATCGACAACTATAATCTCCTTGATTCCAAGGGAATGCTAACTCACGATGAGAATGGCAAAACCCATGATGTAACAACATGGGTAGGAGATGCCGGCATGTTTGATATTTCAAATCCTGATACACGTGACTGGCTCTGGAACAGACTGAAACCATTGACTGCAGAAGGACTTGCCGGATGGTGGGGAGACCTTGGAGAGCCGGAAGTGCATCCTCTGACCATTGTACACTCCAATGGAGAGACCGCTTCACAGTATCATAATGTGTATGGCAATGAATGGAGCCGCCTGATATATGAAGGGATGCGTAAAGATTTTCCGGAGAAGCGTCCGATACTATTGATGCGTGGAGGGACTGCCGGATTACAACGTTACAGCGTTTTTCCATGGACCACTGATGTTTCACGCTCATGGGGAGGACTTCAGCCGCAGGTGAATCTGATGCTTAATTCAGGCTTGTCCGGATTGGGATATATGAGTTCTGATATCGGGGGGTTTGCCGTGGATCCGGCACATCCGTACGACCCGGAACTTTATCTGAGATGGCTGCAAATGGGAGTATTCACCCCCGTGCTTCGCACCCATGCCCAATTCAAGCCGGAACCTTACCATTATCCGCAATATGAAGAGACTGTCAAGCGGTTTATAAGGATGCGATATGAATGGCTACCCTACAATTATACCCTTGCATACGAAAACGCCGCATTTGGTTTCCCTCTTGCCCGTCCGCTTAATTTCAACGGGAATGCAGATGAAAGATACGCTGATATTCAGGATGAATATTTATGGGGAAACGAGGTGCTCGTGGCGCCGGTTATAACAAAAGGTGCACGTTCACGCAAAGTTCTTTTCCCCGAAGGTGAATGGACAAGCTGGAACAATCCGGAACTCAAATACAAAGGGGAAACAACAGCTGTTGTCAAGGCTCCTCTCAATGAATTACCCCTTTTCGTAAAAGCCGGAAGTTTTATTCCGCAATATATTGAACCAATAGAGAATGTAACGGAATATGACCCTTCAAAATTAACGGTAAAATACTTCCCGTCAGATTCTGAAACAAGCTATACGCTTTTTGAGGATAATCGCACGAACCCTGAATCCCTGTCAGAAAAAGATTACCGTCTCACCACATTCAAGGCATGGAGAAACGGCAAGGAGATTAATATACTTATAGATTCCGAAGGGTGTTACAAAGGGATGCCTGATGTGCAGACTATCAACTTGGAGATTGTTGGAATATCCAAGCCAAAAATTGTGAATGGAGGAGAATGGAGCTATGACGTCAAGAACCGGATTCTTCGCGTTGAGGTCTCTTATCGCGGTGAGTCCGTCTGCGTTTCTGTTCTTTGACAATCTTCGTTTCCTGCCCTTTTTCTCCCAAACCTACAGAATCAACTAAAAGTTCGGCGACATACTCGGAAGCAACGGAGTTGCCGAGCTTTCTTTGCATTGTGCGATAACCGGCAATCTGCCATTCGCGCTTTTGTGAGGGTTGAAGAATAGGACCAAGATTCCGGGCTATACTTTCCACAGTGCAATTATGAACCAATAGTTCTGGAACTATGCTGTTACCCACAATAAGATTAGGAAGGGATACATATTTTACTTTCAGCAATTTCTCCATAATCTTATATGACAGTTTAACACCATTTGCTCTGTACACAACCACCTGGGGAGTTCCGATCAATGCCGTTTCCAGAGTGGCAGTGCCGGAAGTAACCACGGCCGCTTGCGAATACTTCAGAAGAGTGTGCGTAGCACCAAACACAACCTTTAATCCCGGATCTTGTGCAATTTCACGATAGAATTTCTCAGGAACAGCAGGGGCGGCACCTACCACATATTGAAATTCGGGAAACCTTTTTGCTGCAGCAATCATAAGCGGAAGATTATTGCTGATTTCTCCCCTTCTGGATCCGGGCAACAAGGCAATGATGGGGCGTGGATCATCAAGTCCCTGTCGCTCCATAAAGTGCTTCTTGGGAGGAATATGTCCGATGCTCCATGCAATTTCCTGTACGGAAGGATTCCCTACATAAGTGACATCAAAATTATGCTTCTTGTAGAATCCAACCTCAAAAGGAAGAATGGAATACATCTTATTTACATATTTTTTAATCTTCTTAACACGCCATTCTTTCCATGCCCATACTTTAGGTGAAATGAAATAATGCACCGGAATACCAAGATTGCGGGCATATTTGGCGAGTTTAAGATTAAATCCGGGATAATCCACAAGCACCAGGGCATCCGGCTTGAATCCCCTTAACAAGGCTTTAGCCTGTTGCATATTACGCATTATCTGAGGAAGTTTGCGAAGCACTTCGCTAAATCCCATTACATTCATTTGGTCATAATGAAGATCGGGAGCATGTCCTGCTTCCTTTGCCATGAGATCCCCTCCCAAAAAACGGATATCGGCTTCCTTGTCTAAACTTTTTAGCGATTTTATAACATTTGCGGCATGAAGATCGCCTGAGGCCTCACCCGCTATCATTACGTATTTCATATTATAATATATACGCTATAATGCGCGTTTTTTGTATATGTAGCTATTCAAATTAAATGCATACTAAATGCGCAGGGATTTTTGAGTCAATTTCTTCACTCGAAGAAGGAGTGATGCGGGCATCACGACTGATAAGAGGGATGAAATTGGTCAAAAATAACAAGCAGATAGTATGCAAGGTTTTCATAAATTTTTATAGTATCGTTTTAATTTGAACAGCTACTTAAGTAGCTAAGAAAAATAAAGGAACAGATTAAACGCGGATAATTTTGAGGTGATTTCGCTGCGGAATGAAGGAGCATATAAATATATGCAACTGACTTACAAGGCGGAAACGACCAAAATTATCAAGTTGAATCGTTCAAGATATAATTCAGCTACTTTAAACATATATCAATTTATTTTTATTAGCTACTTATGAAAAAGCTATTAATATTTATTATGACTATAATAGGGGGCATTGGTTTAATCTCTACATCCTGTATAAGCGATGCAGTGTCCACATCCCCTTCCGATATTCTCTCCTTTTCACGAGACACTGTTAATTTCGATACAGTGTTTACCGATGTTGGCACCCCGACGGCACGCCTGATTGTGGCAAACCGCGCCAAGAAAGCAATCAAGATTTCCTCTATTCGCCTGAAGAATCAAGATTCAAATTTCAGTATTAATGTTGATGGTGTAAGCGCAAAGAGTTTTCAGGATGTTGAAATTTGGCGTGAAGATTCCATATATATCTTCATAGAATGTTTTATCCCCGAGACTTCCGACAACGAGCCCTATAGAGTGGAGGATGAACTGGAATTTGTGACAAATGGTGTAACACAAACAGTGTTGCTTGAAGCATACGGGCAAAATGTAACAAGACTGAGGGGCACCCGAATCACTGCTAATACCAAATTTACCGCAGACCGCCCCTACGTTGTTTTTGATTCTCTGGTAGTTGATAAAAACGCCACTTTAAGCATTGACCCCGACACAAGGATCTTGTTTCATGACGGGGCTGAGCTGATAATACATGGAAAAATCGATGCCAAAGGGGAACCCGGCAAACTAATCCAGATGCGGGGTGACCGTCTTGACAATGTCCTTACAAATGTTGGTTATGATATTTTAGCAGGACAATGGAAAGGGATTCGCATTTCACCTGAATCATTCGGCAATAAGCTTGAGTATATTGATATGCGCTCTACAGAGACAGGTCTCAGACTTGACTCTTGCTCAAATTCCGAGCTCAAATTGCTTATACGCAATTCATGGCTGCATAATTCCCAGAGCAATGTAATAGAGTCAAAATATGCTACATTGGAAGCATACGGCGTATGCTTCTCCGAGTCGGCAAAAGCAGTGGTGAGCCTTACAGGAGGCAACAACACTTTCATACAATGCACATTCGCCAACAATTATCTTTTCTCCGCAATATCCCAACCGCTTCTATGCCTTTACCATTGCCTGCCGGAGCATGTTGAGGAAAATCCTCAAAACTCTATGCCACTGATGAAGGCGAGCTTCGAAAACAGCATAATCTACGGAATTGCCGCTGATCTGAATGAAGGAGATCTGACTGATTCGGAGGTATTTTTCAGGAATGTATCTTTAAAATCGGAAGGAGAGAATGATGATCATTTTATCAACTGTCTGTGGGACTGCGACCCACTCTTTCTTACCGATCGTCCGAGGTATTATTTCAACTATCATGTGCAACCTGACTCACCGGTGATCGGCAAAGGGAATCCTGATTTTCTAAACTCACAGACACTGGTTGATATTGATGGAATTGAACGCCTGTCGCTGACTTCCGATGGTTGTCCAACCCTCGGAGCGTATGCAAAACCGGAATCTCCCGGTGATGAATAAAAAAATTTTGCTATATTTGCAAATTATTTGAAACAAGAGTCGAAGACATCAAAGATATGAAGAATTTCAAAAGAACACTTATAACAACGGCACTTCCTTACGCCAACGGACCGGTACATATCGGACATTTGGCAGGAGTATATGTTCCTGCAGATATTTACGCGCGTTATCTTCGCCTCAAAGGTGAGGATGTTTTGATGATTGGCGGTAGCGATGAGCATGGCGTGCCAATCACAATAAAGGCTAAAAAGGAGGGGGTCACTCCTCAGGATATCGTAGACCGTTACCATAAGATTATAAAAGATTCATTTGAGGAGTTGGGTATTTCTTTTGATGTATATGGCCGTACAACATCTGAAACCCATCGCAGAACCGCTTCGGATTTCTTCCGCCGTCTCTATGAGAAGGGGGAATTTGTGGAGAAAACATCCATGCAGCTTTATGATGAGAAGGCAGGACAATTCCTCGCTGACAGATATGTAACGGGCACTTGTCCGCATTGTGGCAATCCGAATGCTTATGGTGATCAATGCGAGGCATGTGGAACTTCCCTGAATGCTACCGACTTGATCGACCCCAAATCTGCAATCACAGGGAATGCTCCGGTGTTAAAAGAGACATCTCACTGGTATTTACCTTTGGATAAATGGCAAAAACCTCTTGAAAAATGGATTCTCGAAGAGCACAAGGAATGGAAACCCAATGTTTACGGACAATGCAAATCCTGGCTTGACATGGGGTTGCAACCAAGAGCCGTGAGCCGTGATCTGGACTGGGGAATACCTGTACCGGTTGAGGGAGCCGGCGGGAAAGTGCTTTATGTCTGGTTTGATGCCCCAATCGGATATATTTCCAACACAATAGAACTTGTCGGAGATGATTACACAAAATGGTGGAAAGACCCGGAAACAAGAATGTTACATTTTATCGGCAAGGATAATATCGTTTTCCATTGCATTGTATTCCCTGCAATGCTGATGGCTGATGGCAGTTATAACCTGCCCGACAATGTGCCGGCAAATGAGTTCCTGAATCTTGAGGATGATAAAATCTCAACTTCACGCAACTGGGCTGTATGGCTTCACGAATATCTTGAAGATTTCCCCGGCAAACAGGATGTGCTACGATATGTTTTGACTGCGAATGCTCCGGAAACGAAAGATAATAATTTCACATGGAAGGATTTTCAGGCCCGCAATAATTCAGAGCTTGTGGCAATTTTAGGTAATTTTGTAAACCGCGCCATGGTTTTGGATCATAAATATTTCGGAGGAGAAGTGCCGGAAAGAGGTGAGCTTCTACCCATTGATGAAGATGCGCTGCAAGAGGTTAAAGAATGCGCAAAATCATTGGGCGAAAATCTGGATAATTTCAAATTCCGCGAGGCTCTTAAGGATGCAATGGTAATAGCCCGCATTGGCAACAAATATCTTGCTGACACCGAACCGTGGAAGCTATGGAAGACAGAACCCGAAAGGGTTAAGACAATCCTGAACATAGCCCTGCAGATTTGTGCCAATCTCGCGGTAGCTTTCGAGCCGTTCACTCCCTTTATGAGCGCTGATCTTAGCAAGATGCTCGGTTTGGAGAAACTCAGCTGGGATATGGTCGGTAAATTTGATTTGCTTCCGGCTGGAGCGAAGATTGCTGAGCCCCATCTCCTCTTTGAGAAGATTGAAGATGCTCCGATTGAAGCTCAAGTGCAGAAACTGCTCGATACGAAGAAAGCCAACGAGGCTTCAGCTTGGAAGCCGGCTCCCGTGAAAGAGACCTGCTCTTATGAAGACTTCGATAAAGTGGATATTCGTGTTGGTAAAGTGCTTGAGTGCACAAAAGTCAAAAAATCAAAGAAGCTTCTGCAATTCTTAATTGAGGATGGCATGGACAAGCGCACCATACTCAGCGGTATAGCTTTGAGCTACGAGGATCCCACAGTGCTTGTTGGGAAAGAAATATGCTTCATCGCTAACTTTGAGCCGCGAAAGATGATGGGTATAGAATCCCAAGGAATGATTCTTTCTGCTGTGAATTCGGATGGGCAACTTGTGGTAATAGGACCGACCGGCCCGGTGGCTCCCGGCGCACAAGTAGGTTAATGCAATATGAACGTGTTATATGACAGTCATACATTCTCCGAACAGACCTTCGGCGGGATCTCCAGATATTTTGTGGAGCTCATGAATAACCTCCCCTCGGAATGCACTCCTCATTTGTCTTTGCTGGCAAGCGAGAATGCATATCTGCGACATTTACACAACAAGCCATCAACTATCTCGCTAAAGCATTTCCCCGAACATAGAAAGCTTTATTATTTCATTAATAGCTTTGCAGATAATCACAATCTGAAAAAGGCGGGGTATGATATTTTCCATCCTACCGGATTTGATCCATACTTCACGAGCCGAGTTAAATCTCCCGTTGTGGTTACAGTGCACGACATGATTTATCACCATGGGCTCAATCCGGGCAAGCATACTCCGGAAATCATGGAGAATATGCGGAGAACAACAATGGCGGCAGACAGAGTAATTGCAATCAGTGAAACCACCAAGCGTTCCATCTTGCAATTTTATGACATAGACGAAACAAAAATTGATGTGATTCATCACGGATTCAATCCGGCGTCAGGCAACAATGAGAGGTTGCCTTACTTTCCGGAAAGATATATACTTTTTGTGGGACACAGGGGTGGTTATAAAAATTTCAAGACACTTCTCGATGCCTTTGCCATCATTTCACAAAAAGACCGGAGCTTGAATCTAATGTGCACCGGAAGAAATTTTAACAAAAAGGAGATAGAACAAATCAACCGTTTGGGATTGCAATCGCGATGTTTATGCAAATTCATTCCTGAGAATGATATGAATGCACTTTATGCAAATGCGGAATGTTTTGTGTTCCCCTCCAAAATGGAAGGATTCGGAATGCCTGTGCTTGAATCATTCGCAGCCGGATGCCCTGCCATTCTGAGCGATTCCAGCTGTTTTCCGGAAATAGCGGGAAATGCGGGAATATATTTCAATCCTGAGAACACCGAAGAACTCGCTGAAATGATCCAACTGACAATCGGAGATTTAACGTTCAGAAATGGAAAAATAAAAGCCGGGAAAGAGCGTCTTAAACTATTCTCTTGGAAAAATACCGGCATTAAAACTGCCGGAACTTATAAAAAAGCCATTTCATGACAAAAAGCAGTGACAATAGCATAAGTGTAATTACTGTGGCTCGCAATTGTGCTCCCCTTCTAAAGAGGACAATAGAAAGCGTTGCACAACAGGATTTCGGCAATAAGGAATATATCATTATTGACGGTGCTTCCACTGACGGTTGTCAAGAGTTGATCTCTCAATCTCCACATGTAGACAATTGGATTTCAGAACCTGACAAGGGGATTTATGACGCCATGAACAAGGGTGCAGC
This sequence comes from uncultured Sangeribacter sp., assembly GCA_964515455.1. Lineage (GTDB taxonomy): Bacteria > Bacteroidota > Bacteroidia > Bacteroidales > Muribaculaceae > Lepagella. The sequence goes on from CAZEUD010000012.1 coordinate 31,673, forward strand.
CATGGCTTCAGGAAAATGGATTATCTTCATGAATGCCGGAGATACTTTCGCCGGTAATGATTCGCTATCCCGTCTTATAGACTGCGCTATAAATAATCCTGAAGCAGATGTGATTTATGGGGATGTTATCCGATGCGGATCCAATTCTTCTGAGGATATTGTTAAGCCGGCTTCAGATTCCTTAAAAGGACACCGTTTGGCTTTCTGCCATCAGAGCGTTATCTGCAAAAAGCAGGACCTTTTATATTTTCCATTCGACATCTCTCACAGATATTCCGCTGATTTCAAATTCTTCAAGATACTGGAAAAGAAAGGGAAAATATTTGTTCATGCAAAATTTCCGGTGGCAAGATTCGACACTACAGGCATTTCCACGCGCAACCGTGCCAAGGGTCTTGCTGACAATATGTTGGTAATAAAAGAAACAGACGGAATATTAAGAGGATTACCCTCCATACTCCATCTGCTTCCTACTTATATAATTTCGCGTCTTAAAAGCTACTCTGCAATCAGAAGGAAATGATTCTTCTTCCCTTTCTGAATATGAATATATTTACCACCCAGCAAAGCTGAGGCATCAATTGTTGATGAAGGGTCGGTAAGTTTCTCTTTGTTCACACTCACGCCACCTCCCTGAATCATCTTGCGGGCTTCTCCTTTGGAGGGGAACACTTGCGTGGATACAGCAAGCAAATCAAGCACAGGAATACCGGATTCAAGCGCGCTCTTCGAAATTGAGAAACGTGGAACTCCATCGAAAATATCAAGCAAAGTCTGCTCATCAAGGGCCTTTAGCGCTTCCCCCGATGAATTGCTGAAGAGAATCTGAGAAGCCTCTACTGCTGCGTTGTAATCCTTTTCGCTGTGCACCATGCAGGTAACTTCCTTCGCAAGCCTCTTTTGCAGCGGACGTGCGCCGGGATTCTCGTTATGTTCATTCACCAATGCCTCTATCTCTTCCTTTGTAAGGAAAGTGAAAATCTTCAGATATTTCTCGGCATCCGCATCAGAAACATTGAGCCAGAACTGATAGAATTTATAAGGAGATGTATAGCGCGGATCCAGCCAAACATTGCCACTCTCTGTCTTACCGAATTTTCCACCATCAGCCTTTGTGATGAGCGGACAAGTCAATGCATATACCTCTCCGCCAAGTTTGCGCCTTATAAGTTCGGCACCGGTGGTGATATTTCCCCATTGATCCGAACCACCGAGCTGCAATTTACAATTTTTGGCTTCATAAAGATGCAGAAAATCAAAACCTTGCAGAAGCTGATATGTGAATTCCGTAAAACTCAATCCATCGCGAGCCTCGCCATTAAGGCGTTTCTGCACGCTGTCTTTAGCCATCATATAATTGACAGTGATATGCTTGCCAATCTCTCGTGCGAAATCAAGGAAAGTCACATCTTTTGTCCAATCGTAATTATTGACCATCTCGGCACGATTGGGAGCATCTGATTCAAAATCAAGAAATATTGACAACTGCTTCTTAATAGCCTCCTGGTTATGCCGGAGTGTTTTCTCGTCAAGCAGATTACGCTCCGCGGATTTACCGGAGGGATCACCTATCATTCCTGTAGCTCCTCCAACGAGAGCAAGAGGTTTGTGTCCACAACGCTGAAAATGGCGGAGCATCATCACCCCGCACAGGTGACCTATATGCAGAGAATCAGCCGTAGGATCAATGCCGAGATAGGCAGTTGTCATCTCCTTGGAAAGCTGCTCATCTGTGCCAGGCATCATTGTATGAATCATGCCGCGCCATGTCAATTCTTCAATAAAATTCATATTATTAGGCTTTTATTTTCTATCTTCTTGTACAAAATCTTGTGAAATGATATCTTGTAATCATCCTTTGCTGTTAACGGGTTTGCAATTTCAGATATTTCAGAATTGTTTCGCCCACGGCTTCAAGCGTGTTTTTGTCTATGTTATCAAGTGTATCGGAGGATGTATGCCAATTTGGATTGAATCCGGACTCGGGATGATATTCGATGATATCTACCGCCGGAACGCCGGCTTTTATAAATTCCACATGATCATCAGTAACCGCACCACCATATTGACGGGGAAAATAACCACCATATCCTGAACTTTCCGCTATATTCCACAGCTCGCTGACAAGCTGGGGCGCTGATTGTTGAGAAAAATATTCCACATGGAATTTAGCACCCTTCCCCCCTACCATATCAGCTACTATTACCCTCGAAGGTGAATAGCCGTGAATTACCGGATTTCCCACAAAATAGCGTGTCCCCATTGCCCAAGATTCGTCATTTCTTTCTGTACCCCAGTCTTCTGCATCCACAAATAGAATATCTACCCCATTTTGCGGATTTTCCATTGACAGTTGTCTCGCTATTTCCAGAAGAACTCCTACTCCACTTGCTCCGTCATTAGCGCCATCCACAGGGTTCTTCCTCTTTTCAAGATCTGAATCTTCATCAGCCCATGGACGACAATCATAATGGGCAAGCAGCAATGTGCGATCCTCAGCCTCAGGATTATATTGAGCGAATATATTGCGTGCTTGAAGAAGCGTGCCGTCAAAAGCTCTCAGATCCATTTTTTGCTCATATACTTCAGCGCCATGGCGTTTTAACTCGCTTGTCATCCAGTCTCCGGCCAGTCTGTGTGCCTCCGTATTGGGCACTCTCGGCCCGAATGCCACCTGACGTGCCACATAAGCATACGCGCTGTCGGCATTAAACGAAACGGTTATATCCGCAGTCTTCATTGTGTCTGCAGTATCGACCCCGGCATCCGCTTTCTCAGCCTTCCCTGCTCCGCACGACATCATCAAAAACAATACTGATGATATGCCAAGTATTTTTTTCATACTACAAAATTACTTATAAACTTCCGGATTTCTAAATTTTCCCTTAACTTTGTGCTTTCCGGAATGAAAAAAGATATGGATGTAAGTATAATCATTGTCAATTATCATGCGGATAAACTCATAGCCGATACCTTGGATTCAATTTCTGAGAAAACGAATGGTGTGGAATATGAGGTGATAATTGTTGACAGCGACCCAAGGGATGACACACAAAGATTCTTTAACAGCTTGGAAGGGTCTAAACCAATGAAATATATTCCCATGGATACCAACCGTGGGTTTGGGGCTGCAAACAATGAAGGTTTCAGACACGCTTCCGGCAAGTATCTGTTTTGCCTGAACCCCGACACTCTTTTAATAAACAACGCAATCAAGATTCTGGCTGACTATATGGACAATCATTCTGATTGCGGTGCATGCGGAGGAAACCTATTCCATGAGGATATGCGTCCCGCTCTGTCATTCAGACGTATCCTCCCTGGGAAATTCTGGGAATTCAGCGAAGCTCATCACCGCCATCCGGAACGTTTGCTCTACGGCAGAAATACCAAATTCAACCATTCGAGACATCCTCTGAAAGTGGGATATATCACAGGGGCTGACCTCATGCTGCGTGCTGACCTGATTGATAAGATCGGTGGTTTCGATCCTGCATTTTTCATGTATTTTGAAGAGACAGATCTGTGCTTCCGGATACATAAATCCGGTCACAGCGTTATGTCGGTACCTGATGCCAGGATAATACATCTTGAGGGGAGATGCATCGGAACACAACCGATAAACTATAAGAAACTTGAATTTTACGCCAAAAGCCGGGCAATATACTATAAGAAAAATTTGTCTGTAAAGAAATCAGATGAAGCCATTAAAATATACTTGAATTATCTTCGCAAAACCGCTTCCAAACCAGGACACAGGGGTGAAGAAGCACATATTTTGCGCGACTATATGCTCCTCGAATTTCCCGCATTACGATGAAGACCCGATATGCCTGCTCTGCCTATCGGGGAACACGGAAAACGGCTTTTTAACTCAGCATCACTACTTATACCGAGTATTGTTTCAGCTGACAATTGCAAAATTTCATCTTGAATTTCCAATGTGAACTGTGACGAAGATGCCACATTCAAATTGTGGGGACAAACTTTAAGACAAATATCGCACCCGAATAGCGAACTCTTCCCTTCAGGAGTGTTCATTACTTCAATAGAATCATTCGATTCCCAACCACCGCGGTGCTCAATCGTCAAATATGAGATGCACCGGTGGCAATTAATGGTGCCATCCGGATTTATGGCTTTTCCGGGACACGCTTTGATACATGCACCGCAATGTCCGCAATTCTTTAAGCAAGGCATATCAGCCGCTATATGCAAATCGGTAATTATCTCGACAAGAAAAACCAAGCTGCCAAAACCGGGCACTATCAATGTGCCATTGTCACCACTGAAACCGATGCCTGCCCTCTGTGCCCAATATCTTTCCATCACCGGGGCGGAATCTATACAAATACGGAAATGTCCTTCCGGAAAATTTGCAGACAATTTAACAAGTGCGGGCTTAAGAACTTTCCTTAGAGCCTTATGATAATCTTTATAATAAGCATAGCTAGATATCATTACCCCTTCATTCTGCTTGTCAATAATCCTGTAGGGATAAGCAATGGATACTAACGTGGAGGCATTTTCAAGCAATCCAGCCGGATTGAATCTCAGTTCGGGATAATTGTGCATATAATCCATTCCGGCATTTTCACCACGTTCAAGCCATGAATTGAAGCGCTGCCGTTGCTGTGTGCTCACGACATCGATTTCGGCAAAGCCGACGGCACATGCTCCGGTATCGAGCAAAACGTTTCTTATCAGCCCCTTTTCATTATCATTTATATACGATATTGCCGAATTCTTTTCCACATTGCAAAGTTAATATATTGTTTCGGTTTTCAAAAACGAAACAATTTTGCTATATTTGCAATATGAAACGAAATCATTCCATAATAAAAGCAAAACAAATGCAATAACAACCAATACTGAATTTACGAATAATACATCATGGATACTCTACAAACCTTCGCGCCAAAGCGCAATCTCCTCCGAAGAATCATTGATTTTTACAGTATTTCAGAGCCGAATTACAATTCGACATCAAATCAATCCAAATTCAAGAGTATAAGGCTCGCCACTTTCATATCCGCCACTTGCGGATATGCCCTGTACTATGTTTGCCGTCTTAGCATGAATATCGTGCGCAAGCCGATTGTGGATGCAGGTATATTCACCGAAACCGAACTTGGAATAATCGGTTCGTGCCTCTTATTTGTATATGCTGTCGGCAAAATGGCAAACGGTTTCCTCGCAGACCGATGCAACGCCCGACGATTTATGGCAACCGGTCTTCTTTGCACTGCAATTGTCAATCTGGTTTTGGGTATGTCATCGATGTTTATCGTGTTCGCAGTATTATGGGGATTGAATGGCTGGTTCCAGTCAATGGGGGCTCCGGCAGGTGTCGTTTCGCTCAATCGCTGGTTTGACAACAAGGATCGCGGCACATATTACGGATTCTGGAGCGCAAGCCACAATATTGGCGAGGCCATTACATTTATTACAGTTGCAGCCCTTGTTGGTTGGGCAGGATGGCGCTCTGGAATGATCGGTGCCGGAATTATCGGCCTGGCCGGAGTTGTAATGCTCCTTTTCTTCATGCGCGACACTCCCCAAAGCATGGGATATCTGCTAAATCAGAAAACTGCCACAGCCGAACCTTCAAAAAAAGTAGAGACAGAGAATTTCAACAAGGCTCAGAAAGCAGTGCTCAAAAATCCGGCTATCTGGATTATCGCTCTTGGTTCCGCTTTCATGTATATAAGCCGTTACGCTGTTAATTCATGGGGCGTATTCTATCTTGAGGCTCAGAAAGGATATTCTACACTTGATGCCAGTCTTATCATATCAATCAGCTCTGTTTGCGGTATTGTAGGCACGGTTTTCTCCGGCATAATATCCGACAAACTTTTCAATGGTTCACGCAATGTTCCGGCATTAGTTTGCGGATTGATGAACACTGTGGCTTTATGTCTGTTCCTGCTTGTGCCGGGTGAGCATTGCTGGGTTGATGTGACTGCGATGGTCCTGTTCGGTCTGGGCATAGGTGTGTTAATCTGCTTCCTCGGGGGATTAATGGCTGTGGATATCGCGCCTAAAGCTGCCGCAGGCGCAGCACTCGGTGTCGTAGGTATAGCCAGCTATTTGGGTGCCGGTCTTCAGGATATCATGAATGGTATTTTGATAGAGGGCAACAAGCACATGGTTAATGGCGTTGAAGTGTATGATTTCTCCATGGTCAACTGGTTCTGGATAGGTTCAGCCTTTATTTCTGTAATCCTCACCGCCCTCGTTTGGAATGCCAAACACAGTGATGATTAACCCCACTTACAATCCGCCACTTGACATTATTAATTATTAATTATTTATTAATTATACACTAACCATTGACCACCCTTCCCTTTGCCCGTCCGCTATATGTAATGTCGAAGCCTGTCAGCTCGATGTGCAATCTGAATTGCGAGTATTGCTATTATCTTGAAAAGGCAAATCTCTATCGCAAGGAGGATAAGACCGCACGGTTTACTATGAGCGATGAGCTGTTGGATCGTTTTATCCGTGAATACATTGAGTCTCAGACCATGCCTAATGTGCTTTTCACCTGGCATGGCGGAGAGGCGCTGATGCGCCCTTTATCGTTCTATAAACGGGTGGTGGAACTTCAGCAGAGGTATGCACGGGGTATGCATATTGACAATGCCATACAGACGAATGGAACCCTGCTTACAGATGAATGGTGTGAATTTTTCGCACAGCAAGGATGGCTTGTCGGAGTGTCTATTGATGGTCCGCAGGAATTTCATGATGAATACAGGCGTAATAAGATGGGGCAACCATCTTTCCGCAAGGTGATGCAGGGCATAAACCTTCTCAAAAAACATCAGGTGGAATGGAATGCGCTGGCTGTAATCAATGATTATAATGCAGACTATCCTCTGGAATTTTATAATTTTTTCAAAGAGATTGAATGCCATTATATCCAGTTCACGCCGATTGTAGAGCGCCTTTTCGCGCATAAGGATGGCAGGCATCTTGCTTCCCCGATGGAACACACAAACGTGCCATTGGCTGATTTTTCAGTATCTCCCGAGCAATGGGGAGATTTTCTAATTGCTATCTTTGATGAATGGGTGAAAGAGGATGTGGGGAAATATTTCATCCAGCTTTTTGATTCAACACTTGCCAACTGGGTTGGAGAGGCTCCGGGAGTGTGCACAATGGCCAGAACCTGCGGTCATGCCGGTGTGATGGAATATAATGGCGATGTATATAGCTGCGACCACTTCGTTTTCCCTGAATATAAACTGGGCAATATCCGCACAAGCACCCTTGTGGAAATGCTTTACAGCGACAGGCAGCAGAAATTCGGCAACGACAAATATGACCGCTTGCCAAAGCAATGCAAGGAGTGTGAATTCATCTTTGCCTGCAATGGAGAATGTCCCAAAAACAGATTCGCATATACAGCTGACGGAGAGCCGGGGTTAAATTATCTTTGCTCCGGATACAAACGTTTCTTCAAACACGTGGCACCCTACATGGAATTCATGAAGAATGAACTCCAGGCCGGGCGTCCGCCGGCAAATGTCAATGGAATGAAATTTTAAAAACCCCGTTTCACAAAAAACAGCGGTCGGTGGAACCGCTGTTTTTTATGAAAAGCACCTTGATCAAATTATTTGGCGTACATGCGCTCGCGCGCTGCTGCCACCTTTTCGTCAACAATGTAATCATCATAATCCATCATCTTGTCAATGATGCCATTGGGTGTGAGTTCAATTATGCGGTTGCAGACGGTCTGGATAAACTCATGGTCATGGCTTGACATCAGAATCACTCCCTTGAAATTCTGCAAAGTATTGTTGAATGCCTGGATTGATTCAAGGTCAAGATGGTTGGTAGGAGAATCAAAAACCAACGTATTGGCATCCGTGAGCATCATACGCGCTATCATACAGCGGATTTTCTCCCCTCCCGACAGCACACTTGCCTTTTTCAACACCTCTTCACCGCTGAAGAGCATCTTACCTAAAAATCCTTTCAGATATATTTCCGAAGAATCGCTGCTATATTGACACAACCAGTCAACAAGATTGAGGTCTGACTCAAAAAATTTACTGTTATCAAGAGGAAGATAGGCGGTGGTGATGGTTTGTCCCCAGTCGTACTCTCCCGCATCTGCCTTACGGTTGCCCATTATTATTTCAAACAGGGCTGTCATGGCTCGTGGATCGCGACTCAGGAATGCTACTTTGTCCCCCTTTTCAATTTGGAAATTCACATCGTTGAAAAGCAGCTCGCCATCCACGGAGGCTTTAAGACCTTTTACCTCCAAAATCTTGTTGCCCACCTCTCTATTGGGAGTAAAGATAATTCCGGGATATCGTCTGGAAGATGGTTGAATCTCTTCGACGTTGAGCTTCTCAAGCATCTTCTTTCGGCTTGTGGTCTGTTTGCTCTTCGCTACATTTGCGCTGAAACGCTGAATGAATTCAAGCAGCTCCTTCCGCTTCTCCTCGGCTTTCTTGTTGGCAGCCTGCTGCTGACGCAATGCCAGCTGCGAAGACTGATACCAGAAATCGTAGTTGCCGGCAAACAGGGATATCTTGTTATAGTCAATGTCGAGAGTATGAGTGGAGACGGCATTAAGAAAATGACGGTCATGGCTCACCACAAGAACGGTGTTTTCAAAATTTGCCAGATAATTCTCAAGCCAGGACACCGTCTCAAGGTCAAGGTCGTTGGTAGGCTCATCGAGCAGAAGATTATCGGGATTGCCAAACAACGCTTTAGCCAGAAGCACGCGTACTTTCTCATTGGCGCTCATATCTTTCATCAGCATATAATGACGGTCTTCCTTGATTCCAAGACCGGAGAGCAATGCTGCCGCATCGCTCTCGGCATTCCAGCCTTCGAGTCCGGCAAATTTCTCTTCAAGTTCAGCTGCTTTTATTCCATCTTCATCGGAGAAATCCGGCTTCGCATATATGGCATCCTTCTGCTGCATTATATCCCATAGCACTGTGTGACCGCGGAGCACTGTCTCAATCACAGTGCAATCATCATAAGCGAAGTGATCCTGCGACAAAACCGACAGGCGCTCACCGGGACCGAAAGTGACGGTTCCATGCGTGGCAGACAACTCACCCGACAAGATTTTCATAAGAGTTGATTTCCCCGCACCGTTGGCACCAATGATGCCGTAGCAGTTGCAACGGTTGAAAGTAAGGTTCACATCTTGGAATAGCACGCGTTTGCCAAATTGCATGCACAAGTTATTTGTCTGTATCATTTATCTTATCAGAATATTATAGAAGACTCCATCCCTATCTGTACGGAATGGAGTCTTCTATTCATTGTTTGTTTATCAAAGCGTTTTCTTAACTTCAACCTCCTCGTAAGCTTCAATGAGGTCTCCTTCACGCACATCATTGTAATCCTGGATGGAAAGTCCGCAATCATAACCGGATACCACCTCTTTAACGTCATCCTTGAATCTCTTAAGAGAACCAAGCTCTCCGGTATATATTACTATACCATCACGTATCAGGCGCACTTTGCTTGTGCGTTTTATACGGCCATCGCGCACAATAGCTCCGGCAATAGTGCCGACCTTGGATATATGATAGGTCTGAAGCACTTCAGCTGTACCTGTGATCTCTTCTATGATTTCCGGTGACAACATACCTTCCATAGCATCCTTAACTTCCTCGATTGCCTTATAGATGATCGAATAGAGACGAATTTCAACTCCCTCTTTCTCGGCCTCCCGCTTGGCTGCAGCAGATGGACGCACCTGGAATCCTATGATAATCGCATCGGAAGCTGCGGCAAGTGTAACATCAGACTCGGATATGGCTCCAACGCCTTTATGAAGCACATTTACCTGAACTTCCGGTGTGGAAAGTTTCAATAATGAATCGGACAATGCCTCAACAGAACCGTCAACATCTCCTTTTACAACAAGGTTCAGTTCATGGAAATCATTAAGCGCACGGCGGCGTCCAAGCTCTTCAAGTCCGAGGCGTTTCTTGGTGCGCAGACCAAGTTCCCGCTGGAGTTGCTCGCGTTTTCCTGCAATCTCACGGGCTTCCTGCTCTGTCTCAAGGACGTTGAAGGTATCTCCTGCCTGAGGAGCACCATTGAGTCCGAGGATAAGCACCGGGGTGGCTGGTCCGGCTTCTTTAATGCGCTGGTTACGCTCATTGAACATTGCCTTCACCTTTCCATAGTGGGTACCGGCAAGGATAACATCCCCCACCCTTAAAGTTCCGTTCTGGACAAGCACTGTAGCCACATATCCCCTTCCTTTGTCGAGTGAGGACTCAATCACGGATCCAATGGCATTTCTCTCGGGATTTGCCTTCAAATCAAGCATCTCTGCTTCGAGTAGCACTTTTTCCATCAGTTCATCCACGCCTATACCTTTCTTGGCAGAGATATCCTGACTCTGATATTTGCCGCCCCATTCCTCTACAAGATAATTCATCTGGGCAAGTTCTTCTTTTATCTTGTCGGGATTGGCTGCCGGTTTGTCTATCTTATTGATTGCAAACACCATCGGCACTCCGGCTGCAGATGCATGATTGATAGCCTCTATGGTCTGAGGCATCACATCATCATCAGCTGCCACGATGATTATGGCCAGGTCTGTAACCTGTGCACCGCGCGCACGCATTGCTGTAAAAGCTTCGTGTCCAGGGGTGTCAAGGAAGGTAATATGACGACCATCGGAAAGCTCTACATTGTAGGCTCCGATATGCTGCGTGATACCTCCTGCCTCACCGGCAATTACATTTGCTTTACGTATATAGTCGAGCAATGAGGTTTTACCATGGTCTACGTGACCCATCACTGTTACAATCGGCGGACGACTCTGGAGATCTTCCTCTTTATCCTCCACCACTTCAATGGCTTCGGTAACGTCTGCACTCACAAATTCCGTTGTAAATCCGAATTCCTCGGCTACAATATTGATAGTCTCGGCATCAAGTCTCTGGTTGATGGATACCATCACTCCCAGATTCATACAGGTTGCAATTACATTGTTTACCGGAACATCCATCAGATTGGCAAGGTCATTGGCAGTTACAAACTCTGTAATCTTTATTACCGAGCTTTCAGCTGCTTCACGCTGCTGATTCTCAAGTTCGCGATTGTGCATCTCCTCGCGTTTCTCTTTACGCCATTTGGCACCCTTCTTGGGAGCTTTGTTTGTAAGTCGTGCAAGTGTCTCCTTTACCTGCTTCTGCACGTCCTCGGAACTTATCTCAGGTTTTACCGGACGTTTGTCGCGTTTGCGCTTGTTTTCGCCACGACCGTTACCGCCCGGCTGATTGCCACCACGCTGATTCCCGCCATTATTATCTTTATTCTTGCGGTTTTCCAAACCGAAACCGGGTTGGGATACGGCTTTTTCAATATCCACCTTTTCCTTCCCTATGCGTTTTCTCTTCTTGCGGTCGACTTCGGCATTTGCAGCGTGTGCCCGTGCTGCTTCAGCACGCCGTTCGCTACGCGTTTTCTTACGTGGACGGGTAGACTGGTTAATTGCTGACAAATCTATTTTACCAACAACCTTCAATTCCGGTCCTGCCGGAGCACCGCCAAGTCGGAACACATTGCTTTTGGGTTCTTCCTCCTCCTGACTTTGTTTGGTTTCCTGAACTTTTTCATTCACCTTCTGCTCCGGCTTTGGTGCCGGTTTCTGCTGCTCTGGCTTTGGCTTCTGTTGCTGCACAGGTTTCGGATTTGGATTAGCCTCGCGCTTAGGCTCTGTTGCTGCTTTCGGCTCCAGCTTTTGTTCAGGTTTCTTTTCAGACACCGGCTCTTTAGCGACATCCTGCTTGGGAGCCGGTGTTGATTCCTGTTTCTGAACCGGTTTCACTTCCGGCTTTTGATCAACTTCTGGTTTCTGGTCATGCTCCTTTTTAGGAACTACCACAGCTTTAGGAATTTCCATAGCAACCGGTTTGACGGTCTCCACCGGCTTTGATTCAGGAGTAGCTACCTGCTTTGGCTGGTCAAGATTTATCTTGCCTGAAATCCCGGGACCATTCGTATTGGGTATGGAGGTCTTGATTTGATCAACATTAATACGATCAGCCTTATTGGCTTTCTCCTTGTTGATTTTTTTGTTTGTAGTCAACCCAACAGCGTCATGCTTGATGTCTTTATCCTTACTGAATTCTTTGGTAAGGAGCTCAACAGCAGCTTCATCGATACGGGTATTCGGGCCGGGATTCTCTTCAATCTCGACATTGTGTTTGCGCAGGAACTCCACCGCGGTGTTGATTCCCACATTGAGGTCTTTAGCTACTTTACTGATCTTTATGCGCATATTTTATTTTCCTTTTTCTCATTAATTTTGAAGCTTATTAAATATCAGCCTCTGAGGAGAGAGGTTGCAGGGAACAGTCTGAAATCAATCTTCAAACTCTGCACGGAGCACATCCATGACATGCTGCAGTGTAGAATCTTCAAGGTCTGCCTGTTCAAGCACTTGCTGCGGAGCATTGAGCACCGCCTTTGCTGTGCCGAGACCGAGATCTTTCAGAGCTTCGATTACCCACTGGTCTATCTCATCGCTGAATTCGTCAAGATATATATCTTCTTCACCTTCTTCTATATCGCGGTATACATCAATAGCATATCCTGTGAGCATTGTGGCAAGGCGTATGTTCATACCGCCCTTTCCAATTGCAAGGCTCACCTCATCCGGATGAAGGAATACTTCAGCCTTCTTATCTTCTGTATTTAGCCTTATCGATGATATTTTGGCAGGACTCAGAGCACGTTGGATATATAGCTGCGGATTTGCAGTGTATGAAATCACATCTATGTTCTCATTACGCAATTCTCTTACTATCCCATGAATCCTGCTGCCTTTGATGCCGACACATGCACCTACGGGATCTATCCTGTCATCATAGCTCTCTACTGCTATCTTTGCCCGTTCCCCGGGGATACGCGCCACATCCTTGATTGTAATCAAGCCATCATAAATTTCAGGCACTTCCTGCTCAAAGAGACGGCGCAAGAAACGTGGATCTGTACGGCTTACTATCACTTTGGGATTATTGTTGGGATTGTCAACCCTTTTCACAATAGCCCTCACCATATCTCCTTTGTGGAAAAAGTCTCCGCGAATCTGTTCCTCTTTAGGCATGATAAGCTCATTCTGGTCCTCATCAAGCAGCAGAATATCGCGCTTCCAGATCTGGTGCACCTCACCGGTAACTATTTCACCTTCTATCTCCTTGAATTTGTTGTATATGGCATCTTTCTGCAGATCCAGTATCTTTGTCTGCAATGTCTGGCGGAGATTCAGAATAGCTCTGCGCCCGAATTTCTCAAAGAATATCTGCTTGGTAACATCCTCTCCAATTTCACATTCCGGGTCAATCTCCCGTGCCTCGGTAAGTCCGACCTGCATGTTTTTATTCTCTACTTCCCCATCAGGCACCACTTCAAGATTCTGATATATCTCACAATCCCCTTTGTCAGGATTCATGATGACATCAAAATTTTCGTCCGATCCGAACATATTGGCCAGAACTTTTCGGAAAGATTCCTCAAGCACTGATATCATTGTGGTCTTGTCGATGTTTTTCAGCTCTTTAAACTCTTCAAAACGATCAACCATATTCACTGTCTCTGCTTTCTTTGCCATAAGACTTTATATTTCTTTTATTTATTTTCTTTATTATTTCTTTGCTCTTTTCAGAATTCTATTTCGTAGCTTACCGAATTTACATCGTCGTACCGGAATTTTAATTGACGTGTAACCTCCACAGGGCGTTTTGCGCCTTCAGGTTTCTCTTTTACTGTGGCTACTATTGCAAATTCTTCATCGCCGGCCTCCGCCAGAATTCCTGTGTATTTCTTTCCATCGCGAGATAATACCGACACCTTGTTTCCAAGGTTTTTCTCATACTGCTTTTTGACCGTGAATGGGGCTGTCAATCCGGAAGAACCAACTTCAAGCTCGTAATCTTCAACATCTCTCGGGAATGCTTCCTCAATTTTCCGGCTTAATTCTACGCAGAAGTCTATATCCACACTGCTCATAGAATCAATTGTCACGGTAATCTCATTATTTGCTGTCACCTTCACACCTGCCAGGAAACAGTCGGTACCTTCCATCTGTTTCTCCACATATTGCGTCAGTGAGTTCTTGTCTATCATACTGTCTATCATCTAAAAACAAGGAGGAGACCCAAGTCCCCTCCGGAATTCTCTGCAAAGATAATAATTTTTGCTGTGATTATTGATTATTTGTCCTTTATCAACCCTTTTAAATTCAAATTTCAGAGAAATATTAAATAGTTTTAATATTTATTAACATAATTTAACTATGCTGTTGCTCACTATAGAGTAATCTCCGCATCAATGTTTTGCAAAAAATTTCCAAGCGCGGGATTATCCGTTATTACTTTCTTCAGAAACTCTTGCGGGGGTAGAGGCTTAAGAATTTCCAATTTTTCATCCACCTTTGATTCCAACGACAGGGAATCATTTTTAAGATAATCCCGCAGGAAAGGAAGCAGCTTATTCATTGCTGATTCAAATGCTTGAACCTGCGCCGGATGCTCTACTGTCAACATATAGGAGGATTCTGATGTGCGTTCCTTTTTTGCCACCCGCATTGCACTGAGCAGGATATGCAGATCGCTGTTTTGCGCCATGAATTCATTCCAGGCATTTTCAAACTCATCATCTGAAAATTTATTCTCTCTTTTTTCATCTTCCGTAATTGGCGTTGCGGCAGAAATATCAGAGAGGCGGAATGTGCGCATTTTCCCTATCCCTTCAGTTTTTGGCTGGGACTTTGCAACAGATTTTGGGACATTTGAAACGGCAAGTTTCCCTTTGGTTTGTTGGGATTCGTCATACTGTGGAGTTGCGACATGGACCTTGACTCCATTTGCAGGATTGCGGAGGGAGGGGAGATCCTCCGCATGGTCAAAAGGGGGCGTAGCCGGTTTTAGAAGCTGACATAGTCTTATCAATGCAACTTCCACAAGCAATTGTTTATTGGATGCCGTTCGATAACTATAGTCTGCATCGTTTAGTATTTTCATGGCGGCATAATACCACTGCAATGGTAATTTCGCGGTCTGACTCTTGAATAGCTCCGCAGTATCTGCGTCCAATTCAAGCAGAGGAATTGTTCGCGGATCAGCCGCCACCATAAGATCACGGATATGATTTGCAAGTCCATTAATAAAGAATAAAGAATCAAAACCTTTATCCCTTATCTCTTTATATGTGAGCAATGCACCCGAAACATCTCCCGTTGCAAAAGCGTCAACGAGTTGAAAATAATAGTCATAATCAAGCACATTTAAATTGTCCAACGCTGATTCATAAGATATGTTGCCTGATGAAGAAGCTGCAACCTGATCGAAAATGGAAAGGGCATCTCTCATTGCTCCATCTGCCTTGCGGGCAATTACTCCAAGAGCTCTGCTGTCAGCCGACACACCCCTGTCGGCAGCAACATATTTGAGATGTTCCACCATATCATCTACCGTTATTCTTTTAAAATCATATATCTGACAACGGCTTAGAATAGTTGGTATAACCTTGTGCTTTTCAGTTGTGGCAAGGATAAATATAGCATACTTCGGCGGCTCCTCAAGAGTTTTAAGGAAGGCATTGAATGCTTGTGAAGAAAGCATGTGAACCTCGTCAATTATAAACACTTTGTATTTACCTTGCTGGGGAGGAATATTCACCTGCTCAATCAGATTTCTTATGTCATCCACACTATTATTGGAGGCTGCATCAAGCTCAATGAGGTTGAAGGAATTCCCTTTGGAAATAGCAATGCAGGAGTCGCACTCTCCACAAGCTTCCCCGTCAGCCGTGGGATTTATACAATTTATTGTGCGGGCAAAGATTCTTGCACATGATGTTTTCCCAACTCCCCTTGGTCCGCAAAACAGGTATGCCTGTGCCAATCTTCCGGATGATATGGAATTCTTTAGAGTTGCAGTCAGATTCTTCTGACCTACTACAGATGCAAATGTTGCAGGTCTGTATTTCCGCGCACTTACTATATATTGTGTATTATCACTCATTGAAAAGTTGTTTTGAATTACAAAGCTACAAAATTTATTGTAATTTCACAACAATGCAACAATATCGCCACATATGCGTTACAAATAAAAAAACAAAACCTTAATTAAGATGAGTAAAAGTTTACTGTATACAGGCACCGGAGACCAGGGCACCACTTCTTTAGTTGGAGGTAAACGCGTAAAGAAGAATAGTGTACGGCTGGAGGCTTACGGCACTGTTGATGAATTATCCTCCGCCATTGGAAGTATTGCTTCAGATCCAAAATGTCCGGAAGAAGTTAAAGGTCAAATCCTTAACGTGCAATATGAACTTTTCAACATAGGCGGATACCTCGCCACTGATCCGGGCAATGACAAACCGCAGTGCCTCTCGCTTTCCGGGAAGAGAATACCTGATCTGGAAGGATGGATTGACACTCTGGATGAGCAAACGCCCAAGATTCATGCTTTCGTATTACCGGGGGGATGCGAGTTGGCTTCAAAGGCTCACATGGCTCGTGTGATATGTCGGCGTGCCGAGCGCCGCATCATTGATCTGGCAGATGAAAGCTACGTGGATCCGAATGTCATAAAATTCATAAACCGCCTTTCCGACTACCTGTTTATTGCAGCCCGCCACTTCAACTTTATGCAAGGCGTAGATGAGGTAGTTTGGAAAAAATGGAAAGACTGACAATGAGTCTCAATTAGGGCAATTATTTGCTATAGACATATAGCAACAGAATTTTTGACAACCGATATCTGGAATCAATAATCTGAAAATAAATAACTAATAACAGAAAATAAAATATGTATTGGACACTTGAACTTGCGTCAAAACTTGAAGACGCACCATGGCCCGCAACCAAAGAGGAGTTGCTTGATTTTGCGATGCGCAGCGGAGCACCGCTTGAAGTAATAGAGAACCTGCAGGAGATTGAAGACGAAGGCGAAGTTTACGAAAGCATCGAAGAAATCTGGCCCGACTACCCCTCCAAAGACGACTTCTTCTTCAACGAAGACGAATACTAAGCCGATTCGGCCTACAAATAAAAGATAATCAATCGGATAAACATCGCTGAGTTTGTTTGTCCGATTGATTTTTTTGTATTTTATACAAACAAATGCGATTTCGCACAAACATTCTACATTTCTATATATCAACAACTTCCATTTTTGCCGAATTCCGGATTTCCAAGTTTGTTTGGCTAAAATACCTGCCGAAATTTTTCCTCGTGAATACTGCAATCTGCCCCCAATTTTATCCTCCAATTTCCTCCGTGGGTATAAATTTGTACTTTAGTCCTTGAAGAAGAAGAGTATTCTTGATGTAAAGTTTGTAATCAAAGGTTTATCAATGACCTAACTTTGATTTAACTTTCTGATGGTTGATAAGGTGTGACAATGAGTGACAAAAATTTATTTAGCCAAAAGCATGAAACACGAGGAGATTCGCTGTAAACAAGTGATAGCGGCACCACAGAATCGGTGTCGCTATCATTGGTTAGAGTGTGATTGC
>CAZEUD010000013.1:0-46844 GCA_964515455.1 uncultured Sangeribacter sp.
AGCCAAGGGAATGCTCCGCAACAGCGGAGAAGGCGGCCGCAGCGCCAACTACCTCCTGCCGGAATAATCATTTGCCTCTAAGTTTTTTCTGTTCTGCTTCGAATGCTTCGAGGAAATGTATCTCTACAGGCGAAAGTTGAAATTGTGTGCGTTCATGAAATTTCTCATACTCAGTGTCAGCTTTGAGTTTTGCCACCTCTGCTGATACAGCACCAGCATGAGTTAAGAGCTCTTTGCCCGAAAGCGTCAGGAAGTCATCGAGTTTCTTTATCCAGTCCTTCATATACATCGGCACATGGCTCTTTGCCTGAAGTTCGGCAAAGTCGAGGTATAGGTTGACGATACGGTTAAGCATATCAACCTCCTCTTCCGTCAGATAATTCTTTGCAATCTCTGCTTCATGCTTGGTAGGCATCGCGCCGCGCCATGTCGTCAATCCCATGAAATCCTTTTCAGCATCCGCACGTTGGAATATAACTTCGGCCGCTGTATGGCCGTGAGCCGAGAAGTGCATTTTGTTCTGTACCGTCTTGAAGAACCGCTGTGTCGCCTCTGTACAAGGGTCATAGTCGATACTCAGGGCGTAAATCTCCAGCACCTTGCGGTAAAATACCTTTTCTGAGCTGCGTATGTCGCGTATTCTCGACAACAGCTCATCGAAATAATTGCCTTTACCGGCATTCTTCAGCAACTCATCATTCAGTACAAACCCCTTTATCATGTACTCTTTCAGCACCTGTGTAGCCCACTGCCTGAACTGCACGCCACGATGTGAATTTACCCTATACCCAACACTGATAATCATGTCAAGGTTATAGATTGTGATTTGGCGTTCCACCTTACGTTTTCCCTCTGTTTGAACTTGTGCAAAAAATGCACAAGTTGAATCCGGTTTCAATTCACCTTCCTCATATATCCTCTTAACGTGCCGTTGAATAGTCGAACGGTCACGTTGAAACAGCTCTGCCATTTGGTCGGCAGTAAGCCACACGGTCTCATTGGCGAGCCGAACCTCAATCTTCGTCTCACCTCCCTGCGTCTGAAAAAGTATAATCTGTCCGCGATCCATAATCAAAACTCTTTATATCCCTACTTTACACTTATGCCCTTAATAGCCGGAGAATGAGTCACAATCGAGTAGAGGTAGAACTTCTGATAGTCCACCTGCTCCTCGACCCCCGAAGCCAAATAAGCCCTCAGAGCCTCCTTAAACAGTATGTCCAAATCCTTATCCATTGGAAATGGTATTTCAATCGTTCCTTGTAATATGATTCGTTATAAGGCATTTTGTCGTTATAAATATTTTGTTTATGATAGATAGAGATTGGATTTGCCGAGGATGTAGTTGAAGTCGAAGTTGCGCTTGACTGCGGTGTGAGGTATGATGACATACTTCCAAGGCTTGCCGCTGTGTCGGGCGTTGTAGGCAGAGACGATGGCGCAATAGGTTCTTGCGGCATCGGCTTTAGCTTTAACATCATCGTCCGAAACATCTTTTTCGGCTTTGGTCTCGCACATATAGATTGCATCGGCAGTCTCGACGATAAAGTCGGGTTCATACCTCTTGGAGCCATCGGCCCAATAGATATTGAACTGCTGAGGAACAGGGCGAAGCCACCTTAGCACTTTATCGTCATGTTCGAGGGCGTAGGCGAAATCCCACTCCGTCAGGCTGTCAAAGCGATATTCGGGATAGTAAGACTTCAAGAAGCCTTTGACAACATATTTTTTTGCCCAACTTGCCGGAGAAGGAGTGTCTTCAACCATACGATAGCCAAACTCGTTGACAATAACGTGTTGGTCAAGAATACGACTGAATGGTAGCACTCGCTTCGGAGGCTGGGGGTCTTTCTCAACGTGCGAGTTGGCACACATCTGCTGATAGATGTTTCGAGCCAATGGTTCCCGGTATGTGTGGACTTTTTCGGCGATGTCATCGTCAGAAGCACCGGGCGAATTTGAGCGGATTGCATCAATCGCTTGATTTGCGAGTTTATATAGCGAATCAGCGTATGTGTCATAATCCACATCGTCATAGTCCATCAGTCGAGAAACGATTATATCTTCAGGCTTACCACGATATAAACCGTTCTTTCCGGCAATAACATCTATCTCGCCGGTATCAAGACTTTGACGGATAATTTCATAACTTGGGTCAGCAAGGTCAAAACCTCGTTCAGTGAATAGGTCAAAGTCCTCAAATACCTTGCGAGTGCGTGGTTGCTCAATAACAAGTCGTGGTATCTCGATTACGTTTTTCTCATAGTCAATGATAACCGACTTGATAACCTTGTCAAGTTGGGCAATCTGCTCGGCAGCTTCTTGTTCGGCAAATAGCGGGTTGGCGGCTTGTGCTTTACGCTTTATGTCCTCGACAGCCTTTTCGCGAATAACCTTTACAACTTCCGGCTTCTTCAAGTCGGAGTAGTGTTGTACGGTATGAGCAACCTGAGGTATAGCATCAACAACGGCTCTGACGGCATCGCAAGTGCGTTCGGCAACTTTCTTTTCATAGTCGGTCTGAGCCTGTTGTATTTTCTCTCTGTATTTCTGCTCTACGGTTGAAGGAGTCTTAACAACCGTTCCACCTTGACCTGCCGGGTCATCATCATCGTCAAGCTCGACGTAAGAAACCTTACTGAGAACACTATTGGGTTCTTTCGACTTGGCGATAACTTGTGCGAAGTTATCGTGGGCGATGACGGTGAGAGTATCAACGTCCTTATTGCCGGTGCGTTCGCCACCATACGGCAATCGGAGTCCACGTCCGATAGTCTGCTCAATTAGGATGGCGGCATCTGCGGCTCGGAGTGGAATAATCGTGTAAAGATTATTCACATCCCAACCCTCTTTGAGCATATTGACGTGCACAACAATCTCAATCTGATTGTCGGGTGATTCGAGGGCAACAAATTGCTGCTCGATTTCTTCGTCCTTTTTGCTCTCGCTGTCAATTCTGAGTACCTTACCCTTGTATTTGCCGTGTAGTATTGTGTCGCTTTCGAGTTTTTCGGTAACGGCTTTGGCGTGGGCAATGTCGCGACAAGCGACCAAGATAAATGGATGCACTACGTGCTTGCCGTTCTGCTTGGCATAAAGTTCGATGGCGGTTTTGGTGCGTTCGTGCACATTGATGCCGTCCATGAGTTTCATATTCTCGATTTCTTCTGCCGACCAATCTTTCTTGTCAAAGTTTTTGCGCCCGGCGATAGTAGGGTCTTTGACATACTTCTTGTCGGCAAGGGCCTGAGCAAGATTGTATTCATATACAATGTTCTTGAACGGTCGGTTCTTCTCGTCGATAGGCGTAGCCGTCATTTCAAAGCCAAGCACCGGGTTGAGTTCGTTTATGGCTTTCTTTGATGCGTCAGCGTGATAACGGTGCGCCTCGTCCATCAGAATAACAAGGTCTTCGAGTGAAGCGAGGTAGTCGAAGTACGACTGACCGATATATTCCGAAAGGCGACGCATACGCGGCAAGCCCTTACTACCCTGCTTGCTGTCCTTGTTGAATTTGGCGATGTTGAAGATATTGATTTGCAACGATGAGAACAGCGACGGTGTGCGGTCGTTGTATGTCTCGCCGGTTACAATCTGAGGCGGATTGGTTACAAAATCGCTTATCCCTTTGAAAACGTACTTTTCAAATGAAGGGTCGCCGAAGTCGCGTATCAACTTGTTATAGAGCGTAAGATTCGGAGCGAGTATGAAGAAATGCTTTATGCCTTTCTTCAGATAGAGGTAAGCGATTATTGCGCCCATAAGTCGAGTCTTTCCGATGCCGGTGGCTATCGAGAAAGCGAGTGAGGGGAAATCTCGGTCAAAGTCTTTGACCGTTGGCACTATCGCTTTAACCTCTGAAAGTTCCTTTATCAGAAAGGCTTTCAGCTCGGCCTCATCTTTCGGGGGCTTCTGCAACGAAAGATTATCAACAATCCGCGAAGTGAGGTCAAGAGCCTCAGCAAGCGGCTTGCGGAGTGAAAGTCGTTGGCGTATGTTGTTGGCTACGGTGTTCATCAGTCAAAGAGATTGGGTTGAGCGTTAGTCTCGGGAGCTGAGGATTCCTCTGGCTCATCGAAGATTTCA
This sequence comes from uncultured Sangeribacter sp., assembly GCA_964515455.1. Lineage (GTDB taxonomy): Bacteria > Bacteroidota > Bacteroidia > Bacteroidales > Muribaculaceae > Lepagella. The sequence continues at coordinate 4,087 of CAZEUD010000013.1, forward strand.
TCTTCAACTTCATCGTTTTCTATCTCAGGGAGAGAAACGATGTTGAGTGAGTAATCGTCCTTGTCGAACTCGCAACGGCCAAGAAGCATCTGCGGTATCTTCTTGATTGTGATGTTGGGATAGCGGTTGCGGCACTCCGACTGGAACGAGGTGCAACATATCAGTAGCGACTCATCTTCGCCCATCTGCTCATGCAACTGTTGCAAAGCTTCGGCAGTTAGGAACTGTGTAGTGGTGAAGATGAAATCTTTTTCCGAACCGCGACCCTGTTTCCAATAAACATCTTTGTCGGGAGCGTAGGTATAGCCCTCCTGTTTAGCCATTGCTGCGGCAAGCATATCAGCATTATACTCCTTGTTGATAACAAGGTTGCCGTGCTTGTCGTGATTGAGAAGGCTCGGCGCAAGTTCATAGAACTTAAAGCCACCACCACCTTTCCAATTCTGCGCTTTGGAGATGCCTCCCTGCTCACCTTCAATGACTTTCTTCATGCGGACCGCGCAATGAGTATAAGCATGATCGCCTAATTCAACACCAATCCATTTGCGACCCATCTTGTGAGCGACGGCTGCGGTGGTGCCACTTCCGAGGAAGCTATCAAGAACAATGTCGCCGGGAGATGTTGTTGCATTAAGCACTTTTTGAATTAGCTTTTCTGGCTTTGGAGTATCAAAAGTATTAGTCCCAAATAAAGCATTAATTTCAGATTTGGAAGTTCTATTGCTGCCTGCTTCACCATGGGTCCATATAGTTTGAACAGGAGTGCCCTTAGATGAATCTGCATAGATTCTAAAATAAAGAGACCATCCATTCCTTCCATTTACCCATTCAATACGGTTAAATTCTTCCTCAACCTTTTTCTTACTCCATCTCCAGCATGTCCTTTCACCGGCTGCTGAGACTGGCAAAACTTCAGTTCCATCTGGAGCAATCATGGGGTAAAATAAGCTTTCACTTACATTTCCGCCCATCACCCTCATTGGTTTCAAATAATAACGTCTGCCATTCTCATCAGTTTTGTTATAGTGGTCAGGAATTTCAGTAGATATTTCTCTATTGATTTTAAGGGCCTTGAGTTCTTTCGCAAATACTAATATGGTATCATGTCTAGTTGAGAAATATTTGGGATCCATCTTAGGACTATCGGCTTTTTCCCAGATAATGCTACCTACAAAATTATTTCTTCCAAATATTTCATCCATCAAAACTTTGCAGTAATATACTTCATTATCATCTAACGTCACCCAAATACTTCCATTGTCTGATAAAAGATTACGTAATATTATAAGACGATCTCGCATAAGAGATAGCCAAATACTGTGTTCGACATTATCATCATAATGTTCAAATGCAGAACCTGTGTTATAAGGGGGATCAATGTAAATACATTTTATCTGACCCGCAAAATCCTGTTCAAGTGCTTTGAGAGCAAGAAGATTATCGCCGTGGATTAGCATATTGCCCGGCCACGGTTTACCATTGAAGAGAGTTCCTGTTTCGACATCACCGTAACTATATTCCGGGGTGTCTATAAGTAATCGTGGTTCAAGGGCAATGGGGTCATCCTCCTTGCCTATCCATGTAAGCTCCAATTTATTTATTCTGTTTGCCATTATTTAAGCGAAAATGTTTTGTTCTTAATCGTTCTATTTACTTCAGAAATTGCATTTACAACAGATGTTCCGATATTTTCTTTTTCAAAGGATGCAAACGCAAAATTTCGAGGGTATAATTTATATATACCAAAATTTGTAGTCAAATCTTTAATCGATACAGAAATATATCCATTCGGAAGATTGTCTATTTCGCGATAGGGAGTAATCCAAATCGTAAAATATAAACTTTCATGCGGAGGTATGACAAATTCTTGTGTTTCGAGAAACTCTTTTAGTTCCGTGAAACGAAAAGGAACAAGTTGTTTATCGGATTTTTTTGGATCTCCTAATTCTGAGTCAATAGCAATATTTACTCTATCAGCTGTCGTGTTGCCTGAATTTAATATTCGCAAGAGAAAGTGGTCAGATTTAGCTATAAGTTGGCAAGACAAGTAAGGACTATGATCTTCTTTCCATTGGCGTTTGAGCTCAGTCAACTGTCTTTCATTTAAATCAATGGTTTTGGCTGTTATAAATATCATTGTAAAAGAGCCAATTGAACATAAAATGTCGGCCCAAAAACTATAAAAACCTAAACTATCTGGATTATCACCTAACATACACATATTAGGGAAGTAGTGATATATTCCTCTGACAAGGATAATGATATTGAAAAATACCATTATAATTAGGAAAGAGTTGAATAAGTATTTTCTGATTGGAAAAATTTTCATACTATCCTCCAATGAAAGGTTATTAACTTGGATCGCTCAATCTTTTGGGCGAGCATCTTATTTTTTCTTTTTGGGGAGGATTTTCTTTTCGTCGGCTTTGAGGCGGCGCTCCACTTTTTTGATGTCTTCTCCGGGTTGAAGATTTTCGGGGCGGATACCACGGTCAAGTAGCATATCGCGGACTGCTGAGTTATTGTCGATATGCTCACGCTCTATGCTTACTTGACCTCGAAGATCTTTTTGCTGAACATTTACTGATGTCATTTCTGCTGCAAAATCCTTAGCCTTGATTGCGAGTGTTGAAAGGAAATCGGCAAGCGGACGCTTGTCGGGTGCACCAACGCGGCGTTTCATCATGGCGGTGTTGAGTCCAAACAACGCCTGGTCACCTTTAGTGCGAATAATGGCAAAGCCCTTTGAGTCAACGCCACGCTCGTACAGTACGCCGGAAAGGTGATGCTCCGTGTCGGCAAGTTTGGCACGGGCTTGTACTCGTTCATAATCAAGAAGTCGCTGATGCACAAGCTCAGCTCGGCGTGTCTGTACTGCAAAATAGTTTTGGGCGAAAGCGATTTCCGGCTTGCGAGGGTCGCCATTTTGCGCCACAAGATAGCAAGCGTAGCGGGTGAGCATAACGTCATCTATCTGACGCTCAGCACCTGACCCAAGTGTGACCATTTTGCTGACGTCAGCAAAATGGTCTGACGTCAGTTCTCCGGCATTTTCTGCGGATTCTTTTGCCTTTTCAATGATGGATTGGAAGTTACGCCATTGGACATAGCCCATTACCGGAGCAAGTTCTCTTGCACTCCAACACTCCACACCCTCATATTCAATGGCTATGGATTCAAAACTGTCAAACAGATTTTTTATTTCTTCTGCTTTCATAAGCGTTATATGATATTCCAATGAAAAGTTATTAACTTGGATTGCTCAATTCTTTGGGCGAGCATAGCTTCGACTTTAGAGAGCAAGGCTTCCTTGCGAGAGTCAACCTCGTCCTGGGCTTGATAAAGGTTGAGACGTTTTTCGCTGCGATTCTTTTCAAGATTTTTAATAAGGCGTTGGAAACGTACTTTTTCTTCAAGGCGCGAGGTTTTTTTGCTCTCGCTCTTGCGGAGCTTGATTTCGGCGTCAAGGTCGCGCAACTCTTTCTCCAATCCGGCTTTGACATCATCGGCCCAGTTATCGAGCTTCTCCATTTCTTCCTCAAAGAAATTGTTGTTGCGCACGGAGTTGGCGGTAGTGATCTCCGACCTTTGGGCGGTGATTTGGTCAGCAAGCATAGCGGCAGTTGTTTCGGATAATTCCGAAACAAGCGGTTGCGAGCCGACACTCGCCAACTGCAACATTTTCTCGGCAATGTCGGCATAGACAGGCTTGCCCTCGTCAGTGATACAACCGTAGAGGAAGAAATCTTCGCGCTCGAAGGAGTCGATGGTGAGCTTGTCAACAGTGAGCCAACCCGACTTGCCAACGAGTTCTTTAATAAGGGCAACGTTGGTGGTCGAATTTGAATAGTCGAGAGTAATTTCAATCGGTTCAACCGCTGAGTCCATCAGCGTCTCAAGCATCGATTGGGCTAAGTATGAGCCGCGACGGAAAGCGATAGCATCGTCGGGCAATGGTTTCCGCTTATCCTTGGCCGGTATGAGTATATGCTTGCCATAGATGCGCGTGTCTAAAGATGGCAATGCCGGATAACACTCTCTGCGGTCGATGATAAACGAGCGTTCAGCCTCGTTAAAGTCAGTATATTCGCCAAAGGCGTATTTGGCGAGACTCCACAGTACAGATTCATAGCGGTCGAGGTTGCCCTGTGCTTCTTCAAGGTCACTGCGCAGTTTCTCTTTGACAGACTCGTCGAAGTTTTCAAGAAGCGTTGAGCGAGCTTTGAGCATCTTGTCAGATATTTGCTCTTGCAGTTCCTCTTGAAGTGCGTCAAAAGCCTCTTTAATCTCTTTGGGTGTGCGGCACTGCTGATAAATGAGGGCAATGCGCTTTTCAAAATCAACACCGTTGCCGATAGCTCCAAGAACTTCATCGGAAGCACCGAATACGCCGTTGAATAGTTGAAATTTTTGGTCGAGCAATTCGTAAACGCGTACATCGGCAGCGTTCTGCTTATTGAGGAAGTTAATCACAACAACATCGAATTGCTGACCGTAGCGGTGGCAACGGCCTATGCGTTGCTCAATACGCTGCGGATTCCAGGGCATATCGTAGTTGACAACGAGAGAGCAGAACTGTAGATTGATACCCTCGGCGGCAGCTTCGGTAGCAATCATAATGGTGGCTTCACCGCGGAAGTAGTCAACAAGGGCTGCTCGCTTGTCGGCGGTGGCCGACCCGGTAATCTTCAATGTGCCCTTATGCTTTTCTTTCCAAGCCTTGTAGATGGCTGTTGATTGCTTGTCGGAGTTCGAGCCGTTGAAAAGTAGCACCTGACCTTTGTACCCTCGCTTTTCGAGTAGTTCAAAAAGGAAATCTTGTGTGCGGCGACTCTCGGTAAAGATTAACGCCTTTTTGGGCGCGCCCAATTCTTCGAGTTGGGCGAAGCCTTGTTCAAGGCCGTCAAAAAGTTGCTCGGCTTTTGAGTTACGTTTAATCTTGAAAGCGAGGTCGCGGAACTTTTCAAGGTCAGCTATCTCACCCTTTATGCACTCAATATCGTGTGGGGTGAGGATTTCTTCTTCCTCCGGCTCGTCCTCGTCTTCTTCATCATCGAGCCATTCATCGGTCTCGCTCTCATAGTCCTCATAGTCGTTGGAGAAAAGATTTTCGTCAGGGTCAACGCCTTGGCGGTTGAGCTTTTCTTCCAACTTGACAATTAGAGAGCATAGTGTACCGTAAATGGCGTGGGTAGATGATGCAAGGAGTTTGCGGAGTATAAGCGTCATCAGTTGACGCTGACTGTTAGGCAGCGCATAGAGGCGCGGACGTTGCAGATACTCCGAAACGAGGTCGTAGAGTTCTTGCTCCATTTTGGTCGGGAAGAACTCTTGAAGTATGGCTATACGCTTTGTATAGCGCACATACTCCAACACCTGACGGCGAAGTGTGCGCTTGCATAGCGGAGCAAGCCTGCGACGAAGATTCTGATAATCGGTCTCGTCAAGATTGTGATTATACTGCATCTTAAAACTTTTAAGGTCGCCAAAGGCATAATCATCTATGATGGTTGTAAGACCGTAAAGTTCAAGTATGGAGTTTTGAAGCGGAGTGGCAGTAAGAAGGATTTTCTTGCGGTCAGCAAGCGCATTCTTTATTACGTTGGAGATTTTGTTGGTAGGTTTATAGACATTGCGGAGGCGGTGAGCCTCGTCGATAACTACCAAATCCCAAGGAGTTTGTTTCAGATAAGGGGCTTTAGTCTTTGCGAACTGATATGAGCAAATGACTATTTCTTCGCAGTTGAACGGATTGAGGTTGCCTTGCTCGATATATCCGTTGAAAGTTTTGGATTCGAGAATGCGAGATGGAAGGTAAAACTTTTCCTGCAGTTCTGCCGCCCATTGCTTGCGGAGGTTGGCCGGAGCGATGATGAGCAGGTGGCGGCGGTGTTCAGCCCAAAACTGTGAGAGTATAATGCCGGCTTCAATGGTTTTGCCGAGTCCGACCTCGTCGGCAAGTATCGCACCTTTTGAAGGGGGCGACTTGAAGGCAAAAAGCGCGGCATCAATCTGATGAGGCGTTAAGTCCACTTGTGCATCCTGTAGAGATGCAGTCAACTTACCGAGATTGTCCGAGGGCAAGCTCCGTGTAAGCCAGTGAGCGAAATATTTTGCCTGCGGTGCGCTTAACGTCATGCAGATGTTGAAGTTTATAAATAAGAAAGCTCCGAAGTAGCATCTGATGACCGATCTTATCGAGCTATGCTCGCTTTGCCTCTGCAAACAACGCCTGTAACGACTACTACGGAGTTTTTAGTTATTTTTCGGCTTTCGCCACATAACTTTATTAATAATGGTCTTTATCAGATTGGCGTTACATTTCAAGATACAAAGTTACGTAAATTATTTGAGGAGGACAAGGCGTTGAGGGAGAAAAAAGTAGCTCTATATTGCTTTAGCTCGGATTTTGCTAAGTTGATTCTATTTTGGTTGTTGGAGGAGTTCGATGGTGTTGTAGAGCAGCTGTTTCTCTTCGCGGAGGTGGAGGTTGTCGTTGATGGTGTTGAGCAGCAGGAAGCAGCCGGCGAAGACGGCGGCTCCTATAATGCCGAGAATCACATTGCGCCAGTTCTCCCAAAATGTCGGAGTAGTTGGTGGATGTTGGTCGGGACCCGTACCCGGTTTGTGGATGTGGGTATGATGGTTGACTGCGAAGAGCGCGTTATGATGACGGAGTTTATTCTCTATGGTTTTCACACGGGTTTCCACTGATTCCTTGAATGTCTCGAAATTATTGTTTGCGGTTTGCTGATACTTCTCGAACTCTTCTTTGTCGGCATACAATCCGGGTAACAGTTCAAGGTTATGGTGTAAAGTATCATCACAAACCTCCTTCATCTGAGAGAGTAGGGTATTGAAATCAATATATGCCGATTTTGAGATAGTCGGGGATTGGGGCCCGCTAAGCGATGCTTTGAGTGATTCGATTTCCTGTTGTTGTTCCGCCAATGCGGATTTCAGTTGCGTGATGTCGGACTGAAGGGAAGAGATTATGCGTTGATAGTATTCGTCTTTGGATGCCATGGGAGTTACATTTTTAATTTATAAGACGTGGATTCTTCCTCGATATGGTCGTCAACGTGGTTGTAGACTTTGCGCCGATTGCCGACCTCGTGCTAGCGGTTGATGTCGTGCGAGCCGGCTTTTTTATTGCCGACAGAGCCAAGGCTCGATGCAATTATCTTGACATACCGCACGACAGGGATATAGACAATGTGTCTCTCCTTGGCAAATTCTCCACGTGATGTTATGGACCGGCTTTCATCAAGTTTGCCAAACTGCTTGCATAGGTTGCCGTAAGTGAACTTGCCGTGCAGACCGAGCTTTGAACCTGAGATGCGGAACCCGTCATGTTCATACGAAACGCCAAGGATCCGCTCCGACTTCTCATCAGTGCAGAATGATAGCGTAATGCCATCTGCTGCAAGCAATTTACCAAAAGTGTCCCAATCATTTGCATTAGAAAGTGCATTTAGAGACAACTGACGGATAAGCAGTTTGGCGGCCTCATACTTGCGCAGGCGACCTGGGTTGATTTTCCGTGATTGGCTATTGCCGAAGGTCAGGCCGTGACGTTGCTTGATACGGCGGCAGGCAGCCTCGTTGCGTCGGCGCTCGTTGCTATCAGAGATAACTGTGCCGTCATTGGCAATGCGATTGAAAACGAGATGGCAATGAGGGTGCATCTTATCGAAGTGACGGGCGATCACGAATTGCGTGTTCGCCGGGTCGATACCCATTTCCATCAGCCATTCCTCGGCGAGCTGCGTCATGAATCGGTCGCCTTCCTCATTGTCGGGGAAGCGGGCGGCGTCTTCCGGAGAGAACGCGATGGAAATGTGCTTGACCGGCTTGCTCAGATGTTGCAATCTGCCGTTAGCGTCAGGGATGCGGAGCTGGGCCTGAAAGCTGTCGGCAATTGAACGGTTGTCGACAAGCAGAACTCCGTTAGAGCCGATTATGCGTGCCGACTTCTCCCTGACATTGTTTGCATAGTTGACAATGCCTGAGAAATCCACTCGTGACTTAATTTTAGCAATCATAGAATTTGAAAATTTGTCAATAGTGTTTTAATTCAATTATTTAATTGTCCAATGAAGGATTTTACGATTAGGCAAATGAGTGATTACAGTATTCACCTAAGCTTCCGGAGAATTCCGGTTATAAATGCTATTATATCCCGGATATCCTTCTCCACTGATGCTCCGAGATGCATCGCCTTTGTTATCTGATTGAGGTTGTTGCCGACATTCCGTATTTCAGAAACAGCAGTCATCTCCTCTTTCGAGAGAAGCCTTGTGGTCTCCTGATTCAGAGCGGCACGATGAACGTATTGCGCCACTCTCAGTCCGCATTCATCGGCGCAGGCCCGAAGGTAAATCATATCCACAGGACTGAACCTGACCATCACGCCCACGGCTTTCTTCTTGTATTCGGGCAGAGCCGTCCGGCCACCCTTTTTCTTAGCGTTGTCGCTCATATTGTATTCTCGTTTTAAGCTGCCGCAAGGCGGCGTCGGCAAGGTTTTGAGATACTCAAAACACAACCTTGCAACCCCAATCTTCACCACCTTTTGCGCGTGCATACAAATCAGTAATATAATGAACTGTGCTTCTCTTTAAACACGAAATCGTTGAATCGTTGAATTTTGCAAGTAATAAACTATGTTATTGAATGTTATCCATTCAACATCGGCTCAACATTTATCCGCAAACTTTATGCCTAAAGGGAGATGAAGTTTAATTATCCTCCCTTTAGTCCCTCATCTTTGATGAGGATATGTTGAGTGATTGTTGAGATGTCAAGTGACTGACAACCATTGATTATACCAACCTTTTCAACAATTCAACAATATTAAAGAGTGTCAAGAAAAGATTTTGTTACGGTATAGAAGCGTCCGGTCCTCGACGTGGAGGAATAGCCGCCGGGCTGCATCACATTCAACTCCCATCGCTGATAGGTAAGCGCGTTAGAGGCGGGGTAGATATGCCAGCACTCCTGCAGAATGTTCCGGATTTGCAATCTCTAAGCCTTTACGTTTGTGACATTAAGAATATTCAGGACATCGTTCAGGCAGAAACTTACGCTTTCGTTTCCGGTTGACAACATTATGTCGCGCAAGAGTTCAATCAACTCAAGTTCCAGCCGGTTTCGGTTAGAGCGAATGATGTGCTGAAGCGCCGGAGTTTCGAGAAGCTTAGGCGAAAACCACATACGGCTCTCTTCTCTAGAAACCAATTCCCTTCGACACAAGTACCCCAGGAACGCAGGTATCTCCCGCCGCAGATGTTTGAGAAATCCGGTGTCATCTTTCCCCAGCGGCTCAATTTTCCGTACCCAGTATCTCGTCTCGCCGGGGTCGATAAGAACAGGTGTCCGCTCATTGTTTGAGCACATCACGAATTTGGCAAAGAAGCCAATCTCGTCACGGTCTTTTCCTTTCGCCTCCGCCTTGTAGCTCTTGGCTGTGCTCAGGTTCTTCAATCGTTCTGAATCCTCGCGTCGGGTCAGCAGCGCCTCATCAACCATCACAAGCAGTTTTCCTGCCCAGTCGGAATTGAACTTGCTGCGGAAATCCTCGTTAGTGTTGAAAGTAGCGTTATCCTCAAATACGGATTTCAGGAAATTCAGGAAAGTAGTCTTGCCGGTGTTCCTTTCCTCCGAAACCAACAGCAGTATAGGCAATTTCTGCATCGGGCGAAGATACAGCAACTGGAGATAGTCGAGACCGTACTCATATTGGTCGCCGAAGATATGTTCTACAAGCATCTGAATGTGTCGCCACGGACCGGCGCCCGGCTCATGAGATATCGATTCGTAGATATTGTAGAAACCGTTAACCTCACGAGTATATCCCACATGAACGGGAATGGTGCAGAATCCGTTGTAGCGCGGTATCAGACGCAGATAGTCCTTACCATAGTCAAAGACTATCGTATTCTTCTCCCATCGTAGACGTCTTATCGCCACCGAGCCATCGGGCTGAGGCTGTGAAGCTATCTTGTAGTAGATAGTCCCGACTCTGATGAACGGTGTCGCTTCAGGATCGCCGTTCATCAATGCTTCATCCAGTGTCTCCATATCACCATCCGGATTTAGGTTGGCGGCGCATTGTGGATTTCATCTCGGCAAGAATCTCGCTGGTAGATTTGGAGCTGTCGCAAGCGTGCTGCTCCTGCCAAGCGATTAGTTCAGAAGGACGGAACTCAAGCATCTTGCCTACTTTGTAGTGTGGCAGTATGCCATCGCGCACCATGTGATACACTGTTGACTTCTTGCGGCGGAGAATCCTGCAAGCCTCATCGATGCCAACAAGACGATTGTCGGACTGAGACGGTTTCATGCAGATGGTCTCCTTTACGATAGTTTTCAGACTGTCGATTTCGTTAATCAGACTGCTTACCAATTCAGGAAGCGAGTCAAAAGAAACTTTCTGTTCCATAATTTTTCGAGTTAGAATTTGACGCAAAATTATGGGTATCGGCAATGGTGAACCAGTGAGTGGAACAGTTATTTAGCATATTAGCAGAGTTTCACCGATTTTTAACTTATGCCGAGTTTCTTGGCAAGAGGATAGGGTGCCAGGGGCAACCTTGGCTCGACTTTAGGGAGAGTGAACGCACCTTCGTCTGAAGAAAGTTTTTTGGCAATGGTGCCGATCTCGACATCCGCGAGCTGCCATGGGAATTGTGATTTCAGAAACTCAGCCATTACGGTATTGGATATTTTAAGCCGTTTGGCAATATTCCAACCGAAATGATACACATCGTGAGTGCGGAAGTTGGAGATGCGCCGGTTTACCGAGGTTTGATTAACGTCTTCACCAAGAATTAAGGTCTTTAGACTGTTGTCAAGTGTCATCAGTTCCTCATCAGTCAGCACTCTGGCAAACGTTCCCAAGGCATAAGCTATCACTTCCTGTGCTTTAGGATTGTCGAGAGGAGATAGATTTTCTTCCGGAATGACCGGGGATTCCACTGTTTGTTCGACAATCTTAACCTTTTTTCGTTTGAACGAAAGAATGGTTAGTGGTTCGAAGACAAGTGGGATGATAAAGAAACGCACGCCGTATTCCAAAGAAACATAGCATAGCGCAAGCAAGAGAAATGTAGTGAGTGATGAATATAGAGAAGTCGCCAGTGATGCACCGCCTGATGCGAAGCCTACGGACACAGCCTTGCCTGCGATGCAGATAAGGGCAATAGTCCGGATAAAATTTAGATGAATATTCATGCGGATATAATTTATTGTCATATCCCGCAAAAATATAATGTGCCGTTTCAAATAAACTGCTCTTTGGACACAATTTTTATCCGATAATGTGATTTTTAACTGTTTGATTGATTAAATGAATCAGGATGGATGAATATGAATGAATTTGACTATGCCATGTTATGAGAAAAAAAACGAAAAAGCGACCATAGAACAGATTGAACTATGGTCACCTTTGAGAAAACTTAGGAGAGTTTGATGCGGTCAACAGTGTTGCGCTTGGTGGAGTCAACCAATTTTGCGTAGATTTGAGTGGTAGTCACGTTGGCATGATCGAGCATCTTGCTTACGGTATATATGTCAGTGCCGGCGGCGAGCTGGAGGGTAGCGAATGTGTCGCGGAAGCGGTGGAATGTTATCCGTTTATTTATCCCTGCAGCTTTAAGCCACTTCTTCAAAGGCTCCTGCGTCATCGAGCGGTTGAAGCCCTTGAAGACGATACCTTTTCCCCGTTCGCCACATAAAGCCAGCATCTCCGGACTGAGTGGGTGGATAGATTCCTTTTGCGTTTTCTGGATGCGGATGAACATAGCCATCTCCCCATCGGCATCCGGTCGAATGTCCTCCCCACCGCAATTTGAGTATGTCGCTTATTCGCAATCCTGTCAGGATTGAAAACAACGAAGCAGACTTCAGTATCGGCTTCTCGCATGGCGTGGCGGCAAGCAATTTCACCTCCTCAGCCGTGAGAAAATTCTTCTTGACCTCCTCCGAGTCAATATCCTCTATGAAATCGTTGAGATTTTCTTTCAGCAGCCTCTCCTTATAGACCTCTTTGAGCAGGGCGCGGAATGTTGACCAATATCCGGCAGCGGAGTTGCGAGTGATAGTCAGCTTAGGGTGACGGAGCTGCTTGGCCGTAAGCAGGTACTCACGGAATTTGCCACACAGCTCCGTGGTGATATCGCCGAATGAACATTTGCCATTGACGAATTTCTCGAAGTGGCGAAAGACGATAATCCACTTTTCGTAGTGCTTCTTCGCCTTCTCCTCAAAATACAGCAGGAAGTCGGCTTTTGGCTGCTCGCGGTCGAGGAATCCGAATTCATTATTGATAACCGCCTCCTGACGGCGGCAGCGTATAATCTCAGCACGCATCAGTATCGAATCGTTGTATTCGCGCTGATATTTGTTGCGCGGCTTGGCGAAGATGTAGAATCCCAGATATTCACGGCGCGACATCTTCATGGTTTTCGGATTGCGGATAGCCGGGTAGTAGTCGAGGTACAGCGACAGACGGTCGTTCTTGATCGGACGCAGGCGTAGGCTGACTTTTGAACAGGTTGATGGTAACATGGTTGTATTTGTTGCTTGTTGATTATTCGTGTAGCAAAACTATATAAGGGATTGATGGTGAAACGGTGACATAGAAATCACTTGTACCTTTCACTGATTTTTAACCAATTTTGGCGGAGCGAAGAAGTTATCGAGAGCCTTACGCTCGATTTTCACATATTTGCCCTCGTAAATCCTGGGGATATTATAAGCACGGACATAGTGAGATATCTGGTCGCGGGTCATGTTGAACCGGGCCATTGCCTCAGTCATTGTGTAATACTGCGGAGCAAGATCGTTGGTGACACCCATAGCCACGTCAAATTGCCAGCGAGAATAGAACACTTTGCGCTTGTCTTTACGCTTGTCGATTTGACGCTCTGAAACGAACCGGTAGACAGCCTCCTTCGACATGTTGAATCTTGCGCTTACATCCTCAACCGAATACCACTCTTCAGGCAGCATTTCGGAAGTCAGCTTATCTGCAAGAGCCAAGTCGATATGCTTGCGGCTCCATAGCGTTTTGCCAAGGGCGATGGTTTTAGGGATATTCCGCTCCTTGGCCATCTTGAATAGCCACGAATTGCTGATGCCGAACTTCTCAAGAACCTCCTTGGTCGTATAAAACTCCTCGATGGGCTTAGCCGCCTTCTTCTCCCTTTTGATGTATTCCCTTTTTTCGAAAAGAGAGTCGATATCACATCGCCGTATTCTCGTACAGCCATTGAACTGGCAACAAGGTATCTTGTTAGCCTCAAGATAGCGGTACAAAGTTCGCCTTGACACCCCTATGAGTCCAGCGCATTGTGTAGGGCTAATATATTCAAGATCTGAGATTTTATCAGTTCTCGAACGATCAGCTATTGACTGTTGTTCAGCAACATGAGTCTGTCTTATGCGCTCCTTATAAGAGCGTTCGGCACATCTCTTGCTACAGAACCGCGTTGAGCACTTGCGGGCTATGAAACTAGAGCCGCAAAGCTCACAGATTTTAGTAATTTCGATAGTACTGCTCATTGTTTATTTCCGTTAAAATTCTGTTAAAACTGTGTCATCGCGTGTCACTATGTGTCACTGCGTGCCATATCGTCTACAACCTCGGAAGAGGTGTAACTGAAACCACGGAAACGGTACAATCGCGGTACAGAAAACTTTTAAAATCGACCAAAATGCGATAAAATCGGACATTTTGACCAACAAAAAACGCCCCTAAAAAGAGGCGTTTCGTGCTATTTATTAGCTAATTATGTGATATTCAGGCAATTAACTATTTGCCGACGCAAAACCGCGAAAATATGGATGAAAGGAGATCCGGGGTAGTGATTGATCCAGTGATTGACGAAAGATGGTATATTGCCTCGCGAAGGTCTTGCGCCACAAAATCGGCACTCAGATTATTTGCCAACCCTTCCCTTACTCTCGCAAGCGATTCCACTCCTCTTGTCAATGCTGCATAATGTCTTGCATTACTTATAATTATATCTTCCGATACTCCATATATTTTTTTTGACACCTCAACGAGCATTTTCTCTACTTTCTCCACACATTCCGCGTCTTTTGCGGAAATATGTATCCCCTCCGCATTATTGTTTTCCGCTTCATCACACTTATTGATAACGCGTATATGATATGCTTCCGGATATTTATGCATGCCGCTGTTTATCATTTTCATTTGCGAACTAATATCTGCAGTAATATCAACAACCCATAATATTATAGCTGCCTTCGACATTCTTTCTTCAGCACGTTGGATACCTATCTGCTCAACCATGTCATCGGTGGATCGCAATCCTGCTGTATCAACAAACCTGAATAACATTCCACCTATTTCCCGGGTGTCTTCAATAACATCACGCGTTGTGCCCGGAATATCTGTTACTATAGCCTTGTCTTCCCCGAGCAATTGATTAAGCAGCGTAGATTTCCCGGCATTAGGGATGCCGGCTATTACCACCCGAATTCCTTCTTTTATCGCCTTTCCTGATGAATATGTTGCGGCCAATCCTACTATCCGCTTTTCCAAACTTTCACAAAGTGTCAGCAATCGGTCACGGTCAGCAAATTCTACTTCCTCTTCAGAGAAATCAAGTTCTAATTCAAGCAACGATGCAAGTTCTATCAGTTGCTCGCGCAAATTATTAAAATATGATGAAAATTTACCATCCATCTGCTGCATCGCCATCTTATGAGCTGCTTTGGATGTTGTTGAAATCATATCTATCACGCCCTCAGCCTGAGCCAGATCGATTCTGCCATTTAGAAAAGCCCGTTTTGTAAACTCGCCCGGCTCAGCCGGTCTTGCGCCATTACAAACCAGTGCATTTACAATCTCTCTCTGTATCCATTTTGAACCATGGCATGAAATTTCAATTACATCCTCCCCGGTAAACGAATGAGGTCCCTTGAAAAAAGTTATTACAACTTCATCCAATTCCGAGCCATCATTCATCAAAATTTTACCCAAATGTGCAGTATGCGTCACCAAACCACCTAACTCAATTCCATTCCAGCAACGACTGAGTACCTCCCGTGCATCTTTACCTGAAACCCTTATTACTGCTATTCCTCCCACTCCCGCAGGTGTAGAGATGGCCACTATCGTATCATTTTCGTATAAAAGATTCATCTGCTGTTCCATTCTCTGAAAGACGCTACTGATTCAACATCATTTTCTATAGAATCGGGAAGAGAAGAGAAGAAATCATAACCGGTTAACTTTTCAAGGTCATCCACAGTCATAACATAATTCTGCATATTTCCCGGAGCCGACATATTGGGAAACACAAAGGCTATCGCTCTCGGCTTTTCAACATACGGGGCAAGAATCGCCTTGAAAAAAGCACCCGGCACCAATACTCCTCCTCCAATTGTAGTTGTATCATCCTTGCTATAAATAGGACCGGCAACAATCACAAGTGCTGAATCCCGTTTTACCCAATTGCGTCCCTTATTCTCAAGAGTGTTCCAAGCCCCGGAGTTCAAAGCATGGTCTTGCGGACACATATTTGCCATCACAAAACAATCATCCATAGCCTTCTGACTCCACTTTTGATCAGCAGCCGGACACATGTGCCCTCTGTCATATCCCGAACTGCGATAATCATTTGTAGTAGGACATCCTTTCACATTTATATCCTTCCAGAATTTATTATGGCGGGTATTTTCTCCATTAATTTCATTTTCAAGCAATTCCCAAGCAACCCAGTTGGGAGTCCGGTTATGCTCGTTGAATGACAATCGAAAACCTTCATATTCACAATCCTGACTAACTATAGAAGAAGGAATTACCACATAATCAAGATTATCATAGTGTCTAACACCCTGTACATTATTGCTTACCGATTCACGCATCCCTGATGCACTCTGTTTCCGGGCTTCCGGAGCCGTTGTTTCCGAACTGTCAGGAATACCTGTAGCCCTATTCGTGACTTCGTCATTTCTATGAGAGCACAGACTGCAGACTCCGAAACAAATGAAACCGATGCACACTGCAAGCACACAAATAATCAAAATTCTCTGTTTCATAACACAAAATTATAAAAAATTGCTTTAATCTTATCTCATATTGAGAGATATTTCTTAATTTTGCGATACAAAAGTCAAGCATACTTCTCACATGTCGGCGGTTTTAACCGCGCAGGCTTCGGGCAGGTCGTTGACTTTTTCCTAACATACGCTGGCACGTTCATTCGGTAATCCGATATCACGTCTGCTCGGTAATACGATACCACGTCTGTTCGGTAAATTGTTTTTTTGGAGATGTGCACGGGCTATGCCTGCCTATAATAGAAATTCTAAATTGAAAACTAAATATGACACTAACCGACCGTTTTCTCGATTTTGTAAGATTCGACACCCAGAGCGATGAACTTACAAACATGACCCCGTCCACACCCGGACAGATGGAATTTGCAAAATATCTTAAAGGCGTCCTTGAGGATATGAACCTCGATGAGATTACGCTTGATGACAATGGATATCTTTTCGCAACCTTACCATCCAACACAAGTAAAAACGTGCCAACTATCGGCTTCATTGCCCACATGGATACATCCCCCGACATGTCAGGAAAACATGTAAATCCCCGTATAGTCAAGAATTACGATGGCACTGTAATTACTCTAAACAAGGAATCCGGAATAGTATTATCCCCTGATGAATTCCCGGAGCTGCTGAATTACATAGGGCAGGATCTTATAGTGACAGACGGCAACACACTGCTCGGTGCTGACGATAAAGCCGGTATCGCAGAAATTATTGATGCTGCGGCTTGGCTGCAGCAGCATCCTGAAGTGAAGCACGGCAAAATCAGAATAGGATTCAACCCGGATGAAGAGATCGGTCTTGGTGCTCACAAATTCAATGTTGAGCAATTCGGATGCGAATTTGCATACACTATGGATGGAGGAGCAGTAGGGGAACTGGAATACGAGAACTTCAACGCAGCTTCAGCCAAAGTAATAATCAAAGGCAGAAATGTTCATCCCGGCTATGCAAAACACAAAATGATAAATTCGATGCGGGTGGCCAACAACTTCATAGTCATGCTCCCTCGCTGGGAAACACCGGAACACACCGAAGGCTACGAAGGATTCTATCATCTCGTAGGAATCGAAGGAAGTGTTGAAGAAACCACTTTGACTTACATCATCCGTGACCATGACCGTGCCCGCTTCGAAAGCCGCAAGCGTGAGATTGAGCATCTGGTGCGAAAAACCAACATGGAATATCCCGGTTGCTGCTCTGTCGAAATCAAAGACCAGTATTACAACATGCGCGAGAAAATAGAGCCGGTGATGCACATTATCGAAATCGCTGAAAAAGCTATGCGCGAAGCCAGTGTAGAGCCTAGAGTGCAACCTATCAGAGGCGGCACTGATGGCGCCCAATTGTCGTTCAAAGGTCTCCCCTGCCCCAATATTTTTGCAGGCGGTGAGAATTTCCACGGTCGCTATGAATATGTACCCATTCAGTCAATGGAGAAAGCACGCGATGTTGTTGTCAACATCTGTCGTCTCGTAGCCCAATAATGGAAAAGCCTACTGTAATAGTTATAACAGGGCCGACTGCATCTGGCAAGTCGGCCCTGGCTATTGAAACAGCATTGCGCCTCAATACAGAGATTATCTCCGCAGACAGCCGGCAAGTGTTTCATGGCATACCCGTGTCCACAGCCATGCCATCGAAAGAAGAACTGGAAACTGTGCCTCATCATCTGATTGACATTCTCCCCCTTGATGCTTATTACAGCGCCTCGATGTTTGAAGAGGATGCCATTAGAATTGTCACTGACGTAATAAAGCGAACAGGCACTGCTATAGTGTGCGGGGGCTCAATGATGTATATCGATGCATTTTGCAAGGGCATTGATGAATTGCCGACTGTGCCTGACAATATACGGCAGAAACTCACACAAGAGTTTGCATTAAAAGGTAAAGAATGGCTCAAGGATGAATTAAGAACAATTGATCCTGCCTATTTCGACCAGGTGGATAAGAATAATATCAAACGGATCTTTCACGCTGTCGAAATTATCAGAGCTGCCGGCAAACCTTATAGTGAATTGCGCACAGGCAATCACAAAGAGCGTAATTTCAATATCCGCAAACTCCTTCTCGCACCGGAACGCCCTGTGCTTTTCGACCGCATCAACCATCGCGTTGACAACATGATAAACAAAGGATTGGAAGAAGAAGCACAAAGCGTGTTTCACCTCCGTCATCTCAATTCGCTCAACACGGTAGGTCTTAAAGAAATGTTTGCATACTTCGATGAGGAAATGGACAGACACACAGCCATAGAACGGATTAAGAAAAACACGCGCGTTTATGCCAAAAAACAGATGACATGGTGGCAACGAGACAAAGATATTATCCCAATACAACCAAATTCCCCTGTCAATTTGTTATAAAAATTAAACAAACTGAAAACTGCAAGCCATGCGCCCTATTATCACACATTTCACCAACGACTTCCCCGGAATAAAACCGATGAAGTAATAAAACTATTGGCGGTTAAAATAACCGAATCATGACCTTTCTATTGCGACACATGCAAGCTAAGCGAGGATGAAGGGAAACATACAGGGAAAGAAGATGTCGTGAAACGTTTCAAAGATGCCCTGCATTTATAGAGTCTTGGAAGGATTCTCGTTTTCCATTTTTTTAATCGCAAGATTTTTTGTAATTTTGTAGATATATTGGTCTATTTATGAGCGAGGATATTTTCGAACTTGATCAAAGGGAAGAATTCGACATAACGGAAGATACTGTTCCCGTCACAGATGCATCTATTGATGCCGGCACATACGATGACAACGCCATACAGACGCTGAAATGGAACGAACATATCCGTCGGCGTCCGGGTATGTATATTGGAAAACTTGGCGATGGATCACACTCCGATGATGGTATCTATGTACTCATCAAAGAGGTGGTTGACAATTCCATTGACGAATTCAACATGGGCGCCGGCAAACGCATTGATATCTCCATTACGGAGGAGGGGGAAGTGACAGTGCGTGATTACGGACGTGGCATCCCGCTCGGCAAAGTAAAGGAAGTTGCCTCTGATATAAATACTGGAGGAAAGTTTGACGACAAAAATTTCAAGAAATCAGTAGGCTTGAATGGTGTCGGACTTAAGGCTGTGAACGCATTGTCCAAATATTGCAAAGTGGCAAGCGTGCGCGATGGCAAGATGGTGGAAGTAGAATTTGAAAAGGGAGACTTTGTGCGTCAATCCGAGCCTACGGCCACCAACGAGCCTAACGGCACAACGGTCAGATTCTCCCCGGACCCCGCACTATTCCAGAATTACCATTTCAACCCGGAGTTTGTAGAGACTATGGTCAACAACTATACATATCTCAACGCCGGGCTGCAACTCTTCTATAACGGGCGAAAGTATATGTCGCGGCATGGTCTTCTCGACCTCCTCAAGGAAAATATGACCAGCGAACCCCTCTACCCCATCATCCATCTCAAAGGAGAGGATATAGAAGTGGTGATTACCCATACCGACCAGTATGGAGAGGAATATTACTCGTTCGTAAACGGACAGCACACCACACAAGGGGGTACTCATCTCACAGCATTCCGCGAGCATGTGAGCCGCACCATCAAGGAATTCTCTGGCAAAGGATATGAATTTTCCGATATCCGCAACGGTATGGTAGCTGCAGTTTCGGTCCGCATCCAGGAGCCGGTGTTTGAAAGTCAGACCAAAACAAAACTCGGGAGCAAGGAAGTGGCTCCGGGAAGCACCCTCACTGTCAATAAATTTATCGGAGATTTCATCAAAAAAGAGCTTGATGATTTCCTGCACCGCAATCCGGATATCGCAGAAGTGATGATGAGCAAGATTGCTTCAAGCGAAAAAGAACGCAAGGCAATGGCCGGTGTGGCAAAGCTTGCAAGAGAGAAAGCAAAAAAGGTAAGCCTGCACAACCGCAAGCTGCGCGACTGCCGCGTACATTACAACGATCCTCTTAAATCCAAGACAAAAGAAGACCGGCGCGAAGACTCTGCAATCTTCATTACCGAGGGTGACTCTGCATCCGGCACTATCACCAAGGTGCGCAACGCTGAAACGCAGGCAGTGTTCTCACTGCGTGGCAAACCGTTGAATTCTTACGGCATGACTCAGGAGGTGGTATACAAAAATGATGAATTCAATCTCCTTCAGGCAGCATTGAATATTGAAGAAGGGATAGAAGGATTGCGATACAACAAAGTTATAATAGCTACAGATGCGGATGTGGACGGAATGCATATCCGGCTGCTGATTATCACTTTCTTCCTCATGTTTTTCCCAGACCTTGTCAAAAAAGGTCACGTTTATATTCTGCAGACACCTCTCTTCCGCGTGCGCGACAAAAACGCTGTGCGCCGTTCCCGACGCAAATCCAAGAAAAAAGAGGAATCTGAAGAAGAGAAAGATACTTTTTATTGCTATACTGATGAGGAAAGGGAAGCGGCTATCGCTCATTTCGGCAACAATGCGGAGATTACCCGATTCAAAGGTCTCGGAGAGATCAACGATGCTGAATTTGCTGAGTTTATTGGTCCGGATATGCGTCTCGACAGAGTAAAGCTGCGTAGGGAAGATGCCGTGGAGAAACTTCTGGAGTTTTATATGGGTAAAAACACCATGGAACGTCAGAACTTTATAATCGATAACCTCGTTATTGAAGATGACTCCCAGATTTAGAGGCTGTCTCATAGATGAGGATATTGAAAGTACGGGTATAGATTTTGGTTTAGGTTTAATTATTAATACAGACAGGTGGAAAGAATAGCAGTTTTTCCGGGAAGTTTCAACCCGTTTACCATCGGACACCGCTCCATTGTGGAGCGTGGTCTTGCTTTGTTCGACCATATAATTATAGCAATCGGACATAATGAGAATAAACCGGAAGAGGAAAACATTGTCAAAAAGATTGAGACCATCCGAAAAGTCTTTCAACATAATCCAAAGGTAAGCGTTGAAACATATTCCGGTCTTACAGCATCTTTCGCCAAGCGTATCGGTGCATGTGCGATTTTGCGGGGAGTAAGAAATATAACCGACTTTGAATATGAGCGCAATCTTGCGGATGTCAATAAGAATATACTGGGAGTGGAAACAGTATTCCTTCTTTCCCTTCCTGAATATTCATTTATATCCAGCTCAATGGTCAGGGAGCTGGAAGCCAATGGTCACGATATATCAAACCTGTTAGCCTGACCCTGAAATTTTTTATTATATATGAAGAATCTACTTGCTATAATACTCATAAGTACAATTACCGCTGCATTCGCAGCCTCTCAATCACGTATTAATCCTAACCAGAAACTACGGATGGCGGAGGCCGCTGTAGCTCAATTTTATGTTGACACAGTAAATGAGGATAAACTTGTGGAGACAGCAATCCGAAGCATGCTTGAGGAGCTTGACCCCCATTCTGCATATTCCAATCCGGAAGAGACAAAGGAACTTAACGAGCCTCTTGAAGGAAATTTCAGCGGTATCGGTATCTCATTCAATATGAATCAGGACACACTGTATGTCATATCAACTGTTGCGGGAGGGCCATCTGAACGTGTAGGCATTCTTGCGGGAGACCGCATTATCAAGGTAAACGACACAATTATAGCAGGCGTAAATATGCGCAACACTGATATAATGAAGCGTCTTCGTGGTCCCAAAGATTCGAAAGTAAATGTTGATGTGCTCCGCCGATCTCAGGGAAAAGTGGATACCATCAATTTTATCATCACGCGCGCAGAAATACCAATCAACAGCGTTGATGCCGCTTTTATGGTTGATAACAATACGGGGTATATCCGACTGTCAAGATTTTCTGCCGAGACAGGCAAGGAAATTCAGAAAGCCTTGAAAGACCTCAGGAAAGAGGGTATGAAACAACTCATACTTGACCTCGTGGATAATGGAGGGGGATACATGCAGCCTGCTGTGGAGATCCTCGGTGAATTTCTCGAACCCGGCAAACTCGCCGTATACACTGAAGGACGTACTTCTCCGAGATATGACCATCTCACTGACCCTTCCGGCAAAGTGCCCTTATTCAGCGATGGCAGACTCGTGGTAATGGTGAACCAATACACAGCATCTGCTTCCGAGATCACATCAGGTGCTATCCAGGATTGGGATCGCGGAGTGGTAGTGGGCAGACGTACCTATGGCAAAGGCTTGGTGCAGCGACCTTTCCCCTTCCCTGATGGTTCGCAGATGCGCCTTACCGTAGCGCATTACTATACCCCTACCGGACGCGACATACAGAAGCCTTACAGCAAAGGCGACCAACGAGCATATGCAATGGATATAGTGGATCGCTTCAATCACGGTGAGCTGATGCACGCAGATTCAATCAAATACATCGATTCTCTTAAAGTGGAGACACTGAGATTGCATCGCCCCATATACGGGGGTGGCGGAATTTACCCGGATCGTTTCGTGGCACTTGACACTACCGATTATACAAAATATTACCGTGATGTCAACGCAAAAGGTGTAACCAATCAGTATGCTATAAGCTATGTGGATGCCAACCGCAACGAACTCAAACGGCGCTTCAAGACCGACAATGATTTTGTAAAAGGATTTGAAGTGGATAATGCCATCCTTTC
Organism: uncultured Sangeribacter sp.; assembly: GCA_964515455.1. Classification (GTDB taxonomy): domain Bacteria; phylum Bacteroidota; class Bacteroidia; order Bacteroidales; family Muribaculaceae; genus Lepagella. The sequence goes on from CAZEUD010000013.1 coordinate 26,766, forward strand.
GGATATTTACGCCCGCGCTGAAAAAGAAGGAGTGAAATTCAATGAGGAACAGGCCAAGAAAAGTGAACCTCTCTTTAAAATGGTGATAAAAGGGCTTATCGGCAGGGATGTCTTCGACCAGCCTACATATTTTAAAGTATACAACACTTACGACCCCATATTCCGGGAAGCATACCGGCTGATAAATTCGGATGAGTATGACAACATCCTTTCCTATCCATCCGGTGAGCAGCCTTGATTTTCCACCCCATAAATTTAGAAGAACCTTCCATCATGAACTATATCTTCAACAAAAACTTCCTTGTAGCAGCTTCAATTACCGCTGCCTCTTTCATGCATATAAGTGCTCAGACTTCGGACACTCAACCCCGATTCCGCCATGTTGCAAGACAAACAAGCGACAAAACTGATGACAGACTATATTCGCAAGATGCTGTAACCGGCAACAATATACCTGAGGATTCACTGAGGATTCGCAGCGCAGAAGAAATAATTGAAGCTACGGATGTGGCTCCGGATATCCCCACCTTCAACCGGCTGCTTGCACCATGGGTATTTACAGAATATTACCCCCTTGATAAGCAATATCGTGTAGCCTCCCCCTCTCTGCAATCACAGCTGCCGCGACTCTGGACTCTTGCCAAATTGGAAATGAAACGCAAGACATCAGAAACGCTTACTGTCTTGCAGGAGGAGCAACCGGCGGATAATTCCGATATAATGGCTGAATACCGGCCCGCGTGGCTTTCAAACGCTTATCAGGCTTGGCAGATGCAGAATGACGTGATGTACAGTATGATGATTGATGACCCGTCGCTCATTGAATACACATACTGGCAACTCCCTGTGCCTCCATCTTTGCCGGAAGAAGAGCATGGCTTCAAAGGGTTTCTCAAACGCATTTTCATTTCAGATGTCAACGTTAATGACGCTATTATTTCCGAATCTGATATTCAGAAAAAACATTGGCTGCATGTTGTGAATGGTGCCTTGCAATTTTCTCAGGCTTATATTTCCGACAACTGGTACCAGGGTGGTAACAATTACCTTGCTCTTCTCATTAATTTCGTTTGGGATGTGCAACTCAACACTGTGTGGCATCCTGATTTGTTGTTGCAAAGCACATTATCTTATAAACTTGGTCTTAACTCCGTGGAAGATGACCAATACCGCAAATATTCGATTTCACAGGATATATTTCAATATAATTTCAAATTCGGTTACAAGGCCCGCCGCAATTGGTATTATACCATCACCGCACAGTTCAAAACGCAATTGCTTCATAACTATACAAAAAATACCCAGACAAGAATCGCTTCTTTGCTGACACCCGGCGATCTTAACCTCGGTCTTGGTATGACCTATAGCAAAACAAATGCCGCCAAGACAATTCAGTTCAATGCTTCTATTGCTCCCATTTCGTATAATCTTAAGACTGCCATTGATCCGAAAATCGACCATTCACTGTTTGGCATCAGCCAGACAGCCAAAAGCGTAAGCGAAATAGGTTCCAATGCCGACATTACGCTGAATTGGAAGATCGGCAAGATGGTAACATACAACACACGCCTCTTCCTCTTCACTGATTATGACTATTTCCTCTCTGACTGGGAAAATACTCTTAATATCCAATTCTCGAAATTATTCTCCACCCAAGTTTATGCCAACCTGCGCTATGACTCCTCTGCGGACAGTTCCATAGCTCCCCACTGGAAAAAATTCATGCTTAAAGAGATTCTCAGCATAGGTCTGTCATATACATTCTCCACAAAACAATGACTTTCCGCGCCATTCGTATTCCAATTTTAATAGCTTTATTGGTGGTGATTCTACCGAATTCTGTTTATTCTCAGAATCCGGACATCATCAGCGATATGGAGGCTGCGTTGCAATATTGCAGAGAAGCGGAATTGGAAGGACCTGAAGGTATCTGGGAATTCGTTGAGGACGAAACGCGTGTACTAATAAAGAAATCACCACTCGGTCAGAAAGGATATGATATTATAGTTGTCTCCACTCCTGATTGCAGACTTAATCCCGGGGATATTATCGGTCACATGAATCCCTCCTCAGAGAGAAAGAAATATAAACTTAGTCTCCACACATCGCGGTCTCGCTCCATCCTTTCCGGCACTCGCAATTGTGTGGCGGAATTCTCCGACAAAGATGACTCTATTCGTGTGCATCCCATGAAAATAAAAATATCAATGCGCACAATGTGGTTTCTTCCCAAATTCTGGCGCTCGCTGCGTATATCCTTCGACAATCCTGCGGCAGAATTGCCACAAGGCTTGCTTCGCATTTACCCACAGACACAGCCTCGCACTCCGATTTACCTTTGATTCCGGTTGCCATGAAAAGATATATATCCATAATCTCGCTTATCCTGTTGTTGGGCATTTCTTGTCTTTCTCTTCCGGCACGCAAGAAAGGGTATAAATTATCCGCAAAATCGAAATCAACGGAAAAAGTATCTTCATCCGCACAGATAGCAGATCAAGACTCAATTCCTGATCCGGATATGGTAGCCGGTAGTTTCATGGTGGCATCTCAATGCGAGACATGCAACAACGGCTATCGTCTTGACCAGATAGTGTTCACGGGCTTCGACAAGAATCAATCATCATCAAAGGAGAGTTTCTTCATAATCAACAACACCGACCGCACGTTGACAGGCGTAACACTATATATTGATTACCACACCCTTGACGGACGCCAACTCCACAAGCAATTCCTTAAACTCAGTTGCTCCATTCCCCCGGGAGAAACAAGAAAAGCAGATATTCCCACTTGGGATTTACAACATAGTTTCTATTATCACAAAAGCTTACCCAACAACAAACATCCCGGCAACCCTTTCGAAATAAAATTTGACCCCATAGCCCTCTACCTACGCTTTTAATGCCGCATAAAATTATATAAAATTTTTACGCCATCTGCAAGTATAAAGTTAAAATACTCAAATTTTTATTTTCTTAATATCAATGCAGAGTATGGTGCAAGTTCGATTTTCCCACCCCGTGTGACCCCGAGACTTTCCGATGACGATATTTTCCCATCCTTGGCAACAATCTTCCAATCCCCGCTCTTCACATTTACTGTCTGCGGATAGGATGCTCCATTCAGAACCACCTTTATTTCCTTCCACTCATCGCCATTAGCGTGATCTTGTAAGGAATAAGATATGAGATTGGGAGATTTTGATGAATCTATTTTATCAAATACAAGATGCTTTGCAATATCCTCAGCCGTAGTCATGCGGAATGCCGGATGAGCTTTTCTCAATGCTATCATCTCTTTGTAATAATCAAACAGATCCCGATATTTCTCTTTGTTGTTCCAATCAATGGCATTTATGGAATCCGGACTTTTGTAAGAGTTATGTACACCCTTCTTGTCGCGGAAAATCTCCTCACCGGCAAACATAAACGGCGTGCCTTGCGATGTAAAGACTATAGTTTGTGCAAGTTTGGCAGCTGCCAACATATTCTCTTCCGGCTCTCCGGCCATGGATTTTCTAAGTTTATCAGTAAGGCACAAATCATCATGGCATGACACATAATTCACTATCATCTCCGGTGATGAAGCGTAAGCGAATTTGGAATTATTCCCCTTGGAATAATCCACTTGCGGATGGTCTGTAGACGCTACTATACCAATTTTCACAGTCTCTTCAAGACCTGGCTTGCCGGTGGCAAAACCGCGGTCGGAAGCATCTGTATAGTGACCCTTCACGGCATCCCGGATATCATCCGAGAATACCGCGATATCATGCATTTTTGACACATTCTCCTTCAATGCCCTTCTTTCGGGAGCAAGTGGGGAGTCTCCTGCCGTCCATCCCTCTCCGTAAACGAAAATTGAGGGATTGATTTCCTTGAGTTCAGCTGCGACTCTGTTCATGGTCTCTGTATCATGAATTGCCATAAGGTCAAACCTGAAACCGTCAATATGATATTCCTTTGCCCAGTATTTCACTGAATTCACAATATAATCGCTCATCTGCTTACGCTCCGAAGCCGTCTCATTGCCGCAGCCGGAGGCATCTGAATATCGGCCGTCGTCCCAATGACGATGATAATATCCGGGAGCTGTCAGCTCGAAATTAGAGCCATCGTTTTCCGCTGTGTGATTATATACCACATCCATTATCACTCCGATTCCGGCATCGTGCAAGGCCTTTACCATCTCCTTCATCTCCCTCACCCGCGCTGACGGGTCTGAAGGATTAGTGGAATATGAACCCTCGGGAACATTATAATTCTGGGGGTCATATCCCCAGTTGTAGTTATTCTCTTGCAGATTGGCTTCATCCACAGAATTGTAATCATAAGAGGGCAAAATATGCACATGTGTAATTCCCAACTCCTTCAGATGATCTATTCCGGTGGATTGTCCGGAGAAAGTTGCAGTACCGGGTTCGGTAAGCGCAAGAAATTTCCCTTTGTTCGCTATGCCGGAAGATGGGTGCATCGACATATCGCGGTGATGCATCTCATATATTATAACATCGGTAAAATTGTTCACTTCCGGACCTTTATCCTCTGCCCAGCCATCAGGATCACTTTTTGCAAGATCGATTATCGCTGCACGCTTGCCATTGACTCCGACACCCTTTGCCCATACGCCCGGAGTCTCGTCAAGCCATTTGCCTTGATACTTTACTGAGAAAGTATAAAATTTACCGTATAGTTCTCCGGCTACTGAAGCTGTCCATGTACTTGTAGATTCATCCTTCCGCATCTCTATAGTGCGATATGGAGAACCTGTATGTCCGTTGTCATATAGATTTAAATCGACAGCTTCCGCCTCCGGACTCCATAGCCGAAAATGTGTACCTGCCTGATCCACTTTCAACTCCAGATCTCCTCCGGAATATGTCGGATATTTCACAAATTGCTCATCATACTTGCTTTGTGCGTATAATTCTGCGCCTCCGGTAAAAACACCGGGCAATATCATACTCAAGGCCGTTGTCATCGCCATTAGATTTCTTTTGCTCCTGATATTCATGTAATAACTAAGTAGCTAATAAAAATAAATAGGTATAGTATTTGCAAAAATAATCAATTTTTCATTATCACAAACCAAATATCCTCCTGCTTTGTTTCAAAAATAGCAAAAACTTGCTCACAAAAAAAATTTATAATTATGAAAGAATAGATGAAAACGGCAAGGTCATTGGCACCTCTCTGTGTGATGAGATCACCCATGAACCGGACTACGACTATGCCGAGAGCCTTCTCTCTTAACCTCCTCTAACAACAGGTAGATTTTACAAAAATATAGTTTTATTTATTTGAGATTTAGAATATTTGTATTAACTTTGCACCACTATTGTGGTCGTAAGGCAACAGTAGCGGTGATTATTAATTTTATTTATTAACTTTTTAGAAACAGCAGTTCATTTATAATGGCTGAAACAAAAACACAAACCGCCATCGAAGACTTCGATTGGGAAGCATACGAAAATGGCGAGACAGCTGGTTCGAAGAGCCGCGAGGAGCTTACAAACACCTATGATGAGTCTCTTAAGACAGCTAAAGAAAACGAGGTAGTTAAAGGCATAGTTAAAGCGATTTCAAAACGCGAGGTTCGCGTTGACATCGGCATGAAATCTGATGCCATCATCCCCGTAAGCGAATTCCGCTATAACCCGGACCTTAAGGTTGGCGATGAAGTGGAAGTTTATATCGAAACTCTTGAAGACAAGAACGGACAGCTCCGTCTTTCCCACAAGAAAGCTTGCCAGACACGCAGCTGGGATCGCGTCAACGAAGCTCTTGAAAATGATGAAATCATCAAGGGTTACGTCAAGAGCCGCACAAAGGGCGGTATGATTGTAGATGTATTCGGAATCGAGGCATTCCTTCCCGGATCTCAGATCGACGTTCGTCCTATCCGCGACTACGATGTATTCGTAGACAAGACAATGGAATTCAAAGTTGTCAAAATCAATCAGGAATACAAGAATGTTGTTGTGAGCCACAAAGCTCTTATCGAGGCTGAGCTCGAACAGCAGAAGAAAGAAATTATCTCCAAGCTGGAGAAGGGTCAGGTGCTCGAAGGCAAAGTCAAGAATATTACTCCTTATGGTGTATTCGTCGACCTCGGCGGTGTTGACGGCCTCGTTCACATCACAGACCTCAGTTGGGGTCGTGTTTCCGATCCACACGAAGTTGTGGAGCTCGACCAGGATATCAAAGTTGTTATCATCGACTTTGATGATGAGAAAAAGCGCATCGCCCTTGGTCTCAAGCAGCTCATGCCCCATCCATGGGATAACCTCGATCCCAACCTCAAGGTTGGCGACCACGTGCATGGTAAAGTTGTCGTTATGGCTGATTACGGTGCATTCGTTGAGGTTCAGCCGGGCGTAGAGGGTCTCGTTCACGTTAGCGAGATGAGCTGGAGCCAGCACCTCCGCAGCGCTCAGGACTTCCTTAAAGTTGGCGACGAAATCGAGGCTGTAGTCCTCACTCTCGACCGCGATGAGCGCAAGATGAGCCTCGGTCTCAAACAGCTCAAAAACGATCCTTGGGAGAACATCGAGGAGAAATACGCAATCGGCAGCCATCACACTGCAAAAGTGCGCAACTTCACCAACTTCGGTGTATTTGTTGAGATTGAGGAAGGCGTTGACGGTCTTATCCACATCTCAGACCTCTCCTGGACAAAGAAAATCAAACACCCCTCAGAGTTCACACAGGTTGGCAATGATATCGAGGTTCAGGTTCTGGAAATCGATAAAGACAACCGTCGTCTCTCCCTCGGTCACAAGCAGCTCGAAGCTAATCCTTGGGATGAGTTTGAGACTGTATACACAGTTGGCTCCATCCATGAGGGAACAGTTACCGAAGTTATGGATAAAGGCGCAGTTATCTCTCTGCCTCTCGGTGTAGAGGGCTTCGCTACTCCCAAGCACCTTGTTAAAGAGGATGGCACACAAGCCAAACTCGGTGAGAAACTTAACTTCAAGGTAATCGAATTCAACAAAGACAGCAAACGCATCATCCTCAGCCACAGCCGCATTGCAGAAGACGCTAATAAAACTGAGCGTCGTGAGAAATCGGCTGCACGCAAGGCTCCGAAACCTGCTGAGACAGCTGCAGCTCCTGCTATCGAGAAAACTACACTCGGTGACCTCGGCGCTCTTCAGGCTCTTAAAGAGCAGATGCAGAAAGAGGAGAAGAAGAGCTAAAACCTCTCCCCTCTTCCTATACCCACAAAAGGGATTCCGTCCGGAATCCCTTTTTATTTTGTACTTGTCCCGATATCTGCTTTGTTCGGATGGTTACGTATGGACAATAAAAGCCGCAACTGATAAATCAGCTGCGGCTCTTGTTATTAGGTTTGGTTTAGGTTTTTGTAACGTAAGATCAGGATTCTTTCTCCATTTCTACTATCTCTGCATCAAGCACGTCCTCCGGATTATCTGTAACCTGAAGAGCTGCAAGCTCATCCTTGTTGGCAACTACGATCCTGTCGTATTCGCGCAAACCTGTACCGGCAGGTATCAGATGTCCGCAAATCACATTCTCTTTCATGCCCTCAAGTGTATCCGTCTTACCATTGATAGCTGCTTCATTGAGCACTTTGGTTGTCTCCTGGAAGGAGGCTGCTGACATAAAGCTTGAGGTCTGCAGAGCAGCACGCGTGATACCCTGTAGTATCTGCTCGGAAGTGGCAGGCACGGCATCACGAACTGTCATTGTGCGCAAATCCTTACGCTTCAATGATGAGTTCTCATCGCGGAGCTTACGCACTGTGATAATCTGTCCCGCAAGGTATGTCTGGCTGTCGCCGGCATCTGTGATAACCTTCTTACCCCAGATGCTGTCGTTCTCCTCCATAAACTCGCGCTTGTCTACCACCTGCTGCTCAAGGAAGCGGGTATCACCCGGATCAAGAACATTTACCTTGCGCATCATCTGACGCACGATTACCTCGAAGTGCTTGTCGTTGATCTTCACACCCTGCATGCGATACACATCCTGAACCTCATTCACGATGTATTCCTGCACAGCTGTCGGGCCTTTGATATTCAAGATATCACTCGGAGTGATTGCTCCATCAGAAAGCGGTGTTCCGGCACGTACATAGTCATTCTCCTGAACAAGAATCTGCTTTGAAAGCGGAACAAGATATTTCTTCTCTTCACCAAGTTTATTGGTTACGCTGATTTCTCGGTTACCACGCTTGATCTTGCCGAATTTAACCTCTCCGTCAATCTCGCTGACAACAGCGGGATTCGACGGGTTACGAGCCTCAAAGAGCTCGGTTACACGCGGCAGACCTCCGGTAATATCACCTGCAGAACCGGCGGCACGAGGAATCTTCACAAATACCTGACCGGGCTTCAACTCATCGCCATCATCAATCAAGAGATGAGCACCTACAGGGAGTGAATAACTGCGGATCAACTCTCCATCCTCATTATAAACCTGCGCAGCGGGAATCTTGGTGCGGTCTTTACTTTCTATGATAATCTTCTCACGGAGCTGTGTGGCCTCATCTGTCTCTACGCGGTAGGTTACACCCTCTTCCACGTTCTCAAATTTGACCTTACCACCCTCTTCAGAAACGATAACTGCATTGAACGGGTCCCACTCACAAATCATGTCACCCGGCTTTACAACATCTCCGTCATGGAAGAACAATTTCGAACCGTAAGGAATATTAGCATTCATCAATACCATTCCGGATTTTGGCTCCAGAATACGCAACTCAGCCATACGGCCTACCACGATATCCACACCTTCGGAATCCTTGATTGTACGAAGCTCTTCTATTTCGAGTTTACCATCATGACGTGCTGTTACATCCTTTACAGCGGTAACGTTTCCTGCAACACCACCAACGTGGAATGTACGCAGTGTAAGCTGTGTTCCCGGCTCACCGATTGACTGGGCAGCAATAACTCCAACTGCCTCACCTTTCTGTACCATGCGGTTGTTGGAAAGGTTGCGACCGTAGCATTTTGCACATACGCCTTTCTTCGACTCGCAAGTAAGCACCGAGCGGATTTCAACAGATTCAATCGGAGATTTCTCAATCCTGTCAGCTATAGCCTCTGTGATCTCCTCCCCCGCATGAACAATTATCTCATCAGGATTATAAGGATCTACTATATCATGAACAGATACACGACCAAGGATACGCTCGCTAAGCGAAGCCACAACCTCTTCATTATTCTTAATCTCCGTGCATACAAGTCCACGCAATGTGCCGCAATCATCTTCATTGATTATGACATCATGAGCCACATCCACCAGACGACGTGTCAGATATCCGGCGTCAGCTGTCTTAAGAGCGGTATCGGCAAGACCCTTGCGGGCACCGTGAGTGGAGATAAAATACTCAAGCACTGAAAGACCCTCCTTGAAGTTGGCAAGAATCGGGTTCTCGATAATCTGACCACCTTCCGCACCGGCTTTCTGAGGCTTGGCCATAAGACCACGCATACCGGAAAGCTGACGAATCTGGTCTTTCGAACCACGGGCACCGGAATCAAGCATCATGTATACGGAGTTGAATCCCTGCTGGTCTTCCTCCATCTGCTTCATCAAGGTAGATGCAAGCTTGGCGTTAACATGCGTCCAGATATCAATCACCTGATTGTAACGGTCGTTACCGGTGATGAAACCCATAGCATAATTGTTGAGCACTTCCTCAACCTGTGCGTGACCCTCTGCCACATATTCCTCTTTCTCCTTCGGGATAATGACATCTCCGAGGTTAAAACTCAATCCTCCCTTGAACGCCATGCGGTATCCGAGGTTCTTGATATCATCAAGGAATTGTGCGGAACGTGTCACACCGCATGTTTTGATTACCTTACCGATAATCGTGCGGAGTGATTTCTTTGAGATAATCTCGTTTACATATCCTATCTCTTTCGGCACGTAACGGTTGAAAAGCACACGACCTACAGAGGTATCTTTCTTCAGCACCTTTACACGGTTGCCATTCTTATCAACATCCTCCACAAGCACAGTGACAGGAGCATGCAGCGTAACCTGACCCTCATTATAAGCAATCTCTGCTTCTTCAGGACCATAGAACACTATACCCTCACCCTTGTCCCCCTTGCGAAGCTTGGTGATGTAATACAGACCGAGCACCATATCCTGCGAAGGCACTGTGATAGGTGCGCCATTGGCAGGATTGAGAATATTGTGGGCACCGAGCATAAGCATCTGGGCCTCAAGGATAGCTTCATTGCTCAAAGGTAAATGCACTGCCATCTGGTCTCCGTCAAAGTCGGCATTGAATGCAGTACATGCCAAAGGATGCAACTGGATTGCCTTACCCTCGATCATCTTCGGCTGGAAAGCCTGAATACCAAGACGGTGAAGTGTCGGGGCACGGTTAAGCAATACAGGGTGTCCCTTCATCACATACTCAAGGATATCCCATACTACCGGCTCCTTGCGGTCTACGATCTTCTTGGCACTCTTTACAGTCTTCACAATACCACGCTCTATGAGCTTGCGGATTACGAAAGGCTTGTAAAGCTCAGCAGCCATGAGTTTCGGTATACCGCATTCGTGCATCTTCAACTCCGGACCAACCACAATTACGGAACGTGCGGAATAGTCTACACGCTTACCGAGCAGGTTCTGACGGAAACGTCCTTGCTTACCTTTCAAAGAGTCAGAAAGAGATTTCAACGGACGATTTACATCTGATTTCACTGCCGATGACTTGCGGCTGTTATCAAGAAGTGAATCCACAGCCTCCTGCAGCAGGCGTTTCTCATTGCGCAGAATCACCTCGGGAGCCTGGATTTCTATAAGGCGTTTCAGTCGGTTGTTGCGGATAATCACACGACGATAAAGGTCGTTGAGGTCTGACGTTGCGAAACGTCCACCATCCAGCGGCACAAGAGGACGAAGCTCCGGCGGGATCACAGGCACAGCCTTGAGAATCATCCATTCTGGCTTGTTGACACCGGCAGAATTCAGGAAGCTGTTGACCACCTGAAGACGTTTCAGTGCTTCTGTCTTGCGCTGCTGCGAACCATCAGTGTTTGCTTTATGGCGCAACTCAGCGGCAAGTGCCACAAGATCAATCTGCTTAAGCAAGTCATATATAGCCTCAGCACCCATCTTGGCTACAAATTTATTGGGATCGCCATCCTCAAGATATTTGTTATCCTCAGGAAGTTTCTCTATTATATCAATGTATTCCTCTTCTGAAAGGAGATCAAGCTTTTCTACGCCTTCTACATTGCCCGGATTTATTACTACATAACGTTCGTAATAAATCACAGCATCAAGTTTCTTCGAAGGCAAGCCAAGCAGATAACCGATTTTATTCGGGAGTGCGCGGAAATACCAGATGTGGGCCACAGGCGCCACCAATTCGATATGACCCATGCGCTCACGACGCACCTTTTTCTCGGTCACCTCTACTCCGCATCGGTCGCAGACTATACCCTTATACCGGATTCTTTTATATTTTCCGCAATGGCACTCATAGTCTTTTACCGGTCCGAAAATCTTTTCGCAGAAAAGACCGTCACGCTCCGGCTTGTAGGTGCGGTAGTTAATTGTCTCGGGCTTCAGCACCTCACCGCTTGACTTCTCCTTAATCTCTTCAGGAGAGGCAAGTCCGATGGTGATTTTCGAGAAATTGCTTTTAATTTTGTTGTCTCTTCTAAAAGCCATAAGATGTTTTCCTTATATTGTTCTGCCACGGGAATCCTTGTCAGGACTCCCGAAGCAGATTTGATTTATTAATCTAATGAGATGCTCAATCCAAGACCACGGAGCTCATGCAGCAACACATTGAGCGATTCCGGAATTCCGGGAGTGGGCATCGGATCTCCCTTTACGATTGCCTCGTAAGCCTTCGAACGACCTACCACATCATCCGACTTGATGGTCAGGATCTCCTGAAGGATATGAGCTGCACCGAATGCCTCGAGTGCCCATACCTCCATCTCTCCGAAACGCTGACCACCAAACTGAGCCTTACCTCCAAGAGGCTGCTGCGTGATGAGTGAGTACGGACCGATGGAACGTGCGTGCATCTTATCCTCTACCATGTGGCCGAGCTTAAGCATATAAATCACGCCGACAGTTGCAGGCTGGTCAAATCTGTCACCGGTACCTCCGTCATAAAGATATGTCTTTCCATATCTTGGAAGTCCCGCCTTGTCTGTCCATTCATTCAAATCATCAAGAGAAGCTCCATCGAAAATAGGTGTAGCAAATTTCTCGCCAAGTTCACGCCCTGCCCAACCAAGCACTGTCTCGAAAATCTGTCCGAGGTTCATACGGGAAGGCACACCAAGAGGGTTCAACACGATATCCACAGGTGTTCCGTCCTCAAGGAAGGGCATATCCTCTTGTCGTACAACACGGGAAACAATACCCTTGTTACCGTGACGACCGGCCATCTTGTCTCCTACGCCAATCTTACGCTTCTTGGCAACATATACTTTTGCCATCTGCATAATTCCGGATGGAAGTTCATCACCTATAGTGATATCAAATTTCTTGCGGCGCAGCTCACTGTCAATCTCCTTGGATTTGCGCAGATAGTTGGTGATAAGTTTTGCCACCATGCCATCAATGCGCTCATCGCCGGTCCAGTTGCTCAGATTGATGGTCTCATAGTCAATATCGCCGAAGTTAACATCATCAAATTTCTGACCAACAGGCACAATATCGACACCGATGAAATCTTTCACACCCTGTGAAGTCATACCTTTCAGCAATGTCTTCATCTTCTTCACCATCAGATCGCGAAGGTCTTTCTGCTTCTCCTCATATTCCTCGTCAAGAATAGGAAGCTGAACATTCGCACTATTCTTTCCACCTTTCTTCTTGACTGCCTTGGAGAAGAGATTGGTGCCTATCACCACTCCCTTAAGTGAAGGAGAAGCTTTCAGGGATGCATCCTTCACATCACCGGCCTTATCGCCGAAAATGGCACGGAGAAGTTTCTCCTCCGGTGTAGGATCGCTTTCCCCCTTAGGTGTAATTTTACCAATCATGATATCTCCGGGAACCACATGGGCGCCAACGCGGATAATACCACGCTCGTCGAGATCCTTGGTAGCATCTTCGCTTACATTAGGTATATCGGATGTCAACTCCTCCATACCGCGCTTTGTCTCGCGCACATCAAGTGTATATTCATCTACATGCACGGATGTGAGGATATCATCTCTGACCATACGCTCATTAAGCACGATGGCATCCTCATAGTTGTAACCTTTCCATGGCATAAACGCCACTTTGAGATTGCGTCCCAGAGCGAGTTCACCTCTCTCTGTGGAATATCCTTCAGTAAGGATATCTCCCTTCTCCACTCTCTGTCCCTTATTACAGATAGGACGGAGGTCGATTGTGGTGCTCTGGTTTGTACGACGGAATTTGGGAATCTTATATTCCTTCACAGATGACTCAAATTCTACAAATTCCTCATCTTCCGTGCGGTCATAGTTGATTCGGATCACTGTGGCATCAACATACTCTATGGTTCCGGCTCCCTCTGCTGTGATCTGGGTGCGGGAATCCTTGATAAGCTGACCCTCAATACCGGTACCGACAATAGGGGCCTCGCTACGCAACAGCGGCACGGCCTGACGCATCATGTTGGATCCCATCAACGCACGGTTAGCATCATCGTGCTCAAGGAATGGAATCAGTGATGCTGCAATTGAAGCGATCTGCACCGGAGACACATCCATCAGCTGCAACTCCTGAGGAGCTACAATCGGGAAGTCAGCACCGAGACGAGCCTTCACCTTATTGCGGATAAATGAACCGTCATCATTCACAGGCGCATTTCCCTGAGCTATTGTCTGTCCCTCCTCCATTTCAGCAGTCAGATATACAACCTCATCATTATTAAGATTAACCACTCCGTCTGTTACCTTCCTGTAGGGGGTCTCGATGAAGCCGAGGTTGTTGATTTTCGCATATACACACAAAGATGAGATCAAACCGATATTCGGACCTTCAGGGGTCTCAATCGGACAAAGACGGCCATAGTGTGTATAGTGTACATCACGCACCTCGAATCCGGCACGCTCACGCATCAGACCACCGGGACCCAACGCTGACATACGGCGCTTATGGGTAATTTCTGCCAACGGGTTGGTCTGATCCATAAATTGTGACAATGCGTTTGTTCCGAAGAAGGTATTGATCACTGCAGAAATAGTCTTTGCATTGATCAGATCTGTAGGTGTAAACACCTCATTGTCGCGCACATTCATTTTTTCACGGATTGAACGTGAAATACGTGCCAATCCAACACCAAACTGATTATAAAGCTGCTCGCCTACTGTGCGCACGCGACGATTGCTCAAGTGGTCAATGTCGTCAACATCGCTCTTGGCATTGATCAGTTCAATAAGATATTTGATAATGGCTATGATGTCCTCACGTGTGAGTACCTTCACATCCATCGGAGTGTCAAGTCCAAGTTTCTTGTTTATACGGTAACGTCCAACCTCTCCGAGATCGTAACGTTTCTCGCTGAAGAACAAGTTTTGGATAACTTCCCTCGCAGATGCATCATCCGGTGGTTCGGCATTGCGAAGCTGACGATAAACATACTGCACGGCCTCCTTCTCGGAGTTGGAAGTATCTTTTTGGAGAGTGTTGAAAATAATGCTATAGTCAACGGCATTGACATTCTCCTTCTCAAGAAGAATGGTCTTTACCCCGCTTTCCATGATGGCATCAATCATTTCTTCAGTGATTTCGCTGCCACGGTCTATGACTACAGTGTTGCGTTCAATTGAGACAACTTCACCCGTATCTTCATCTACAAAATCCTCAATCCAGCTGTTGAGCACACGAGCTGCAAGCTTTCTGCCTATAGAATTTTTCAGATTTGTTTTGGTTACCTTTATCTCCTCTGCAAGATCGAAAATCTGGATTATATCCTTGTCGCTCTCAAGTCCGATTGCACGCAGCAAGGTGGTGACCGGAAGTTTCTTCTTTCGGTCAATATATGCGTACATGACATTGTTGATGTCAGTGGCAAACTCTATCCAACTACCACGGAAAGGAATGATACGAGCAGAATAGAGCTTCGTACCGTTGGCATGTGTGCTTTGTCCAAAGAATACACCCGGACTACGATGAAGCTGTGACACTACCACACGCTCGGCTCCATTGATAATAAATGTACCCTGCTCGGTCATGTAAGGTATCGGACCAAGATACACATCCTGTATAGTGGTGGCAAAATCCTCATGATCCGGATCTGTGCAGTAAAGTTTAAGCTTGGCTTTTAATGGCACACTATATGTGAGTCCGCGTTCCAAACATTCTTCTATCGTATAGCGCGGAGGATCGATATAGTAATCGAGAAACTCCAGCACGAAATTGTTCCGGGTGTCGGCAATAGGGAAATTCTCTGCAAACACTTTATAAAGACCCTGGTTCTTGCGAAGCTCCGGGGGTGTGTCAAGCTGTAGGAAATCCTTGAATGATTTCAGCTGCACCTCCAGAAAATCGGGAAATGGCAGCGGATTTTTAATCGACGCGAAATTTACGCGCGGTTTATCGGTAAGTGTTACTGACATTGCTAATAAGTTAATAAAGGACTTTTGCGGAGTCGGGTTATATGCGTCTCCTATATTGTGGAGAAAGGTTGAAACATGAATAAATAGGTTAAGAACGCTCCCATAGAGCGCTCTTAACCTACTTTCAGATTAAGTCGATTATTATTTGAGTTCAACTTCAGCTCCGGCCTCTTCGAGTTGTTTCTTAAGACCTTCTGCCTCAGCTTTGGGCAGGCCCTCCTTAACAGTGTTAGGAGCACCGTCTACCAATTCCTTAGCCTCTTTCAGACCAAGACCTGTGAGCTCTTTTACGAGCTTAACAACTGCGAGCTTGCTTGCGCCAGCAGCTTTCAAAACTACGTCGAAGTTTGTCTTCTCCTCCTCAGCGGGTGCGCCAGCTGAAGGACCTGCTGCTACTGCTACTGCTGCAGCTGCCGGTTCGATGCCATACTCTTCCTTGAGAATAGTAGCGAGTTCGTTAACTTCCTTTACAGTAAGATTAACTAATTGTTCTGCAAATGCTTTCAAATCTGCCATTGTAGTATCTATTTTTTATTATTTTTACTTGTGGAAAATTATTTGTTGGAAAGTGTCTCCAAGATGCCGTGGAGCTTGTTAGCACCGCTCTGAAGAGCAGAAATAACATTCTTCGCGGGCGACTGGAGAAGACCAATAACGTCGCCGATGAGCTCGTTTTTGCTCTTGATATTGGCCAGGGTTTCCAACTGCTCCTCGCCAACATATACTGTTTCCTCAACGTATGCACCCTTAAGCATCGGGAGCGTATCGTTCTTATCACGGAATTTCTTTATCAGCTTCGCAGGTACATTACCTGTGTTGCTAAGCATCAAAGTTGTTTCTCCGTGCAGAAGATCATATAATCCGGAATAATCTGTCTCGCTTGCCTCAAGAGCTGCTTTCAGAAGTGTATTCTTCACACAAAGCATCTTGATTTCGGCTCCAAAGCATGCGCGACGAAGCGCACTTGTCTTTTCAGCATTAAGTCCGGAGGTCTGTGTAAGATAGACGCAGCTGTAATTTTTCAGCTCATCGCCTATTTTTGCAATTATAATAGCTTTATCTTCCTTTTTCATTTTCGTCTTCTTTTAAAGATTAATCAGCCACTGATTTGGTCTCGACTTTAACACCGGGACCCATTGTGCTCGAAAGATAAATGCTCTTGATATATGTACCTTTGGAGGTGGCGGGTTTAAGCTTGATAAGTGTGTTGATAAACTCTTTCGCATTCTCACGCATCTGCTCGGCTGTAAAACTTACTTTACCGATTGAAGCGTGTACAATACCGGTCTTGTCAACCTTGAAGTCTATCTTACCCTGCTTTACTTCTTTCACTGCCTTGGCTACATCCATTGTTACAGTGCCGCTCTTCGGGTTAGGCATCAAGCCGCGAGGACCAAGTATACGGCCCAACGGTCCGAGTTTACCCATTACTGATGGCTGTGTGATGATTACATCAACATCTGTCCATCCCTCTTTGATCTTCTGAAGATATTCATCAAGACCAACATGGTCAGCACCTGCTTCCTTGGCTGCCGCCTCTGCATCAGGACCGCACAACACAAGCACTCTTACCTGCTTACCTGTACCATGGGGCAGCGAAACTACGCCACGTACCATCTGGTCAGCCTTGCGGGGGTCTACACCAAGCCGAACGTCGATATCAAATGAAGAATCAAATTTCTCAAATGAGATCTCTTTCACCTTCTCTGCTGCCTCGGCCAGAGTATATGCCTTCCCGGGTTCAATCTTCGATAAAGCTAACTTTTGATTTTTTGTCAGTTTTCCCATTTTCTTGAAGATTATTAGTTAAGTTCAGGGAATGCCCCTTTGACGGTGATACCCATGCTTCTCGCTGTGCCTGCAACCATACGCATTGCAGAATCCAAAGTAAAACAGTTCAAATCCGGCATCTTGTCCTCTGCAATTGACTTAACCTGATCCCAGCTTATCTCAGCTACTTTCTTACGGTTCGGCTGAGCTGATCCGCTCTTGACTTTGGCAACCTCCTTGAGCTGCACTGCCACCGGCGGAGTCTTTACGATAAAGTCAAAACTCTTGTCTGTGTAATATGTAATTACTACAGGAAGTACTTTTCCGGCCTTATCCTGGGTGCGGGCATTGAATTGCTTGCAAAATTCCATGATATTGATACCCTTCGAACCCAATGCGGGTCCTACCGGGGGCGACGGATTGGCTGCTCCGCCTTTAATCTGTAATTTGATCTGTCCAGCAATTTCTTTTGCCATTGTTCTACTTTTTTTAAATTTGTTTTGAAATCAAGATCATCCAATTTGCGTAACATCAATTCGGAATCACTCTCTCTCAACTTGCGAATTTTCCAACTCAAGATCGGCAGCCCTGCCAAAAATCTTGACCTCTACCTTGATCTTTCTCTTCTCGGAATTTACCTCCTTGATAACTCCGCTAAAACCACTGAATGGCCCAAACGTCACTTTCACTGGCTCTCCAACTATGTAACGTTCTCCCACCTCATCGTTCTGCTCGGCCATCTCATCGGCACGTCCCAGCATTCTCATCACCTCAGCTTCACGAAGACTCTCCGGTTTGCTACCTTTCGCACGTCCACGCAAAAAATCAATGACATTGGTGGTGTTTCTTAACTCATACTCCACTTCTCCAGTCAACTCTGCCTGTACAAAGACATATCCGGAATAGAGTGTGCGCTCTTTAAGCACCTTCTTGCCATTGCGGGTGGTGTAAACCTTTTCAGTCGGAATCAATACCTGAGAAACAAAACGTCCGAGGTCTGTATTCTTCATAGAAGCATCCAACACCTCTTTGACTTTCGCTTCCTTTCCTGAGATGGCACGCAATACATACCATTCTTTCTTCGATTCAGCCATTGAAATCCTGATTTGAAAAGTTTAAAAATTGATACTGTAGATTAACTCCATCAGAAGACTGAAAATCTTGTCAACTACCCAAATGAAAACTGCCAGAATGATGGAAGCAATCAGCACCAGCACCGAGCTGTTCACAAGCTGTTTCTGAGTCGGCCAAGAAACCTTATAAACAAGCTCGTTATAAGATTCCTTAATATCGTTGAATAATTTCATATTTTTTACTATTGGCACGGGAAGAAAGACTCGAACTCTCGACACCCGGTTTTGGAGACCGGTGCTCTACCAACTGAGCTATTCCCGTAGATTGGGGGGCCATCGTAGCCGAAGGCCCCCGAAACTATTTTATTACCGATTCTTTATTAATCGTCGATAACTGCTGTAATCTGACCTGAACCAACGGTACGACCACCTTCGCGGATTGCGAAACGAAGACCATTATCCATTGCTACCGGTGTAATCAACTTAACATCGATCTCTACATTATCACCAGGCATTACCATCTCGATTCCCTCAGGAAGTGAAATCTCACCGGTTACGTCAAGTGTACGGATGTAGAACTGAGGACGATATTTGTTGTGGAACGGTGTGTGGCGACCTCCCTCTTCTTTCTTCAGGATATAAACTTGAGCTTTGAAGTGATCGTGAGGTTTAACCTGTCCGGGATGGCAGATTACCATACCACGCTTGACCTCGTCTTTGTCGATACCACGGAGGAGCAGACCTACGTTATCACCAGCCTCACCCTCATCAAGGATCTTGCGGAACATCTCAACACCAGTTACAACTGACTTCTTGTCTGCACCAAGACCAAGGATCTGAACCTCATCGCCAACTTTTACGCGACCAGCCTCGATACGACCTGTTGCAACTGTTCCACGACCTGTGATTGAGAATACGTCCTCAACAGGCATAAGGAACGGTTTGTCGACATCACGCGGAGGAAGCGGAATCCAGTTGTCAACTGCATCCATAAGCTCCATTACTTTCTCCTCCCACTCAGGCTCACCGTTAAGTGCACCAAGAGCAGAACCACGGATGATAGGTGTGTTGTCACCATCATACTCATACTGAGAAAGCAGATCACGCATATCCATCTCTACGAGCTCAAGCATCTCCTCATCGTCTACCATGTCGCACTTGTTCATGAACACTACAAGACGGGGAACGTTCACCTGACGGGCGAGAAGGATGTGCTCACGAGTCTGAGGCATCGGACCATCTGTTGCAGCAACAACGATGATAGCACCATCCATCTGGGCTGCACCGGTTACCATGTTCTTTACATAGTCAGCGTGTCCCGGGCAGTCTACGTGTGCGTAGTGACGGTTAGCTGTCTGATACTCTACGTGAGCTGTATTAATTGTAATACCACGCTCTTTCTCCTCAGGAGCATTGTCAATTGAATCGAATGAACGAAGCTCGGAGAGACCTTTTTCTGCAAGCACCTTGGTGATCGCTGCAGTAAGAGTAGTCTTACCATGGTCTACGTGACCGATTGTACCGATGTTAACATGCGGTTTGGTTCTTTCGAATTTTTCTTTAGCCATAATCTTGCTATTATTGTAATTTTGTGAATTTTTTACCTTTCGCGAGGAGAGGATTTAGAGCCAATGGCGGGATTTGAACCCGCGACCTCTTCCTTACCAAGGAAGTGCTCTA
>CAZEUD010000014.1:0-46719 GCA_964515455.1 uncultured Sangeribacter sp.
CAGAGAAGTTAAACCTTGTCACGCCGATGGTACTGATAATACGGGAGAGTAGGTAGTCGCCACCTTCAAAGCCTCAGAGCAATCTGAGGCTTTTTTTATATTGGAAGGCGCTAAAATCCGGCTGCACCTGGGTGCAGCCCTACATTGGGATAAAATTTTAACTGTTCATGAGATAAAATTTTTAGTGAATTTTAATAAAATATTTTGATGATAATTGAAAATTCTGTATTTTTGTATGTGAGATTGGCGCATTTTGGAGGATACATTTGCAGTTTTATGTGATCTTTTAATCGTCAAAGTCAATGTATTTATATTTAAATCATTTTAGATAAGAATATTATCAATATTAACAACTATAATTTTAAATGCTTATGAAAAAGTTTTTACTTTCTTTAGCCGTTATGGCTCTTGGTTTAAATTTGGCTAAGGCTGAGGATCCGATGGCTTCCGTTGAGTTTGTTAATGGTTCAGAGGACTATGAATCTGTTAGTGCCTACAATAAGGAATGGAGGACTAATGATGGAATGTTCGTATTCAATGCCTTCAACAATAACAATAGAGGCTGGGATTTTATAGCTGCCGGTTGGAAGACTGCTGAAACTGTTGCAACAATTTCAACAGCTATTGCTTTTACTGCTCCAGTTGGAAGTATTGTACTCTCTATAGGCGATCGTCTTACTTCGGACCAGATTACAGCCGCAACTCTTTATGTCTCAGATAATGGTGATTTTTCGGATGCGGATGTAACTACTCTCAGTATACCCTCTACCAAGAATTCTGATTATGTAATAAATGTACCTAATCCTGCGGCTTATAAATATTATAGGGTTGCTTTTGATATACCGCAGCAGAGTTCAAATGGTCAGGCTCTTTCGATTACAAAGGTTGCCATTTATAATAATGGTATTGAAGTTGGTGATGATCCCGAACCTACACCAACTGCTGTATCAGTTAGGAGTGTAAAGGAAATGACAGCACTTGATTCAGGTACAGATGTAACTGTGGATTGTGACTTAACTGTAGCATTTGTTAATAATTATAATGTATATGTTTGTGATACTTTCGGTGATTTTATTCAGATTTATGGTTCCAACTCATATAAGGTAAATGATGTAATACCTGCCGGTTGGGATGCGCAGTATGTATTATATAATAGCACAACACCTGAGTTGACACCATCAAGTACTCTTCCTGCTTCAACAGAACAGTCTGTGTTTACTCCCAAGTCTGTAGCAGCTGCTGATATTACAACAGATCTTGTAAATAGTGTAATATTGGTTGAGAATGTTGTTCTTGACGAAGCATCCCCTTCTACAAAATCTAACTTCACAGGCAAGGTAGGTGATGTAGAGTTGAGCTTCCGTAACAATTACACACTTGAAAGCGTAGAAGCCGGAACATATAATATTACAGTGCTTGTTACCATTTATAGTGGTAGTACTTCCTTGTATGTTATCAACTATGCTGCTGCTGATAGCTCAGTTGCTGAGCTTGAGGCTGATGAGAACGCAGAAGCTGTATATTACAATCTTCAGGGTGTGAAAGTTGCCGAGCCTGAGAATGGTCTTTATATCAAGGTTCAAGGTAATAAGGCTACCAAAGTGCTGGTTCGCAAATGATCGCTAAAGCAATCAAATCAAATTATTGGTAAGATACCAAAACCTACCAATTTATAATAATAGATATGAGCCGGATTCTTCTTTTGAGGTATCCGGCTCAAATTTTAGTTTTCTGTTGCGCATATTGTCAGTATTTGTTATATTTGCAGTGCAGAATATACGTTTTATAAAATTTTATAGCAGCCGGTTCTGATGGGCTGCTGCTCATAATCTGATTATAAATACATTATGAACGGTTCCTTAACTAATGCCCAAACACATAAGCGCCCCCGAATTTTAATGATTTACACCGGAGGGACAATAGGAATGATTGAGAATGAGGATAGCGGAGCACTTGAGCCGTTTGACTTCGACCATCTCATTGACAATGTGCCTAAGATCAAGCGTCTGGACTATGATATTGACAATATCCAGTTTGAGAAGCCGCTTGATTCGTCAGCAATGACTCCCTGCCATTGGGAGGAGATAGTGAAGGCCATCGAGAACAATTATGATTCATACGATGGTTTTGTGGTGCTTCATGGCACTGACACCATGGCTTATACTGCCTCGGCCTTGAGTTTTATGTTGGAAAACCTGAGGAAGCCGGTGGTGATTACCGGTAGCCAGTTGCCCATTGGAGAGGTACGCACTGACGGCGAGGAGAATCTGATTACTGCTCTTCAGGTGGCAGCCGCAACTGATGCAGAAGGGAAGCCAATAGTGCAGGAGGTGGTGATATTGTTTGAGAATTATCTATGGCGCGGCAATCGCTCCACAAAGCATAGTTCCGACAATTTCAATGCCTTCAAGAGTTCCAATTATCCTCATTTAGCCAAGATAGGGTTGGGGATAACATATTTCAAGGAGGCTCTATGGCGTTGCAAGAACGATGAACCGTTGACGCCTCATTATGGTTTTGATACAAACGTGGCATACCTGAACCTGTTTCCGGGTATTAATGAGACCACGGTCAGATATATATTGAATGCACCGAATCTGAAAGGTTTGGTCTTAAGGACATTTGGAGCCGGAAACGGACCTAATGCCGAATGGTTTTTGAATGCACTGAGAGAGGCTAACGACAAGGGGTTGGTTATTGTGAACGTGTCGCAATGTGAAAATGGATTTGTTACACCTTCGCTCTACCAGACCGGCAACGGTCTGCTTCGTGCGGGAGTGGTTCCCGGTCATGACCTTACCTCTGAGGCAGCAATTACAAAACTGATGTTCCTGTTTGGTCAGGGGTTGGATTCAGAGCGGGTTAAAGAGCTTATGGAGCAGCCGATGATCGGAGAGATGAATTAGTAAATGGAGAATATGACGACATATCAGGGAGTAAGGATAGACGACACAACAGAGTGGCGTCTGGTGGTCTATATCTCTGACAGAGGTATGTCGGCTTATCTTAAAAATATAGAGGATCCTCTGCAAGAGGTGGTCACACTTTTTGAAGATAAATGGGAAAAGGAGGAATCGTCATTGCTCCGCAGGATAGAGACAGCTGTATATAATCATCCCCAGCTTATGGATGATTTCAGCACTGAGATTGTGGTCTGTACACCGCGGTCAATGTGGGTTCCTGAAGAAGTAGTGGAAGAGGGTGACGAGGAAGTGGATCTTTATAACAAGATATACGTAGCCGAGGCCGGGGATGTGATGAGCGATTGTTTCAACGGAATGGTTTGCCTTTACACACTGACACCCGGCTTGAGCGCGTTTTTACACCGCACATTGTCCGGGGCGAGAATTTCCTGCCATTTGTCGTTGATGGTGAAGCGTTTTATGAGCCGGGGCGCCGATATGCCGAGGATATATGCGGATATCAGGGATGGAGAGGTGGATTTTGTAGTGCTTGATGAGCGGCGTATGCTGTTGAGCTGTACGCATCTATGGCATGACAAGATTGATATCGCATATCATATATTCAATCTGATGGATGTATACGGGCTTGATCCTCAGAATACGCAGGTGTCTCTTTCCGGCATGAAGGAGGAGAAACAGGCGCTGATAAAGATATTACGGGAGCATATAGATTATGTTATGCTTACGATGATGCCATCGGCAGTGTCGAAAACCGAAATGCCACTTGCGGCAGCCATAGCAATAACAAGGACGCGAGATTGAATCAATGAGGATAATACGAGGGGAATATGGCAAGAGGAGATTTGATGTGCCGAAGAATATCACAGCGCGTCCCACCACCGACTTTGCCCGCGAGAATCTCTTCAATGTCATAGAGAATATTGAAGAGCTTGAGGGTAAGAGTGCGTTGGATCTTTTTGCAGGTACCGGGGCTATAAGCTGGGAGTTTGTGTCGCGCGGTTGTGCATCAGTCACAGCTGTGGAGCAGGCCGGCACGCAAGCCGGATTTATCCGATCGGTGAAGGAGAAATTAGGAGATAATGTCCTGAAGCTGATTCGCGGTGATGTATTCCGTTATATCGAGCGGTGCCGGGAGCAGTATAATATAATATTCGCTGATCCGCCATACGACCATCCGCGATTTGCCGAAATACCGGAGTTGATACTGAATTCAAGAATGATGAAAGAGGGAACTTTGGTAATCATAGAGCATAACAAGAATCATGATTTTTCCGGAATGCGGGGATTTATCCGACATTTAGTGTATGGAAGCGTGAATTTTTCATTGATAAGAAAAGAATAAAAAAGGGGTCAAAGGAAGGGTTGGAAATTGAAAAAAATGGAAGAGAATATAAAATTGGATAGGATTGAGGATGCTCTGGAGGATTTCAAGCAGGGTAAGTTTGTGATTGTGGTTGATGATGAAGATCGCGAGAATGAAGGAGACCTGATAATTGCTGCAGAAAAAATCACACCGGAGGATGTGAATTTCATGCTGAAAAATGCCAGAGGAGTTCTTTGTGTACCGATGACAATGGCAAGATGCAAAGAATTGAATCTGGAGCCACAGGTGTCGGATAACACGTCCATGTTGGGAACGCCATTCACGATCACTGTAGATAAGCTTGAGGGGTGCAGCACCGGAGTTTCAATTGAAGACCGGTGTGCCACAATCCGGGCACTTGCCGATCCGGCGTCTATGCCGGAGGATTTCGGAAGGCCCGGTCATATCAATCCGCTTTACGCACAGGATCACGGTGTGTTGCAACGCACCGGACATACAGAGGCGGGAGTGGATCTTGCGCGGATGGCCGGTTTGGAGCCGGTGGCAGCATTAATGGAGATAATGAGTGACGATGGCACAATGGCACGTCTCCCCGAGCTCCGCAAGAGAGCTGATGAATGGGGAATGAAATTGATAAGCATCAAAGACCTTGTGGCATACAGGTTGCAGAATGATTCATTAGTGGAGAGAGGAGAAGAGGTAAATATGCCCACCGTATATGGCAATTTCCGCTTGATACCTTTCATGCAGAAAGATAATGGTCTGGAGCATGTGGCATTGATTAAAGGGGATGTCAGTGACGGCAAGCCGGTATTGGTGAGGGTACATTCATCATGTATTACAGGAGATATCTTCGGCTCAAAGAGATGCGAATGTGGAGAGCAATTGCATCTTGCCATGCAGATGATAGAGAAAGAGGGACGTGGAGCCATAATCTATCTCAATCAGGAAGGGAGGGGAATCGGACTGATGGATAAGATCCGCGCATATAAATTGCAGGAGAATGGTCTTGATACGGTGGATGCCAACCTGCATCTCGGGCACAAGGCCGATGAGAGGGATTATGGTGTTGGAGCAAATATTTTACATTCCTTAGGTATAAGGAAGATGAATCTTCTGACCAACAATCCTATGAAAAGGATAGGGTTGGAAGGATACGGACTTGAGATTGTGGAGAATGTGCCCTTGGAGGTTGCACCCAATGAATACAATTCAAAATACATGCACACGAAAAAAGAGCGAATGGGTCATACATTCAGTAAATTATGAGAAAATTTAAAACATATTGCATAATAATATCAACAGTTGTTTTGGGAATATGCTTCACCGCCTCCGGTCAGAAAATCCATTGTCCGGAAGATACTGTTGTGGCAATGGAAGTGATTCGTGAGTTTCACAATCCCGGAGGAGCTCCCGGGAAAATAACCGGGAAGATAGCCGAGAAATTTGTTGGTACACCATACGCACCGATAACGAAGCTTGATTCAGTAGGCGAGGTTGAGATCAGGTTAGATGGCTTTGATGAATTTTCCTTTGTAAACACTGTTGCTGCTCTTGCAAAAATATCCACATCTCCAGGTCATGCCCGGCCTAAGGATCTTGAGATAATGCTTGAGCAACTGACTTTCCGTCGTGGCGAACCGGATGGATTTCCCTCAAGGATAGTATATGGAGGAGATTGGGTTGTGGATAATCGCAGTCGTGGAAATGTAAAAGAACTGACTGAGGATTATTCAGACAATTTCAAAACCAAATCGCTGGAATGGGTAAGCCGTCACCGTGACGAATATGCCGCATTGAAGGATTCGGCAACATTTGAGCGTCAGAAAATGGTGGAGTTTGGTTACCGCACATTCAAGATACCACACCTGAAACGAGAGGCTGCCGACTCAAAAAAAATAGTTGCAGAGCTTCAGGAGGGTGATTTGATAATGATCCTCGGCAATCAGGCGGATAAGGATGTATGGGAGATGGGGTATCTCATACAGCGCCCGGATGGAATGCATCTGATACACGTATCGGAAAAGGAAGGTAAGGTAGTGGAGGAAGCAGAGCCGCTGGGCAGATATATCAGACGTTACGCCAAAGAGGTATATGGCTGGCGGTGGCTGAGGATATTATGATAGAGTTTGTAAATGCAAAGATAAATATAGGACTGCAGATTGTAAGTCGTCGCGAAGATGGCTATCATGATCTGCAGACCGTGTTTTATCCGGTTGGGCGTTATGCGGGCTTGCCGGATAATCCCGTAGAGTTTTGCGATATATTGGAGATTGTGCCGAAATCCGGAGAGACAGAATTTCTGTTTTACGGTAGAAAGATAGATTGTCCGGAAGGAAAGAATCTCGTATGCAGGGCAGTGCGTCTTTTTGAAGAGGAGCTTAAAAGGGAATATGCCGGGAACAGAGATGGATACAAGGTTATTCTTGACAAGCATTTGCCGGATGGAGCCGGCATGGGAGGTGGAAGTGCCGACGCAGCATTCACTTTGCGAATGCTCAACGCTCTACAGCCCGAAGAGTTGCGTTTTAGAGAAGATGAATTAGCCGCCATGGCATTGCGATTGGGAGCCGACTGTCCGTTTTTCATTTATAACAGGCCGATGTATGGCAGCGGAATTGGTGAGAAGTTAGAGGATATAGCGTTGGACTTATCGGGGAGATGGCTTGTAGTGGTAAAGCCTAAAGTGTATGTATCCACCCGCGAGGCGTTTGCAGGTATAATACCAAAAGCCGGAGAAACGGACTTGCGTCAACTTGCGGAAATTCCAATAGCAGAATGGCAAGTACTGATAAAAAATGACTTTGAGGAATCCATCTTTCCTGTGCATCCTGAATTGAAGAGGATAAAAATAAAATTGCGGGAAAGCGGAGCGGAATACGCATCCATGAGTGGCAGCGGAAGTTCTATATATGGAATTTTTGCAGATGAAATGACAGCGACGGCAGCAGTGTCTGAATTCTCAGAGGTATCAACCATAGAGACAACATATTTGTTAAAACTATAGTAACTCAATGGGATCAAACGGCTTTGAATTTTGAGTGTAGTTGAATTTTTTTAACAGATTTTGGCTTAAAATTTGATAGGTTATGAGCAAAAGAAACGGAAGACACTACAATAGAAAGGACTACAATATGGAAGACAAGAATATAAATCAGGAGGAGGTTTCGGCAGATGAAGTTGAAATGGATGACGTTAACCCTACACCTGCAGAAGATGCCGAGGCAGAAGAGACTGTAGCAGAGGGTGCGGTAAACCATGAGGAAGAGAATGAGAAACTCAAGGCAGAAGTTGAGAAAGAGAAGAAAGAATATCTGTTTCTTATGGCCGAGTTCGACAACTTCCGCAAACGCACATTAAAGGAGAAATCTGAATTGATAAAGAATGCGGCCGAGTCAGCGTTCAAGGGATTGCTGCCAATTGTAGATGATTTCGAACGAGCATTGAAAGCTTCCGAGACTTCGGAAGATGCTGCTTCACTTCGGGAAGGGATGGAGCTTATATATAAGAAGTTGAAGAAATATATGGAGCAGAACGGTGTCAAGGAGATTGATCCGGAAGAAAAGGAATTTGATGCTGACAAGCATGAGGCCATATCTGCAGTGCCGGTGCCTGATGAGTCTCAGAAGGGTAAGATCTTAGACACTATGGAGAAAGGATATACGATAAACGATAAGGTGCTTCGCCATGCAAAAGTGGTGGTAGGGCAGTGATGCTAAAACGCGAAAGTCATGGCAGAGAAGAGAGATTATTATGAAGTGCTTGGCGTGTCAAAGAGCGCCACACCCGATGAAATAAAGAAGGCATACCGTAAACTTGCCATCAAATATCACCCTGACAAGAATCCGGGAGATAAGGAAGCCGAGGAGAAATTCAAGGAGGCAGCAGAGGCATACAGTGTGCTGAGCGATACCGACAAGCGTGCCAAATATGATCAGTTCGGTCATTCAATGGGACCGCAAGGATTTGGCGGAGGAGCCGGCGGCTTCGGTGGCTTTGGCGCCGGAGGTTTCTCTATGGATGATATATTCGAGCAATTTGGAGACATCTTTGGAGGTCGCTTCGGTGGAGGCGGTTTTGGAGGTGCTACCGGAGGACGTCCGCGCAAGCATGTGAACAAAGGCACAGATTTGCGGATCACAGTGAAGGTTACGCTGAAAGATATAATGAACGGCGTAGACAAAAAGCTGAAGATACCGAAACTGGTAGCTGATCCTGCCTGCAACGGTACGGGAGCCAAGGATGGCACAGCTTTCAAGACATGTCCGCGTTGTCATGGCACAGGATATGTGACCAGCGTTCAGCAGACAATACTCGGTGCCATGCAAAGCCAGTCGGTATGTCCCGAATGTAACGGTGAAGGTAAGATTATCAGTGAGCAGTGTCCCCATTGCCATGGACAAGGAGTTGAGAAGAAAGAGGAGATTGTAAGTTTCCATATTCCGGCAGGCGTTGAAGACGGTATGGTGCTGACAATGCGAGGTCAAGGAAATGCGCCTCGTCACGGAGGTATCAACGGAGACTTGCTGATAGTTATTCAGGAAGAGAAAGATGCCGAGCTTATCCGTGAAGGGAATGACCTTATCTACAACCTGATGCTTGATTTCCCGACAGCAGCTTTGGGAGGTACTGCCGAAGTTCCCACAATAGAGGGTAAAGCAAGGTTGAAGATAGCAGCCGGCACACAGCCCGGCAAAGTGCTGAGACTTCGTTACAAGGGATTGCCAAAGATGAACGGGGGGCAGAAGGGTGATTTGCTTGTTAATGTGATGGTATATGTGCCTGAGCAATTGAGTGATACAGAGAAGGCAGCCATTGAGAGCCTGAAGGATGCTCCAAATGTGGTGCCCACCAAGTCTGTCTCTGAAAGGATATTCTCGCGATTACGTCATATCTTCAACAAGGAAAACAGAGGGGAATAATGTCTTATACAGCTCCTATTGATGAGAAGAAGCTGGTGGCAGACCTGCAAGATCCGAAAACCTCCAAATCGGCTTTCGATACACTGATGCGCACATACGGTGAGCAGGTGTACTGGCAGATACGAAAGATGGTTGGGAGTCATGATGATGCAAATGACCTTCTGCAGAATTGCTTTCTGAAAGCATGGAGCAATCTTCAGAATTTCAGAGGAGATGCCAAATTATCCACATGGCTTTACAAGATAGCGGTGAATGAGACATTGAATTTCCTTAATAAGGAGCGTCAGAAGAATAATGTTACCGAGGAGGGGGATGAAACATTCCTGCTTGCCAATCTTGAGAGTGATGAATATTTTGATGGTGATCAGTTGCAGAAAGATTTCCAGAAAGCTATAGCCGAATTGCCTGAGAAGCAGCGTCTGGTCTTCAATATGCGCTATTATGATGAGATGAAATATGAACAGATGTCAGAGATATTGGGTACATCTGTAGGTGCATTGAAGGCATCTTATCACCATGCAGTGAAAAAACTTACTGCCGCATTGGAGGGTTGATGCCGAATTACTTTCACGTTTTCCATAATACTTTTTCGAACTAACCTAACATCATGAAACGATTTCTTATACTTATGCTTCATTCCGCGCTTTAACAATTTTGGGGAATGGAGCTTAAAATTAACATTGTAGATTAAACCTTTGTAACGTAGTATTGTCATAGATTCAGAAAAGGGTTAGGAATTGTAAAAACAAGCTTTAAACAAGGGGGATAAGGGTATAAGAAAAAGATAAGGATTAATGGAATAGGAAGAGAAAGGGTAATGGAAAATGGATAAGGAAGAGAAATTGGTAGAAAAATATGGCCGGAAAGGGGGCTGGAAAGTGCCTGAAGGGTACTTCGAGTCGGTCTATATTGAAATAGGAGCCAAATTGCCGGAGACTCCCGCCGTGCAGCGTCATGTAGAGATGACATTGTGGCAGAAGGTTAAGCCGTATGTTTACCTTGCAGCAATGTTTGCGGGTATCTGGTTGATGATGAAAGTGTTCTATCATGCCTCCGGGGATGTGACATTAAATCTTGAGAATCCCCCGGAGCATATAGCATTAGCGATGGCGGAAAGTGACGGATATGATTATTATATCATGCCGGAAACAATTTCCGATGCGGAGCTTGAGAATGAGATTTGCGGGCAATACAGTTACATTGAGGAATTTGCCAGGGATTTCAATTATGAGTTTGAGCCGCAATATGAGGAAATTCGAATAGGAGATTAGATATATCAGGATATGAGGAAATTACTAATATTGATGATAGCCATACTTGCAGGCACCGGAATGATGTTTGCCCAGGATAAGGGAAAATGCAAGACAAAGGAGGAGATGCGTCAGGAGCTTAAGGAATTCAAGATGAAATTCCTCGCCCAGGAGATAGACTTGAAAGAGGATCAGCAGAAGCACTTTTTCGAGCTTTATGACCAGATGATGGCAGACAGGATGAAGGTATATGAACAGACACGTCAGCTGGAACGTAAAGTAAAGAAAGACAAGGTTGCGTCTGAGGAGGATTATGCCGCATTAAGCAAAGCTATGACGGAGGCAAAAGCCAAGGATGCAGAGATAGAGAAGGTATATGATGCCAAGTTTGCCTCAGTCCTGACAAATAAGCAGATATTCAAATTAAAGTCTGCTGAGGATAAATTCAGGAAAAAGATGCAGGAGATGCGCAAGAAGAAAAAATAGAAAATCAGATAGAAAATATGATTAAATCCACTCTAAATATAAAGACCGGGTTCTTATCGGTCTTTTTTATTTTAATTTGCGCATTCACAATGAAAGCATCAGATAGCAATAACACATTTTCCACCCCCGATTTCGCCTTTCCCGAAACAGTAGGGGACAATGCGAAGACGGAATTGGACAAAGCACTTAAAACAGGAGACAATCTGACTGCATTAAAGGCTGCCATACAGCTCTCAATCTCAAAGGTATTGGTATCCAATGACAATTATAAAGAGGAACTGAATATTTTCTCAGACCTTGCCGAACGGTTGCCGTCACCATATAATCAACTTGCATTACTGCTCGAAGCGCAAGTTTATAAAGATATTTATAGCTCGGATTCATGGAAATTTAACCGGCGCACATTGCCATTAACACCCGTGCCGGAAGATGTGAAAGAATGGAGTCGTGACTTGTTTGCAGCAAAGGTTAGGGAACTGATAGAGGAGGTATTTGCCAATACTTCTGCAGCGAAAGAGATGCCGGTAAATGAAATCAAAGAGATTACGGAGCATACTCAGGATGCAGAAAGAATGGGGATGACAGTATATGATTTCATGACGGTAAAGGCGTTTGGGTTGTTGTCGCCCTTCGCTGAAGGAGCGGATGAGAATATTATACCATTCGGGTATGGTGCGTCCGGAAATAAGAAAACGGAATTATCAACAGGTCAGCTTCGCGACAAAATTTTTGATGAAAACATTGCAAGGAATGAGGCGCAACATAAAGAGGGGATTGCATCAGCGATGAGCTGGTATAAATTAAGCAGCATGTATGGAGAATCAAGACAAAAATTTGCAGCTGAATGTCTTGAAAAATATAAAGATACGCCATATTGCGGATGGTTCATATTGTCGGTAAGCGAAGATTACTGGAAAGCCGGGAAAGAAGGGGATGATTCGGATCTATTATATAATGAGCGCATTAAAAACAAATTCAATTATATCCGGTCATATCTTCAAAGATATCCCAAGTGCTTCAATGATTCGGCATTAAGGAAAGAGATAAGGGTACTGTCATCGCCAAATATAGGACTGAAGTTAGATAAACGCATATATCCCGGACAGAAATCGGTTGCGCAAGTAAGCGCCGGCAATATTTTCGACTTCTATGTGCTGGTAGTGAAATTACCGGATTCATACTTTGGGGAGTCGTTGAGTTTCAACAAAATTGCAGCAGAAGGGGAAGTGGTGGCTTATATCCCTGTGAAATTCACGGGTGAAATTCCGGAAATAAATACTACAAATATAGAATTGCCCCCACTCCAGAGCGGAGTTTATGTATTGCAGCCTTCCTCTGACCGGACTTTATCCGGAATAATCAGGGATAAGGGGAAATATAGTGAAGTGAAAACATTCAATGTGTCGAAACTTGCAATGTTCAGTACATTAGACAGGACAACGCGTCAAGAGCGACTATATGTTGTGGATGGGCTCAACCAAGCTCCTTTGAAAGGGGTAAAGGTAGTGATGACTCCTCGTAACAATGGCAAAAAACCGATACTGACACTCTACACGGATGCAGAAGGAAGTATTATGATGCCATCAGGGGGGTATGATTTAAATATTACACAGGGCAATGACAGATTTGAAGAATTCAGGTGGTCATGGAATTTCAGTTCAGGAAATGTTGTGAGCCGAGAGGGAAAAATATTGACAGACCTGTCAATATACAGACCCGGCGATGATGTGCAGTTTGCAGCTTACGTCTATACACGTCATGACAGAGAAATGATGGCTGATAGATATTCTGAAGTTAAGATTTTACTGAAGGATGCGAATTATCAGATTGTGGATTCATTGGTTTTAAAAACAGACAAATTCGGAAGGGCAGAGGGAAAATTCACTCTTCCCACGACCGGACTTCTCGGGAAATACCGACTTGAAATGACACATCGGTATAATAATAATTCCGGAATATGTTCACAGGATTTTGTAGTTGCGGAATATAAGGCACCTGCATTTTATGTGACAGTGGATGGTACGGAAGAGGCATATAAGATCGGGGATGTTGTAAGAATATCCGGTACGGTAAAAACATATTCAGGAATGCCACTGGCAGATGCCGATGTAAAATTCGATGTAAAATATACAGGGTTGTTCCGGTTTGGCGGAGGTTCCGGCAATGCCAATTATGGTGGCAGCGTAAAAACCGATGGTGCAGGAAAATTCAGTATAGAACTTCCAACCGAAGGATTGCGCAACACTTCTTATGCTTATGGAGGATATTCTTTAAGTGTATCAGCTACTTCACCGGCAGGGGAAACACAGGAAGCCCCAATGCTGTATTTCTCACTGGGCACTGCTTACAGAATCACCCCTTCTGTTCCGGATAAGATAGAGGCGGGGGAGGAAAGTTACCAACTGGCGGTAAAAGTTACTGACATTGTAGGAAATCCGGTTGTGAAAACCGTATATTATCGTATTCGGGAATATGGTAAAGAAGATGGCGGGATATTGAAATCCGGAGAGTTTGAATCTCCTGTTTTCATGCTTGAATCTTCAGATTTGCAGTCGGGTAAATATACGATAGAATTCTCATTGAATGAAAGGTTTGAGGAATCTGCAAATCAAGTGAATGCAAGCGGTGAATTTATAGTTTACAGGATGGATGACAAGCGTCCACCGGTTGAAACACCACTATGGGTTCCCGAGGAAAGAATAATAGCTGCCCCCGGAGTCGAGCATATTAAAGTTAAATTCGGCACATCATATAATAACAGCTATATATTTGCCATAATATCAGATTGCGAAAAGGAGATAGAGCGAAAGTGGATCGTTGTTAATGACGGCATTACAGAGCTTGAGGTTCATGCTCCTGCAACGAACAACCGGGTGTCGGTATCATTATGTGGAATGTATGACTTCGATTCCGAGGAACGGGTAATCGAGATAATTCCCCGTATACAGGTGGAAAATATCAGAATCACAGCGGAGACATTTCGTGACCGCATCACGCCCGGAGCCAAGGAGAGTTGGAAATTTCATTTCTCGTTGTTCGAACGGTCGCTTACCGATATACCAGTGGCAGCGGTAATGAGTAATAAAGCATTGAATGCATTGGCACCCTTCAGGTGGCAATTTGATCCTGCTTCTCAAATAGGGTACATATCAAATAACCGATTGAGATTGGAATCCGATTATTATTCATATAATCTTGATATCAGACTTGGCAGGTCAGGATCTGTTGAGGTTGATTCCGCCACATTTCCTGAATGGAATTTCTATGGTTTATCATTGTATAATGCCATGCAAAGACGGATCCATATTCGAGGGTCACGCGGTGTAGTGTCTTCGGACGGAGCTATCATGGAAGAGTCGGTGTGTTATGCAGCTGCACCTATGATGTCAGATTTGAAGATGGCAAAAAATGAGGCGGCGGATGCAGATAATCCATTCTCCACGGGTAATACAAGTGATGGGAAAACAGATGAAACAAGTGATGAGCAGGATACAGAATTGCGAAAGGTAGATTATCCCCTGGCTTTCTTTATGCCCATGCTGGCTACAGACGAAAAAGGGGATGCTGTGGTCAACTTCACCGTACCTCAGTTTAACGGCACCTGGCAATTCCAGATTATGGGGTATTCCGCTGATGTGAAAGGGGCTGTAAGTGTTTTGAACAGTGTGGCATCCAAACCGGTAATGGCACAGATGAATGCACCGCGGTTTGTGCGAACAGGTGATGAAGTTTCAATAGCGGCCATGCTTTTTAATAATGATATCAAATCCTTGTATGTAAGCGGAAAAATAGAAATTTTTGACCCGGCTACAGGTGATATTCTTAAATCATACGTTTCAGAGGCGCATGAAACAGCCGCAGCAGCCTCACAGAAAATATCTATGGAATATACAGTGCCCGACAGCCTGAATTGCATTGGAGTGAGGGTATATGCCTTTGGTGGCGATTTTTCTGATGGTGAACAGACCATATTGCCGGTGTATCCGAGCAGCACTCCTGTGCTTGAAGCAAAGACATTCTACATCGCTCCCGGCATGGAGTCATTTGCGATGCAATTGCCGAAAGCGGAGGAATCCAATATGACGCTCCAATATTGCGACAACCCTATATGGGAGGTGGTTACGGCATTGCCGGAAATTTCAGAACCGAAATCCTCCAATGTGTTGTCGTTGGTGTATTCACTATATGGGAATGCGATAGGCGCAGGCTTGGCAAGGGAGTATCCGGAAATAGTGGAGGCGATCAAAGTGTTTGCCGATCCGGCCAACAGTCAGGATTCTACGCTCGTTTCCAATCTTGAGAAGAATCAGGATCTGAAGAATGTGGTGCTCAATAACACTCCGTGGGTGCGTTCCGCAGCATCTGAAACCATGCGTATGCAAAGCCTTGTGAAATATGCCGACAGCAATGGGTGTGAGGAGATAATTGAAACCATACTCAAAGAGATGAAGAAGCTTCAGAATGCGGATGGCGGCTGGAGCTGGTGCTCCGGAATGGAGTCTTCACGGTTTATCACAGGCAGGGTTCTTCTGCATTTGGGTATGCTTAAGGATATGGGATATTTACCTCAGGAGGCTGAGGGCATGGCATTGCAGGCAATCAATTATAATGATGCGGAATGTGTCAAAGAGTTTGAAAGGTATAGAAAGAATGGTTGGGATTTCCCATACGAATCAATGCGTAATTATCTCTATATCCGTTCAAATTTCAAGATTCCGGCTGTTTCCGATGAATTCGGAAAAATGAAGGAAGAAGCCATAAAAGCGATTGCTGCCCAATGGAAAGCGACAGATATATACGATAAAGCGACAGCCGCAACATTGCTCAGCCGCGAAGGGTATAGTATGGAGGCACGGACAATACTTGAATCGCTGCGTCAGTATGCCACTGTTTCAGAAGATAAGGGTATGTGGTTTGACAATCTTTCATCTTCATTTGCAGGCTGGAATAAATTGATAACCACAGCGCAGGTGCTTGAAGCATATACTGCCATAGAGCCTCAAAGTCCGAATGTGGATCTTTTGCGCCAATGGCTGCTTATAACCAAACAGGCAGAGAATTGGGGTGATGACCGCGAGACCTCGGAGGTGATACATGCCATACTGAGCAGCGGCACGAAATGGACCGTTCCGTCAGAAGCTCCCGAAGTATATATAGGTAACGAGCCGTTGGCGACAGGTCACATAGCGGTCCTTACAGGCAGCTTTACTGTCGGTATCCAAGCCGGAGACGAAGGTGAATTGCGAATCGCGAGGAGTGGAGCCGGACCTGCGTGGGGAGGCGTTATCACTCAATACGTAGCTCCGATAGCGGATGTAAAGAGCAATGGAATTCCCGAGTTGACAATAGAAAAAAATATCTATTCAATCATCAATGATGCCGATGGCACAACAGCTGTATCCGGCAATCTTAAAGTTGGAGACAGAGTAAGGGTAACGCTGACTGTTACTTGCGACAGAGATTTGGAGTATGTGGCTGTGATGGATGCGCGATCGGCATGTCTGGAACCGGCAGAGCAGTTGTCGGGATATTCGCAGAGTGACGGAATATGGATGTATAAAGAGGTCAGGGATGATTCTACAAATATGTTTATCCCGTTTCTGGGAAAGGGTACGCATGTGATTAGTTATGACTGCTATTTGGACAGAGTAGGGGAATATTCTCTGGGAATAGCTTCCGCTCAGTCGCAATATGCTCCGACGATAGCCGCGCACTCGGCAGGGCGGTTAATCAAGGTTGGTGACTAACCCTTCGTGATTCAGGATTACGTTAGGGAAAATGTCAAGGGCTTCTTCGCGGAAGCCCTCGTCGCTTTTATAGCGCGAGGAGTAATGACCGGTAAGCAGAGCTTTCGCACCGGCATCACGTGCCACCATGGCAGCCTGACGCGCAGTGGAATGTCCGCGTTGTGCAGCTTCCGCCAGATGGCAGTCAAGATAAGTTGTTTCGTGGAAAAGCAGGTCTGCCGGTCCAATCTTTGCTGCTAATCCGGGCATATAAGCAGTGTCGCTGATATGTGCATATGAGAGAGAAGGGGAGGGATCAGTGGTAAGCAACGCATTAGGGATAACGGTGCCATCGGGTTTTATAAAATCCTCACCACCCTTGATGCGGTTAATTGCCGAGAATGGAATCTGGTGGAAATCAATCATATCGCGGCGGATATGACGCAACTTCGGTTTCTCTTCGAAAACATACCCCACGGCAGGGATTCGGTGGTCAAGCGGAATTGTGCGCACAGTCATGGAGGATGTTTCGAGAATTACGGCCTCTTCCGGGTGAATCACGTTGAATTCAAGTTCGAAAGGGAGCTCGCGGGCGAAGAAATTAAAAATCTGAGTAAGGATCCGCTTCCCTTCCGGGAATGTATGGATTACCATTTTTCCGCCGGCGCCTCCAAGACCGAGGGAGGAGATAAGTCCCGGCAAGCCGAGCACATGATCTCCGTGAAGATGTGTAAGGAAGATATGACCGAGACGCGAGAATTTAAGGTGATGGTGCTGAAAGGCATATTGAGCCCCCTCACCGCAATCGACCATAAAGAGATTCCCTCTATGGTCGATTACTGTGGATGAGGGCTGATGCCTCAGAGTCGGTTTTGCGGAGCCGCAACCGAGTGTATGTATCGAGAATGTCGACATTTATTTTATGCCATATTTCTTGATGATTTCGCGGATGTGCGGTTCAATATTGTCGACAGCACGCTGATAACCGAGGTCGGAAGGGTGCGTGCCATCGGCAGTTGCCTCATGGTCATCGCCTATATAAAGACCGGGATCAAGGAAATATATGTTTTTGTCGGTTTTCATGATATTGCGGAGCTCTTCAGCACCGGCAGCCTGCTTGTCCTCTTCAAATTTACGGTTTTTCAGATTGAAGTTTGAACTTTCGCGGTAGAATGTCTGGAGGAACACCAGCGGAGTGTCAGGGTGTTTCTCACGTATGGTCTTCACGAAAGGTATGAAACGTTCGTGAATTTCATCCGGCGTAGGGTTTGAGAAAGTGTCGAAAATGAACAAGTCGGCGTCAGTGTCCGCAATAACGTTAGCCAGTCCCTGCTCCATGCAGCAGATGCCGCTGGTGCCGAGATTTGCGATGTCAATGCCAAGGCGGCGCGAGAGCTGGGCAGGCCAGGGCATTCCCGGACGCGAGCTTGAAGCTCCGTGGGTATAGCTCGAACCCATAGCCACAATCGGGGCGCGGACGAAACCTCCGTCAGACTCTATCTTTGCATCTTTAAGTACGCCGATCTCAAGATTTTCAATTTTGGTGAAAAGCGGGAGAATCACCATGCATTCCTTCATTGTTGTATCCATGTTTTCCACAAGGGCACCGCCGGCTTTCCTGCTCTGCACCTTGGGCTTACCCTGACCGGCCCATAACCATTTTCCGTCTTTATCCTTTATGTAGAGGTCAAGACCGTTGGCGCTGATACATGTATTGTTGTTGCGGGTGAATTGGTCACGCACTGTCCATTTTGCACGGATATCCGGACTGTTGGTGCGGAAACGCAGACCGATGCCGGTGGATTGGGAGAAATAGTTTTTCTGCCTTTCTGTCAGCTCCGGATACTTGAGAGTGTCAAGGCGCTGATAGAGGTAATTGCTCTGCTGAGCCTTATTGACCACAGTGAATGTCGATGCATCCACAAATTTGTATTCCTTTTGGGGAGCGGCGTAAATATTAACAGCAACAAGGACAGCCGCTAAGAAGTATAAAATAGTTTTCATGATTATATCGTTTAAAAAAAATTAGTCGGTCAGTTGACGCAAACCCGTCACAAAGTTAACAAAAAAACTTGTGTATGTGACCAAAAATTCATAAGTTTGTATAATATTAGGTAAAGGGAATATAGCATGGACAGTGCATCAGAACTAACAGATCAAGAGCTTATTCAGCGTATGCAACGGGGCGATACCGGTGCATTGGGCGTGCTGTATGTGCGCTATGCCGGGAAAGTATCTGATTTCGCCATGAGGTTCATCCACGATAAAGAAGAGGTGGAGGATGTCACACACAATATATTCTATTCACTATGGGAGAACCGTGCCAAGCTGGAGGATGTCAATTCTTTGAAGGCATATCTTTTCATGATGACAAGGAATGCTATATTCGCAGTGTTCAGGCACCGGAATATTGTCTTGGAATGGGAAGCGGAATCCAGGGTTGATGCGGTAAAAGGATTCAGCGATGGTGAGAAAATCGTCACCACCGCTGACTTGCTGGAAATGATAGAGCTCAAAATTTCGGATATGCCTGAACTCCAGCAGATAATATTCCGTATGAGTCGCTACGACCACATGACTTATAATGAGATTGCTGAAAAGCTTGGCATCAGTCCCAAGAGTGTGCAGCGATATATCGGTCTCGCCTTGGCAGAATTGCGTAAGCTCGTGGAGACAATGCTCATATTCACAACTCTTGATTCATTCAATCTTTTCAACTGATATTGCAATTGCATTACTTTACAAGCATCTTGCGTCCGATTCTTGAGCCATCTGCAAAATTTATATTTACAAGATAAACTCCTGCCTGAGAGGGCGCTTGAGTATATACAGTGTTTCCCGAAGCCGAGGTGTTGCTGATTTTCATTCCGCTGAAGGAATATATTTCAGCAGAGATTACTTCCTTGTTGACACCTTCGATAGTGAATTCTTTACTGCATTTCACAGTTCCCGGCATCTTCACCATATCCGTGCTCATGGTAACAGATGAAATTCCGGCGCTTCCTCCTGCCACGCTTATTGTCTTGGAAACAGAAACGCTGCCGTATGTCGCTGTCAGTGTACCCGAAGCCGGAGAAGCTCCTGCGGTGAAAACATTTCCATCGCAAGAACCGAGTTCGGGAGAGCAACTGAGGGTAAATTCCTTGAGATCCTTCTCCACCAGCATCTCATGCTGATTATAGCCGAGGATAGTGGGTATGAAGGATGCACCTGCGGCAACATCAATTACCGGGTGGTCAAATTCGATGGAAGCAATATCCATATCATCATCCGGAGCAGTTGAGAAGACCATCCAGCCATTTGCAACATTTCGCGGTGTAGATTCCGTGGTCTTGTTAACTATCTCGTAATCCACCATCAATTCAGCAGAACCGCCTGCATCGAAATTCTGCATGTTGGAGCATCCGAAATGTCTTGCAATCTCGCACATCACGGCTGTGGAACAACCCGCAGATTTACCATATACCGGGTCTGTGGATTTGTCGATTACCACCATGTATAGAGTCTTGCCATCGGCAGAGCAGCCGTAGCCGGTACGTGAATAAACTGTGCTGTTGTAATCCTCGTTGTAATTATGCTCCGTGAGTTCACCACCGCGCATACACATGGCATTACCACCGATAGCTTGTTCTACGATTGGATTAGTTCCGTCCTGAAATTCCCAGCTATAATTCAGGGTTATCTTTTCTCCGGGTTGTGTTTTAGGTGTTTTTCCGAAGGTTACTACCGCGAGGTCGTAATTTCCAAGTTTTCCACGACCGTTGGTGTTCTGTTTTGCCTCCATGCAAGTGAAAGTCAAATCCTTACCTCCGATCCAATCCTGTCCTTCATCAAGGTTGAAATAAAGTTCGTAGGCATTGGTAACGTCTTCCTTCAGCGTGTAAGTATTGTTATTGTCACTGTCGGTATAATATGGCATGAATTCCCGGTCACTGCCATAGAAACTATTGTAAATGGCGTATTGACCGGAGCGGAATCCCTTGTTGACAGTGGATATGGGCCATACCCTGTCGTTTTTCAGGTATGTGCAATTTACAGAAGGAGTACAATAATCGATGTTAACTACCTTGTCGGTGGATATGGTGACGCAACCTGTGCGTTCCGGGCCCCCGTCCCATTTCTCTTTGTCTGTGTTACACTCTGTTACCATCTTGCCGTTGCGAACACTGGAGTTACGGGTAATACCGGCATACAGAGGGTATTCCTTCTGACTGGAAACTATCCAGAAATTGGCGTTGGCAGCGGCAAGGGGATGATGGTTTGAGGCATCAAGACGTTGGGCAGCTTTTACCAGCGATTCCGTGCCTTTTGCACTTTCGTTGGCCACCGTGGTCTCGATGCGGTTATAAGGATTGTTAAGGTCAACAATCACCATGTTGACATTAAGGGGATAGTCCGGCAGATTAAGACGCAGGTAGGTAGTGCCGGGACCAATTTTTCTTTCTATGATACGATTTACTGTATAATTATTTTCACCGACAGTAATTTCTTCAGCGAAAGCGGAAGATGCCGCGCCCATTGACAAAACGGCGGCAAGAAGATAAATTCGTGGATTCATAGACTGGTTCGGAAATTAGAAATATCCGCAAAGTTAGCTGAAAAATCATAACAGCAAACTTTGCGGATATATAATTGAAAATGATTAGTTAACGACTACTTTGAAGTCATCAAGGAACATACGGCATTTCTTGCCATCCGGGTCTTCGAAATCATCAATTGACATCGGACCGGCCACGAATATCACGCGGGATGTTTTATCCATACCCTTGACATTGATAGAGAATTTGGATGTCTCCCATTGCCATATCTCCACAGCTGTCTCATCGATAGCCGGGATAAACCATGCAAGGTCATCAAATTCAAAGCGGGCGGACTTGAGGGTCACGTCAAGACCATTGGCGTCCTTGTATTTCATTGTGTAGCTGCCGTAAGACGCGTTTGTGCCGGTGCAGCCGGTGATTTCACCCGGTCCAAGCACTGCCACATAGTAGAATCCGTTTTCATCCTTGGCATTCTTCTTTGTGCCATATCCGAGGGCTTTCCAAGAAACTGTCACGTCAGAAGATGTGCCGAGTTCCTCAATAGCCGGAGAAGCCAGGTCTCCACCATATTTGGATGTACCGAATTTCAGGAACCCGGTGCGGGAGTAAATCCAATGGGAGATAGAAGTCCACCCATGGGCTTTCTCTGCATCAGACCATTTGTCAATACGAGTCTCGCTCTCATCTGTTTGCCAGCCATATATTCCGGAAGCACTCTCAAGCCAGCTGAAGTCTTCAAAGAATGCAGCATCAAGCTGTGTAAGGGTAACTTCTTGAGTGAGATATGTATATTCATCGGTGCCACGGATTACGAGAGTTGCATCCAACTCCCTGCCTTTAGTATTTGAATCCGGACAACTTACCACGGCAAGATTGTCTATTCTTTGTGCGGAAAAAGCTGCAGCATCCGTACCCTCCACAAAACATTCCCATTCAATATTGGCAGTGACGGCAACTGACAGTTCACCGCCTTCACGTTTGAAAGTGAGAGCTTTGGAGTCAATTGTAAAGGATGGAGCGGCATTTTCCTGCATGATTTCGAGAATGTCGGGTTGCTCCACTCCGTTGAGAAGCACCCTGTATCTTGCCGAGCGTTTGTAGGCTGATGTGTTCTCCTCAGCGAAGATACGGATATATCCGTCATCCACACCGGTCATTGGGAAGATCTGCATCCATGAAGAAGCCTCTTCATCTTCAGGCACGAATTCCCATTTTCCATTAGCGCGTACAGTCATCTGGTCGCCATTGCTGAAAGTGGAATTGTCGCGACCTTCATAAGCCATTATATACTGGTCGATATTCTCAATCATGAAATAAGCCGGACCTTTGTCCTCTTCCTCGTCCTTGCATGATACAAGGAGGGATGAGGATGCGAATACAAGACCAAGACTCAAGATTGAGACATACTGGAAATTTTTCAAAATATTTTTCATATCCGTGATTAGTTTGCAGTTGGGAAATTACCGGTTATAGCCTTAATGCTCCACCATACGGAAGTGCGCATATTGTTCTCGCCACCCATACGGGCAAGAGCCGCAGCCACATTGTCAGGATTTGAGCCGACGGTAGTGGAAGGGTAGGAGAGGCGTTGAGGGAACTCG
This sequence comes from uncultured Sangeribacter sp., assembly GCA_964515455.1. Classification (GTDB taxonomy): domain Bacteria; phylum Bacteroidota; class Bacteroidia; order Bacteroidales; family Muribaculaceae; genus Lepagella. Next base: position 22,775 of record CAZEUD010000014.1, read on the forward strand.
TTGTTGTTGGGGTAGGTGGCGGGACCAATGGTGAGCATCGGCCAGCCGGTGCGTCTTATCTCATGGTAAGCCTCCATTCCCACCCAGAAAAGGGAGAGGAATTTCTGTTCGGCAATCAGTTGCTCCTTGTTGGAATAATTGTCCCAGCCTGCGAGTTTGCCAGACAGGAGGGAATTTATTGTAGTGGTATTTATCGGAGCCTTAACGCTGGAGTATTGCTCCAGATCCCCCCATTTCTGACATGAAGCTTTCACGGCGCTCTCATAGTAGGAGCGGGCAGTAGCCTCGCCGCCGTCAATCCAGCCCTTCTGGGCAGCTTCGGCAAGGATAAAGAGCACTTCGGAATAATCCATCAGGAAGGCCGGAGCATCATCACGCACGAGCACATTATAGTTTAGCAGAGATGTGCCGTCATTGATAGCACGCTGGTCTTCCGGGCTGCAACCTGAAATGGTTCCTTTCCAGTCTTCACCATTGGAATATTTCTTTGCCCATGTTGTAAGACGCGGGTCCTGTTCCGTATAGGCGCCATCATTGTAGATTGTCATTTTCAGGAACTGTTCGGTAATGCGGTAAGCAGATTTGGTAAATTTTGCCTCATCCACTTCCGAAGGGCGGAAATAATTATAATATGGATCCACTCCGGTGTTATGGATTGTTGCCGATTCGGAGTTGCTTGAAATCAGAGGATAGGTCTTGGAGTCATTGAGCATCTCCTTGATTTTTGCCCCGGCGTTCATTTCCGGACGTCCGGACACGCGGCAGAGGAGACGCAGATACAGGGAGTTGTTGAATTTACGCCATAAGGTCATGTCTCCTGAATACATTATATCCATTGATGTCTTGTCGAATGTTGGATTTGTGGCGTAAATTTCATTGGCTTCCTCCAGATCAGCGAACATCCGGTTGTAGACCTCCTGCTGACTGTCGAACACGGGTTTATCTATACCTTCAGAGCCTTTGAAAGCTTCCGAATATGGTATATCTCCGAAAATGTCGGTGAGATTTGAGAGTAGATATACTTTCAATGTAAGAGCTACTGCCTGGCATGCCGGTACATCATATTTTACAGCCTGATCATACATGTGGACAGCGTTTCCGGCCTTTGTGGCATAATTGCTCCAAACGGTCTGGCACTGGTTGTCAGTCACAAGATAGCGGTGGCGCTCCTGTCCGGTAACGGAGGTGCAGGCAGTGAACTGTACAAGTTCATCATTCCAATACCAGGTATAATATGTCTGGTTGGAAGCAGTTTTGTAAAGCAGCGCCTCAAACAGACTGTAAGGCTGGAGGTCGCCTACGTTCATCTTGTTGGGGTCAGTATTTATCTTTTCGAAATCATGTGTGCATGACCCCGTTCCCATGATGGCGAGAAAAGCTGCTGTGGATAATATTTTATTTTTGAATTTCATTATGTTGAAAATTAGAATGAGAGTTTAAGATTGATGCCGTAAGTGCGAGTCATCGGGAATGCTCCCGCCTCAATACCGTTAATTACGTTTGTTCCTACAAGCGTACCGGCCTCGGGATCATATTGCGGGAACTGGGTAATGCAGAAAATATTTGTTGCATAGGCTCCTACAGAGAGTCCCTGAATAACTTTTGTCTTGCGGCAGATACGTGCCGGAAGATTATAATCAAGACGGATCTCTTTCAACTTGAGGAAGTCGGTCTTGAATGTGTTTTCCTCCACATTCTTCGGATGCCATTTGTATTTATTGTAGTAGTCTTCCACGCTGGAGGTGATGGTACGGTTAAGCTGATAGGTTACGGTACCATCCTCGTTGGTTATGGCGTTCACACCTTCCACCACAAGACCATCCGCACGTCCTTCAAGTGAGTTGGCGAGCTTACCCATATATGAGAGTTGGGCGTGGGTTACCGAGTAGGTATGACCACCCATCTGCGCCGTAAAGTTCATGCCGAGAGTGAAATCCTTGTAGCGGAAATTCATGCTCAGACCTCCGCGCCATGTAGGATTGATTTTTGCAATGCGGCGGTCGGGTGTGTCATCAAGTACCGGCATGCCATTCTCTACATTCACGAGTTTCATGCCTGCGCAACTTACCTCGTTGCCGTTTTCATCAATATATGTGGCACCCTCCGGAGCACGCTGATAACCGATACCATATATCCAGTTCATCTCCTCGCCAATAAAAGAGTATATGTTGGCATAGTTGCCTACGATACCCTGTGCGAGCTGATAGGGAGTGCGGGGATCCCAGCCATCCTCAAGGCTGATGAGCTTGTTCCAGTTGCGGCTCCAGTTTACATCGATGCTCCATGTGAAGTCCTTGGTGCGGATTGGCACTCCGTGAACTGCTATCTCAATACCACGGTTGCGGATCTCACCGCAGTTGATTTTCTTCGAAGATGAGCCGATGATAGGGTCAGTCACCGCGCTGACAATCTGGTTTGTGGTGGAGGAGTTGTAGAAGGCGATGTCCAGACCGAGGCGGTTCTCAAACATTTTTGTTTCAATACCTACCTCATAACTTTCCACATTCTCCGGTTTGATATAATAGTTGGAGCGTTCTGTAGGAAGAGTGTAGCTACCCGGGTATGCGCTCACAGCTGTGTATCCGTCAACAAGAGTGTAAGGGTTGGTATCATTACCCACATTTGCCCATGAAGCACGCAGTTTCAACATATTCAGCCAGGGTGCATTTTCATGAAGCTTGAAAGTCTGGTCAAGGAGTGCGCTTGCAGACACAGAGGGGTAGAAGAATGACCAGTTGCCGCGACCGAGAGTAGATGACCAGTCGTTGCGGGCTGTAAGGTCAAGGAAGTATGTATCATCCCAGCTTGCATTTACGAAGCCGTAGAAACTGTTCACCACCTTCTGGCTGCGATAGAAAGATGTGCGCGGATACTCACCGGTAGGGGTGTTTGTGGAATTATAGACACCTTCCTCACCAAGACGGTCGAGGGTGATGGAGCTGCGCCAAAGTCTGCGGCTCATATTGTTTCCACCGAAGGCAGCGCTCAGTCCGAAGCGTTCGTTGAAAAGTTCATTGTTGATATATTTGAGGAGGAAGTCAATGTTGGTTTCAATATCTCTAAAATTCTGCTCGCGGTAGAAACCGGAGAGATAATTTTTAGTTCGGAATGGTTTCTTCTGCTGACGGAATTCAGCTGAGAAGTCAGTTCCGGCGCGAAGGTCGAGAGTAAGGCCCTTTACCGGGAAATTGATTGTGACCAGTGCATTTCCATAAACCCTGTCCTTGTTGATGGAGTTGGTGCACTCATACAGGATACGATAAGGGTTGTTAGGCTGGCTGTTGCCTCGGGAAGCCACCATACCGTGGCCATCCTTGCCTCCTGCATCATAGTTTTCCTGAGTGCATCGACCATTGAAATATTCATCCTTATATAGTTGTATGGAGTTGTTGGTGGTGCCCCATATAAGAAAATAGAATGGTGATTGGCTATTGTAGCCGGTGGTAGGGGTGTTATCGCTCGATTTGTGGAGGTAATTCACCTTGGCGGTCAACTTGATCCATTTATTCATATTTGTGGCAAACGAGAGCGAGATTGTCTGGTTCTGATAGCCGGTGTTGGGGAGAATCCAGTTGTTGCGCGTGTCTGTGATAGAGATGCGTGCTGTAGTACCCTTGCCGTTGTTGGAGCTGATTGTGGCATTATTCTTGAATGTTGTGCCTGTCTTGAAAAGACCGGTGTACCAGTCATCAGCGTAAACGAATGGAGTCAGCGTGTATTCACCGGTTTCCCAGTTGTAGGAATTGTACTGGTTGCGGAGCTTGTCGGCACCAAAAGCCTCACCGTATGATAAACGTGAGCCACCATCGCCACGCTTTTTGGAGAATCCTTCCGGAACATCGCCGCTGAATGTCCAGTAGTCCATAGTATAGAAGCCAAGACCCGTGCCCGGACCATACACTTTCTGGAATTCAGGGAAATAGCCGGCGCGTTCGAAAGTTACGGATGAGTTGAGGGTTACTCCGATACCTTTGCTCTTCTTACCGGATTTTGTGGTTATAACGATAGCACCATTAGCGGCTCGGGAGCCATAGAGTGCCGTTGCAGCCGGACCTTTAAGAACTGTTACACTTTCGATATCTTCGGGGTTGATCTCGGAGGCCCCGTTACCAAAATCCACAGGGGAGTCATCACTATTGTAGGAGGTTCCTGTACCTGTGCCTTGATCGCCGGAGGTGATAGGCACACCATCCACAACGAACAGAGCCTCGTTATTTCCATAATTCAGCGACTGGTCGCCACGAAGCACTACGCGCATGGAGCCTGTAGGTCCTGAGCCGGCACCTGTTGCGCTCAGACCAGCCACCTTGCCATCGAGATTGTTGAGCCAGTTGCCCGACACGCTTTTATTAAGATCATCGGAGTCAACCTTTGTCACGGCATAACCGAGGGATTTCTGTTCACGGGTGATACCGAGAGAGGTCACTACAAGTTCGCCGAGTTCAGTAGCATTGGCTTTCAAGGCGATGTGGAGATCTTCACCTTTCTTTCCCTTGACTTCTGTCGGGGTATAACCCACATATCTAACTACGAGAGTGGGATGCGCTTCCTTTACACGAAGAGTGAAGCGACCCTCGATGTCGGTGGAGGCACCGTTTTTTACCCCTTTCTGCATTACGGTGGCGCCAATCAGAGGCTCACCTTTCTCGTCAACCACTGTACCGCTGAGATTCCACCCTTTGTCGTTGGCCGGTGCCGTAGTTTTTTTCTCCTCCTGTTTTTTTGCAGGGGCAGCGGCAGCTTTCTGTTGGTTGGCAGAGAGTAGAATCTTATTATTCTCCACCTTCACGGAAGCGTTAGGGAGCACTTCGCGAAGGATCGAGGAGATAGATCTGTTTTCTGCTTTAAGGTTAACTTTTTTGTCGAGGGGGAGATCCGCATCGGCAAAAGCAAAAGTGTAGGGACTTTTCTTCTCAATGAGATTGAGAAGCTCCCTTAGCGGCATGTTTTGTGCATCGATAGTCACGGTCTCCTTCTGCGCTGCGACAGACAAGGCGGACAGGGTCAGCAACAAAGCCGGGACAAGCCTGTGGCTTAAGAGTTTTTTTAGATAGATCATCCTTTATTATTTAGGTTAGTACAATTGATATTCTTATTTTAAGATTCTGAGTGTATTGCCGGAAATTGTGTAGTTCACTCCGGAGAGATAGGTTATCACCGGCATCAGTTCGTCAATGGATTCATTGTATAGTGTCAGGGAGAGTTTGTAGTTTTTGTCAACGTCAGGATCCACTTCAAGGTCGAGACAATATTTGCGGCTGATGGTGATGAGGATATCACCCAGCGGTTCATTCTCAAGTTTGAGACGAGGAGTGGTCCAGCGGCAATAGTTCACTGCCGGTACATCTTCCACCGAGCATACACCATCCTTTCTGTCCAAGACGAGACGCTGGTCGGGAAGAAGGATGCGTTCCTTATCCTTGCTGCCCTCTGTCTGCACTTTCACCTTTCCTGACAGGAGCACCACCTCCTCGATTTTCGAGAAAGCGTAGTTTCTGACTTCAAACGATGTTCCGAGCACTTCCACATCCATCTTGCCCATATCCACCACAAACGGATGGTTCTTATCCTTCACTACTTCAAAGTATGCCTCACCATCTACAGATACTTTCCTTTTCCCTTTATTCTTGAAATCTTCAGGGCAATAGGTGAGTCTGGTGTCGCTGTTCAAAAGCACGAGAGAGCCATCCGGAAGTTTAAATTCACCTGTAGATCCTTTTGCCGTGACCAGCACGGTTTCAGAAAGAGTTCTCTCCTCTCTATCCGTAAAATAATAAGTGGCGGCAGATGCAATGAATGCAATGGCTGCGACAGAGGCATAGCGCAATATTCTGCGGAAATTGAATCTTTTCCTTGAAGCCGTTTTCTCCTGCTGAGAATCACCTATTTCAGCAAGAAGACGTGACAGCGCAGCCGGGTTGATTGCAGAGGTCTCATCGGTAATCATCTCTTTGGATTCCCAAAGAGAATGAAGTGCCGAGTCGAGTGTGGGGTCATTCTCGCGGTCGAGCATCCAGCTCTCTATACGCCATCGCAGATCTTCAGGCAGATCGGGATGGGAATAGATAAAATTCAATATTTTTTCGTAATCCTTTGATGTTGACATGTCAATCCATATCTATTTCTACGCAACTGACTACTCCGGCGAGCATCACCGGCAAAGCGACGCATATCGTAACAGAGACAAACTTCATAAGTCTCAACTCACAAGAATTAACTTATACTTACTAATCATGATATCATAACCCAATTCACAGGATGTCATTTAGACTTCCCGAGGATTTTCACCAGTTTGTCCGGATGGTCAGTGGTAATGTAGTCCACACCGAGGTCAATGAAATATTTCATATCCTCATCGGTATTGGCAGTCCATACATTTACCTCAATACCCTCATCATGAGCCTGCTTCACCCATTCCGGATGCTTCTTAAGCACTTTTACGGAATAATCGATACCTGCGAGACCAAGTTTTTTTACCTTTTTCGGGGTCAGGTCGCCATCAAGATAGAAGATTTTTACACCTGTTGGAAATATCTTTTTAAAAGTCATGGCTGCGTTGAGGGAGAAAACAATAATGTCTGTCTGTTCAAGAACTCCGTGCTTGAGCAGTCTTTCAGCGATCATCTTGCAGGCTTTATCCTCACGCGCATAGTCTGTAAGGGATTTCATTTCAAGGACAAGGCGGGTATTGGGTTTCTGACGCACCACTGCCAGATATTCATCAAGAGTTGGGATTTTCTCACCATTTTTCAGAGTGATTTTGCGTAGCTCCTCGAAGGGAGCAGTTTCCATGAAAAGACCATGGAAATTTTTGTCATGGTTTACTACAAGATGGTCATCGGTAGTAAGCCAGACATCAATCTCAGAGCCGTAGGCTTCGATTGAGTCAGCCTTTATGAAAGAGGCGAGAGTGTTCTGGTCTGAATTTTCCGTGTTCCAAAAACCGCGGTGAGCCACAACCTTTGTCTCCGCGCACATATATATGGATGATGACGCTGCTGCGATCAAAAGAATATTTTTAACGAGTTTCATGTCGGTCAGTTATTTGTTCGGTTAACAAAAAATTTAAGTAAAATTACCCTTCTATTATTATGATGTTTCAAAAATAGGGTATGCTATCCATTCCTGCGAAACAATATATAAAAATAGTCAAATCCAAATGCTTTCCCGAATTTTTATCGCAGAGTATACAGAGCAACGCAACCGCATCAAAATATCGGTTTATGTGTGAGTCGCCTTGTAGGGCTGCACACACATAAACCGGATTTTGAAGATAATTTTGTTGTGGAACCGGAGTAAACCTTTTCAGTTCCATTCAATCAAAAGGTAGAAAACAACAATACAAAAGTTATGAAAGCGATATTTTCTTCAGCTCTCCTCCTATTGTTTTCGTCCAATATCATGGCCCAGAACAGGGCCATGGATATTGTGGCGGAAATCAACAATCCTAAGTCAGAGAAAATCCTTGTAGCAAGCCACCGTGGTGATTGGCGTAATCACCCGGAGAACTCCCTTCAGGGGATGAATTCTGCAATCAACATGGGTGTGGATATCATCGAACTTGACCTGGCTCTTACCAAAGACAGTGTGCTTGTGATATGCCATGACCGTACACTCGACCGTACCACCAACGGCAGGGGCCTTATCTCAGACTGGACTCTTGACTCCATCCGCACTCTTAATCTAAAAGCCGGACATAATGCGCTTACAGAGCTTAAGATGCCCACATTGCGCGAGGCTCTGTTGCTTTGCAAGGATCGCGCAGTAGTCAATATCGACAAAGGTTATCAGTATTATGACCTTGTAATAGCGCTTACTGATGAACTCGGTGTCACAGAGCAGATGCTCATCAAGGGTAACAGCCCATTGCAGGAGTGTATGGAGAAGATAAACTCCTATCCTCACAAAATGATTTATATGCCGATTCTAAACTTCAACAAGAAGAATGCGAAGAAGCTTGCGAAGAGTTATTTTGAGTCAGGTATCACTCCGGTGGCATACGAGGTGGTATGGCCGGAATATAATGAGGATGTCAAGAAAACTTTTAAGAAGATTCTTGCCGGAGGTTCCAAACTTTGGGTGAATGCATTGTGGGCATCCTTCAATGGAGGACTTAGCGATGATGCCGCCATGTATGGCGATCCGAAAGAGGTTTATGGAAAATTGCTTGAAACGGGAGCTTCTTTTGTGCAGACAGATCGTCCGCAACTTTTGCTGGAGTATCTTCGCTCCATAGGTAAGCACGATTGATGGGGCAAACAGCTTCTAAAGCTCAATAAAACACTCCGTAGATACGAAAATATCATACATTTGATAAATGGACGGAGCTTCTGTTGGATAAACCGGAGTTTGAAGATAGTTTTGATGAGGTTGGGCTGCTCATGAGGTGAAGAATTATAATGGAGTTAGCGCAGCGACTTTTATATGCATAAAATTTTTCAGTCTAAACGTTGAAACTATTTTGCGAATACGATGTATTTGTTTAAATTTGCAGAAATTCAGTAACCCAATATATTAACAGATATGAAAGGTATAGTTTTGGCCGGCGGTTCCGGCACCCGTTTATATCCTATCACGAAAGGTGTCAGCAAGCAGATGCTGCCGATTTATGACAAGCCGATGGTTTATTATCCGATTTCGACTCTTATGCTTGCCGGTATCCGAGACATACTTGTAATATCGACCCCTCAGGATCTTCCCGGCTTCAAGCGGCTCCTTGGAGACGGTTCCGACTTTGGTGTGAATCTCCAATATGCAGAGCAACCTTCTCCTGATGGGCTTGCGCAGGCGTTCATCATTGGCAAAGATTTCATTGGTGAAGATTCCGCTTGCCTTGTGCTTGGAGACAATATCTTCCACGGAGCCGGTTTCTCACATATTCTTAAAGAGGCTGTGCAAACAGCAGAGAAGGATGGGGAGGCTACAGTTTTCGGCTATTGGGTGGATGACCCCGAGCGCTACGGAGTAGCGGAGTTCGATAAAAATGGCAAATGCCTTTCGATTGAGGAGAAGCCACAGAATCCTAAGAGCAACTATGCTGTGGTAGGTCTCTATTTCTATCCTAATGAAGTTGTGGACGTGGCAGCGAATATCAAACCCTCTGCGCGTGGAGAACTTGAGATTACCACGGTAAATCAGGAATTTCTTGGTCGCGACAAGTTGCGCGTAAAGACCCTTCCGCGAGGTTTTGCATGGCTTGATACCGGCACACACGACTCCCTTGCCGAGGCTTCCATATATGTGGAGGTGCTTGAAAAACGGCAGGGGTTGAAAATAGGGTGTCTGGAGGGTATAGCTTACCGTCAGGGATGGATAACGGCAGAGAAATTGAAACAGGTGGCATCCCCGATGGCTAAGAATGAGTATGGGCGTTATCTGCTGAAGGTAGTTGAGGAGATAGACCGTACAGGGAATTCGAATCTTGACTAAAACGTCATATATCTAAGAAATTGGCTTGCATTAATATGTGAGTCAATTTTTTATTTATGGTATTTATATACAGAAAAATAAAAGCAAAGACTTGTCGTGAGACAAGTCTTTGCAGAACCTTAAAAAATCTAATCCTATGAAAAAACTTCATCAAACATATTTCCATTACAATAATTTGACGATGCAAAACTAACACTTATTTTTTTATTCCTCCAAATTTTATGCAAACGATTTAATGTAATTTTGAAAAATTTTTTAAAATTTTTAAATTTTAGTTGGTTTTTTATACATTTTGGATGCTTTTTGTTAACCTTGATACACAAACTTACCTGTTATACACCCCCATGCAGGGAGGATGTTTCGTACGATTGATTTGCGCCGCACACGGCTTCGGTGTTTTTTGACGCAGAGGCGCAAAGGAAGGAGTTTCCCTGAAGGAGTTTTTTACCTTTAAAGATTAGCATATTTCGTTTCTGAGAACTCTTTATTATAAGGGTAGTAGATTAATGCTATTTTATTCAACCTTATCTGAATAAAACTTTAAGCTATAATTAACTAAATATAAATTAATTAACCATTAAAATCGAAAAGTTATGAAGAACTCTTTACTTTCTATCTTCTGCGCAATAGCGCTCGCAACACCGGCAATGGCAGACCAGATCGTTGCCACCTTTATTGATGGTAGTGCCTACGATGGTTCTATAGAAAAATTCGTTGTTGCAAAGCCGAGCGGTGATATCACAACACTCGCGATAAGTGATGTTTGTACTATTGATGTTACAACCGTTGATGGTACTGTAAAAATTGAAACCAGTTCAAGTAACAATTCCTATTTGTCTGTTGCTAAAAATTCAACTTTCAGTATTGTTCCTGCGGAAGGAGTAACGTTAACAGCGATTGACTTTATTTCTCCGTCAGCAAACTATTGGAGTACTATAACATCTGAAACTGGTACTGTTACTGCTGTTTCAGATACCGAATCTATTTGGGAGGGTAATGCACAGAGTGCAATTTCATATACAGTTGGTGAGTCAAAAAAAGGGCCAAACCGTTTTTACTATATTGTTTTTACTTACACAAAGAGTGGTGCAGGCGTTGCTTCAATAGCAGTAGAGAATGATGCTCCTGTTAAATACTACAATCTTCAGGGTATGGAAGTTGTAAATCCTCAGGCAGGTTCTATCGTAATCAGCAAACAGGGTTCAACTGTAAAGAAAGTAGTTGTTAAATAAGACGCAAAATATGGTGCTTCAGATATATCCGGTGTCGCTTCGGGCTTCGACATGGTTGGGTTGATTTAAAAAAATAGTCTGCCGGCTCTGTGGTCATATTATGCAGACTTAAAATTAGATATATGAGATTTACATTATTTATCAGCGTTTGCTGTATGATTGCCCAGGCTGCATTTGCTAAAAGCAATTATGAACTCGGTGGCAAGGATTTGGATTCATATACTATAGTTTATTCTTCCAATGCAGATCCGGATGAAGGTATTGACAGAGCAAATTATCTTCGCACCAAGTTGAAGAAGGGAACGAAAGTATCCAACAGCATCAAGGGGAGTGCTGATTTCCGGCAAGGGGATGTTATACGCATTGTCAACCCCAATACGATCGGCACGTTTGATTATTCAGTGGATGTCAAGCCGGGTTCTGTTACAATTTGCGGTGGCAGCAGTTGGGCGATGAATAGAGCAATGGATATTCTCGTGGATAAGTTGGAAGAAAACATGAGAGTCCCGGTGATGCAATATGACGGCACTGTTGAAGGGGAAGTGTTATTTGTGAGACCCGCAGGTGTGAATCTCCGTATATTTGATGATAATGTGTGGGATTATTCCCAGGATACCATACCGACAGAATGGGCGCAAGCCGGCATAGACTGCCGCGATGCAGCGCGTGCACCCAAGTTTGCGCAATTGATACGGGCGTATATGCCTGATATTATATGCTTGCAGGAGTATAATTGTCATATGGATGCCGAGTTATATCCCATGCTTAAGAAATATGGCTACATGCGCGCTTCAAGCGGCAAGGAGGAGAGTTGGCCACATACTCCAATCTTTTACGACAAGAATGTGTGGAAACAGTTGCGGGTGAATTACCGTCTGTATGGTTATGGACCGAACACATGGTGCAACAACGGTTCGAAATCATTTTGTTCTGCAGTGTTGAAGAACAAGGAGACCGGGCAGACTGTGGGTGTTGTAAGCACACATCTGTGGTTTAGGGGTGACAAGACACATCCGGGAAGTTCTTATGCCAGAGCATCACAGGCAGCTCTTATAATGGCTGAGGCTGAGGTCATAAAGGCGAAGTTTGACTGTCCGGTATTTGTATGCGGTGATATGAACAGCACGGAAAATACTCTTGCCATGAAATTATTCAAAGAAGGAGGATATAAACCATGCTATGAGATTGCCACACAATATGCAGACAAAGAATTGGGACATCATGCCTGCTTTGATCATGTGGCAGGATCTCGTGCCAGCAATGGGAAGGGCCGCAAGGAGGGTTCGATCGACCATTGCCTGCTATATAACGGGAAGGGCACGGAAGTCAAAGTTTTTGACTGTCTGCGCCCATACTTCAGTGTCTTCCTGACGGATCACTACCCGAATCTCATTGATGCAATCTTAAAATAAATTTTTTTGGAGTTGTGTGGAGGCTCTGACTCCGAAATATCATCTGTTGTTGATTTTCTTTTCCAAGCCTTCCGAGATTTCGTTAAAGATTTCATCAACGATGCCCATTCCGTTTATCGGCAGGTATTTCCCCTCTTTGGTATAATACTCTTTCAGAGGGTGGGTCTGATTGTGATATACCTGCAGACGGTTCTTGATTGTTTCAGGAGTGTCATCAGCACGTCCGGTCTCCCTTCCACGCTTGATCATCCGATCCATAAGTTCCTCTTCCGGCACTTCGAGACCGATAACAGCGTGCAGATCGGTACCCCTGCGCTTTAGAAGATCCTTCAGCGCCTCAGCCTGAGGAATGGTGCGCGGGAAACCATCGAATACCACACCTTTCTTATCCTTGGCTTCAGTCTCCAGAACATCTTCAAGAATCTCTATCATAAGAGCATCAGGTATCAGCTGACCTTTCGAGATATAGCTGTCAGCGATTTTGCCGAGTTCCGTTCCGCGTTTGATATGGTCGCGGAGCACTTCACCTGTTGAAATATGGTATAGACCATATTTATCAATCAATTTTGCGCTTTGTGTTCCTTTGCCGCTTCCGGGAGCACCGAAAAGCACCACATTTAAATTATCTTTCATAATATTTTCATTATTAAGAATTTCAGCTTCTTCTTTTATAACGTATATGTCGGGAAGATTCCTCACCTTTCCATCAAGATCAAGACCATATCCGATGATGAATTTCGGCGGAATTGAGAATGCCACATAATCGGGTTTGAATCCTGTTTTGCAACTTTCCGGCTTATGGAGCAGGGTGGCGAACCGAATGGAGCGCGGGTTCCTCAATTTCAGGTCGGCAATCATTTTCACGGCAGTGAGTCCTGTGTCGACAATATCCTCGATGATTACAACATCCTTCCCCTCTATGTCTTCGCGGAGACCTATGATCTCCTTGACTTTACCGGTGGTCTGAGTGCCTTGATAACTTGAGTATTTTACAAAAGTTATTACTGAATTATTGATGCCGATTTCGCGGTAAAGATCCGCGGCAAACATGAACGCTCCGTTAAGCACACATATGAAAACCGGCGAAGAATCTCCTAAATCACGGCGAATTTCGGAGGCTACGCGCCTCACTTGCTCAGCGATTTTGTCGCTTGTAAGATACGGCACGAAGGTAAGGCCGTCTACAGTCACTTGTTTTTCCATCTTAACTATTTAGAGTCTGTCTCGTAGAATATCAAAATGATTCTTCTACGGCATTTTATGGCAAAATTAGCAAAATATCCGAAATAAACCAACCAATCATGCCATAATGCAGGCAATTATTGTAATTTTTTTAAGAAATGGGACACAAAAAATAAAAGCGTGTGGAATTACGTTAAATGAATATGAATTATAAAGCGATATATATTTTCATCATAACAATGCTTGCGCTGGTGTTTGTCAGTTGCAAGACTCCCAAGCTGAAAGACGCCGATGAGCAGATGGCACGCGGTGAATATTTCAATGCTGCAAAGACCTACAGATCCATATATAACAAGCTCTCTCCCAAAAATGAGCGGGAATTGAGAGGAGAGGTTGCTTATAAGATGGCTACATGCTACCGCCGCATCAATCAGGCACCCCGAGCCACAGCCGCTTATCAGAATGCCATACGGTATGAATATCCCGACTCCATGGCTTATTATTACCTCGGACGCTCCCTTCAGGCAGAGGGGAAGTATGCTCCCGCAATCGATGCCTATACCACATTCCTTGAATGGCGACCGGACGATGCTCTGGCAAAAGAGGGAATCAGAGGATGCCGCAAGGCGTTGAGAGCGAAGACGGAACCGGGTACACGATATGTGGTGAAGAATGCAAAAATCTTTAATTCCCAACGTTCGGATTTTGCTCCGATGTATCTTGACAAGACTTTCAACACGCTATACTTCACCTCCTCAACCGAAAAGGCTACCGGTACCACCAAATCCGAGATAACCGGCACAAAGCGGTCTGATATATTCTTTTCTACAAAAAATGAGAGAGGGGAGTGGCAGAGGCCTGAGCCTGCGGAGGGGGAATTGAACACAGATGCAGATGAGGGAATTGTAAGTTTCTCGCCTGATGGACAGACTATGTATCTGACCGTGGCAAAGCGCTCACCAAGTTCGGATACTTCGGTGGAGATATACACGTCACGGCGGTCGGATGCTTCCTGGAGTGCTCCCCAGAAATATGAGATAACAGCTGACACATTATCTGCTTATGGTCATCCGGCAGTGTCGCCCGACGGCACATATCTATATTTCTCTTCCGATATGCCCGGAGGAATGGGAGGGAAAGATATATGGCGTATAAATCTCAAATCCCCTGTCGGATCGCTGGAAAACCTCGGAGAGCAGATAAATACACCCGGAGATGAGATGTTCCCCTATGTGCGCACCGATTCACTGCTTTATTTTGCATCCGATGGGCATTCCGGCTTCGGAGGGCTTGATCTTTTCAGGGCAAAACTGAATTCCACGGGTCAGAGATGGAGCGTGGAGAATATGGGGCAACCCATTAACAGTTCAGGGGACGATTTCGGTATCACATTCGGAGCGGGGGAGACCGGTTTCTTCAGCTCTAACAGAAGGGATGCCCGTGGATTTGACAACATATATAGTTTTGAGTTGCCCGAAATACTGGTGACCATTTCCGGTTATGTGCTTGACAAGGATGAGGAGCCTGTGCCCAATTCAGTGATAAGGATTGTAGGTGATGACGGTTCGAATCAGAAGGAAGTGGCAAGGGATGACGGCTCATTCAAATTCAAGTTGGAGAGAGGGGTGAAATATGTGATGAAAGCCGGCGCCAAAGGGTATCTGAATGTAAAGCAGGAATTCGAATCAGGAATGGAGGAGGAGAATGCTGATTATGAAGTGGATTTCATACTTGCAGCCATCAACAAGCCGCAGGTGGTGGAAAATATCTTCTATGATTTTGACAAGGCCACGTTGCGCCCGGAATCAAAAGCAGCCCTTGATGAAATGGTTACAATATTGAATGAGAATCCGAACGTAACTATTGAGATGGGTGCGCATACCGACAGGAAAGGCTCGGATGAGTATAATATAAATCTATCCAACCGCAGGGCAAAGAGCGTGGTGGATTATCTTATTGCTGCAGGCATAGATCCCGGCAGACTTACTTGGAAAGGGTATGGGGAATCAATGCCGAAGAGGGTTACAAAGCGTATAAACAGAGAGTATCCTCAGTTTCCCGAAGATACTCTGCTTGATGAAACCTTTATTGAGACTCTGAGTCCCGAAGACCAGGATGCGGCAGACCAGATTAACCGGCGCACGGAATTCCAGGTCACTTCCATTGATTATGAGTATTATTAAACTCCCTCCAAAGTCTCAATTTTTCAGTGCAAAGAAATATTTTAAGCTTTAGCTTTACTTTATCTTGTCTTTGAAAATTTTTTGAAAAATTCTGTCAGTGGCACCGATTTTTGAGCGGATATAATTGCCGGCGGCATTTCCTCTGCGCAGACGTTCCGATTGATTGAAGAAAAGTTCATCAGCTGTCTTCTCGAATTCCTCTTTGGACGCTATTGGAATACCACCTTCAGCGGCAGCCATTTCCGCGGCTTCGATGAATTTGGAATTGTTGGGTCCGTAGATTACCGGGACATCGTAAACCGCCGGCTCGTTGATATTGTGCAGTCCCGCACCGAATGCACCTCCCACGTAAGCAACATCGCAACAGGCATAAGCAGAGGAAAGGAGTCCGAAACAGTCAATGATGAGAACCTGCTTACCGGCCATCAAATCAGGATTTTTTTCAGCCTCACTCATCAGCACAGCTCCATTGGAGAATAATGCTTTGAGTTTGTCAAGTCTGGCGGCATTAAATTCATGTGGAGCTATCACGAGTTTTATTTCCGGGTGCTTGTTGAACCAGGGGGCATAAACAGCCTCATCCTGAGGCCAACTGCTCCCTGCCATCATCACAGGCTTGTGATCTTGCTCCGCATGGCGGGTGAATTGCTCAAGAAGCGGGATGGGTTTGCGGTTGGCGCGTATATCAGCCACCCGGTCAAAACGGGTGTCACCGCATACATCCACGTTGGTTATGTTGATAGCTTTTAGCAATGCGCGGCTGCGTTCATCCTGCACAAAGATTCGTGTGTACCATCTAAGCCAGAGGCTGTACCATGCATGGCTGCGTTTGAAAAATGCCTGATCCGGACGGAACACGGCGCTGACAAGATAGGTGGGTATCTGGCGTTGCCAGAGTTCGTGCAGGTAGTTGCGCCAGAATTCATATTTAACGAAGATTGCAATTTCCGGATTTGTCTTGTTCAGAAAGCGTCTTACCCGATTGGGAGTATCCCAGGGGAGATAACATACGCAATCAGCCCCGGCATAATTTTTTCTCACTTCATATCCGGAGGGGGAGAAGAATGTAAGGAGAATCTTATATTCCGGAAGTTCGCGTCTGATCTTTTCAATGATTGGTCGTCCCTGCTCAAACTCACCGAGAGAGGCAGCATGTATCCACACATATCCGGCAGAAGGATCGATCTTTTCGTCAAGAATTCTCCAGATGTCGGATTGACCCTTGTCGAGCAGACGCGCTTTGTCAAGCCTGAGACCGGCAAGTTTCACCCCTTTGCCATAAAGGGATATACCGGCAGAATACAGTGGCTTTTCCAGAATCTGGCGGCAGCTCTCTGCCATTAATCCTTTTATCTCCTTAAAGCGTGGTATTCTCATTTTTCCGGTACGGGGATAGAATTGACAGCTTTACGAATACGGCTGATAACTTCTTCCTTAGGCATGAGTTCGGTGATGTCGAACATGTGAGGACCACGGCAAGCGCCAACCACAGCCAGACGGAATGCATTCATCACATTACCAAGGTGATACTCTTTTGATGCAATCCAGTCAATTACAATCTTCTCAGCATTGGCGGAGGACATATCCTCTATACCTTCCAATACCTCTATCAGCTCCTCCATTATTAGGGGAGTATCGGCACTCCAACGTTTGCGTACATCCTTTTCGGCATAAGTTTCGGGAGCTCTGAAGAAGAAGTCGGCCTGATCCCATAAATCCGGGATAAGGTTTGCGCGGTTTTTAACCATACCCAAAGCTTTGGCAACATATTCCGGAGTGAATCCCGAGACCCCTTTTTCTTCAAGAATTGGCATGAACAGGCGAGCAAGTTCAGTATCATCTTTTCTCATCAGGTATTCATGGTTGAACCAGATACCTTTCTGATAGTCGAACTTTGCGCCGGCTTTGGAGCAGTGGGAGAAAGAGAATTTCCGGATAAGTTCATCCATATTCATCAGTTCGGAGTCATCACCGGGATTCCAGCCGAGGAGAGCGAGGAAATTGACGACAGCTTCCGGCAGGTACCCTTTCTCGCGATATCCGGAGGAGATTTCACCGGATGACGGGTCGTGCCATTCAAGAGGGAAGACCGGGAATCCGAGTTTGTCGCCATCTCGTTTTGATAGCTTGCCGTTTCCCACAGGTTTCAGCAGCAGCGGCAGATGCACGAATTGCGGCATGGTATCAGCCCAGCCGAAAGCCTCGTACAGAAGCACATGAAGGGGAGCGGAGGGAAGCCATTCCTCACCGCGAATCACATGGCTGACCTCCATCAGGTGGTCATCAACGATATTGGCAAGATGGTATGTTGGAAGATCATCAGCACTCTTATACAGAACCTTGTCATCAAGGATGGAGGAATTTACTGTCACTTCTCCTCTGATAAGGTCGTTTACTTTTACTTCACGGTCAGGATCAATTTTGAACCTCACCACATATTGCGTGCCGTCTGCAATCAGTTTGTCAACTTCCTCTTTCGGCATGGACAAAGAGTTTCGCATCTTGCCACGAGTGGAGGCATCATACTGGAAATTGGGTGTGGCGGTGCGTGCTGCTTCCAACTCCTCAGGAGTGTCGAAAGCTATATAAGCCTTGTCATTGTCAAGGAGCACTTTCACATATTCACGATAGATGTCGCGACGTTCGCTCTGCTTGTAAGGTCCGAAGTCGCCACCTTCACGCACGCCTTCATCGATTCCGATACCGAGCCATTCGAGGGATTCGTTGATATATTCCTCAGCCCCCGGCACAAATCTGCGGGAGTCGGTATCTTCAATGCGCAGTATCATCTTTCCACCATTAGCACGGGCAAAAAGATAATTATATAAAGCTGTGCGGACTCCGCCGATATGCAGAGGTCCAGTGGGAGAGGGGGCAAAACGTACTCTAACCATGCGTTCCATGATGTCTTTATTGTTTCTTGGATGAGAGTTGTAAAAATAAAAATCAGTGAAGAGACAGAACATTTGTTTCTTCACTGCAAAATTAATTTATTTCAGTTACTTCTCCAAATTGAATTTGCTGCCGTTCCATTTATAATGCAGCTTTCCGCGGAGGAATTTGCTTATTCGTGCATAATCTTCCGAGCTCATGAACTGACCGACGGTGAGTTCGGCACTCATCCCTGTGCCATCAGGCTCGGGTTGGTATCTGACGGTTGGGAACGGCACCAGAGATGCCACGAGGTTTTTTGTTTCCTTGTCAGGATAATCAAAGAAATTGTCAAGTGTTGCCAGTTTGATCAATTTATCGCGGTCAAGTTCATTATAATCAGCGTCAAAAAAACGGAGGTCAGTGTCGTACGCCTGATCCATGTCACCTATTGTATATGCAGTGAGGATCACCGGCTCTTTTTTGCCGGGAAGTATTTTTACAGCGAGTTCTGTTACAGGTGTAAGAACTACATTAAGATAGGCGGGGGTGACAGTATCAAGATGGGACAGCCCCTCCATATTGTTTGGAACTTCCGCAATGCTGTCCACCGCATAATAGTCAAGCATATCGAGTCTTCTGGACTTATCCACAAGATCCAGCACAGATATCGGCAATTCTGAAAATACTGTGGATGCTGTCAGATTTTCCTGTTTCTCTGAATCTTTTGTATCGGAGAAAACAGGGAATGACATAATCGATAGAAATAACAATATTACCGTTAATTTTCTCATAATCCTACTATTTCATGAAAATATCATAATTGCCGTAGTATTTGGGTTTGGAATCAGAGACTGAAGATTTGGTTTTCTTCTCCTTCTTAACTTTCTTATCTCTGGCTTTTGGAGACTCATTCTTCCCCTTTTTCTCCTTCCCTTTCTTCTCTCTTTTCTCATTCCTCTCTCTCTTCTCACCTTTTCTCTCCTTGCGCTTCTTATCGTTTTCTGCAGCATAATCGCGGTCGGTGGCAATTTCAGCGTGAATCTTGTCGCCGAAGAAATCCACATGCTTCAGGGCATCGAGCACTCTGTTGGCATCATCTTTCCTTACATCAAAGAGTGTGTAAGTAGGAAGAAGGTCAATTCTGCCGATTACCGGTTTTGCGCCATTGACATTCCTGTTGACAAGTTCCATAAGGTTTCCGGGGAAGAACCCATTGGCTTTACCAACATTTATCATCAGTCTCTCATATCCTGCCTCGGCTTCACGGCGGTCTTTATTCTTTTTCTCCCTCGGTTCTTTTTCCATCCCTTTCTTTCCCTTGTCAGTCTCGTTAAGGTCAATATCGGGCATGTTATGATAATAGGCAAGCAAGCGGTTGAATTCAAGAGAAAGAACACGCTTCAGCAGATCTTCTTGCGACAGCCATTCCAGCTTTTTGCGCACACCCGGGAGATATTTATTGATCTCATCCTCATTTACCTCAACACGTTCGAGTCTGTCGGCAAGATTGTAAAGTTGTTTCTCTATGATATGTTCAGGAGTCGGCACCTTGCGATATTCAAACTCCTTTCCGATCTTTTTTTCTATAAGTTTGATCTTATGTTTTTCGCGGGAATGTATAATGGCAACGGAAACACCTGTCTTGTTGGCTCTTCCGGTACGACCGCTGCGGTGGGTATAAACCGCCACATCATCGGGCAATCCATAATTAATCA
This sequence comes from uncultured Sangeribacter sp., assembly GCA_964515455.1. GTDB lineage: Bacteria > Bacteroidota > Bacteroidia > Bacteroidales > Muribaculaceae > Lepagella. The sequence continues at coordinate 42,802 of CAZEUD010000014.1, forward strand.
CATGCGTGAGGTCATCCACATCAAGACCGCGGGCAGCTACATCCGTGGCAATAAGCAGCTGGGTTACATGATCGCGGAATTTCTTCATCGCCAGATCGCGCTGAGCCTGCGACAGGTCACCATGCAGGCAATCTGCATTATAACCATCGGCAATAAGTTTGTCGGCAATTTCCTGAGTCTCCTTTTTTGTGTGGCAAAAAACAATGCCGTATATGTTGGGACTATTATCCACAACACGTTTTAGAGCCAGATATTTGTCATGGGCCTTTACCATGTAGTAGATATGCCTTACATTTTTGGCTCCCTCATTGCGGTTGCCGGCCACAAATTCCACCTGATTACGCATATATTTCTGCGCTATGTCAGCTATCTCCTTAGGCATGGTGGCTGAAAACATTAGCATCTTGCGGTCTTCCGGCACATGCGACAATATTTCGTCAATATCATCAAGGAATCCCATATTAAGCATCTCGTCTGCCTCGTCAAGGATTACAGTATGCACATCCTCAAGTTTTACGACACCCCGTTTGATCAAGTCTATGAGACGGCCGGGAGTTGCCACGATTACCTGGACGCCATCTTTAAGCGTTCGTATCTGGCTCTCAATGCTTGATCCTCCGTATACAGGGATTATTTTTATTTTTTCCTCATATTTGGAGAAATCGGCGAGATCCCCGGCAATCTGGAGACACAGCTCGCGGGTAGGGGCGATAATCAGAGCCTGAGGCACACGTCTGGTGATATCAATGCGCTGAAGCACCGGCAAACCGAAAGCTGCGGTTTTCCCTGTTCCGGTCTGTGCAAGTCCCACCACATCTCCGTCTTCATTAAGAAGATGAGGAATAACCATCTCCTGTATAGGCATGGGATGTTCAAATCCTAATTCTTCAATTGCGCGGAGGAATTTATCTTCTATACCCAATTGGGCAAAAGTCATATTATTAAGATCCGGAATTTCGGCAACCGGAATATTTTCTATATTTTCTGACATAATCTCTATCGTAAAATCTATAAGAAACACGCTTTGGACAGCTGAATTTCTTAATAAAATATAATTAAACTGCAAAATTACGATTTATTTCTTATATTTGCGCCTCGAAACAAGAATAAAACTAACACAATAAAACAAGAATAAAACTAACATAATAAAATATGAAGCGATTATTGACAATCCCGGCAGTGGCGGCAATCGTAATGTGCGCCAACTTCCAGACAGAGGCGTGTACAAACCTGATAGCTGCAAAGGGAGCTACCACTGATGGTTCTGTTATGGTGACTTATGCAGCTGATTCACATAATATTTATGGTATGCTGACACATACCCCCGCCGCGCGTCATCCGAAGGGAGCCATGCGCAAAGTGGTGGAATGGGAAACCGGCAAGCCGCTTGGTGAGATACCACAGGCAGCTGAAACTTATAATGTGGTCGGCAACATCAACGAGCATCAGCTTGCCATAGGTGAATCCACATGGGGAGGACATCAGGAACTTGAAGACACCACCGGACAATCTATCATAGATTATGGTTCGCTGATGCAGATTGCACTGGAGAGATGCAAGACTGCGCGTGAGGCTGTAGACTTAATGGGAGATATTGTGAATAAATACGGGTATGCCTCAAGCGGAGAGTCATTCTCAATAGCCGACAAGGATGAAGTTTGGGTGATGGAGATGATAGGTAAGGGGGCAGAGAAGGGGGCTGTATGGATTGCAGTAAGTATACCGGACAATGCGATTTCAGGACATGCCAATGAGCCACGTATCCGCAAAGTAGATATGAAGGACAAGGAAAATGTAAAATACTCCAAAGACGTGATATCATTCGCCCGCAAACGTGGTTATTTCAATGGGAAAGATGAGGATTTCTCATTTGCCGATGCTTATGAGAACCATACCACCGATGTGCGCAGGGGTTGCGATGCAAGAGTATGGACTTATTTCCGCCGCTTTGCTCCGGATATGGATAAATATTATGACTGGTGTGTGGGGAAGAGTGATGAGCCGATGCCTCTATACGTAGTGCCGGAAAGGAAAGTGAGTCTGAAGGATATGGAATGGAGCATGCGCGACCATTTCGAAGGGACACCTCTGGAGATGACCTCCGACATAGGTGCCGGTCCGTATCATTCACCATATCGCTGGCGTCCGATGGATTTTGAGGTTGATGGCAGGAAGTATTGCATGGAGCGCGCAATAGCCACCCAACAGACCGGTTGGAGTTTCGTCAGCCAGAGCCGTAACTGGTTGCCTGATGCCGTTGGGGGAATCCTTTGGTTTGGCACAGATGATACCAATACATCCGTTTACATGCCGTTCTATTGTGGAATGACAGAGGTGCCGAAAGAGTTGGAACATGGAGATGTCAACAATTTCTCACTCGACTCGAACTTCTGGATGACCAACCTTGTGGCAAACCAGGCTTACAACCGCTATGATCAGATGATACCGGATATTCGCAAAGTGCAGAATAGACTGGAGGATAAATTCCGCGACTCGCGTGCTGCAAAGGATGCAGAGTATAAGCAACTTGTTGAATCCGGAAATATGGAAGCCTATCGCAAGGCTGTGAATGCAGAGGGAGCGGAAATAGCTAAGGAGGCCACGGATGATTACAGAAATCTTGCTGTATATCTGTTTGTGAAATATATGGACGGCAACCAGAAAAAAACAGATGCTGACGGGAATTTCATGATGAGTGAATATGGATTGCCTGAATACCCCACTTTCCCGGGATATACGGATAAAAAATATTATGAGAATATAGTAAAAGAGACAGGCGACAGATTTCTGATTGAATAAAATTAAATTGAATTGAACACATGCTTAGCGTGTAATATATAAAAAGCGATCTTTAAAATGAAGACCGCTTTTTATATTGTTCCTATAATTATTTAAGATTATTTCAGAATATTCTTAACTTTGTCGGCACCTTTTTGAGCAGCATCAGACACTGCCTCTTTACCCTTGTTTACAGTCTCTGTAGTTTTTCCTTTAACTGCTTCAACGGCTGAACTTCCGGCATCTTTCACTGCATCTACTGCTTTGCCTGCTTTGCTGGCTGCGCTGTCAGCGAGTTCTTTACCTTTGTCTTTTGCAGCTTCAGCCACACTGTCGGCAGCTTCTTTGGCTTCAGTCACTTCCTCTTTGGCTTTTGATTTCAACTCCTCGAAATATGAGCTTACTGACGGATCTTTCTGCTCTACAACGGGCACGAGTTTGTTGAGGTAAGCCTCAGCCTCTTCCCCTTTACCCTGAGCTTCAAGTTTCTGAGCATAAGTTTGAGCTTCTTCAAGATACATCTTCAAACTGTCGGGATCCTGACAATTTTCGATTTTAGCTTTAAGAGCTTCTCCTTCATCGGCACCTTCTTTTTCAGCCTTGGAGGCACAAGATGCAAGTAAACCTATTGCCATAGCGGCAACGGCAAATGTCAAAAATAACTTTTTCATAAACGTAATTTTTAAATTCTAATTTTAGATTCTAAATTTTAGATTCTAAAGTCATAACAATGCCCGTTAACTTTTGTTCACAAAATCTTGCTTTATTCTTAAAATATTTTGTCCTTCGAAATTTATTTGCTTATTTTGCATGGGCATATATGTTAGTTTATGTTTTTCCAACTGCAAATTTGAAACTAACGGGACATGTGCCCTATTTTTTGACTGTTTTATGCCAATTTCAGAGTGTCAGCACCGCCGTTCTGCTTTGCGAGTGCAAACATAAGTGCTAAACGACTTCATTCTAATTAGAATTTAGGATTCAGGGCTTGTTTATATATTTGGGCAGTTTCGTAATCCGTCTCTTTGATAACCATGTCGAAATCTACAGCAAATGCCTGTTCTGAGAATGTATTCCCATCAATATTTCTTCCAAGCCAGAATATAATATTTCCTTCAGAGCTAATGCATCCACTCACAA
>CAZEUD010000015.1:0-16754 GCA_964515455.1 uncultured Sangeribacter sp.
AAACATTTTGGCGTTTCCGCCATTTTAGGGCTAAAACATTTTGGCGTTTTCGTCAAAATTATTATCTTTGCGCTTGAAATCAAATAATTATAATACACCATGACTGAACGAGTATTCAAAAGGAAGATTTACGACAGGATTCTCGAATGGAAAGTCTGGTCGAAAGGTCGCTATGCTTTGCTAATAGAGGGGGCAAGGCGTATCGGTAAATCTACTATAGTAGAGGAATTTGCCCGGAATGAATATGAGGACTACATCCTTATTGATTTCTCTAATGTGAGCAAAGATGTCCTTAACTTGTTTGATGACATGAGTGACCTCAACCGATTTTTCCTAAGGTTGCAGACTTTCTTCGGAAAGACTCTTCCAGTGAAGAAGTCGGTAATAATATTTGACGAGGTGCAGTTTTGTCCAAAGGCACGTCAGTCCATCAAATACTTGGTTAAAGACGGGCGTTTTAACTACATAGAGACCGGCTCACTGATATCCATCAAGAAGAATGTCAAGGATATTCTGATTCCAAGCGAGGAGCATGCAATCAATATGTTTCCGATGGATTTCGAGGAATTCCTCTGGGCTATCGGTCAGAAAGCGAAATTCGACTTTATCCGTTACTCCTATGAGAACATGGAGCCTATGGGCGATGCCATGAACCGGAAGTTAATGGAAGATTTCCGTCTTTACATGCTTGTGGGCGGTATGCCGCAGTCTGTGATTGCCTATCTTGACAATCCCTCCGACTTTTCTGAAGTAGACAGGATTAAAAGGGAGATACTGCATCTATATGAGGCCGATTTCAGGAAACTTGACTCCACGGGACGCGCTGCAACTATCTTCAATCACATACCGGCAGAATTGTCGCGCAACACGATGCGTTATAAGGTCGGAAGTGTCATTGAAGGCGCCCGTCCCGAAAGACTCGGTGAACTTTTCGCCGATATTGTTGACTCAAGGACAGTCAATATGGCATATCTTGCCAGCGATCCAAGCGCAGGGTTGGCAATGCACGCCAATCATGATTACTTCAAGATGTTCACCTGTGACACCGGATTATTCGTCACACTCGCATTCCACGATAAAGATTTCACTGATAACATAATCTACCGCAAGCTCCTTTTTGATAAGCTCCCCACTGATTTAGGATATGTATATGAGAATGTTGTTGCCCAACTGCTTGCAAGCGCCGGACATTCGTTATACTATCACGCATTTACAGAGCGGCAGGAGGGTGTAACCAAACAACGAACCTATGAAATTGATTTTCTTATCAATCAGGGAGACAAGATATGTCCTATCGAAGTAAAATCTTCAAGTTACAAGTCACATAAATCTCTTGATGAGTTTACGAAAAAATACTCGTCAAGGATTGGCAAACGCTATCTTCTCTATACTAAAGACATCCGAAAGGATTCGGATATAATATGCCTACCCGTGTACATGACAGGGTTGCTATAGGCGGAGATTTGCTTCTCATATTCATGTATTGAGTTTTACAATCGGCTTCTGTGCCAGGTCGTTGAACCAAGCATTGAGATTCCGGTCATTGATCTCCTCCCCGGTGACCGCGACCAATGGATAAAACTCGTATAAGTGTATTGATTACAAATGGAAAAAGATCCGCAACCATCCGCGTCTCTCGTCGGCTTAGCCGACATCAGCATTGAGGTCTAAATCAATAAAATCCAGTTTGGAAGTCAAATAATCAGATGCCCGGCGTCACCCTGAATCACCATCAAAAGTTGCTATACGTCTGATTTATAGATATAAATTTTTTTAGGATTCAAAAAGTGACGGAGTCAGGAAATCTTTCAGACAGACAAGCGGCGAGAAAAGCCACATGGAACTCTCCCAATGGCTCCTTACAAACAGTTATTTGTATATTTTCTGAGTATCCCTGATTAAATGTTTGGGAAGAGGGGTTAGAAAACAATGCGACCTTTCTTTGCTTGTTCGAGCATCTTCTTGCCGGGAACGAGATATACCTCCAGACGGCGGTTTTTCTCACGCTTTTCCATGGAATTATTTTCTTCCAATGGCATATCATCTCCGTATGCATAGGAAAAGAGATAACGGGTATTACACCCCTCCTTCACAAACCAATCGAATATTGCAGCCGAACGCTCTTCTGTTATATGTTCACGGTATTTTTCCGAGCCGGTATTGTCAGTGTGCATCACAAGCAACACCCTGTACATATCCGGATCTTTCAGATACCTCTTCAACGGTGCAAGCAGAGAGACTGCATCTTTTCGCACCTCCACCTCATTGGGCGCGAACAGTTTGGATGCGGGAATTGTAATAAGCAATACCTCTTTGTTGCGGTAAGTCTCCACCATTGAAGAATTTTTTGCATTATATTCCTTATTATACAACCTTGTTCTGCCCTCTTTCTCCTGAAATTTCCTGATCAAGGCGGCACTCTTGCTGTCCAATTCCACACTATTCAGCATCTCGCTAAACGACAATTCATCAAGTGCATCAATACGTTTGAGTGCAGTCTGTTGTGCTGATATAATACCACAGCACGCATACAAAACGAGCGTACACACACCGACTTTAAAATATTTTATAAGACCATTCATTTCTCAATCTTTTTATTTAAAGACAACAACTCCTCGGGTATAGAGGTATGTATCTCCCTGTGTTCCTCATCAATATTGATTATGAAATCATCCACCAAGGGGATAAACACTTCCTGATCATCAATGGTTCTGATTATCAACAACTGGTTCACTGTGGAATCATCAATATCCTCCAATTCTCCTATTTCACCCAACTTGACATCCACTATTCTATACCCGATCAAATCATCCTCAAACATTATCTCCTCCACATATTCATGCAATACATCTTTCAATGCATATATGGTACTGTTGACAAGCTCGGAGGCATCCTCAACATTATCCACACCATTAAGCTTAATCAGAAAAGATGTTGTTCCTTTCGGACGTATGGAGTCAGCATAATAAGGCACCGGGATACCATCCACTTCGACAACAAGAGGATTACCATCCTCCACATATTCCTCCGGTATGTCAAGGAGCGCGTTAAGTTCCCCCCTCAGGGCATGGGTTTTCTGGAATTTACCAACCTCAATCAGATTATTCTTATCAATCATCTATCCTTATAATATTAGCGCCAAGCTTATTGAGACGTACATCTATATTTTCGTATCCACGGTCAATCTGGCCGATATTCTGTATTCGGCTTGTACCCTTGGCTCCCATTGCTGCTATAAGCATTGCAATACCCGCACGTATGTCAGGGGATACCATATCGGTAGCTTTAAGGCAGTTGAACTTTCCGGAACCGATCACCACAGCGCGATGAGGATCACATAAAATGATACGGGCACCCATGTCAAGAAGCTTGTCTACAAAGAAGAGTCTGCTTTCAAACATCTTCTGATGAATCAGTACACTTCCCTTCGCCTGGGAACAAACCACAAGGAAAATACTTATCAAGTCAGGCGAGAGACCCGGCCATGGCGCATCAGCAATTGTAAGAGTGGAGCCATCAATGAAATTCTCAATTTCATAAATCTCTTTCTGGTCAATCCTTATATCGTCTCCCTCAATCTGGAGATGCACTCCTATGCGCTCGAAAGCGTCAGGCATAATACCGAGATCCTTTACGCCGACATTTTTCAGCAGAATATTTGATCCGGTCATAACGGCCATACCTATAAAGCTTCCTACTTCAATCATATCAGGAAGAAGCTTATGGTCAGTGCCGCCAAGTCTTTCCACACCCTCTATTGTAAGCAGATTGGATCCTATACCTTGGATTTTAGCGCCCATTCGGCAAAGCATTTTGCATAATTGCTGAATATATGGCTCGCAAGCTGCATTATAAATGGTGGTTTTCCCTTTGGCAAGCACTGCCGCCATTATTATATTCGCAGTGCCGGTAATGGAAGCCTCGTCAAGAAGCATATATTCACCATGAAGACCTCCCTGCGGTGCTGTTATACGGTATAATCTTTCCTCGGAAACATACTCGAATTCGGCCCCCAGATTTTGCAATCCTATCAAATGAGTGTCGAGACGGCGGCGACCTATCTTGTCGCCACCCGGTTTGGGAAGCACCGCCTCTCCAAATCGCGCCACCAACGGACCTATCACCATCACGGATCCACGTAGAGAGGCTGCCTTTTTCCGGTACTCGGGAGATTGAATATAATTGATATCCACGCTATCCGCCTGGAATTCGCATGTGGATTCATCCTTATAATTCACCTTCACACCCATCTCCGAAAGAAGATTGATGAGATTTGTAACATCCAAGATGCGTGGAAGATTGGAAATACACACTTTCTCCGGAGTCAACAGTGTAGCGCATATCACTTCCAGAGCCTCATTCTTCGCACCTTTGGGACTTATCTCACCACTCAGACGGTGTCCGCCCTCTACAATAAAACTGCTCATTTCTTTTTCTTTTTGCCTTTCGGCTGGTTATTAACAGGGGTCGCCTCCTTGAATTCATGCAGCAGATAAGTGTTAGGGTCAAGGTTTATCTTGCCATGCGAATATTCCCGGAGGTCTTTCAATATCTTCGCATCATCCACACCCTCCTTATTATGTATCAACATCAGTTTCTTCATGTGATGGGCAATCAGTGAGACCAACACATCCTTTTCCTCGCCATCCTCCATATCGGCCACTGTCTCTATCATCTTCTCTATGCTTTTGCCATAATAGCGATAACGCATTGCAGAAGCAGTATAAGGGATTTTTGCCGGCTTCGGATTCAATTTTTCAGCGGTAACAACATCACACGGGAAATCAACGTCAAGCTGAAAATGGGATATAATGTTCACCTGATCCCAAATCTGCGAGTAATCCTTGTTTTCACCCACAAGCTCAGGGAAAAGATTTGCCATGATATCCACCACAGCGTATGCGCATCTTGTGCGCTCCTCTTTGGTAGGTAACGACATACAATAGTCAACCATTCCCTGCACATTTCTTCCGAACTCCGGTAATGTTATTGGCTTTAAATCAGTATTATATGGTATCATTCTCATATTAATTTTTCGAAGTAATCATGTTTTCAGTTTAATTTGAAAAGTAAGAAAATGCAATTAAAAATTAAAACTAACACACTTACTTCATACATTTATAACAATTTTTAATCTATTTTTATCATTTTCAACCCCAATCTCCGATTATATATGCCTAAATCCTATCTTTAGCCACAGTTGTCTGATATTCCTTCAGATATTCAGGCACACTGTAAGCAATGTCAAGGAAATCCCCTTCTCTGAAGGCTTTCTCCGACAATGCCAGCATATCCTTGGCTTTAGGTTGAAGGCCATCCATCCAATGCGCGTTGGTGGAATTTATTACACTTTTGGTTTTTTCAGCACCATCACCCATAAACCAGACCTCCTTCGTCTCCAAAATTGAAGCGAAAGAATTGTTGTCAAGAATCATGGCTCCCGGTTTTTCAACGAAGTTCAGTGCAAAATCCAAAGCACCGGTAAATACCTCCATCCTTCTGGCATCTATCATTGGAACGAGTATCTCGTCACCTTTGAAGTTCATATTCCGGAACATTGCCTTCACTGCAAGTATCTTCAGCGTGCTCACTCCTATCAACGGCACACCAAGGCTGTATGCCAGTCCCTTTGCAAGTGACAATCCTATCCTCAGACCTGTATATGAACCCGGTCCTATGCTTACAGCCACGGCATCCAATGTCCATTCTTTCCGCTTCAACTCTTCCATGGCTCGCTCCACGAATGGAGCAAGCAATTCGGCATGTTTCATGCCATCACTATTCTCCAAATCAAATTCAAGTACTCCATCCCTTGTCAATGCCACTGAACATGTTTTCCCGGATGTCTCTATATTTAATATTGTGGACATAATTTAAATGTTTAATGCTGAATGTTTAATGCTGCCATTGATGCGCACCGGCTACCATCGATTGCCGCTGATACAATCCCACCTGCATAGCCGGCGCCCTCCCCGGCAGGATACAATCCCCTGATACCGGTATGCTCCAATGTCTCCTTATCCCTTGTTAACCTTACCGGTGAGGATGTCCTTGATTCAAGTCCGATCAATACAGCCTCGTTGGTAAGAAAGCCGGGGCATTTCCTTCCGAAATTATTAAAACCTTCCCTCAATCTCCACGAAATGAATGGAGGAAACAACAGGTTGAAATCCACCGGATGTATTCCCGGAGCATAGGTAGTGGATGGTAAAGAAGTGGAAACTTTACCATCGGTGAAATCTTTCATCCTTTGAGCCGGAGCATTTATGGAATTGCCGGCTGCTTCAAAAAAATTTCTCTCAAGATCCCGTTGAAAATATAATAATTCCAATTCTCCGTATTTCTCATAATCGGGGAAATCACCCGGACGTATTTCCACCACCATTCCGGAATTTGCGTTGTCCCCCGAACGACCGGAGGCAGACATACCGTTCACCACCAATTCTTCGCAGCCACTGCCGGCGGGAACAATCACTCCTCCGGGACACATGCAGAAAGAATATACACCCCTACCTTCTACTTGCGTAACATAGCTGTATTCAGCAGCGGGAAGATATTTTCCCCTTCCGGATTCCGAATGATACTGAAGTTTGTCAATCAATCTCTGCGGATGTTCAAGGCGCACGCCTACAGCGATACCTTTTGATTCCATCTTCACCCCGGCATTATGCAGCTGCAATATGGTGTCACGAGCCGAATGTCCTGTTGCCAGAATCACAGCTTCTCCCATAATGGATTCCCCGGAGCCGGTTATTATCCCTTTTACACGGTTATCCTCGAGAATCAGAGATTCCATGCGGGTCTCGAACTTCACCTCTCCTCCACAATCAATAATTGTCTTCCTAATGTTTTTTATCACATGAGGAAGTCGGTCACTTCCGATATGAGGGTGGGCATCAATAAGTATATCCTCCGAGGCACCATGCTGCACAAGAATTTGAAGCACCTCTTCAACATTGCCTCTTTTCTTGCTGCGTGTATATAATTTGCCGTCACTGAATGTGCCGGCTCCGCCTTCTCCGAAGCAATAGTTTGACAAAGGGTTTATCTTCCCCGTCCGGCTTATCTGTGCCACATCAAGACGCCGGGAATCCACATCCTTACCCCTTTCAACAAGCACAGGACGCACACCCGACTCTATAGCCTTCAATGCAGCAAAAAGTCCGGCGGGACCGGCGCCCACAATCACCATTGTCGGAGCGTCAGGCGGGAGAGGACGGAAAACGCGGGGTGATACCCGGGCTTTTACCTCCCTGTCTTCACCGGTAGCGATTCTGACCGTCATATTTATTATCACATTCCGTTTACGGGCATCTATCGACCGCCTGATGATACGCCAGTCGTTGACCGCTGAAGCCTTCAACTTCGTTTCCCGGAGTATCGCATCCATAACAAGTGAAGAATCCGCGGCAGCCTTTGGTGACAAACGGAGATTTATATCTTGAAACATTTGATTTTGATGTTTGAAACAACAAAATTACTCAATATTTAACAATTTTCCTTAATTTTGCATTATAAGTTTATCAAAGTTTGGACTTATGGCAATAAAAACCAAAATTGGAATACTCTTCGACCTTGATGGTGTCTTGATAGACAGCGAAAAGGAATATACCAGAATATGGAGCGAAGTCAACAGGCTTTTTCCCACCGGACATACTGATATGCCGCAACGTATCAAGGGGATGACTCTTGACAATATACTCGCCACTTACTATGGCCGCGGCGAAGACCTTGACGCTATCCGTCATACCCTTTACACCCTTGAGGAAAAGATGAATTATGAATGGATGCCGGGAGCCAGGGATTTTGTGGAATGGCTGATATCGGAGAATATTCCGAGGGTATTGGTAACAAGCAGCGACAACAAGAAGATGAGCCATCTGATAGAGGAGATTCCGGAACTTGAGAAAATGATGACGGCAATAGTAACGGCAGACAAAATCACCCGTTCGAAGCCGGATCCGGAAGGGTATCTGCTTGCGGCTTCCCTAATTGGAGTGAACCCCCTGAATTGCGCGGTGTTTGAAGATTCACGGCAAGGCGTAAAGGCAGGACGTGCATCCGGTGCGTACGTAGTTGGAGTGGCCGGGACATTGCCTGCTTCGGAAATTTCCTCGTGTTGCGATATTGTCATCAACAACATGGAAGAAATCGACCGTTCGCTCCTGATAAATATGTTAAAAGAAAGATGTAATCGCTATGAATAATATACCTCTTGCGGAAAGACTCCGCCCTCAATCACTTGATGATTACATCGGACAGACACACCTTGTGGGTCCGGACGGCATCATTCGTCGCATGATTGAAACCGGACGAGTGAATTCATTTATATTGTGGGGACCTCCCGGTGTAGGGAAAACCACACTTGCCCGCATAATGGCAGCGCAGACAGATGTCCCTTTCTATACCTTGAGTGCCGTAACATCGGGAGTAAAAGAGGTAAGAGACGTGCTTGCACGTTGCGAGGCTGATACGAAAAGCATCTTTGTCAAAGGGAGACCCATTCTGTTTATTGATGAAATCCACAGATTTAACAAATCGCAACAAGATTCATTGCTCGGAGCTGTAGAGAAAGGCACGGTAACATTGATTGGAGCCACTACGGAGAATCCATCGTTTGAAGTGATACGCCCTCTTCTCTCCCGCGCCCAGGTATATACATTGAAACCGCTTGAAACCGAAGATCTGGAAAATTTGCTGACCCGTGCCCTTACACATGATGAGACTCTCAGACAGCGCACGGTGGAGGTTCGCAGCAAAGAAGCACTTTTCAGATATGCCGGTGGAGATGCGCGTAAACTTCTCAATATCCTTGATCTTATAGAGCAATCAACACCGGATGGCAAAACTGTAGTGATTGACGATGAAATCGTAACATCGAGATTGCAGCAGAATCCGGCGGCTTACGACCGCAACGGAGAGATGCATTACGACATAATTTCCGCTTTTATAAAATCCATTCGCGGCAGCGATCCACAAGCTGCCGTATATTGGCTGGCACGCATGGTGGCCGGAGGGGAAGATCCTGCATTCATCGCGCGTCGTCTTGTCATACTCGCTTCCGAAGATATCGGTCTCGCCAATCCTAATGCTCTGCTCCTTGCAAATGCCACATTTGATGCACTCAACAAGATAGGATGGCCCGAAGGTCGTATAATTTTATCCGAATGTGCAATATATCTCGCCAATTCACCCAAAAGCAATTCAGCATATCTTGCCATTGACTCCGCTTTAAACGCAGTTGACAAGACCGGAAATCTTCCCGTGCCGCTTCACCTTCGCAACGCGCCCACGAAACTGATGGCAGATCTCGGGTATCACAAGGGATATAAATACGCCCACAACTATGAGGGCAACTATGTAAAGCAACAATACCTGCCTTCGGAATTGGAAGGTTCAAAATTCTGGAATGCCGGCAACAACCCCTCCGAAGCGAAAATGCAACAACGGCTCGACTCCCTTAACCAATGACAGATTATCAGGATAAGTCTCTTAACTTTTATTATACTTGCATTATACGCATTTTTGGCATGATATTTGTTAGATAGGCAGAAGTATTTTAAGGATATAGCGAATTTTTTATTTTACGTATAAATTTTTTAGGCTTAGATATATTAAATATGTATTCAACTTAATTTATAAATATGGTTTCTATCATTTCAAATTTTATTTGGAATCTTTTTGGTGTATTTTATATTCTTCTTCAATCACATAGCCCGCTATGCTCTTTCATCAGAATATCAAATCCACTCAAATATATCCTCAAATAAAATTTAAAATTAAATTGAACATATACTTATGCTTGGATTTTTCACGTTTTTTTATTAAATTTGCACCAATTTTTTGGAAGTACATATGAGACAACTAAAGATAACCAAGTCAATTACTAATCGTGAGAGCGCTTCGCTTGACAAGTATCTACAGGAAATAGGTCGTGAAGAGTTGATATCCGTAAGCGAAGAAGTTGAGCTAGCACAGCGAATCAAGAAGGGGGATCATGCAGCTCTTGAGAAACTAACAAAAGCCAATTTGCGCTTTGTGGTATCAGTAGCAAAGCAATATCAGAATCAGGGACTCAGCCTTCCGGATCTTATCAATGAGGGGAATCTCGGTCTGATTCGTGCAGCCCAGAAATTTGATGAGACAAGAGGATTCAAATTCATTTCCTATGCAGTGTGGTGGATTCGCCAATCCATTCTCCAGGCGCTTGCAGAGCAAAGCCGCATCGTGCGTTTGCCGCTCAATCAGGTAGGTTCTCTGAATAAAATCACCAAGGAGCTTTCCAAATTCGAGCAGGAGAATGAACGCAGACCATCACCCGAAGAATTGGCTGAGCGGCTTGATATGCCTGTAGACAAGATTACCGACACCATGAAAGTGTCCGGACGCCATATATCAGTGGATGCCCCGTTTGTAGAAGGTGAAGACAATTCTTTGCTCGATGTGCTTCCAAATGACGACAGTCCGATGGCAGACGCAAGCCTCAATCAGGAATCAATGTCAAAGGAAGTGGATCGTGCCCTCAAGCAGCTCTACGACCGCGAGCGTGAAATTCTCAAAATGTTCTTTGGAATCGGCTGTCAGGAAATGACTCTTGAGGAAATAGGAGCCAAATTTGACTTGACACGCGAACGTGTGCGTCAGATTAAAGAGAAAGCCATACGTCGTCTCAAAGGTCAAAAAAGCAAACTGCTTAAAAGCTATCTCGGAGAATAATCCATCCCCGGTGATGAGAGCTATTTCAAGATATATCAGCAAGCCCGCAGTCAGAAGTTTTCTTCTGTCTGTGGGTTTGTTGTTCGCAGCCACATCATCCGCTACTGTTAGCAACCCTTCCGTTCCCGCAGACACACTGGCTCATCAGGAGCGTGAAAGCCTTTTCCCTAAAAGTTCAAGGAATCTTGCCACATCACATTTCACATGGGGAGCAGAAGCGGGAGCCTCACTTGACTTGACAGGTCATGATATGTCAACCTTCGATGTTGACGTGCTTTTAGGATATAAGAATTCCTACATAAAACTGGTAGGTTTGGGAGCCGGAATACATCGTACCGTACACGGCGGAGACAATTTCATACCGGTGTATGCCACCATACAGACCTCATTTCGCAAAAAGCCCTCACTATTCTTCTTTAGTGCAAAAATCGGCTATTCATTCAATACCATCAGTGACTCCCCTACATTCGGAGATCTGTCATCAACAATGGGAGTTGGTATCAACCTGTCGCGTTCTAAAAACGCGCAGACACATGTAATTTTGAGTGCCGGTTACCGCTATTTCAACCACCGCCATATAGAGATGGTAGAGCGCATTGACCAGCATTATATCTACATAGCCCGCCTCTGCTTCGGCATCTCCTTCTAACCCCGCATTGCATTAGTTAGAGATGGTAGCCCCAAAAACAAAAGTGTTACCTTATAGCCTCGCTCATTGTAATGTTTTATTCCGGATTTATTAATTCGAAAACTACGTCGGCGGTGTCAGACATGACAAGGTCGTCGGGGGTGATGTCGAGCGAGTCGGCAGTGCTTGCTTTTGCCTCGGCATTAGAGTGGATGTAACGGGCTTGAGACATCACATGAATATCGCCATGCCCATATCTGACCGAGATAACTTTCCCAAGTGTGCAGCCGAGAGCCTTGGCCATTTTCTCGGCTTTGTCGCGGGCATCGGTCACGGCTCGCTCGAGCATCTTCAGTTGCGAAGGGCGCATATCCTGAAGGGTGTAGTTGACGCTTGCTTCAGCTCCTTTAATGAATTTGCCGATACCTCGGATAATGTTGTTTACCAAAACATTGTCTATAGGCAAATCAATCTTGATGATTTGTCGGAGATCATAGCCGTCAAGCAGCCATTCTTCCACATGGCCGAATTTGTCGTGTTTCGGCATTGTGTGTTCCGAGACCTCAAATTTGATTGTTTTGGCTAATTTACCCGGTTTCTTGTTGTACTCGAGGATTTTCACCATCCATGATGAGTTTTCTTTACCTTGGGCGTATGCGGCGGCATAATTTTCAAAATGTCCTGAAATAGTTACTTCAAGGCGTGTCACGTCGGGCACAACATGGATTGCGCCTTTCCCCTCAATGGATATTGTAGATTCGTTCATAGTCTCTCTCTGAGTATTGTTATTATTTTTTGAGTTCGGTTGGGAATGAAATGTTTGCAGAATACATACATTTCATGGATGGCTAATGGGAGCTGCGACGACCAGAAGTCTTTGGCGGCAATAGAGACCCCTACGAAAGTTTCACGGGGCGTATAATCCTCATCAACAAACTCGTTGAGCAGCGAATTGTTTATATAGTTTTCAAAGCCCTCCTTCCCCTGATAATCACGCATCAGTTGGTGATTGCCTTGCAAAGAGAGTCTGACAGACTCATTCTCCATTCCGGTGCCGGTCATTGAGGCGTACATAGCTTGCAGCATTCGGTCGAAATAGCCGCGCATTTGCCAATCGTCATATATGCGGTAGAGGCAAGATTTGTTCGGCCATACAAGCATATTACCGATGGCGCGACAAAGCCGCTCAACGGTGAAAGCCTCGCGCATCAAGTCAGGTGTGACTACATCTTTATATTTATCAAGCCCCATGAAATATTCGTCTGCTACAAGCGAACCGAAAAGCCGCTGCGTAAGCACAATTGGGCTGATTTGATAAGTATAGTCATCAAGTGTTTCCATGCATAGGTCGGGCCACTTGTCACCAAAGGCAATGCTGAATATTGCTTTGACAATAGCATAGTTGCACACAATATTCGGACCGGTCAAACAGCCATATTTATTATCACCGTCAAGAGATGAGAAATCAAAGTCGGTAAGAGCCTCAATATTGCTATTGAGCTTTTCTGCAATAAATTCTCTGACCAATTGACGTTCATCAATGGGCGGTGTCAACGATACTCGCTCACCCTTTTTGATGAAACCAATCGGGCGTTTCATCCGCTCAATCAGTTCCTTGTCACTTTGACGAGGGAACACGGTGCTTTTCAGTTTCGTGTCAAAGTCATATCGTGCTGCTTCAACGAGACTATTACCATTAGGGCTCCATTTTTCAATTCCTTTGACAGCCTCAATGAAATCGTAATTGTCTGCAAGCTCAACGGCATCAGCCGGGATGTGCAGTAACAAGATTTGCCTTTTGTCCGTCCCTTCCGGCATATAGACATCAAGAACCATAAAGTATGAATTGCAAGGAATGGTTACCAATCTCCATTGCAATTCTTTCGGGTCGGGTTTCTGAATCTGATACATCTCGCAATGACTGTCTACATGAGCCGAAGCCACAAGAAAGCGAGTCTTCTTCGCCGGCTTGTAAAACTTCTCACTCAAATCTACGGTAAAATTTGTGCGCAGAATTTCACCGACATTATATTCGTTGTATAATGGCACCGATGTGTCGCGATAATAGAAAGTCAAAATAGGGTTGGTTATCCATTCGATAATTGCCGTAATATCATCTTTAGTCTCATTGAGTGATGGGTTGAGGTCAATGTTATTTTTGTATAGCCTATAAAGTTGCTTTCTGAAGACTGCTTTGAGGACATCGGAATCTTCTTGGGGCATATTGTCGTAGACATTATGTTTACCTAATGTGTCTATACCGAGGAAATCAAGTTGATTGATGTTGACAAACAGAGGTCCGCAGACATTAGCCAACACGAAGCATACGCAATCATCTACTGCAAACAGTTCGTCCTCATCAACAAATGGTGAGCAATCCTCGTCCTTGGCAATAATGCGCGTCAATAGCATCATCACCCTGTTAGCTTGTCGGCAAAGTAGAACGACCTCATCTCCAACTTCGGGGAGCGGGCGTTCCCAAGTTGGATATCCACCCCAACGGAAATGCACGATTCCGCGTGTTTCGAGTTCTTTTATGACATTAAACGACTCGCTATATCCCAATGACTGAATACGCAGTGTATCGGTCTTTACGACCTCAGGTCTCTTATCGCGGATGAATATTGATATGCGCAGACGGTCGTTGATGTTGCCATGGGTCTTGACTGTGGAAAGCGTAGTATAGAACACATCCTCCCAACCCATATCGAGCATTTTTGCAATTTCCTCATTCTCAGACTTGGGGACATACCCCAAAATGAAGTCAAAGTCAAAATTGTCGGGGTCGCCATCATAATCATCTTTGAGGGCGATGGCCACAGCGTTTGTATCATATTTGTTTTTGCGCTCGCGCACAAGAGCCACCTCCTGCCCGGCTTCGAGTTCATCCCATATCTCATCGTCATACTTTAGATGGAACGAAATGCCGGCAACAGCACACTCCTTGAACAGTACCTTTTTGTGCGGAGGCTCAGGCGAAAGAATGACCTCACCTTCTAATGGCGGCTCAATTTTGCCGGGATGTACAATCATATCTCCGTCTATTGGATATCCATCGCCGTTGTCCTCGCCCATATGGTATTCCACAGCATTTAGCTTGTTTATGCGCTCGATGGTTTCTTTTGAGACAGCGATACTATCAGCGTTTTGTGATTGCAAATCAGAAGATAGGTTTGCTAATTCAAATTCACACAGCGGACATGTGCCGGGGCAATCCCCTTGATGGCTGCACTCTCGCGACTTATATTCGATGCCGTTGGCATCAGCAATCTCCTTACGCAAAGTCTTCAATAATTCGCATTTGGCTTTGCCATTTGCGCGGTAATGTTCCGGGCGTTCGGTCTGATACTCAAAAATATCAAAACGTGTAAAGCCCTGCTCGCGGAACTTTCTCTCTGTTTCCTCTACCTTATTGCGGTCTGTGAATCCGGGAATTATCGGTATGCGGATTACGAATTTCTCTTTGGACACACGGAATTCATCCACAAGATAATGCAGATTTTTCCTCACTTGTTGATAATCGCCAGCAGTATATTGTCGGTAGCTCTCTGTTTCAGCGGTTTTGACGTCAACAATCCATTCATCAACGATTGGCGCAAGTTGTTCGGTATATTGATAGTGAAATTGCAACGATGTTTCCAACCGTATTTCCCATTGCGGAGGGCAAATCTTTTTGAACTCGCAAATAAATTCTGTCTGCAAACCCGGTTCTCCACCTCCGAAAGTGATACCGCCACCGGTGGCTCGGAAATAGACATCATCTTTCATCAACTCATCGAGCAAACCTTGAGGTGAATACAGCTTCCAGTTAGAACGGCGGTCGAAACACTCCGGATTTAGGCAATACCGGCACCGAAGATTGCACCCATAAAAAGCCACAAGAGTAGTCACCCCATCGCCATCCGTACCGAGCCGGTGACGAGAAACACCTATAACCGGAACTTCCTTACTCCGTATTTCTGTATTGCTGTCAGTCATTGTTTTGAGAGAGTTTTACAAAGTTCTCCAATTGTTGTTTTATTCCGTCAAAGTCTTGATTGAGGTCAAGATTTCGGTAATATATCATATGGTAGGTTCTATAAATTGGTTTGTCAGTGCGCGTGCAGAACCCAACGGCATCATTGCACTGATTCGTGAGAGCATCACGAATGCAAAAAGTACAAATTATTTTTTCTAATTTACAAGCACTTAATTTATAGAAGCCCCCATGAATATAATTTTTGCGTTAGCGATTGAAGCCGTATAGTCAAAACCTCAGGCAATACGGTCATTGACGCAGTAGTTTTCCCTGCGCCGTTGCATCCTGCTATAATATACAAGTTCTTATCCACTGGAGGTTTCAGTTTCAATTTCTTTGATAATGGCATTGATTTCAGCATTAAGCTTATTCATTTATTTAAGCTTAAGAAGATTTGCAAAGCTTTGTCAGCGGTAACGACAATAGGATTGCCGTCATTGTCGGCAATTACAACGCTTTCTCCAAGCTTGACCTTGCGCTCAAGCATGGTTTTGGTGGAGCACTTCATTGCGTCACTCAGACGCTGATATAGATTTATCCTTTCTTGTTCTGACATGATTGCTTGATTTGATTGAGTGTCTCTGTATTAACAATCTCGTTGGCTAAAACTATAGGCTTTTGCTGAAGGCTATTGTCATATAATGACCAATAATCTACAATTGGAGCGAAAATATCGAAAAGATTTTGCAATCCTAACCAATAGCGATGATGAATGACATCTTTTGGTATGTCGTGACCTCCAGATGCGACACGCGATGCAACCCGCATTTCCGCCATTTCAGGAGATGGAAGCCAAAAAAACAAAAGTGTGACCTTATAGCCTCGCTCTTTGGCACGATGCACTAATGTTTTATACGAGCGCGTGGCAAGAGTGGTTTCAATAGCAAAGGATTTGTGCTGTTCAATTAGTGTGTCAATACGACTGAGCATCAGTTTTCCGGCTTCAATGGCCATCTCTTCGGGATGGAAGGGTGAGAGTCCTTTGGCTATCTCATCTGCATTGACAAATTCCTCACATTCCAAAACCTCAGGCAATACGGTCATTGACGCAGTAGTTTTTCCTGCGCCGTTGCATCCTGCTATAATATACAAGTTCTTATCCACTGGAGGTTTAGTCTTCAAGCTATAAGTATGTATTCATTTTAATTTATAAGTACGGTTTCTTTCTTTTTCAAATTAAATTGAACACATACTTATGTGCAAAGTTAACATTTTTTCTGATATAACGGCTGTGCCGTTGAAAAAAAGAGTTTGATTGCATCGACCCCGATTTTCGCAAGCAAAAGTTGATGGTTATAAGGTTATAGGGTTATGTGGCGACTGATGTATTCGTATACAATTATTCGCAGTCGTTATTCACAGTCATTTTTCGCGGTCGCCACGAGTGGCGAC
>CAZEUD010000015.1:16854-41555 GCA_964515455.1 uncultured Sangeribacter sp.
AATTATTCGCAGTCGTTATTCACAGTCATTTTTCGCGGTCGCCACGAGTGGCGACCGTGCATTGTAAAATGAAGGATGTGATGTCGGAAAGGAGTTCGGGGGAGATTGTTTCCTCTATCTCGCTATATTCCTCTATTCCGCCGGTGACGGCATGCTGCATCATGTGGTTGAGTCCGGGATAATTCTTTACTGTAGCCCCGGGTGCGAGGCTTTTGGCTGTATCATAGTTTAACGATGCCGGCACTTGCTGATCCTTATTCCCATATATGATGAATGCCGGAATCTTTATTTTTGAAATATCTGAAGCGGGATCATATTTTAGAAAATATTGCATCCATGTCATTGTTGAATCCGATTCAATCTTTTGTCTGGCAGCCCTGGCATGATCTTCTGCCTGCTCTTCTGTCATTCCTGTTTTCATCAGCGCAATCTTATTCTGATAATCAAGTATCTTGGCGCCGTCGACAGCCGGTCCTGCTATTGAAACAATAAAATCGGGAGCATCGTCCGAGGCAGCAAGCATATAAGCTATCATACCACCCTCGCTATGCCCTATTATACCAACTTTGCCCAAACGTCTCTGATTTCGCAGCCAGTCTGCTACAGCCTTAGTGTCGGAAGCATAATCTTCGGTAGTGGCAGCAGTCCGATTACCGGTGGATTCCGCAAACCCACGGTCGTCGTAGCGCAGCGAGGCTATACCATTCCTTGCGAGATAGTCGGCTATCACGGCAAAGGGCTTATGCTCAAACAGCTCCTCATCCCTATTTTGCGCCCCACTTCCACTAACCAAAACAGCAACCGGGGTGGAATCAGTATACCCATCCGGAAGGGTCAGAGTGCCCGCGAGAACGCAATCACCCTTTTTGTTTTCTATCCTTACCGACACTTCGGAATAGGGAAACGGCGGTTGCGGAGTCTGAGGGCGATTTGCCTCCTTTACTCCGGATTCAAAAGTCAATGGCAGTTTTAATCCTCCCTGTTGAAATGTTCCGGTAAGTTTGCCATCAACAATTTTCCCTTCATAACTCATCAGGATATTCGGTATCCGGAAGTTTATTGAATCTTCTTTCAGATACTGAACCATGCAATCAAGACCATAAGCTCCCTGGTCAGGGGAATCCATTTTTACAGCAGGTACAGATTCATCAACATGGATTACGAGTTTAAGACTGCGCCCATTCCCTATTGCCAACTTTCCGGACCAGTCACCATCAAGGTTGCCGGCGGAAACAAAACTACATGCAGTTGATGCCAATATCACAAACGGAACAAACTTACCAATCATCTTAATAGTATTTAGTGTCCTATAATTTACATGAACAAAGAGTCGAGCCTTGACTCATCAAGAAGACAGAAGATGCGATTACCATTAGGGGTAAGAGCAGGATCCGGAAGAGTAAACAATTCGGCACACAAATGCTCCATCTCTGCCGGTGTCAATTTCTCGCCACGTCTGATAGCCGAGGAACGAGCCATCATCAGAGCTACCCGTTCTGTAACGGATACTCCGGCTTTGCCATCAAGTCCGTAATTAACGGAATCTTCTGTGACAGAATCAAGAATCCTTAATATTATATCCTTGGGATTACCCTTTTTAAGCATGGCGGGAATAGCTGTAATCAGCCATGTCTCTCCGGAGTCATACTTCAGAGAGAATCCCAAACGTTTCAAATCTTCTTCTGTTTCCTGCAGAGCAACTCGCTGTGTTTCATCAAGAATAACAGACTCAGGAAACATCACACTTTGCGATACCACCTCCATCTTGTCTACTCTCCGCATATATTCCTCATACAGCACTTTCACATGCGCCCTGTGCTGATCTATAATCATCAGCCCGTTGCGTGATGATGTGATTATATATCTCAAGGCATACTGCATGCACAACGGAGCCAGTTGCTCTTTCAATTCATCTCCAAACAAAGAGGAATCATCCGGTTTTGCCGACTCTATTTTCTCTACAACATGGATTTCCTTGGGGGTTGTTTCTGTTGCTGCAGGACCTTTTTTGAAATTCTCATAAAGAGCCTCCCAATTTGTCGTGGACGGTTTTCGATCATATTCTGTCCTGAATGGATTATAATCCGCCCTGATATCAAGGACCGGTTCTTTGGGTACCTCACCTTCCCTCAATGGTCTTACAGGGATTGCATCCGATGTGAAATCAATAGATGGGACAGCGGAAAATTTTCCCAAAGATGCCTTTACACAAGCCTGCAGGATTGACCAAATCTGCTGTTCGTATTCGAATTTTATCTCATCCTTAGTCGGACTCCTGTTCACATCCAGACTCTGCGGATCTACAGTGAACTTAAGAAAATAACATGGCTGGGTATCGGGAGCGATCAGTGAATCATAGCATCCCAACACAGCCTTATGGAAATAAGGATGACGCATATTCCTGCCATTGGCAATCAGGAATTGCAGAGGGTTGCGTCTTCTGGCATATTCAGGACGCGACACAAATCCCTCTATTTTTACCATGGCAGTATCTACCTCCACAGGAATGATCTGGTTGTCAAGACTCGATTTCCAAAGATCCACTATTCTTTTGCGAAACGAGCCGGCACGCAAATCTATCTGACGAGTTCCCGTGTCAAGTGCCAGTCGAATGTTATTGTTCACCAATGCCATACGTTCGAATTCCCTTGTAATATTGGATAATTCCACATTATCACTTTTCAGGAATTTACGTCGGGCAGGTACATTAAAAAACAATTTTTTTACCGTTATCACTGTTCCTTTCTCGCAGACGCATGGTTCCTGACATTCCACTCTGCTTCCGATGATAACAAGATGTGTCCCCAATTTATCATCTTCTCTTCTGGTCTTAACATCAACCTCGGCAATAGCACAGATAGAAGGCAACGCCTCCCCCCGGAATCCCATTGTATGCAAAGTAAAGAGATCATCAGCACTCCGTATTTTGGAAGTGGCATGCCGCTCGAAAGCCATCCTTGCGTCAGTCTCCGACATTCCCGTGCCATTGTCAATGACCTGAATCATTGTCTTGCCGGCATCCTTCACTATTATACGAATTTCGGAAGCTCCCGCATCCACAGCATTCTCCACGAGCTCCTTGATTACAGAAGAAGGGCGTTGAATCACCTCCCCCGCTGCAATCTGGTTTGCCACAGAATCCGGTAATAATCTGATTATATCTGTCATCTCCTTATTCTTTCAAATTAGCTGTCTGTCATTTGCTCTTACGTGCCGGAGTGTTATCCTTGAAATAAGTATCAAGAGCCTCAGGCACCTCTCCGAGATCGTCTATCCATTTCCATCTGTCGCCATACCACTCACGCTTGGGTCTTAAAATATCAAACCATTTGAAACCTTGCAGATATAGCTGAGAGGTCTTCACGAGAAAAATCGGAGTCATGGCACCGGTTGTTTCAGGCCAGAATTTCAATTTCTGCAGAGTGCGGTCCTTCATATCTATTGTAAGGAACGAACTCTCCGCATTCACAAGCTTATTATATGTGGAGTCATTCTCCATAGGGAGGAAAATAGTCTCCACATTCCCTTCTACATACAGGTTGCGCAATTCATCATTCTCAAACCAGGCTGTCATCTTCTTGCCGGACAGCTGGTTGTAGAACTCCTCCCCTATATGCTCGGCAAGGAAACCGGTTTCCGGAAGATCCGCCCTGTCAACTGTGGTATCATTAAAATGTACATTTATCTTATCGCCATATATCTGGCGGTCATCGCTCCATACTATAGGTTTGCGAATCAGATAAAGCATTGAATCATATTCCTGATATATCATGGTGTCTGCCACACCCTGTAAATCCTGTCGGAAGAAACGGGCTCTTCCTATTGCACGAGCCACATGGAATTCCTTCTGCACCATATAAACAGAGTCTCTGCCCAATGCATCCAACCTCGGACCGGATACTACAGAATCCTTCTTAATTATCACATCTTCTTCAACAACATCAATATCCTCAACATCTAAAGAAACCGGATTGTTCTGAAGTTTCAAACTGTCCTTGTCAAATGTGACACTGTCTTGATCAAATATTATCGAGTCTCTATCAATCAAAATACTGTCGCTTAATTCCGATTCAATTTTAATTATCGGTACGGAATCATTTTCACCAACATCATCCGGTTTTGGGGGATTGGATATTACCGGACGGGATAAGTCAGCTGTTCCCGCCACACGTCCTTTTGGAGATGATTTCTTCATGTTTTTAAGTTTCACAAAGAAATCATCAGCAAATCCGTATAATTTACCGACATTTCCAGGCTTCGGGAATCCCGGAGGCAACGGCGAGATAGCGAGTATCAGATCATTGGCGAGCTCTTCGGCTGAAGAATAGCCATGCAGTCTTGCTCTGGATTCAGCACTAAGAGCATTTGCCAGGCTGTCGGGCCAAATCATTTCCGTGCGGATATAAGTAAGTATTGTATCAGCCCTTAGGAAGAGGGAATCCGGTCGTGAATATTCAATAAGCAAAGGATATTCGGTGGAATACGCACGTTGCAACGAATCATCATACTCTCCATACCCGCCTATGAGTGTCATCTTACGGGCTGTGTCGGTAAGAACCATCGGCTGAGGGTTCTTATCCGGATCCCTGAACATAAATGCACGACTCAGACGCGAAACCTTGTCATAAATTATTGAGTCCCCTTCGAGAGTGACCACATTCATAGAGCTGTCCCGATGCAGGATGGTGGATCGTTTTGTCAACACAGCATTATCTGTCTGTGTATTGTAGCGACCTCCAGTGGTAAGGATTGTATCATTAGCTCCTTCTATACGTGTCTCTGTATTGATTGTGGCTATATGTGTTCCGGTATTATAATCCAATTCGTTGGTGAACATTTTGTAACCATCCTTAGTGTTTACCAACACCACATCATTCTCGAATCTTGCAATTTTAGTTGATGGAGAGTATTCTCCATATACAGATGTAAGCTCATTCAGATCATCCTCAAGGCGTCCGCCCCTGGTGTACCATCCGATTTCAGTATTAAGGTCGTAGTCAAGGCTGTCGGTGGTGAGTGTCACTTTGGGATCTTTCAAAGTAACATCCTTGCGCGAAGGTCCGGCTGTAAGCACGGCATGCCGTTCACCACCATCATAAAACAGTTTGTCGGCATATACAAACAAAGTATCACCCTGCCTCATCTCAACATTTCCGAAGGCATCAAGAGAGTTGCGTTCCGGGAAATAATATGCAGAATCGCAATACATCCACATACCACCCTGACGGAACACTACGCTGCCCTTCACTATCTGCTTCTCCTCAGTATCCATATCCGGGCGGAACAAAGAATCCGCCTGCTCAAGAAACACCTTGTCATCCTGATAACGGTTAACTCCAGGTATTTCCGGCTTTATAGGCTGGGAAGGTTTGGGGCGTGTATAAGTCTCCGAGGTCCTGGCTTTACGCTGCTGTTGCGCATGAAGGGAGTCCATAACAGAGATTCCTCCCAACAACACGATGGTTGCCAGGAGAAATACTATTACCTTGGGAGTTTTCATTTTATCCATCCGCTGTGTTCGAATTCACAATTCTCCCAGCCATCGGCAATCTTTACATAAGTATCCTTGATTTTCTTTTCCTCCCAGTCCTTGAGAATTTCAATCTTTTTCCGAGCTTCGTACATCTGTTTGATCATATTGAAGTCGTCAGACAGATTGGCTTTATGTCCCGGCACCCGCTGGGTCAATTTGACAATGGCCACGATATCTTTGTTTCTTTTTGAATCCTTCATAATAAAGGCTTCTGAAATATCGCCCGGCTGCATGAGCTCAACCCTGCGTGCCACTTCCGGCGGAAGATCCTGCATCTCAAACCTTGAGCTGCCGGTGTTTTCATTAACCATGATACCCTTGTTATTTTTAGTATCCTTATCCTGGGAAATATATTTAGCAGCCTCTTCAAACGGGAATTTGCCGGCTACAATCTCCTTTCGCAAAGAATCGAGACGCACTGTGGCATCACGCAGATCCTTGTCGCTCACCTTCGGAGTAAGCAGGATATGGCGCACATTCACCTCATCCCCTCTCTTGCCGATCAGCTGAAGAATATGGTAACCATATTCTGTCTCGACAATCCTTGACACTTTCTTTGGATCATTGAGGTTGAAAGCGACATTGGCAAACTCAGGCACCCACGCAGCGCGGGGATTATATCCCAACTCACCTCCACGCATTCCGGAGCCATCATCCTCGCTATACATAATAGCGAGAGTGGAGAATTCAGCCTCACCACGGTTAACCCTGTCGGCATAATCGCGCAAACGGGCTTTCACATCCTCTATCTCCTGAGCGGGAATAATAGGATTGATGGTTATAATCTGGGTCTCTACCTGCATCGGCACATACGGAATTGAATCTTCGGGAAGAGATTCAAAATATTTGCGCACATCATTGGGGGTGGCTTTTACATCTTTTGTAAGATTGCTCTGCACCTGGTCAATAATAAAGTTGTTGCGCATCACTTCAGTAAGCTGGTCGCGCAATTGTGAATATGGTTTGCGGAAATATTCCTCCATCTTCTCACGCGATCCCAAGTTGTTGATAAAGAATGTGAGCCTCTTTTCAACGGCACTCTGCACCTGTCCTTCAGGAGCCTCCACCGTGTCGAGTTTTGCCTGATGCAGGTATAATTTTTCTATGGCTATTTTCTCCGGAATCACGCAATAGGGGTCACCGGAAATCTTGGCACCTTCTGACCGAATCTGTGCATATTGATCTTCTATTTCAGAGCGAAAAATAGGCTCATCACCTACAATCCATGCCACTTCGTCCACAACATTGCGTTTCACCGGTGCGGCTATCGCGCATATCGCGACACAGGCAGCGGCCGGAATCATCACATTTCTCAATTTCATATCTTAGGTTTTTATTTTTCTCAGCTATTTATTTGATTTTATTTCTGACAATTCTCCAACGGAGTCTTCTACAGTTTTAACACGCATCACTTTCTTCACTGGATCATACAGACCTGGTTTTAGTCTTCCATCCCTAATCCCTTTTTTATAAAGGGAAGATAGGAGGCTTTGCCTGTATGATGCCTTGTTATCTCTTCCCAACATATCAGCAATGCGTCTGGAAGCATACTCATAAGGCATCTGACTTCCCGAAGGGAGAAAATCATATATGTGCAACAGATAGGTAGATCCGCTATATGAGGTTTCGAAGTCTTTGGTAGAGCTCAGGAAGGCATCGGCATCATAGAATCTGTAGGGTATCTGATCCGCCACTTCATTCCAGTCAACCCAATTGTCTTTGAAAAATTCATATTGGGAAGCCTGACGCAATCCGTACTTTTCAATCTTATCCACAGCCGAAGAAGAGGCAGAAGCCATCCATTTGCGGATATTGCCAAGACGCTCTTCGCTGTCAGCCACTTTCAGATATATACCTTTTACAAGAGGTTGTGTAAGCTTCATTTCGCTACCATGCTCCTCATAGTAAATCTTGATGCTTTGCTGGGATATACCCGGGACTTCCTTCACTTTCGAACGTAGATATCTTTCAATTATCAAATTGTCGCGATAATCATCAGCAAGACGGTTGATTTTCTCCAATTCCTCAACATTTTCTCTTGCTATATCCCTGAGCATCATGGTTCTAACCCATCGTTCTACAATAGAGTTAAACATCTCGGTGCTATCCTGATCACTCAAGCCGGATGGTATTCTCCTTTCCACATCACTAAGCGTGAGTATGGAATCTCCTACCGACACGAGCACATCCCGCTCCTCAGAGTGCTTCTCTTTATGAGAGCATGCTGATGAGACTGTCAGGATTGTCACAATGGCTATTGCCGCCCATGATGTATTTCTCAGTTCGAGATATTTCACAAATAATGTATTTAATTTATAAGTATGGTTTCTAAGTATGTATTCATTTTAATTTATAAGTACGGTTTCTTTCTCTTTTCAAATTAAATTGAATACATACTTATCAACCTACAAATTTATATATTTTTCTAAAAATAAAAAAGGAGCCGGGACGCAAATACGCCCCGGCTCGCCAATATAAAAGGATTTTATTTATTTATTCACGCTTTTTAACACTTTGTCATATACTTTTACCGGATATTTCCTCCGCAGTTCATCTTCCCACTTGCTTTGGAATTCGTTCTGATAATCACTTGTCACGAGACCGCGGACATCGGTATAATCTTCGGGTTCAACCATCACCTTGGGGTCGATCATGAAGAAAGTGGTGAAATTTTTCTTTGAAGGCTTAGCCTCCGGTCCGTCAAAGAGGAGATTATCCACCATTGCATTTGCACCCTTTTCGACAAGTGCTTTTTCTATACTGACTTTGCCCGGGAACGCTTTGCGGACGGTATTCACGAGTGAATCCCGACCGGTGACAGCCGCAAGCTTTTTAACCTCTGCTGCTATAGAATCCCCCTCAGCTTGTACAAGATAACCTTTGGCATGAGGTACGCTCCATTTGTAATTGTTCCGGTGAGATTCAAAATAATTTTTCAATCCCTCCTCATCTTTTGCGGCCTTATCCCAAATCTTTCTGACGCTCACCTCATACAGAAGGCTGCCATCAATATATTCGTGCAAAAGATTGCGATAATCAGGCTCTTCGCGTTCAAGGCGTGCTATCTCGGCATCAACCAATTTGCCATTATAAAATGCATCGAAATTTGAATTGAAAATATTCAATGCCGATTCCGGGTCGGATTGGAGTGTATTCTTCATCTCCTTTGCAAATTCGCCAACCGATGTTGCGTTTCCATCAATTGTAAATAATGCGGCATTGCCGGCCGGGGCGGAAATATAGGAAGCATAGAACGCGGAATCAAGACCGGTTTGTGAAATTTTGGTACGCATAGCATCGAGGGTTTTCTCGTTTATCTTACCCTTATGCTGACGCGCGAGTCGCTCTGTCTGATTGGCTCTTACAAGAGGGAAACGCTCATCCTGAGGATTTGTGACTCGTGCAAGGAATTGAGGTTTAATCTGTTCTGCTGAAGGCACGGGACGCGAATCAAGCTTGCTGATTATATGCCAGCCAAATGATGAGCGGAATGGTTTGCTGATGCTCTTGTCGGGCAAAGAAAATGCCACAGAGTCGAAATCGGCAACCATCTCTCCGGTGCCAAACCACGGAAGCAAACCACCCTGGCGGGCTGAACCTCTGTCATCGGAATATCTCTTTGCCAGATCAGCAAATTGAGACGGATCCGAAGCCACTATATTGTAAATGCTGTCAATCATATTACGCGCATTTGTCTCCAACTGAGGATCATCTCCCTGAACAAGCTTAAGAATATGAGCTACCTGAATCTTACCTCTTGCATCACGGCGTGGACCAGTCTTTATAATATGATATCCAACAGGACTTTCCACTATCTCTGAGTACTGTCCCTCAGGAGTGGCATAAGCAGCCACCTCAAAGGAATATGGATAGCGGCCGGCAGAAATATATCCCATGTGACCACCCCTGGTATTTGAGCCCTTATCTTCCGACACGCGGTTGGCAAGCGTGGCAAAATCAGCACCATTTTCAAGTGCATTATATATGCTGTCCATTCGCAGACGCTTGATTCGGTTTTGCGCTGCATCCTTTGTCTTGAAAAGCATTATATGAGAGACATCCACTTCCCGCACAGATCGATCATGAGACTCTCTTAAAAGATTATAAAGAAATACTGAGTCAGCAAGATACGGTGATGCAAGATCCCTCCGGTATTGCTCCATCTCCTTTCGGAAAGAAGCAAGAGTGTCTATTCCTTCAGCCTTTGCATCTTCCACTTTCATCTTATACAGCTTGAACATCTCCACATATTCCGGCAGCGACAACTGCGTGAGTTGCTGCTGGCTGTTTTTGCCATAGAGGTATTCAAACTCTGATTTCGGAACATCAACACCGTTGACGTTCATGATTACGGGATCTTTGGCTGTCATAGCCAGAGCGAAAAGAGCCGCTCCCGCTCCCGCCACTATCTTCTTGTTAATTTCCATATACTATATATCAGTTTCCCATCTCGGAGATAAATTTCACCCTCACAAGGCGTATGCTGTCCTCGTCATACTCCTCGCCAAGTTCCTGAATAGCACTCTCGATATCATCCTCCTCACTTTCTCTGAAATATTCTATTATATCAGCTTCCTGATCCTCGTCAAGAATTTCATTGATAAAATAGTTGATGTCTATTTTGGTCCCTGCCTCCACAATGGATTCGAGAATATCGAGCATTTCGGAAAATTCCAGTCCTTTGCTCTCAGCCAATTCATCAAGGTCTATTTTACGGTCGATTGCCTGTATTATCGACACCTTCAGATTATTTTCCTTAGGTACCGAGCGAACCCTGATATCCTCCGGACGGATAATATCATTTTCCTCTACATGCTGCTTTATCAGCTGTATAAATTCTTTACCATACCTTTTGGCTTTGCCTACACCTACACCCGGAATACTCAAGAGTTCTTCTTCAGTAATGGGGTATGTTGTAGCCATGGCTTCAAGCGACGGATCCTGGAAAATCACATACGGGGGCAAATTCTGTGTCCTGGCAATTTTCTTTCTCAGATCTTTCAAGATAGCGTAGAGCTCGGGGTCTACAGCGCATGACGCCCCATCTTTCATAGGCAACTCCACGTCAGAATCAGAATAATCAATATCTTCCACGATTTTAAATGAAGTTGGGTTTTGGATGAAATCCTTTCCTTTGTCCGTGAGCTTGAGATTGCCGTAATTTTCCAGATCACGGCTCATATATCCACCGATCACACCCTGGCGAATGAGTGTTGCGGCAAACTTCTCTCCCTCCTCTTTCAGGACGCCGAAGGATTCCACCTCTGAATGGTTGTTTGACTTTATCTCATCGGTATTTCTACCGATAAGTATGTTTACTATATATTCTTGTTTATGATTACCGTCCACATCCCTCACAGCCTCAAGAGCCCAGGCGAGTGCATCACCGGCTTCAATCTGTTTCTTGGGATGCAAACAGTTGTCGCAATTTCCGCAGTTCTCTTCATTATAGTCCTCTCCAAAATAATGCAGCAATATCTTTCTGCGGCAAACGGAGGATTCAGCATAATTTGCAGTTTCCTGCAGCAATTGCCTTCCTATCTCCTGCTCAGTGGTAGACTTGCTCTGCATCAGTTTGTCGAGCTTCTGCAAATCTTTATTATTGTAGAAAGTTATACAATGACCCATACCGCCATCACGTCCTGCCCTTCCTGTCTCCTGATAGTAACCTTCAAGGCTTTTGGGTATGTCATAATGAATCACAAACCTTACATCCGGCTTGTCGATACCCATACCAAAAGCTATGGTCGCCACAATCACATCCACTTTTCCCTCAAGAAAAGCATCCTGATTTTCTGAGCGGGTCTGAGCATCCATACCGGCATGATAAGGCAACGAAGATATTCCATTAATCTTCAGGGTCTCTGCAAGCTCCTCCACTCTTTTCCTGCTCAGGCAATATATTATACCGGACTCGCCGGGATGATTCTTGATGTATCTTATGAGCTCGCGATCCACATCCTTTGTTTTCGGTCTCACCTCATAATAAAGGTTCTTACGATTGAAACTCGACTTGAAAATCTTGGCATTCAATATACCGAGATTTTTCTGTATGTCATGTTGCACCTTTGGTGTGGCTGTTGCTGTAAGAGCAATTACCGGGAATTTACCGATTTCTGAAATCAAAGGTCTTATCTTGCGGTATTCAGGGCGGAAATCGTGTCCCCATTCGGAAATACAATGTGCTTCATCGATTGCAAAAAAAGAAATTTTTATCGATTTCAGAAAGGCGATATTGGATTCTTTTGTAAGAGATTCAGGAGCCACATATAATAATTTTGTTTTCCCGGCTCTTACATCAGCTTTTACAGCCTCGACTCCTGTTCTGGAAAGAGAAGAATTGAGGAAATGGGCAATTCCATCCTCTTCCCCATAGTGTCGAATGGCATCAACCTGATTTTTCATCAAAGCGATTAATGGTGAAATCACAACGGCCGTACCATCTGACATCAGTGCCGGAAGCTGATAACACAATGATTTACCTCCCCCTGTAGGCATGAGCACAAAGACATCATTGCCTTCAAGCAGACTCTGTATGATGGCCAGCTGGTCACCTTTGAATTTTTCAAATCCAAAATAATATTTCAGAGCTTCAAGAATATCATGAGAAGTAGACATGTGTTATTTTTTTTAGTTCATTACAAAGTTAAAATATTTTTTTGAATTTGCATACATTTTCTAATTTTTTTTAGAAAAAAAGCGATGCGGGCAATCCGCATCGCTTTTTATTCATACTTATAAATAATTTTTGGGGAATGGAGCCTTAATGGATTCAGTCGGCGAGTTGAGTGCGTTCGAAGTGAGCGTTCTCAAGCTGTTTTGCCGCATATTCGGCGGTAACGGTGAATTTCTTCTCCGGATTTGAAGGCATTTCGTACATTGCATCCACCATGATTGTTTCCACAATTGATCTCAATCCTCGTGCTCCAAGCTTATATTCTATCGCTTTATCGGCTATAAGATTCAGTGCATCATCTGTGAATTCCAATTCCACACCGTCCATTTCGAAGAGCTTTTTGTATTGACGGGTTATGGCATTCTTTGGTTCTGTGAGGATCCTCAGCAAGGCCTCCTTGTCAAGAGGTTCAAGACTTGTGAGCACAGGCAGACGACCTATAATTTCGGGAATCAGACCGAAACTCTTCAAATCCTGAGGCATCACATATTTCATGAGATTCTCTCTCTGATGCTTCTTGGAACGTTCATCATGCCCATATCCTACAACATGAGTATTCAACCTTGATGCGATCTTACGTTCTATGCCATCGAAAGCTCCTCCACAAATAAAGAGAATATTCTTGGTGTCCACAGGAATCAGCTTTTGCTCGGGATGCTTGCGTCCTCCATTTGGCGGCACGAGCACTACACTACCCTCAAGCAATTTCAGCAGACCTTGCTGAACACCTTCGCCGCTCACATCGCGAGTGATGGATGGATTGTCGCTTTTTCTTGCAATCTTGTCAATCTCATCTATAAAAACAATGCCGCGCTGCGCTTTCTCCACATCATAGTCGCAAGTCTGAAGCAATCGGGTCAGAAGGGATTCTATATCCTCCCCGACATATCCCGCCTCAGTAAGTACGGTAGCATCAACGATTGTGAAAGGCACATCAAGCAATCTTGCTATTGTTTTTGCCAGAAGGGTCTTCCCGGTGCCTGTAGGACCTACAAGTATGATATTGGATTTCTCGACATCCACATCATCATCAGCCTTTGAATTTATCCTCTTGTAATGGTTATAAACCGCCACGGAAAGATATTTCTTGGCTTCATCCTGACCAATTATATATTGATCAAGAAATTCATTTATCTCCTTAGGCTTTGGAATAGATTTCTCTGCTTTGGATTTATTTTTGTTAGGCTCATTGCGATAACGCAACTGCATATCGCGTGCCTCATCAATGAATTCTATGCAATCCGTGCAAAGATTCAATCCATCAAGCACTCTAACCACAGGGGTATTTGTGCAATCCACGTTTCCGCACATTGTGCAGACAAGTCCGTTTCTTTTTACCGCCATTTTGACTTTTCTAATCTACTACTCCTTATTTATCTCCCTTACGCGGATTGACAAGCACCCTGTCTATCATTCCATATTCCTTGGCTTCCGGTGCTATCATCCAATAGTCACGATCTGAATCAGCCTCCACTTTGCTGTAAGGCTGTCCGGAATGTTCGGAGATAATCTTATAGAGCTCCTCTTTGAGTTTAAGGATTTCACGTGCAGTAATCTCAATATCTGAAGCCTGACCTTGAATTCCACCCATCGGCTGATGTATCATGACGCGGGAATGAGGAAGCGCGAAGCGTTTCCCATGCTCTCCGGCCACAAGGAGCACGGCTGCCATTGAAGCCGCCATACCTGTACAAATGGTGGACACATCGGAGCTGATATACTGCATGGTGTCGTATATGCCGAGTCCGGCGTATACAGACCCTCCGGGAGAATTGATATACAGCGATATATCCTTATCAGGATCTACAGAATCAAGATAAAGCAACTGAGCTTGTATAATATTGGCACTCTGGTCGGTTACCTGTGTACCCAAAAAGATGATACGATCCATCATCAAGCGGGAGAAGACATCCATTTGTGTGACATTCAACTGACGCTCCTCCAGAATGTAAGGATTCATATAGTCTGCAGTCGGCACCATCACTCCCGCTGCTGTCTTATCCATGTGTCTGGCATAGGAATCAAGCGTATTGGAGCTCATTCCGAGATGGTTTACCGCAAAATTTCTAAAATCGTTTTTCATATTAAAATTATAAATATATATCTGCATGGAATGAGAATCCATGCAGATATATTAAACAAATTTTGTGCCAAAAATTTTATGAGATGGACTCTGAAAAGCATGTATTATATCATGCATTTCTGAACAAGTCATTGAATTCCTCAATATTAACCTCTTTCTCATCAACACTAACGCTTGCGTGGATTCCATTGAAGAGCTTCATATCTGTGGTCTGATTGTAAACCTGATTACGGGCACGCTCATCCTTTAAGATATCGGCAGCATAGCGGTCGAGAGTCTCTGCGGGCACATTAGCCATGCCATACTGGGCAAACTGGCTCTGCGCCATCATTCTTGCAGTATTCTTCAAATCCTCTTCATCCACCTTTATATCCAACTGGGATGCGATAGCTTCTTTCTCAAGCTCCCATTCAAGTTCAGGACGCAGACGAGTATATTCCTCATCAATATTCTCATTATTGAGGGCTTCATTCTGGTTCTTGAGGAAATCTTTCAATATTTCATCCGGAAGCTGAAGATTGCCTATTGCATCGCTTATGGCTTTGCGGGCATCAATTGTGAAACGATAGTTGGAGTCGTTGCGCAGACCGGCAGCAATCATATTCTTGAGAGCTTCGCGGTATTCCTCCTCATTATGCACCTTGTCAGCGCCAAATACCATATCGCAGAACTCCTGATTATGCTCTGCGGGCTTAAGCACAATAATCTCTTTGATTTCAAGATTGAAATCCCCCTTATGAGCATCAACTTCACTCTTATCGATATTCAGCATTGACGACATCTCTGTGGCGTTGGCATCGCAAGTGGCAGCCGGATTGAATTTCACAACATCACCCACTTTCTTTTCCATGAAAAGCTGACGCTGCTCATCGCTCTTGAAATATTGCGGAGAAACTATACCATTCTCTACAACAACACCACCCTCCTTGGGATTGCCATTCTCATCAAGCTCGGTAATCACACCTTTGACAAGCGCTGTGGCATCCACGGTTTCTCCGGGAACCTGACTGCCAAATCTGCGTGAGAACTGCTGATCCTGATTCTCAATCATTTCATCTGAAACCTTTATTGTATAATAAGGCACATGAAGGTCTTTGTTGACATGAGTGTCAAATTCAGGAGCGATACCAACCTTGAATTTCAAGGTAAAGTCAGCTGCATCGATGTTGAAATCCTCGTTCTGCTGTGGCACGGGATTGCCGAGCACATGAAGTTTGTTCTCCTTTATATAATCATATACAGCATTTCCAACCTCTTTATTGATAACATCATATTTAACGGCGGAGCCATATTTCTTCTGGATAAGTCCGGCGGGAACATGTCCCGGACGGAAACCCGGCTCAGTATGGTTCTTACCTATCTCTTTAAGCTGTTTCTTTACTTTGTCTGCATAATCCTTCTCTTCGAGTGTGACGGTGATTTCGCCATTCACATCGTCGATTTTTGCATAATCAACTTTCATT
Organism: uncultured Sangeribacter sp.; assembly: GCA_964515455.1. Lineage (GTDB taxonomy): Bacteria > Bacteroidota > Bacteroidia > Bacteroidales > Muribaculaceae > Lepagella. The sequence continues at coordinate 32,610 of CAZEUD010000015.1, forward strand.
TCTAATCTATGTTTATAAATTTCTTTCCCGGATGCAAAATTATAAAAATTAATATTGCTATCCAAATTTCAATTTCTTGCTACTTACTTAAAGAATTGTCCGAAAGTCTTCACCATGTCAATATGGTCGGAAACGCCAGCAGTCTCTCTTGCGGAATGCATTGCCCATATAGCATTACCTACATCCACACCTTTGACATCAAACTGAGCAGAGGAAATATTACCGAGAGTAGAACCGCCGAGCACATCTGCATGGTTCACAAAATATTGACAATTAACGCCGGCTTCCCTGCAAAGTTCGGCAAACACGGCAGCTCCCTGCGCATCTGACATATATTTACAGTTGGCATTTATCTTGACAACCGGACCTCCTCCAATCACAGGATGGTTGGTAGGATCATATTTATCGTTATAATTGGGATGCCATGCATGAGCGTCATCAGCCGATATCATGAAGGAATTGGCAATCGCCCTATATGTGTTCTGTGCGTCCTCACCTTCAAGAATGCGCACTATTCTATCCATCGCATCGCGAAGCACCGGGGAGGCAGCTCCCTGCTTGGTGCCGGATCCGGTCTCCTCATTGTCAAAAATGGCAAGCACACGTGTTGCCTCACTCTTCTCAGGAGCGTTAAGCATGGCTTCAAGCCCGGCAAAAGCCATCGAAAGATCATCGATACGAGCTGATTGCAAATATTCTTGTGACACACCGGTCAAACCTGCCGGTTCAGCCGGATACAGGCACAACTCATACTGCAAGATATCGGAGACTGCTATACCAAGATGATCCGCAACAAGACTTTTTACCACACCACCCTCTTTTTTGAATTTCTCTATCTGCTCCGGTGTGAAATATCCAACCACCGGCTTCATGTCTTTCTGCACCGACAATTTGTTTCCTTCGTTCACTTCACGGTTAAAGTGAATTGCAAGGTGCGGGATTGTTGCAACAGGACGGCGCAAATCCACCAATGCCGTGCGCGGATGCAGCGCATCCTCCCCTTTGAGCATAACCCTTCCTGATATAGACAAGGGACGGTCAAACCATGTATAAAGTATACCGCCTCCATATTTCTCTACATTGAGCGACACTACACCTCCATCTCCATATATCTCTGCATTGGGTTTGATCTTGAAGCATGGGCTGTCACTGTGGGCGGAAACAATACGGAATCCTTTTTCACTCAATGCACCTTCACCTATTCTAAAGGCAAAAATAGCACTGTCGTTCTTCTTGAGATAATATTTTCCGCCTCTTTTTACATTCCAGTTATCCTCCTGTTTGAGAAGTTCAAAACCGGCTGCCTTCAATTCTCGCTCCATAGCCGCTACGGCCATGAAATTACATGTGCTCTCATCGAGCCATCCTAATAGTCGTGTTATCATGGTTATTATTGTTTGTCATTATCATTAACTTTTATACCTGACATTATTGAGCGCACGCAATACATTGCATAATGTCTGCGACCAATAAGATTCAAAATTCTCCTTACATTCACGGAAAGCACCCGGAGCGCTATCGCCATCTGTGTCTTTCACCACGTTGATAAAATTATAAAGCGGCTGGAATATGTCTGCCAGGGATTCGGATACAGAAGCCGCCACCGGGGTTTCGCTATATTTCATGTCCTCCTCAAAAGTCTCGAGATAAACATCCTCCTCCCCCATCACAGCCTCTACGTTGCGCCGGATACTGTCATAGTAATCCTCATCCACGTAGACAGGGAAATACTCATATTCTGCGGCCATATCCACTTCTTCAGCATCAATATCGGAAAATTCAAGATATAAATGCGGGAGCAGTCTCAACATCTCTGCGACAAAATCGCTGCGCTCACTTTCGCGGCAATTTTCCAGCGACATGCAATATTCGGCAGCCAGAGATGTCAGCGACATCAATCTTGAGCGCATCTCTTCTTCCTTCATCTTATTCTCTGTATAGGTTATTGGTCTCAATATATTCAAAAACTTCAGGAGGGAGGAAAAAGTTGAGATTTTTCCTTTCTTTAACTGATTTTCTCGCAAATGAAGAGGAAATAAACGCTTGTGGAGCATCAGCAGCCAAACGTACACCCCGGGGCAGTTCCGATGGGTCAACCTCATATCCGGGACGCGGATAGATAAGAATTTCAAATGAAGATATGATCTTATCATAATCTCTCCATTTATCAAATTCCCACCAATTGTCGGATCCTATAATAAGCACAAAGTCATTTTCAGGATATTTCTCTTTCAACATCTGAAGAGTTCTGGCGGTATATGAAGGTGTTGGTAGGGAAAATTCGAAATCAGAAACTTTCACGCGCTCGCATTTCCCGGCCACAAGCTTTGCCATAAAAAGTCTCATCTGATCCGGAGCCGGACGGCTGCCCTGCTTCAGAGGATTCAGCGGGCTTACCATTATCCAGACCTCATCCAGTCCCAGCCATTGGGAGGCATAATTAGCCACCATTGCATGACCGCAGTGGATAGGATCAAAACTTCCGCCAAACACTCCTATTCTCATATTTTTTATACTTTTAGAGACTGTTTAATAATTATACGTTCCGGCTCGAATGCCACATGAAATTTCAATTTATAAATTCTGATATTTTTGACTTGACATCAGCAGATGCCCTGTCAAGATTATCATTTATAACCCGGGTGTCAAATTCTTGAGCAAAACACATTTCGTATTCCGCTTTCGCCAATCTTTTTGAAATGGATTCTTCCGTATCTGTGGAACGTGCCCTTAACCTTCTTTCCAACTCCTCAAGTGAAGGAGGGAGTATGAAAATTGACAATGCGGCATTCCCATATCTTTTCTTCACATTCAGCGCACCTTTCACATCAATATCCATTATCACGTTCATGCCGGATGAGACGAGACGTTCTATCTCCGAAGCCAGCGTACCATAGCATGTTCCACTGTACACCTCTTCCCATTCCACAAACTCACCGTTTCTTATTTTCTCCCTAAATTCTTCATTTGAAAGGAAATAATAATCCCGGCCATGCTGCTCATGTCCACGCGGAGGTCTGCTTGTGGCTGACACAGAGAAACCAAGATGCAATTCGGGATGCTTCATAAGCTGCGAGATGATGGTAGACTTACCCGTGCCGGACGGTGCCGACAATATTATAATCTTTCCTTTCTTCATTTCACAACACATTTAACACCTGTTCCTTTATCTGCTCAAGATGATCTTTCATCCTGACCACTATCTTTTGCATTTCCGCATGACTGGATTTTGAACCGAGAGTGTTGATCTCGCGTCCCATCTCCTGGGCTATAAACCCGAGTTTTTTCCCTTGTCCTTCAGCCGGATACTCCTCTGCTCCGAGTGTTTCCATAAAATAATTGAGATGTGCACGCAAGCGGATTTTCTCCTCATTCACATCAAGCTTTTCTATATAGAATATCATCTCCTGCTCAAGACGTCCGGCATCAAATTCAACTGATGTAAGACGCGCGAGCTGCTCCTCCAGACGAGCCTTGATACGCGGCACTCTTTCAGCCTCAAAAGGCTCAATCTGCTCAAGCAAATAACCGATTGCCTCAATTTTTTCTACAAAAAAACCATATAATTTCCTACCCTCCTGCTTTCTGAATTCCTGAAGATTTGCCACGGCCAGTTGCGCAGCCTCAGCAAGTGCCTTGCGATCTTCCTCTCCTGCAGTTACAGTCTCGGTTTTCATTGAATCGGGCATACGCATCAATATGGAATACCAGTCAGCCGGCCGGGGCAGCGACAAACTTTCACCGAGCTTTTCCAACTGCTTTTTATATACAGCGAGCAACGGAATATTTACAGAAGCTGTGGCTTCAGTAGCTATGCTCTCTACGTTCACCGACAAATCCACTTTCCCTCGCTCCAAGGCTTTGGCCACATAATTTCGTGTCTCAATTTCGTATTCACGAAAAAATGACGGTATGCGTATGGATATGTCAAACTGCTTGCTATTAAGAGACTTCAACTCAACAGTTATCTTTTTCGAGGAGGAAGAGACGCATCCCCGGCCAAAGCCGGTCATCGACTGTATCATATCAGAATATCAGATTTCTTTTTAGGTTAATCCATGATTTACCCACAAATTTACATTTTTATTCCCAATTCTCAAAATTATATGTGAGCATTGCTGAAATAAATCCATGCTTGAAATTCTCTTTTATCGTATGGAAATTGATATATGACCAGTCCTCCATGCTGCACAAACCTGTCGAAAGCCCATAATCCGATGTTAAACCTACAACTTCCGCTCCGGCCCTCCAGAAGTGTTTCTTTTTATAATAATCAACATCAGCTGAATCCGGATCTATCTGTTTCACCATATTATATTTTATGGGCATCTGTGAATAGATCTTCTCACAAGGCATGAGAATAACAACAGCTAACATAGCTGCCATTACCGATAGCAATATGGACAAAAATTTATTCAAAGCAAGCTATCTCTTTGGCTTAATAACAATTGAGCCTTTATCTCGGTTGCTTTCCTGAATCAAAACTAGAGATTAAATATCCAACTAATTGCCGTTTTTACGCATATATGGAAAAATGATTATTTCCCGGGATAAAACGTTTCGAAGGTTGAATCATCATAATAGACGGTAATTTGCACAACCTTTCTGGGATTTTTCCTAAGTTTTTCTATTTCGCGCTGCAATTCCGCATTTTTTTTATCAGCCAAATTATCGGTATTCATGCGGCTTGAGGACACATCTTGACCAATATTTAAGGCGCTGAGGTTTGAATTATTTCCAGATACTGTATCAGCAGCAGACTCGACCAAAACGCCGCCATCTGGAGAAGCATTGTCCAAATCTGACGGGAGTGGAGTCAACATCTCACCCTCACCAAAGAGAAGCCAGAGCACGGAGAGTCGTGGAAAAGATGCGTGTATTTGACCAACTATCACATCTGATATTTTTTTATTCCTTCCTGTAAGCAATTGGGAAAGACTGGGGCGGGGGATGCCACATTGATCAGCAAACTGAGAGTTGGTAAGACCCATCTCGTTAATGAACCCTTTTAGACGATTCGCCACATTTTCTTCGTTCATATAGCTTTTTACAATTTAATAATTCACACTGCAAATGTAACTATTTATTTGCAAATTGCAAATTAAAACAGGTAAATTTATTATTTTAAATTCAAAATTTTACAATTTCGATTTGCAACCAAACATTTACAAACAAAATATCTAAAGTTATAATATACATAACATTAGCGTTCTATAGGGGTGTGCTATTGAAAGTTAGATACAGCCACAAAATACCCGAAGCAAGCATTCGGCATTTTCTTTAGTTTATTTAAATTACCACTTTAATATTTTATATTAATTATCTGTTTATATGTTATTTAAATTAATTACTAATATATGTTAATAGATAATATTTGCATTTTTATATAGTTTAATATTTAAAATTTACGAATCATAAGAGGATTACAAATCAAGAGTGGCATTTCGGTTTGTTTTTATTCGCAATTTGCATCTTATAATAATTTACAATTTACATCAGAAAATCCTCTGATAAGAATATTATTTTGCAAACAAAAGACGAAACAAACAAAATACATTTACATCAAGCACCTATTTGACCAATCCTATTTCATCAATCATCGTGGATTCGCCAACAGCTAAGAGATGTTGCCTCAACCTCAATGCCACCCCTCTCTCCTGTTTAATAAAAATCAATTGTATGAATGCGCTAATTTGACCAACGGTTTAATTTATTATATCAAAATAACCTTCTGCTTTCTGCAAATGCGATCAATTTATCGAATTATGATTTTGAAAAGAATCTCAGAGCCTTAACTTTTGCAAATTTAAACTATAAATTATTAATATTTAAAAGATTATTTGCAATTAAAAAAATTATATTTCTATTTCCAAATAGAAATCTTAGCTAAATTTTGTCGTTTTCAGCCAAAATTTTCTGCAATAGGGATTAAATCAGACGCTATCCATATCCGCCAAGATTATGCATTGTATAGCCCTCGCAACAAAGCTACGCAAACTAAATCATGAAATTAGATTTTAGGTTTTAGGCAAAAGTTAAGGCGTCAGGTTTTGATTGGATTAAATCCTTTTCAAAATCTGACGCCTTAATTTTATTGTACTTATTCCTAATCCCTGCGGAAGATATCACGGGTATATACCTTGTCGGCAACATCGTCAAGGCATGAATCATAGCGGTTGGCGAGTATAGACTGTGACATCTTTTTGAATTTGTCGAGGTCGTTTACAACCACACTTCCGAAGAATGTGGTGCCATCCTCAAGTGTTGGCTCATAGATAACCACAGTGGCTCCTTTAGCCTTTATACGCTTCATCACACCCTGTATTGACGACTGTCGGAAGTTATCGGAATTCGACTTCATTGTAAGCCTGTAAACACCAATCACACAAGGTTCTTCCTGTGCCTGGCCATAAGTGCTTGAAGTGGTATAGTCATAATAACCGGCCATTCTCAGCACCTGGTCGGCTATGAAATCCTTGCGTGTGCGGTTGCTCTCCACTATTGCCGACATCATATTCTGAGGAACCTCGGCATAATTGGCGAGCAATTGTTTTGTATCTTTAGGCAGGCAATAGCCACCATATCCAAAGGAAGGATTATTATAATGCGTGCCGATACGCGGATCAAGACCAACGCCACGAATTATGGCTTGAGAATCCAGACCTTTCACCTCGGCGTATGTATCAAGCTCATTGAAATAGCTTACGCGCAAAGCCAGATATGTATTGGCAAAAAGTTTTACAGCCTCGGCCTCTTTCAAGCCCATGTAGAGGATATCGATATCCGGTTTTAGAGCACCCTGCTGAAGTAAAGCGGCAAAAATATGGGCAGCTTTGTCAAGAGCTTCCATATCCGCCACAGCTTCGATTGCTGCATTTTCTTCTGCAAAACGTTTGTCAGCTATAACCTTTGGAATACCGGCTATGATTCGCGATGGATAGAGATTGTCGTACAATGCTTTCGACTCACGTAAAAATTCCGGAAAAAACAAAAGATTGAATTTTTTCACGCCCTTTGCCGCGTATTTTACATATAGAGAGCGACAATAACCCACAGGTATGGTACTCTTTATCACCATCACGGCATCCTGATTCACCGACAATACCAAATCTATCACATCCTCAATATGATGTGTATCAAAATAATTGGTATGAGGATCATAGTTGGTAGGAGCAGCAATCACCACAAAATCCGCATCCTTATATGCTGATGCTCCATCAAGCGTAGCGGTAAGGTCAAGTTCCTTCTCTTTGAGATATTTCTCAATATAATCGTCCTGTATAGGCGATATCCGTTTGTTGATTTTTTCCACTTTATCCGGAATCACATCCACGGCTGTAACGTGATTATGCTGGGCAAGCAATGTCGCGATACTCATTCCTACGTATCCCGTGCCAGCTACTGCAATATTATATTTCAGCATAGCTATAATTATCTTATGAAGTCAAAATATCCTGGGTTAATATCTTCAGCAAAATTAACAAGTTATTCTTTAATATAAAAGAGTGCAACGCTATTTTTTGGAATGGAGTCTAAGCGTTGTCGCCTATCTTTTCCTCAACTTTCATCAGTGTTCCGGTGGGGCATATAAAGCGGCAGTATGGACGACTGATGAAAAAAGACAGTATAGCCACAACTGCGCCACATATAAGCACCACGACAGACGCCGATTCCACCATAAACGCAGAGAACAGCTCATAATCCATCCATTCTGTCATTACCGGTATCCATAGACATAGCATCAATACCGCCCATAATATTCGGCGAAACCATTCCAAACCATTAAGCAATTTGCCATTCATTTTCAATTTGCGCTTATTGCACATTCCTGCAAGCTGCTGGAGCGAACCCAAGGGGCAAATATGCGAGCAATAATGCTGACGCTTTCCAAATAATGGATATACAAATGCTGCAATCAGCATCAGTATAGGTATCAATCCCGCCCACATATTAAAACCTGAAGACAACCAATTGAGCATAAGCCTGTAGGAAATGAATTGACCGCACCAGAAGCCAAGCACCAACACGTTCAGCAGCAATTGCACTGTATGGTAAATTCTGTTTTTAATGAACAATGGCAAAATGCAGGCGGCAAGGGTAACACCCAATGCTACCCACAACTTCCATGGCATACCCTCTGAAGCAGCCTTGGCATTAATCTTATCTATCTCCGAAGAATACAATTCAAGACCCCGCTGCATATTGTCGAGAAGTGCACCTGAAGACATAGTAGCTCCGGTAACGGCATCCACCTTTAGAGATATCCCCTCTTCTGAACTCTTACCTTTCCAGTTGTCGAGCAACGCGGATGCCCGATTGAAAAATCCCGGTGTCTCGCTATTCTGCTGTGGAGTGATTTCCTCTATCACCCCATCTTTGTTTATCTTGATTGTAAGCGGGGTTTTCCCGGCGAATCCCTTGGCATCAGACAATGTGGACGTATCTATAATTACATTCCCGGAGTCATCCATAGTAAGCGCGTCAGATGTATCATCAGACTTATCCGACTGCGAGTCCCCTTCCAATTCAATCCCCAAAATACTTTTATTTACATTTATCGCGGCGCCTGCCATCATCAGAAGGCACACAATGAATGCCACCAATCTTCGTAACGTTGTGTTCATAAATTTCGGTTTTACAAGGTATATTTATTTACTTAAATAACGAACATATTCACTGTTTTATTTATTAATTCAACTTTCGCAAGCGAAAGTTGATGGTTATAAGGTTAATTAAAAAAGATTCCGATCCAAACAGACCGGAACCCATAGGTAATATATTATTAATTGACAGGGTGTCTAAATTTTATTTTTGATGAATATTTTTTTTAATTTTTTCCAAAGTTATATATATTTTCTGAACTAACAATAAAATTTCGTAATTTTTTTGCACTTTTTTCAATAAGTAGCTCCTATAAACCTGAATTCCTCTTCTTTTGTTATAAAT
>CAZEUD010000016.1:0-41537 GCA_964515455.1 uncultured Sangeribacter sp.
TTATACTCCAAACAATCCCTTTTCCGCAAAAGTTCAATGCCCTGACACATGTTATTTACTCATTTTTGAGTATTGATGCTGTGTGAATGATGACGTATCTTTGCAGTACAATAACAACAATACTCCATTATAGTAATCTTTATGAATATTAAATATTTGCAATCGGGATTCATTCAGTGTGGTCTTTTGGCTGCTGCTATTATGCTCCCTATAAACGTTTCTGCAGAAACATCCGAACCTGTTGCCGACTCATCAAAAAGTATTAGTGAGACGCTGCAGAAAAAGAAAAGTTTCCTTGAGCGCTTGAGTTTTGGTGGATATGGCGAAGCCACTTTCACCCATAATTTCTATAGCGATGACTACAAGCGCTACACTGACCCCCAGTCCTACACCCACGGATCCCATTCCCGCTTCGATTTGCCTCACGTATGCTTCAGCATAGGTTTTGATTTTGGCAAAGGCTGGAGTTTTGGCTCTGAGGTTGAATATGAGCATGGTGGCGTAGAGGCTGCCACAGAAATAGAAACTGAGGAAGCCGGTGAATATGAGACAGAGGTAGAACGTGGTGGAGAGGTGGCTCTCGAGCAGTTGTGGATTCAAAAGATATTTATTCCGCAGGTTGTTGTAAGAGCCGGTATGCAGGTTATCCCCGTTGGCGGTACTAATGCGCACCATGAGCCAAACCAGTTTTTTGGCGTTTTCCGTCCTGAGGGGGAGAACACCATACTTCCCTGCACATGGCATGAAGTGGCATTAACCATCATGGGTAAGGCCGGGAATTGGGATTATCAGCTGATGGTGCTCCCCGGTCTTGATTCTGACCGTTTTGGCAACAGCAGCTGGATTCATTATGGTGCGGGTTCACCTTATGAATTCAAAATCGGTAACAGCGTGGCAGGAGCTGCACGCGTTGATTACAAAGGTGTGAAAGGTTTGCGTCTTGGTCTGAGCGGATATATTGGTAATTCATTCAATAATACCTTGTATACCACAGGTTCGATGAAAACTGACGGCATTAAGGGTACGGTGTCAATACTAAGCTTTGACTTCGCCTATAATGACCATAATGTCATAGCCCGCGGTTTCGCCGATTGGGGACACTTGACAGATGCTTCATTCATCACCACCTTCAACAAGCGCATGCCAAAGACATCTCCGTCAAAGCAGCAGACCGTTGCTTCTGATGCAGTGGCAGCAGGTGCCGAGGTCGGTTATGACATGTTCTCTTTCATGCATGGGAAGCACACTGCAGGTCAGAAGTTGTATCTCTTCGGAAGATATGATTATTATGACTCTATGGCACACCTTGAGGAGGGCAACTCCTTGAGCTGGACACACCGCAGCAAGATATCTGCCGGCATCAACTGGATGCCAATCAAGCAGGTTATTGTGAAAGGGGAATACAACATTGGATTGATGGATTCCAAGTATAGCAACGAGCCCTCCATCGCATTTGGAGTTTGCTATGTCGGATGGTTTTTGTAATGTATAGTGTTAAGTGATTAATGTTTAATAACATAGAATAATAAAATATAAAAAATAAAGATGAAAAATAACAAAATCGTAATGTCGCTGCTCCTTGCAGCCATGCCTCTCTCTTTTACATCATGTTCAGATGATTCTGATCCGGAAGATAACACATCGGAAAATGACAAGGTTATCAGTGCCGCAGCTGCTGAATATGTTGACTACACAGTGCTTCCAACCTATAAAGATATGGCTGACGCTGCCATTGAACTTCATGAACTTTGTCTCGTAATGCAGGAAAAACATGATGCCGGCACTCTTACCACTGCCGATATCAAGGCTGCAGGTGACAGCTGGAAAAAATCCCGTAAGAGCTGGGAGCTTTCCGAGGCTTTCCTCTTCGGTCCGGCTGCAAACCATAATATCGACCCACACATTGACTCATGGCCTCTTGACAAAGCAGCTATGGAGGATCTTCTTGCACAGATCCGTAGCGGTAATAGCAACTGGAGTCTTGACAACAATGGTGGCTACGGTCTAATCGGTTTCCACTCAATTGAGTATATGCTTTTCGAACTCAGCGCTGATGAGAACACATCACTCACGCATTCAGTAAACTATACTCCGGAAGAGCTTGTATATCTCACCGCTGTTACTGAAGACCTCCGCAATCAGGCCGTATGTCTTGAGGCCTGCTGGACCGGTACTGACAATATTTCAGCCGAAAAACAGGAAATTCTTGAGGAGGCAGAACTCGATTATAACGAAGAGTATGGTTGGGAGATGAAGAACGCCGGAATTGGTGGCTCACGCTTCAAAACCTATCAGGCAGTGGCTGAGGAGATTATACAAGGCTGTATCGATATTGCTGACGAGGTTGGCAACACTAAAATCGGTCGCCCGCACTTTGCTGCCAGTGAAGAAGACAAGAACTATATCGAGTCTCCTTACAGTTTGAACTCAATTGAGGATTTTGTCGATAACATCATCTCTATCCGCAACTCATATTGTGGCACCCGCTCCGGAGCAGCAAGCCTCAGCGATTATGTAAAAAGCTTCAATCCCACTTTGGATACAAAACTCAAAAATGCTATCGAGGATGCTATCACCGCAATTCAAGCTATTCCCGAGCCTTTTACAAAAACAGCAGCCGGTACAGAGGCTGGAAACGCTGTAACTGTTGTTGGTGAAGATCTTGTAGATGTTCTTGAAGAAGTTTACAATGCAATAGTAAGAAATTAGTAAGTAAAATTTATGAATAAAAGATTGTACTATGTGTCGTTGTTTTCCATATCATTCGCTGCTATACTGACAGCATGTAATGATGAGAAAATAATTGACACTACGGATGACAGCGACAAACCGGACTGGTATTATGCCGGTGGAGAGTTGGGTACTACCACGCTCTCTACCGCTAATGCGTTTGAACAGCCTGCTGCTGCCGTGGAGAATGCAGGGCTTTATTTGTCGTTTAAGAATGGCGAGGCTCTGTTTGAGAAACCGTTCATGACCAACACTTCCGGAGTTCGCAGCGGTCTCGGTCCGGTTTATATCCGAACATCGTGTCAGCATTGTCATCCAAACTATAGCCATGGAAAGCAAGTGGCGGAAGGCAGTTTCAAGACCAACGATATCGGCAATGGCTGTCTGCTTGTGGTTTATGACCCTGCTACGGATGGATATGTTTCATGGCTCGCAGGTATGCCGCAATCGCACGCAGTGGCTCCTTTCAAAGCACCTTTGGATGAATCACAGATTCAGGTGAAATGGCTTAACGCTACTGATGAATGGGGCAACAAGTTTGATGATGGTGAAACATACTCTCTACAGTATCCTGAAGTTACCATCCCCAAGAGTGCCATTTATGTTGTGAATCAGGGGTATCAGCTGCCGGGAGAATATGCTGTGAAACTGGAATCCACAATTGGTATCTATGGCTCAGGACTTCTTGATGCAATCACAGATGATGATCTTAAGGCACAATATGCCCTTGAAGAGAAGGACAACTATTTGCAGAATGGCTTGAATCCCGCTGTTTTTGCCAATGGAGAATGGACTGCTTTGTATTCCAATACCCTACAGGGAGACGGAACCAAATATGCCAAGCGCTTCACATATGCTCTTTCCCGCGGTCCCCTTCAGGATGGTGCAGGAGCCAATGCAATATGGAATATCACTAACGTAAACCGCTCCGACCGCCGTTATCATTATCTTGACGGTGCCGGAACTTATGCAGAATATTCCTCTAAGGATTCTGAAGTTCAGGCAGGTTTTGAAGATTATATAGCACGTGTGGATCCTAATAAGACTCATTCAGCATGGTGGACCGGTTCAATGCAGGATCGTATTTATGCATATCTCACTGCAAAGGATCTGGATGCAGAAATGTCTGACAGCGAATATACCGACCTTATGGTATGGCATCGCGGACTCGCAGTGCCGGCGGTAAGGGATGTTGATGATGAGGATGTAATTCGAGGTAAGGAACTCTTTGAGGAGATTGGTTGCGCATATTGCCACAGACCATCATGGACTACCGGTGCTGATGAAGTGAAAGACCCGGCGAAATTCTTCAGCGGTAGCGAGCTTCCCCGCTATCCTTATCAGAAGATATGGCCATACACCGATATGGTCCAGCATAAGCTGTGTATGGTGAATGATATCCGCACCGGTTGGTGTCGCACCACACCTCTCTGGGGTCGTGGTCTTCACCGTCAGGTTACAGGTTCAAATTCTGCCGATCGTCTGCATGACTGTCGCGCACGCACCACGATGGAAGCTATAATGTGGCACGGCTATTCTCCAAACAGTGATGCCCGCCGGAGCATAGAGCTCTTCCGCAAGCTTTCAAGACCCGATCGTGATGCTGTGGTTCGCTTTGTTGATGCAATATGATGATACTCAGGTCATAATATATGAATAAATTCATATATTTAAAAAAAGCTCCGGCAACTATGCTGATACATATAGCATTGGCAGTGATAGTTGCCGGAGCTTTAATTACCCATTTTTGCGGAATTACCGGAAAGATTACTCTGATAGAAGGTGCCGGTCCGGTTGAGCGGTTTGAGGTTGAAAGCGGTCCTTCTGACGGTTTACTCCCTTTCTCCTTGACTCTTACAAAGGTCTCCACACTTTTTTACACCGGTACTACCGCCCCTAAAGATTTTACAAGCAATATCACTATACATTATCCCGATGGCTCTGCAGAAAGCCGGGAGATTTCCATGAATAATGTGGCTGTTTGCAATGGTTGGAGATTCTATCAGACCGGAATGGGAGATGGCATTTCATCTCTTACAATTTCCCACGATCCTTGGGGAATAGGTGTTACCTATTCCGGATATTCACTATTACTGTTGGGAATGTTGTTGTTTTTCTTCCAGCGCAATACAGCCTGGCGTGCATGGCTTCGCAAACTTTCATCTGCCGCTATGGTTGTGGCGGCTCTGTTGTCTGTGAATCTGTCGGTGGAAGCTGCAAATACGACTGATGAATTGCCTGCGATACAGCGCCCGTTGGCCCGAGATTTGGGAAAGATATATGTCTATTGGAACGACCGCATTGCTCCCCTTCAGACAATGGCCAAGGATGTTGCTACTTCCCTTTATGGAAAATCATCCTATAAGGGATATACATCAGAGCAAGTGCTTGCCGGATGGCTTTTTTATTTTGATGCCTGGGAGAGGGATTTCGAAAATCAGAATTCAGAAACTCCTGCCTCTGAAAAGAGACGTAAGAGATTGGAGGATAAGCGTAATCTCATCAAATGGCTTGGCACGGGAGATGCGTTTAAGATTTATCCATATCATAGTGCCATGGGAAGAATGGAATGGCTGTCGTTGTCGGGAAGACGCCCCTCTCAGATGAGTCTTGAGCAATGGCAATTCATGACAGACGGAATGCACTCAATTGCGCGGGATATTTCAATCGGCAAAAATGTAAGCGCTGATGAAAGGATTTTTCAGCTTATCGAAGGTCAGAGAAAATATGCAGGCATTGAAAATCTGCCATCTGATTCCCGTATGAAGGCTGAAAGGATATACAACGGCAGCGTATATATCCTTCCTTTTGCCGTTGTCTTGCTTCTTTTGGGATTTGCCATATTGATATTTTCTCTCTATGGAAAGAAAATGAGTGTGGCCATGAGATGTCTGGAAATTCTTTCTCTGCTCTATCTTCTTTATGTGATATCCCTTCGTGCATTCGTGAGTGGACATATCCCCCTTTCCAATGGTTTTGAGACAATGCTCTGCCTTGCTCTTGTGGCATTGATAATTGCAGTGAGTACACCTCGGAGAATATCAATTGCATCTCCGGCCCTGATGGTCGTAGCCGGCGCAGCTCTCGCTGTAGCCGTTATGGGAGATGCTCGTCCCCAGATTGGGGCGTTGATGCCCGTATTGGCTTCCCCTTTGCTCAGTATTCATGTGATGCTTGTGATGACAGCCTATGCTTTGCTGCTGCTCACCACCATCGTGGCTGCAAAAACATTACTATCGAAGTCAGAAACTCAGAGAGCAGATTATACCGCGCTCAATCATGTATTGCTCGTGCCTGCCGTTTTCCTGCTTGCTGCCGGAATATTTATCGGTGCTGTATGGGCAAATCAGTCATGGGGAAGATATTGGGGTTGGGATCCCAAGGAAACATGTGCCTTGATAACTTTGCTCGTCTATGCGCTCCCCTTACATTCCCGAAGCCTTGGTATTTTCCGGAAGGAAAAATTCTTCGCAACATATCTTCTCCTGGCAATTCTAAGTGTATTGATTACCTATTTTGGAGCTAATTATATATTCCCCGGTCTGCATTCCTATGCATGAATCAATGAGCTGCTGTTGTGGTTGCGGGAACACCGTTTGAAACGTTCGAGGATTTTTTATGTTTTGCCGTATAACGTGAGTTCGGGATAAGAGAAAGCTGTGAAAGCTGTGAAGATTGGATTTTGCTGTTTTAAAAAATAAAATTAATTTTGCAGTCGTTTTGGTTCGTGAACACGATTAATAGGGAAGCCGGTGTGATTCCGGCGCAGACCCGCTACTGTGATTCCTATCAAAACTTACCATCTTTAAGTCACTGTATCTGTGATATGGGAAGGCGATGGTAAGAGGATAAGTCAGGAGACCTGCCAAACGAATTTTATTTCAACAATCTCGTGGATTAGATTTTGAAATGGCAGAAAATATAGGAAACATAGCTTTTTGCGGCAGCTACGGCTGTGCGTATAATAAAACTAAACAAATTCAGAACAGCTGCAATATATCATTGGGGCGGCTTTTTTGTATCCATATCACTCTTGTCCATTTCTACAGGTCGATAATAATTTTTATCAAAATTTTTAAGGGAATAACATCATGTTTACAATGTTTCATGGATTCCATTTGGTGGAAGAATACCATCAATGGAAAAAACAGCAGCGCCTTGACCGTAACCCTATAGGCATCAAGGCAATCAAATTATTCTTGGCTATAGCAATCCCTTTGTTTTTTTGGATTGCACCTTCGGAAATTTATGGTCTGCCGGGTCTGAGTCCTGTTGAACAGCGTGTGCTTGCCATATTCGTTTTTGCCGCACTGATGTGGCTGTTTGATGCAGTCCCGGCATGGGACACATCTTTGGTTGTTGTTGTGCTTTTGTTATTCTGCACTTCAAACAGTGCCTTATGGTTTTTTCAGACCGGTGCTGATGGCGAAAAGATGACAAATCTTGTGAGTAATGTGGCGATACTTCACTGTTTTGCAGACCCTACAATTATGCTTTTTATCGGTGGTTTCATCATAGCCATAGCTGCAACAAAGTCGGGTCTTGATGTAAGATTGGCAAAAGTAATGCTCGCCCCTTTCGGCACCAAGTCTGAAAATGTACTTTTGGGATTTATTCTTGTTACAGCCATTTTCTCAATGTTTATCAGCAATACGGCAACAGCTGCCATGATGCTCACATTCCTTGCTCCGGTGCTCAGTGCGCTACCTGCTGATGGCAAAGGGAAGATTGGGCTTGCCCTTGCAATCCCTATAGGAGCTAATATTGGAGGAATGGGAACACCTATAGGTACTCCTCCGAATGCCATAGCACTGAAATTCCTCAACGATCCGGATGGCATGAACCTCGGAATCGGGTTCGGACAATGGATGATGGTCATGGTGCCCGTCACTTTTATACTCCTGTTTTTCGCATGGTTTGTATTGCGCAAATTGTTTCCCTTCAAACAAAAGCAAATACATCTTCAGATAGAATCCAAACATAAGAAATCAGCAAAGGACAAGATTGTATACATCACTTTTGCATTAACAATTTTATTGTGGCTAACAGATTCCATCACTGGTGTCAATGCCAATGTTGTTGCAATGCTTCCTGTAGGGGTATTGTGCATGGCGGGGATTATAACAAGACGTGATCTTGAGCAATTGTCGTGGAGTATTTTGTGGATGATAGCCGGTGCGTTCTCTCTTGGAGTGGCTATGAATGAATCTGGTCTTGCTTCACACCTGATAACAGCCATACCATTCAGCTCATGGTCTCCGTTGGTGGTGATAATAGGTTCAGGTCTTTTGTGTTATCTCATGGCCAACTTTATCAGCCATACAGCCACAGCAGCCTTGTTTATCCCTATTCTTGCCATTGCCGGGAATTCAATGTCCGGGCAATTGGCTGCCTTTGGTGGCGTGTCTACGCTTCTGATAGGAGTAGCAATATGCTCTTCCGTGGCTATGGTATTACCCATCTCAACGCCTCCCAACGCATTGGTTGATGCCACCGGTTTTATTCAGCAGAAATATATGGTTAAGACTGGTATTATTATGGGTCTCGTCGGATTGCTCTTAGGATACCTCGTATTGATTTTCTGTGGTGTTAACGGTATTTTTTAGGCAGCTTCTTAATTAGTTACTTTATTCTAAAAGAATCATAAAGTCATGAAAATAGAATCAGTGGGCAGCTTTCTTGCCGATGAAAATTTTGAAGAAACGAAGAATCAATTTTTCTCAGGACAAATTTCGACAACGGAATTTAATGAAAAAGCAGATAAGGTCATTAGAGACATTGTGGAACGTCAGATATCTTCCGGGCTTGATCATGTCACATCCGGTGAGATTCGCCGCAAGCATTGGGCTAATGACTTCTGGTTTGGTTTTGAGGGAATATATAGAGAAAATATAACAGCCGGACGAATCTACCAGAGAGTTGAGTCTGCTACGGATCTTCTCCATATTGCCGGAAGGGTAGCTTATAATACGAATCATCCTTTTTTTAAAGATTTTGAGTATCTGTATAATATTACAGAAGGAAGGGCTGTCTGCAGGCAGACGATGCCCTCTCCGGCCAATCTTTTACTTGAGATTTACGAACTTGGTTCGGGGAATCCCGGTTCCATCTATATTTCTCCGGATACAATGCTTTCCGATATCTGTAATGCATACAGAGATACCATTCTGAGGCTATATGAACTTGGATGCAGGTCAATTCAATTTGATGATACAGCTCTTGGTCTGATGTGTGACGATAATTATACAAAACGACTTCTTCAAGGTGGAGTGGATCTTATAAAACTTCATGGAGATATTATTCAAGTATTGAAAGAATCAATGTCTGGAATGCCGAATGATATGGAAAAGTCTTTGTATATATCCGGAGGAGATAAGATTGTGCCGGAATGGGAATATATCGATTATCCAGACAATATAATGCCAAAAGCATTGTCATCACTTGATATAGATAAATATTTCCTTCCATTTGACATTGGCAACGATTATAGTCTTAAAATATTAAGGCATATACCAAAAGGAACATCTGTGGTATTGGGTATTATTGATGCCCACACCCCATTTGACGGAATTACTCCCGGATTGAAAGATATAATTGACAAGTCAAGAAAATATGTCGAAAGCAAGAATATAGCTGTCAGCCCAAGAACAGGATTTAAAGTATCATCCTATCAATCGCGAGGTCTTACGTATGAAGACCAATGGAGAATCTTAAATCAATTGTCCTATCTATAGTTGAGTTATCTTTCATCAGTATTCGTAAATGATTATGTATAAAAAGCGAATGTGGTCGTTTGTATGTTCGACCACATTCGCTTTTTAATATCAGGCTCCCAATAAATAGTTATACGGGGAAATGGTGTCTTGCGTTATTCCCACTCGATAGTTGCGGGTGGCTTGGAGGAGATATCATAGACTACGCGGTTGATGCCCCGCACTTTGTTGATGATTTCATTGCTCGTCTTTGCCAGGAACTCGTATGGAAGATGCACCCAATCGGCTGTCATGCCGTCAGTGGAAATCACAGCTCTCAGTGCCACGCAACTCTCGTATGTGCGTTCATCGCCCATAACGCCGACGCTCTGCACGGGAAGAAGCATCACTCCTGCCTGCCATACATCATCATATAGTCCGGCCTCACGCAATCCGTCAATGAAAATCTTGTCAGCTTCCTGAAGGATTCTCACCTTTTCCGGAGTTACCTCACCGATAATACGAATTCCAAGACCCGGGCCGGGGAACGGATGGCGTCCAAGCAATTTGGGATCCATATCCATCGCTTTTCCGACCCTTCTAACCTCATCTTTAAAGAGAAGACGCAGCGGTTCCACGATTTTAAGATTCATCTCCTTTGGCAATCCCCCTACATTGTGGTGGCTTTTGATGGTGGCAGACGGTCCCTTTACAGAACAACTCTCTATCACATCCGGATAAATGGTGCCTTGAGCAAGCCAGCGTGCATTCTCAATCTTCTTTGCCTCGGCATTGAATACCTCCACAAAATCCCTGCCTATTATCTTGCGCTTCTGCTCCGGATCTGTTACCCCTCTCAAATCCCCATAAAAGCGTTCTGATGCGTTTACGCCAATCACATTTAACCCCATATTCTTGTATGAGTCCAGAACGTCTGAGAACTCATTTTTGCGAAGCAAGCCGTTGTTCACAAAAATACATGTCAGATTATCACCGATGGCTTTGTGAAGGAGCATGGCAGCCACAGAGGAGTCAACACCACCGGAAAGTCCCAATATAACGTGTTCATCCCCTATTTTTTCTTTCAATTCGGCAACCGTGGTCTCAATGAAAGAGGCGGGACTCCACGAACCATCGCAACCGCAGATGCCAAGCACAAAGTTTGAGAGAATCAAGGTGCCATCGGTGGAATGATACACCTCCGGATGGAATTGTATCCCCCATGTCTGTTCACCTTCTATATGGTATGCAGCTGCGCGTACATTTTCCGTAGAGCCGATTATCTTGTAATTAACGGGCAAACGGGTGATTGTGTCGCCATGGCTCATCCAAACCTGTGTTGGAGAGGGCACTCCCTTCATCAAGGCATCATCTGCCGCCACAACAGTAAGCATCGCGCGTCCGTATTCGCGGCTTGGTGCCCCCTCTACCTCTCCGCCATATTCATTGGCAAGCAGTTGGGCTCCATAGCAGACTCCGAGCAGAGGAAGATGCCCCTTGATTGCGCTGATATCAGGTTTTGGAGCATCAGCATCACGCACCGATGCCGGCGAACCGGAAAGGATCACTCCCTTCACATCAGCATCCATTTCAGGAATCTTATTGAAGGGGTGAATCTCGCAATATACATTCAGCTCCCTGACCCTTCTGGCAATCAGCTGTGTATATTGAGATCCAAAATCTATAATAATTACCTTTTGCATATTCTTTATTTTGTAGTAATTCCTGAATTTTTGCAGGTGTGCCGACCTCGAATTCTCAGGCATTCCTGAATTTTTGCAGGTGTGCCGGAGCTATGTTCCGCTTCCTTTCCAGCTCCTTGAATAATTGGGAGCCTCCTTGGTGATGGTTACATCATGAGGATGATTCTCCGTGACTCCGGCAGTGGTAATTCTCGTGAATTTTGCATTATGCAGGGCATCGATATCTTTGGCCCCACAGTATCCCATTCCGGAACGGAGACCACCGGCAAGTTGATATACCGTCTCGCTGAGAGTTCCTTTATAAGGAACCCTTGCCACAATCCCTTCCGGCACAAACTTGCTGGAATCAACCTTGTCAGATTGGAAATAGCGATCCTTGGAACCTGCCTCCATTGCGTCTACAGAACCCATGCCACGATATGTTTTGAATTTTCGGCCATTGTATATGATCGTATCCCCGGGAGATTCCTCCACTCCGGCAAACATAGAGCCGCACATCACGCAGTCGCCGCCAGCTGCCAGAGCCTTGACAATATCACCGGAATATCTAAGACCTCCGTCAGCGATCACCGGCACTCCATATTCCCCGGCAACTTTGGCAGCATCAAAGATTGCTGACAACTGAGGCATTCCCACGCCTGCCACAATGCGGGTGGTGCAGATGGAGCCCGGCCCTATACCAACCTTTATTCCATCAGCTCCGGCCTCAATCAGGAAGCGGGCAGCATCTCCGGTGGCTATATTCCCCACTACAACATCGAGTTCGGGATAAGCTTTCTTTACAGACTTGAGTGTGTTGGCTACATTGGCAGAGTGTCCGTGGGCTGTATCAATCACAACAGCGTCAACACCGGTATCCACAAGGGCTTTCACACGCTCCAGTGTGTCTGATGTTACCCCGACTCCCGCTGCCACGCGCAGACGTCCCTTTCCATCCTTGCATGCAGAGGGATAATCTTGAATTTTAGTGATGTCGCGGTAAGTGATAAGACCAAGTAGTTTACCTTCACTGTCAACTACAGGGAGCTTCTCGATCTTGTTTTTCAACAGAATCTGTGAGGCCTCGGCAAGATTGGGGCTTGATGTGGTGACAAGATTATCCTTTGTCATAACCTCCGAAATCGGAAGTTGCATATCTTGCTGAAAACGCAGATCACGGTTGGTTACGATACCAATGAGATGATTATCAGTATCAACCACAGGTATTCCACCAATATGGTTGTCATGCATCAGCCTTAGAGCCTCTCCTACGGTCTGCTCTTTGGTGATGGTAACGGGGTCATAAATCATGCCGCTTTCTGCGCGTTTTACCTTTCTGACCTGCGCAGCCTGGTCTGCAATCGACATGTTTTTGTGGATTACGCCGATACCACCCTCGCGTGCTATGGCTATTGCCATGTCCGCCTCTGTCACTGTATCCATGGCTGCGGATACAAACGGAATATTCAGTGGGATGTTTCTTGAAAAACGCCCTGCAAGGTTCACCATATTGGGTGTAACCTCTGAGTATGCGGGGATAAGAAGGACGTCATCGAATGTCATCCCTTCCTGCACTATCTTTTCATCAATAAAGCTCATTGGTATCAGAAATTTTTTAATGTTTCAGAAATAGTTATTGTTTGTGTGCGGTCAGGACCTACAGAAATCATGCCTACCGGAACGCCGGTCACTTCCTCTATCTTGCGCACATAAGCCTTGGCAGCCTCCGGAAGTTCCTCAAAGCTCTTTGCCCCGGTTATATCCTCTTTCCATCCTTCAAGTTCTATAAGAACCGGTTTGCATTTTGACAGACGGGATATTGTGGAAGGAGGAGTGTCAAGAATCTTACCTTCACATTCATACCCGGTGCAGATGCAGACTTTGTCAAGACCTGACAGCACATCGAAAAGCATCAGCGCCCAATTGTCAATTCCGGAAAGACGAGCCACATATCGGGCCACTACTGCATCAAACCAGCCGATTCGACGCGGACGTCCGGTCACTGTGCCGTATTCGTGTCCGCGCTCGCGTATTTCATCAGCAATCTCGCCGGACAATTCTGTGGGGAACGGACCTTCTCCAACACGTGTGCAGTAAGCCTTGGCCACACCCAATACATTGTCAATCCATTTGGGAGAGATGCCGGCACCTACGGGCACGCTGGCAGCTGATGGAGTGGAGGAGGTAACGAATGGATATGTGCCATGGTCTATACACAACATCATCCCTTGTGCCCCTTCAAACAATACTTTTGCATCTGTCAGCAAAGTATCGTTGATAAGTTTTGACGTATCGGTAATCATGTGTCCCAGTTTGGCGGCAATCTCCATATATTGGTCATAAACCTCCTGGAAATCAAATTCGGGAAGTCCGAGCATTTTGAGTTCGCGATTCTTAACATCCAAAGCAGCTTGCAGACGCTCTGCGAAGTATTCCGGTTCGAGCAGATCGCCAATACGCAGCCCTGTGCGGCTGTATTTGTCAGAATAGCACGGCCCTATACCTTTCTTGGTAGTGCCAATCAGCGATTTTCCCTTCATATTCTCATAAGCGCCGTCAAGAGCTGAATGCCAAGGCATAACCATTGCAGCGCGGTTTGAGATAAGGAGTTGGTAATCAGTTATTCCCTGATCATGCAAGCGTTCGAGCTCTGAAATTACGGATACCGGATTCACTACCATTCCGTTTGCCATAACATTGACGGTCTTGGGATTGAAGATACCGGAGGGTATGCTCTGGAGGGAATATTTCTTACCATCGAACACCACTGAATGTCCGGCATTATTTCCACCCTGATAACGG
This sequence comes from uncultured Sangeribacter sp., assembly GCA_964515455.1. Taxonomy (GTDB): domain Bacteria; phylum Bacteroidota; class Bacteroidia; order Bacteroidales; family Muribaculaceae; genus Lepagella. Next base: position 13,907 of record CAZEUD010000016.1, read on the forward strand.
ACCACCATATCTGCACGGCATGCGAAATAGTCGGTCATTTTCCCTTTCCCTTCATCGCCCCATTGCGATCCTATTACAACTAATCTTTTTGACATCACTTTAATCCGTTGCGTTGGTAAATGTAATCTATGTTCTTCATGTAGTAGTCAAGAGTGAAGCAGGAATCAAGATCCTCCTCGGTCAGAGCACCCATAACAACAGGATTCTGTTTCAGCAGCTCCTGATAGTTGGAGCCTGTTGCCATTGCCTGCATGGCCACCGGTTGAACAGTATCGTAAGCCTGTTCGCGCACAAATCCTTTCTCAATGAGCGCATTCATCACCCGCTGGGCGAAAATCACGCCATTGGTAAGGTATATGTTGGATTTCATCTTCTCATCAAATACCACTAAGTTCTCAAGAATGCCCATCATGCGGTTGAGCATATAATCGAGAAGGATTGTGGCATCCGGCATCAGGATACGTTCGGTAGCGGAATGGGATATATCGCGTTCATGCCACAAGGCGACATTGTCGTATGTCGTTACCATATATCCGCGAAGCACTCTTGCGCATCCGCAAATGTTCTCGCTTGATACAGGGTTGCGTTTGTGAGGCATTGCGCTGGATCCTTTCTGCCCTTTGCCGAAAGACTCCTCCACTTCGTGCACCTCTGTGCGCTGCAGATTCCTCACTTCAAGAGCCATCTGCTCCAGGCTTGCTCCTATCACGGCAAGTGTAGCCATGTAATATGCATGACGGTCGCGCTGAATCACCTGGGTGGATATATCTGAAGAATCAATTCCGAGTTTTTCGCATACATAATCCTGCACAAACGGAGGAATATTGGCGAAGTTACCTACAGCGCCACTGATTTTTCCTACCTCCACACCTTTGGCAGCCTCGCGGAAACGTTTGAGATTGCGAAGCATCTCTGCGCGCCATAACACCCATTTAAGTCCGAAAGATGTGATATCGGCGTGAATTCCGTGTGTGCGTCCTATACATGGGGTGTATTTGTATTTCTCAGCCTGACGCCCGAGCATTTCAATATATTTCTCAAGATCGGCAAGAAGAATCTCATTCGCCTGCTTGAAAAGATAACCATTTGCTGTATCCACAACATCAGTGGAGGTCAAGCCATAGTGCACCCATTTGCGCTCTTCGCCCAAGGATTCTGAAACAGTGCGTGTGAATGCCACTATATCATGGCGTGTCTGCAACTCTATCTCTTTGATGCGATCGATATTGAATGTGGCTTTTTCATTCAGTTTCTTCACATCCTCTTCAGGCACAACCCCCAACTTGCTCCATGCCTCTGCAGCGAGGAGCTCAACTTTGAGATATGCATTGAATTTATTCTCCTCAGTCCAAACTTGGCGCATCACATCGCGCCCATATCTTTCTATCATCAGTTATCAATTTTCATTTATATAGTTTAACCCTATGTCTGTGCGGTGGAAAAGATTGTCGCAGCGTATTTGCGCAAGGTCGGCATTTACCTTTGCACGCGCCTCTGCAAGTGAGTCTCCATCCTCCACTATCATCATTACTCTTCCTCCGGCTGTCAGCAGTTTTCCATCTTTCAGCACAGTTCCCATGTGATATACTTCCCCTGCAACATTTTCCACTCCGAGTATCTCATGCCCCTTTTCGTATGAGCCGGGATAACCTTTGGAGGCGAGTACCACACCGAGCATAGTCTTGTCGCTCCACTCGGTTTCAAAATCCTTGCCATCAATAGCAGCGTCAAACAATGCGTAAATATCACTTTTCAATCGAGGAAGCACCACTTCTGTCTCAGGATCACCGAAACGGGCGTTGAACTCTATAACTTTGGGCCCATCTTTGGTGAGTATCAGTCCGCCGTAAAGAACTCCGGTGAAAGGCACACCCTCCTTAACCAGTCCGGCAGCAACCGGCTTGATAATCCTTTCGAGTGCTTCCCTCCGTATATCATCTGTGATGAATGGCACCGGTGAATAAGCTCCCATGCCGCCGGTATTAGGTCCTTTGTCACCGTCATAGGCGCGTTTGTGATCCTGGGCTATCGCCAGAGGATAAACCCTCTCGCCTGAAACAATACACATAAAGGAGAATTCAGGACCTTCGAGAAAGTCTTCAACCACTACCCTCCCCTTGCCGAACGATTCATCAAGAAACATATCGCGCAGGGCGCTCTCTGCATCTTCATAGCTCAGGGCCACAACTACCCCTTTGCCCGCTGCCAGTCCGTCATATTTGATTACTGCAGGCAGCGGACGGTTTTTGACATAATCCCATGCAGGATTAAATTCGTCAAAAACCTTGTAGGATGCCGTAGGGACATGGTATTTATCCATTATCTCCTTGGCAAATTCTTTGGAACTCTCTATACGGGCCGCAGCTTTTGTAGGACCAAAAATGCGGAGTCCGCGACTATTGAAAGCATCAACCACTCCGGCAGCCAATGAGGCTTCCGGTCCGACTACAGTAAGGTCTATCCCGTTGTCCGATGCAAAATCGGCAAGCTGGTCTACATCCTCTACATTTATATTGACACATTCTGCCTGTGCCGCTATTCCGGCATTTCCGGGTGCGCAGTATATCTTGTCAACTTGTGGCGAGCGGCTGAGAGCATCCACAATCGCATGCTCTCTTCCTCCGCTCCCTATAACCAAAACTTTCTTCATATCAATGTTTAAAATGGCGCATGCCGGTGAATAGCATTGTGATACCCTTCTCGTTGGCTTTCTTTATGGAGTCTTCATCTCGAATGGAGCCTCCGGGTTGCACAATAGCTGTAACGCCATATTTGGATGCGAATTCCACGGTGTCATCAAATGGGAGGAATCCATCAGAAGCGAGTACCAGCCCTTCGGTGTGTCCGGCGGCTTTTGCTTCCTCAAGTGCAATTTCAGCAGATCCTACGCGGTTCATCTGTCCGGCACCAACGCCTAATGTAGCGCCATCCTTTACCACTACAATCGCATTTGATTTCACGTGTTTCACAACTCTCCATCCAAAATTCATATCGGCGAGCTCTCCGGCTGCGGGTTTGCGCTCTGTAACGGTCATATCTCCGGTAATCTCCTTGCATTCAAGGTCGGCGTCCTGTACAAGCAACCCTCCGGTGACTCCCACATATTGCTTCTGTTTCCTGTCGCTCTTCTCCATCTTGACTTCAAGGAGACGGAGATTTTTTTTGCTCGCAAACACTTCAAGTGCTTCGGGTGTGAATTCCGGTGCCATCACAATTTCCAGGAAAATCGGTTTCATGAGTTTTGCCGTCTCCCCGTCAAGAGGACGGTTCACGGCTACTATACCGCCATAGATGCTCACCTTGTCTGCCTCATAAGCCTTGCTCCATGCTTCTTTGATATCCTTCCCCGTGGCAGCTCCGCATGGGTTCATGTGTTTAAGACCTACGGCAAAAGGCTCATTGAATTCCCTTACTATTTGCAAAGCGGCATTGGCATCCTGAATGTTGTTGTAGGATAGCTCTTTGCCTCCGAGTTGCTTTGCATAAGCAACGGAATAAGGCACTTCATCCTCAGCGCGGTAGAACATTGCCTGTTGGTGAGGATTCTCACCATAGCGGAGACTCTGCACTTGGTCAAAGGCTAAAAACAGTTTCTCATCAAGACCAGCCTGGCGGCGCATGTATGTAGCTATATGCGAATCGTAAAGAGCCGTGTGGGTATAAGCTTTGGCAGAGAGCTTAAGGCGTGTGTCAAGTTTGGTATTTCCTTCAGCTTTTATTTCTGATAACACCGTGTTGTAGTCTGATGGGTCACAAACCACAGTCACATCCCTGAAATTCTTGGCTGCACTGCGAAGCATTGAAGGACCGCCAATATCTATATTCTCTACTGCGTCTTCCATTGTTACCCCCTCCCTGGCTATTGTGGCTTCGAAAGGATACAGATTTACGCATACCATCTCTATCGTCTCTATACCATTGGCTTCAAGCTGAGCCATGTGGCCCGGAATGTCGCGTCGTCCCAACAGACCGCCATGCACTTTCGGATGCAAGGTTTTTACCCTGCCATCGCAAATCTCCGGGAAGCCGGTGATATCACTGATATTTATAACATTCACACCGTTTTCACGGAGTTTGGTCATTGTCCCCCCGGTGGCGATTATCTCCCAGCCGAGTTCCTGGAGAGCCTTGGCGAAGTCCGCCACTCCCCTCTTGTCGCTAACACTGATTAAAGCACGCATATTTGGTTTTTAAATAATATTTACTCCTTCGTTTTCTGTAATTTTACCGATGACAGAGGCTTTCTCTCCACATTCTGTAAGAATCTCGATGGTCTTCGCGGCATCTTCCGGATTTACGGCAAGCACCATCCCTATTCCCATATTGAAGATGTTGAACATCTCCCTGTGAGGCACATTACCATATTTCTCAAGAAGACGGAACACGGGCAGGATTTCCCAGCTTCCCTCTTTCACATCGATACCTTGTCCCGGTTGCAGGATGCGCGGAATGTTCTCGTCAAATCCGCCGCCGGTGATATGCGCTATTCCATGCACATCAACCTTTTCAAGCACCTTGTGCACTTGCTTCACATATATCTTGGTGGGTGTCAGCAGCATCTCTCCAAGAGTCTGCCCCCCTGTCCCATCATATTTCTTGTTGAGGTCAAGGCTGTTGTCTGCAACAATCTTGCGGACAAGGCTGAATCCATTGGAGTGCACGCCTGAAGATGCAATGCCAACGAGCAAATCCCCTGCTTTCACTTTCGAGCAGTCTATCAGTTTGTTTTTCTCTACTGCTCCTACGGTGAATCCCGCAATATCGTAGTCGTCTTCGGCATACATACCCGGCATCTCGGCTGTCTCTCCCCCAACAAGGGCACATTCAGCCTGACGGCATCCTTCTGCCACACCGCTGACAATTGCTTCCACAACTTCCGGGTGATTCTTGCCTACAGCCACATAGTCCAAAAATATAAGGGGCTTGGCTCCCTGTGCAAGCACATCATTGACACACATCGCAACGGCATCTATGCCTATCGTGTCGTGTTTGTCAAGCGCAAATGCAATCTTGAGCTTGGTGCCTACCCCATCGGTGCCGCTCACCAGTATCGGGTGGTCATAACCAAGGGAACCAAGGTCGAACATTCCGCCGAAAGATCCTATGTTGCCCATTGACCCGGGGCGCTCGGTGCTTTTCACGTGTTTCTTAATACGGGAAACTACCTCATATCCCGCTTCCAGATTCACGCCGGATGCTTCATAACTTTTTGCCATATTCAGTTTGTTATCATTTGTCAGTTAAAATATTTTACTGCATTTGCGAATAGATTCTGCCGCTTGTTGCCATGTATATTCTTCATCAAACCATCCGCAAATCGCTCGGAATGTCCCATCTTTCCGAGTATTCTTCCATCGGGCGAAATAATACCCTCGATGGCTTCTGTCGAGCCGTTGGGGTTTGCCGGAGATGTCATCGTTGCGTTGCCTTCGGAATCGGCATATTGGAAGGCAATCTGACCATTCCTGCGCAATTCTGCAGCCAATTCTGCAGATGCCATGAATTTCCCTTCGCCGTGTGAAACGGCAACGCTGTGAAGTTCACCAATCTCAAACCCTTCAAGCCAGGGAGAAGCCACGGATCCTACACGCGTGCTTACAATTTGCGATATATGTCTGTTAATGTCATTATGGAATAATGTGGGACTGTCCGGAGTCAATTCCCCTATTTTGCCGTATGGCAGCAATCCGGATTTCACAAGAGCCTGGAATCCATTGCATATTCCCAATATCAGACCACCGCGTGCCTGCAATCTTTCTATGGCAGCTTTTACTGTTTCGTTAAGCAATACGTTGGCGATGAATTTTCCACTACCATCCGGTTCGTCCCCTGCAGAGAACCCTCCGCTGAGAGCCAGAATATGACATTCATCTATATTGCGTGCCATTTCCACGGCTGATTTCTCGATATCTTCGGGAGTAAGATTGATGAATACACAGCTTCTCACATCAGCGCCTTCCCGTTCAAATGCCTTGGTCATGTCGTAGTCGCAATTGGTGCCCGGGAACAATGGCAGGAACACCACCGGGTGCTCCGTTTTCTCTCCCTTCCAACGGCTTGTATTCTTCCCGGATGTGGCATTATCTGCTTTACCCGTCACGCCACTGCGGTCCGGATAAACTCCGGTGAATTTTACCCGGTTCGCCTCAAAACTCTCCTGAATTCCGATTTCGCTATTGTTGACCTTCAAACATCCTTCTATCGTCTTTCCTATCAGGTCGGCATTCTTGAATTTCAGTTTCTTCTTGCTCTCCACAATGATCGACCCATGTCCGAATTCAAACAATTCCTTTTCATCAAGATTTATTTCAGCACCAATGCCGTTGCCGAAACTCATCTTGGCAATCCCCTCGGCTACGCCTCCAAATCCAACTGACCATGCGGATACCACATCTCCCCTCTCTATGGCCTTGCGCACATTTTCGAAGTTGAGGATGAGTTGTTTTGTATCAGGGGTCAGATCGCTTTCGGGAGTATGACGTACGAGATAAATATAATTTCCTGCTTCCTTGAATTCAGGGCTTATTACCTTACGTGAATCTACTGTTCCTGCAGCAAATGCTATGAGTGTCGGCGGCACGTTAATGTCGTTGAAGGTGCCACTCATAGAATCCTTGCCACCGATGGCGGGAAGTCCGAAGGCAAGTTGCATCTCAAGGGCTCCGAGCAATGCTGCCAACGGTTTGCCCCATGCCTCTTCGGAGTTCATGCGCTCGAAATATTCCTGAAATGAGAATCGGAGACGGCGGAAGTCTGCACCCGCAGCCGTAGCTTTCGTCAATGCCTCAACCACAGCATAGGCAGCCCCGTGGAAGGGACTCCAGCTGCTGATGTAGGGATTGAAACCAAAGGTCATTATAGAAGCAGTGTCGGTATGGTGACTCCCTACAGGTAATTTCTGTACGCTTGCCTGCGTTTCTGTACGCTGGGTCTCGCCGCCGAAGGGCATGAGCACAGTGGAGACTCCGATAGAAGAGTCGAACATCTCTATCAATCCTTTCTGAGATGTGACGTTGTCATCTGCAAGGTTGTTGAGAAATTTATCCTTAAGGTCCTCTCCTTTAATCTCCCGTAAAAATGGATCGCGCTTGTCAATTGCTGCAATGTGCGCCTTGGCATAATGCTTTGCTCCCGCCGAGTCAATGAATTCGCGGCTCAAATCAGCCACAAGTTCACCGTTATAATACATCCTCATTCGTCCGGAATCGGTTACATCCGCCACGTGGCGCACCTCTATATTCTCCTCATGACAATAGCGTTCGAATTCTTCTCTGTCTTTTGGCTCAACCACCACCGACATTCGTTCCTGTGATTCGCTGATTGCAAGTTCTGTAGGATTCAGACCGGAGTATTTTGTGTTGACGCGGTCAAGGTAGATGTCAAGACCATCGGTCAATTCCCCGATAGCAACGCTTACTCCTCCGGCTCCGAAGTCGTTGGATTTCTTTATCAGACGAGTCACCTCAGGACGTCGGAAAAGTCGGGAGATTTTACGTTCTTCAGGTGCATTCCCCTTCTGCACCTCACTGCCACATTCTTCCAATGAAGATTCATTATGTTCTTTTGAAGAGCCGGTGGCTCCTCCGATGCCATCGCGTCCGGTGCGTCCGCCAAACATGAGGATCACATCTCCCGGTTCGGGACGTTCCCTGCGTACATCCGATGCCTTCACAGCGCCTGCCACAGCTCCTACTTCCAGACGTTTTGCCACATATCCGGGATGGTATATTTCGCGCACATGGGTCGTGGCAAGTCCAATCTGGTTGCCATAGGAGGAATATCCTGCAGCAGCCTTCAGAGAGATAACACGTTGCGGTAGTTTGCCTTCCATGGTCTCGGATACCGGTTTATATATGTCACCGGCACCGGTTACGCGCATGGCCTGATATACATAGCTGCGACCGCTCAACGGGTCACGTATTGCACCTCCCAGACAAGTGGAGGCTCCTCCGAAGGGCTCAATCTCTGTTGGGTGGTTATGTGTCTCATTTTTAAACTGCAGAAGCCAGCGTTCGGGTGTTCCGTCAACATCAATATCAACATATATGGAGCAAGCGTTATTTTCTTCACTTTGTTCAAGGTCTTCCAGCAACCCCTCTTTCCGAAGATAACGGGCACCGATTGTGGCAAGATCCATAAGGCAGAGACTTTTGTTTTCTCTGCCGAGTTTGTGGCGTATCTTTTTCCATTCATCCAACGCTGTTTTCATTGCTGCGGATGCAGATGAATCCTCTATTGTGATGTCGGTAAGTTCCGTAGTGAAGGTTGTATGACGGCAATGGTCGCTCCAATAAGTGTCGAGAATGCGGAGTTCCGTCTCATTCGGGTCTCGTACCTCAGCTGAGAAATATTTCACCACCTCCATAAGGTCATCACCATTCATGGCAAGACCTTTCTCTTTGCAATAGGAAGAAGCCATATCCGGTGTGATTTCTCTGAAACCGGTCAGTGTGGCAACAGGCTTTGCCGCCGCGCGCTCCGGGCGTTCAAGTTTTGAAAGGTCTTTCTCCCTTGATTCCACGGCATTGATGCAGTATTTGGCAATATGCTTGAGTTGCTCATCTCCTACAGTTCTGTCAAAGATCATCAGTTTGGCGCTACTGATTTCAATATCAGCTGTCGGGTCGATAAGACGCACGCATTCTTCTGCGGAATGTGCCCTGGCATCAAACTGACCTGGAAGACTCTCCACAGCGAGGTGAGGCATCCCTTCAAGATCAATGGATCGGGACACCATATCTGTGGCAGCTTCTCCGAATACTCTGTAAGCACTTTTATCTATTAATTCGTCCGGGAAACCAAATAAATCGTAAACGCACACAAGGCGCAGTTCTTTTATGTCAAGACCGAGATTTGAATTAAGTTCACGCCGGAGGCTGTCAGCCTCTGTGCGGAATCCCGGTCGCTTCTCTACAAAAATTCGTGATTTGCTCTGCATTAAAAACTATGTTTAATCATGGATAATCATGAAATATTATTATGTAGCTTTCCAAATTAAAATGTACACATGCTCAGCTGCTTAAGCATTGTTTGCCAGCACCTTGGCTGCTTGTTGATCTCTGAAGTCGTCAAGTTTTAATTTCAGCTCCCTGTCGGTCACTGCCATGATTTCAATGGCCAGCAGCGCGGCATTTTTGGAGCCGTCAATAGCCACAGTTGCCACTGGAATTCCAGAAGGCATCTGCACCATCGACAGTAGCGAGTCAAGACCCTCGAGGGAGCGGGATTTTACCGGCACTCCAATCACAGGCAGCGTGGTGAACGCTGCCACAACACCGGCCAGATGGGCTGCACCGCCGGCTCCCGCTATAATGGCGCAGAATCCGCGGTCGCGTGCACCTTTCACCCATTCCTCCAGTTGCGCCGGAGTGCGGTGTGCGCTGAATATCTTTCTTTCATACTCAACCCCGAATGATTCCAGGATTTCCGAGGCTCCCGACATGACACCAAGGTCGCTTGCCGAGCCCATAACTATTCCAACTTTCATCTTTATTTTACCTGTTATTTATTCTGTTTCAAATCAAAGTATAGCTAATTTACGAATCGCTACAGTCTGTATTCGGCATCAATACTTCGAAAAGTTTATAAAAATTTTGCGGCGTCAGGCATACTTGCCTGACGCCGCTTTATTCCTTCACAATTTTGCGCGCGCTCACACACGCGCTCCCATTCTGCACCGCACGATTCTGCTTGCGCTTTCTGCGCAATTTCAGATGTGTGGCATGGGGAAATTGTCTCATCTCTGTATCTAAAAATTAGATTGCAAATTTACAACTAAAATTTGACTTTTCCCAATTTTTCGAAAAATTATGCAATAAAAATTCTGCATGCTTGGATAATGTCTTTAAATTTTATGAGACAGGCTCTCAACTGCGAGGCTTGGCTTCACAATACACGCAACGACATTCTGCCACACCGTCATCGCACGGTCGGAACAATGAGTCCACATTCTCCATATTGGAGATGCAGCGGCGGTTGGAGCATACATATATATTACGCATTGTGCCTTCCGGAAGTTTCGGCGGACAAGCTTTCCTCTCCCCTGCTTTCTTCTCATATTCTTCCGCCCATTTCAGCATCGTCAGTATCAATGCCATGCGCACGAATTTGCCATTCTCAACCTGACGGAAGTAGGCAGCTCTGGGGTCTGCGTCAACATCTGTGGTTATCTCATTCACACGTGGCAGGGGATGAAGCACCCTTAACTCCGGTTTTGCGGTTTTCAGTTTGTCCGCCGTAAGAATAAAGCTGTCCTTAAGTCTGTCATATTCATCTTCATCAAGGAAACGCTCTTTCTGTACCCGTGTCATATACAGCACGTCCAATTCCGGCATCACCTCCTCCATTGTCGCTGCCTCGGTGTAATCCACACCATTCTTGTCGCATACTTCATTCTTCATATAGTCGGGGAGACGTAGCTGTTCGGGAGCTATAAGCACCACTTTTATTCCTGAATGGCGCGACAATGCCTTTATCAGTGAATGGACGGTGCGACCAAACTTGAGGTCGCCGCAAAAACCGATTGTGAAGTTATCCAGTCTTCCTATCTCCCTGCGTATTGTCAGCAGGTCGGTAAGTGTTTGTGTAGGATGGGCATGAGAGCCGTCTCCGGCATTTATTACCGGTATGCGGGCGTTCATCGCTGCTACATAAGCTGCCCCCTCCTCGTGGTGGCGCATCGCGATTATGTCGGCAAAGCAGCTGATCACTTTTGATGTGTCTGCCACTGTCTCCCCTTTGCTTACAGATGAGCTCTGTGCATCCGAAAAACCGAGCACATTTCCCCCCAGTTCCATCATTGCAGCGGTGAAACTCAGGCGTGTGCGTGTTGATGGCTCATAAAACAGGGTTGCCAGTTTCTTACCTTTGCATACCTCGGCATATTTCTGCCTGTTGGCGATAATATCAAGTGCCAGGTCTACAATCTCTTCCGTTTCCTTGCGGGTGAGATCTGTTGGATCAATTAAATGTCGCATAGTATTATTTTATTTATTATAAGGGCTGTGCCTTGTTGCGGCAACAAAACCGCCTTTATCATATTAAATTCTCATTCTCAATTCCGTGCAGTCATCCAGGATTCATCGGAGGGATTGTCGCGGAATTTGCGGATTGCATCCTTTGCTGAAGCAGAGATGTAATTCTCCTTTACAGCTACCTCGAGCAGAGTGTCAAGGTTAGATAGTGAGATGTTTTTAACATTTGCTGCGGCAAGTCGGTCAAGACCTTTCTTCATGCCGTATGTGAAGATTGAAACCACTCCCAACACATCTGCCCCCGCTTCGCGCAAGGCTTCCACAACTTCTATACAGCTTCCGGCGGTAGATATCAGATCTTCGATTACCACTACCTTGGTGCCGGGTTCAAGTTTCCCCTCAATGCGGTTGTTGCGTCCGTGATCCTTGGCGCTTCCGCGCACATATCCCATAGGTTTGCCTAAAATCCAGGCAGCTATGGCGGCGTGAGCGATCCCGGCGGTGCTTGTTCCCATAAGTGATTCGGCCTCCGGATATTCTCGGCTTACAGTGTCGGCAATTGCTTTCTCCACAATTGCGCGTGCCTCGGGGGCTGACAGAATAAGGCGGTTGTCACAATATATCGGGCTTTTGATGCCGCTTGCCCATGTGAATGGCTTGTCAGGGCTCAAAAATACTGCTCTAATTCCAAGCAACGCTTTCGCCACTGCCTGCTCTATCTCTTTCTTCTCCATTAATCTTTTATCATTAATTACCGTAAACGAAATCTTCAACACAGCGGCGATATGCTGCCACCGGATTCTCAGCGGCTGTGATTGGTCTTCCTACTACAATATAATCGCTGCCAATCTCGCGGGCACGTGCCGGCGTTGTTATGCGTACCTGGTCGTCTGCCTTGGAATCGGCAAAGCGTATTCCCGGTGTGATTGTAAGGAAATCCTTTCCACATGCCTCTTTTACAATTCCTGCTTCGAGCGGGGAGCATACCACCCCGTCAAGACCGGCCTCGGCAGCATTCCGGGCATATTTGATGATAGTCTCTCCGATGCCGGCGTTGATGAGCAATTGTTTCTGCATCGCCTCCTCTGAAGTGCTCGTAAGCTGGGTTACGGCAATCAGCAGAGGGCGAGTGCCATCCTCACGTGTCAGTCCTTCTTTGGCAGCACGCATCATTTCGATTGTGCCCGAAGCATGCACGTTTACCATATCCACATCAAGTGCCGACAATACCTTCATAGCCTTACGCACAGTGTTAGGGATATCATGAAGTTTAAGGTCAAGGAAAATCTTATGACCGCGGTGCTTGATTTCTCTCACTATGTCGTTACCCGCGCCATAATAAAGTTCCATACCGATCTTAAGGAAAGGTTTGCGCTCTTCCCCTTCGAATTTGTCCAAAAATCTCAATGTGGTTTCCGCGTCCGGAAAGTCACATGCTATAATTACATCTCTATTCATAATCATTGTTGAATCATTCTGATGCTTTCGATTCCATAATTATCCATGCAAGAGGGGAGACCTTCTATAATCTCCTTGCATGCGTATGGATTGGGAAGATTGGCAGTGCCAACTTCAACTGCTTTTGCACCCGCCATCATCATCTCAAGCACATCGGAAGGGGAGGACACACCGCCACATCCTATAACGGGAATATTTACTGAGTTTGCAACCTGATAAACCATTCTCAAAGCCACCGGGAATACGGCCGGTCCGGAGAAACCTCCCATAGTATTGGCGATTATAGGACGGCGCGTGCGCAGATTTATGCGCATCCCCAGCAGAGTATTGATAAGGCAAAGACCATCCGCTCCGGCATCTTCCGCAGCTTTGGCTATACTTACAATATTGGTGACGTTGGGGGAGAGCTTTACCACAAGCGGCTTGGTGATGACTTTCTTAACCTCCCGCACCACTTCTGCCACTGCTTCGGCAGATGTGCCGAATGCCATTCCTCCCCCATGCACGTTCGGACAACTGACATTCAATTCAATTATCTCCACCTGCTGCTCATCATTTATGAGGCGGCAACATTCACGGTATTCATCAATGGAGAATCCGCTGATGTTGGCGATGATGGGATTATGGAATACAGCTCTCATCTTGGGCAATTCCTCGGAAATAACTTTGTGTATCCCGGGATTCTGAAGTCCCACGGCATTTATCATACCGGCATAACATTCGGCAGTGCGGGGCAGGGGATTGCCATATCTCGGGTGCAGGGTAGTCCCTTTAAACGATATTGCTCCGAGGATATCAAGGTCGTAAAAATCAGCCATGCCATATCCGTAACCGAAGCAACCGCTGGCTGGTATCACCGGATTCTTCAGCTTAACTCCGCAAATCTCCGTCTCCAACCGTTTATCTATATCCATATCCACATCAATTTAAACATTCCATACAAGTTCCTCCTTTAGAAAAACAGGTCCGTCTTTGCAAATGCGCTTGGCTCCATTCTTCGTTTCGAGTGAGCAGCACATGCATACACCGAATCCACAAGCCATCCTTTCATCAAGCGACAATTGCCCGGGTATGCACAACTCCTTGCATAAGGCTCGCATCATAGGCAGAGGGCCGCAGGAGTAGAAATAATCATATTTCATATCATCACCGCGTAAGGCATCCGTTACAAATCCCTTTATCCCGTAAGTGCCATCGGCTGTTGTTATTATAGTGTTGAAACCATCTTTTTTCAATCTCTTTTCCAGCACCACATCATCCGCCGTGTTGAAGCCAAGCACCAATGTCGGTTCCTTCCCCGCCTTGCGTAAGGCATAGGCAAGGTTGAGCAAGGGAGCTACCCCTATTCCCCCTCCAATCAATACCGGCTGCGATGTTTCAGCATTGATATCAAAGCCATTGCCAAGTCCGGTAAGAATATCGATCTCTTGTCCGGGTTTCATCTCTGACATGGCTTTAGTTCCTTCTCCCACAACATCATAGAGCAAGGTTAGGGTAGAGGTGTCATAATCGCACACAGAAATCGGTCGGCGCAGATATTTCCCTTCGATGGCAAGATTGGCAAACTGGCCGGGGGCTGTAAAGTCGGAGGTATCCCCTTCAAGCACCATCCTCCATGTCTTGCGCGCGATGCGCTCGTTGGCGATTATCCTGAAAAATTTGTTTTTATATCTGTCTTTCTTCATCTTCGAAAACTATTTCTCCATTGGCAATTGTCATTACCGGTTTGCCATAAAGCCGGCATCCGGCAAACGGAGTGCTTCTCCCTTTTCCATGGAATTTTTCCGGATTCACCTCCCATTTGCAGTTGAAATCTACTATGGCTACATCAGCTCTGCAACCGGGTTTGAGACCACCCTCTATCCCGAATAAGCGGCGTGGTGATTGCGCCATCATCTCAACCATTCTTTCATAAGAAATAACGCCGGGTTTAACCAAGGAAGTATAAATTGCAGCAAGCGAGGTTTCAAGTCCGACTACGCCCATCGCGCTTTTCTCGAGTCCTTTGGATTTCTCTTCTTCGGAATGGGGGGCATGGTCGGTGGCAATTACATCAATGGTGCCGTTGATTACCCCCTGCCGCAATGCTTCCATATCACGGCGCGAGCGCAAAGGGGGATTCATCTTGAATCTCCCCTCTTCCTGAAGATCCTCATCGCAAAATATAAGATAATGCGGTCCTGTCTCGCACGTTACCTTCACACCTCTCTCCTTCCCTTTGCGTATAAGATCCACGCTCTCTGCTGTGGAGATATGGCAGATATGAAGCCTGCATCCGGTCTCTTCGGCAAGGCGTATGTCGCGCTCTATTTCGCGCCATTCACTCTCGGAGCATATACCCCGGTGACCATGCTTCCGCGCGTAGACACCATCATGTATATATCCGTTTTTTAAAAGGGCGTTCACCTCGCAATGCGCTGCAAGTATCTTGCCGGTTTTTGCTATTTCCCGCATAGCGTTCCTCATCACCTCCTCATCCTGCACACCGCTGCCATCATCTGAGAATCCCGCCACATAGGGTGCCAGCTCTTTATAGTTGACAAGCTCATTGCCAAGTCGGGAGCGGGTGATGGTGGCGTAGGGTATGGTTTCCACTATTGCATCGCGATGTATGATTTCCAGTTGCTTCTCCAGTGTTTCCAAAGAATCCGGGGCAGGGGAGAGGTTCGGCATGGGGCAGACAGTGGTGAAGCCGCCGGCTGCCGCTGCAGCTGTGCCTCCGGCTATTGTCTCCTTATATGAGAAACCGGGCTCACGGAAGTGCACATGCACATCCACAAGCCCGGGTATCGCTGTCAATCCTTCGCAATCCACCTCACGGCAATCTTGAGGCGATTCTATGTGAGGGGCGATATCCATTATCTTCCCCCCGGATATGAGAATATCCGCCGTTCCCTCCTTACCGGAAGGGGACAGCAGAGCGTTTTTTATCAGTATTTTTTTCATGAGAATATGGAATTCACTGAATTCTTTGCAAATTTAACTCTTATTTTCCCTTTCGCAAAATTTATCTTCAGGAAATAAAAAATTTGTTATTTATAGCTATTCTATGTAACTTTGCATGCAAAATGAACACGATGCATGATTCCAGAAAAGCCGTGCTCACTCTTGAAGACGGCTCCAAGTTCGAAGGTTTCTCCTTTGGTTATGAAAGTCCCTGTGCCGGTGAGGTAGTTTTCAATACTGCCATGACAGGCTATCCTGAAAGCCTTACTGACCCATCTTATGAAGGGCAAATCCTTGTCACCACTTACCCTATTCTTGGAAATTACGGCGTTCCCTCGGCTGAAAAAAGCACGGAGGCAAATGTAAGTGACTATTTTGAATCGTCGCGCATACATTGCGAGGCTATCATCTGTCAGGATTACAGCTGGGTGCCCAGCCACTGGCAGGCTACACGTTCCCTCGCCGACTGGCTCCGCGATGAGAAGATTCCGGGAATTTATGGTATTGATACCCGTGCTCTCACTAAATTGCTCCGCGACAAAGGTTCGATGCTTGGCAAAATCACATTCGAAGGGGGAGAGGATATTGCTTTTCATGACCCCAACAATGAGAATCTGATTGCCAAGGTCAGCACACGTGAAGTGAAAGAATTTGGAGAGGGTGATAAGCGGGTGGTGCTTGTTGATTGCGGCACAAAATACAATATCATACGCTGCCTTACGCGTCGCGGTGTCCGCGTTACCCTTGTGCCCTGGGATTATGATTTCACTCAGATACCCTATGATGGTCTTTTCATAAGCAACGGTCCGGGAAGTCCTGAATTCGCTGAGAAAACTGTGGAGAATATCCGCAAAGCATTCGAAATCGGCAAGCCGATTTGCGGCATCTGCATGGGTAATCAGTTGCTGAGTAAAGCTGCCGGAGCGAAAATCTACAAACTAAAATACGGTCATCGCAGCCATAATCAGCCGGTGCGTCTCAGAGGCACGGAGAGATGCTTCATAACATCTCAGAATCATGGCTTTGCTGTGGACAACGGTTCCATACCCGAGGATTGGGAGCCTCATTTCATAAATATGAATGACGGCACCAACGAGGGAATCAGGCATAAGACAAAACCATTCTTCTCCGCTCAATTCCACCCCGAAGCCAGCAGCGGACCCAAGGATACTGAATTCATCTTCGATGATTTCATCGCTCTCCTCTGAACATAAAAACCTCAAGATGCTTTGATAAGCATCCTGCATCCAGTCTCCTCAACAATCCAGTATTCCCGGAGACCCCGGTGGTCTCATAAAATGAAAAAAATCGTGGATATCAAAAAAGTGCTTTTTCTCGGTTCCGGTGCCCTCAAGATTGGCGAGGCCGGCGAGTTCGATTATAGTGGTTCCCAGGCTTTGAAAGCCATGAAGGAAGAGAACATAGAGACCGTATTGATCAACCCCAATATCGCCACAGTGCAGACTTCCGAAGGTTTTGCCGACAAAATCTATTTCCTGCCCGTCACACCATATTTTGTGGAGAAAGTCATAGAAAAGGAACGCCCGGATGGCATATTCCTTGCTTTCGGTGGACAGACGGCGCTGAATTGCGGTGTGAAGCTGTATGAATCAGGCGTGCTGGAGAAGTATGATGTAAAGGTGCTCGGCACTCCGGTGCGGGCAATTATGGATACAGAAGACCGCGAACTCTTTGTAAAGAAACTGGATGAGATAGATGTCAAGACCATAAAGAGTGAGGCTGTTGATTCTGTGGAGGATGCCCTTGTGGCGGCCGATAGGCTCGGCTATCCGGTGATTATTCGTGCAGCGTATGCACTTGGAGGTCTCGGAAGTGGTTTCTGCGATAATCGCGAGCAGCTGATATCGCTTGTGGAGCAGGCTCTCTCCTTCTCGCCGCAAGTGCTTGTGGAGAAGAGTCTCAAGGGTTGGAAAGAGGTGGAATATGAGGTGGTGCGCGACCGCTTCGACAATTGCATCACTGTTTGTAACATGGAGAATTTCGATCCTCTCGGAATCCATACAGGTGAGAGTATTGTGGTGGCTCCTTCACAGACCCTTTCGAATGAAGATTACCACATGCTCCGCAAACTTGCCATCAAGATAATACGCCATATAGGTATTGTGGGGGAGTGCAATGTGCAGTATGCCTTTGACCCGGAATCAATGGATTACCGTGTAATTGAGGTTAACGCGCGCCTGTCGCGCTCTTCTGCCCTTGCGTCAAAGGCTACAGGCTACCCTCTCGCTTTTGTGGCTGCCAAACTCGGTCTGGGTTACGGACTTTTCGATTTGAAAAATTCCGTGACACGCTCAACTTCCGCATTCTTCGAACCGGCTCTTGACTATATTGTATGCAAAATTCCACGCTGGGATCTCGGTAAATTCCACGGTGTAAGACGTGAAATAGGCAGCTCGATGAAGTCTGTGGGTGAGGTGATGGCTATCGGGCGTACTTTTGAGGAAGTTATCCAGAAAGGGCTTCGTATGATCGGACAGGGTATGCACGGGTTCGTGGAGAACAAGCCTATCAAGATAGATGATATTGACAGATCCCTGCGTGAACCTACCGACAAGCGTATCTTCGTTATTGAGGAGGCTTTCCGCAAGGGTTATACCGTGGAGAAAATTCATGAGCTTACAAAAATAGACCGCTGGTTCCTTGAGAAATTGCATACCATCTGCGATACGTGCCGTGAACTTGAAGGCTTGGATTCTTTGGAAGCTGTGAGCGATGAACTTATGCGGCGTGCAAAGAGTCAGGGTTTCAGCGATTTCCAGATAGGAAGGGCATTGTGGGGTAAGCGTATGAACAGCGAAGGGGAGAACCTTTCCAATTTGGTGCGTGAAGATCGCTTGCGCCGAGGTGTGCGCCCTGTCGTCAAACAGATAGATACACTTGCTGCTGAATATCCTGCACAGACCAATTACCTTTATCTTACATACAACGGAAGTCAAAACGATGTGAACTATCTCGGTGACCGGAAATCGGTAGTTGTGCTTGGATCCGGTGCATACCGTATCGGTAGTTCCGTTGAGTTTGACTGGTGTGGTGTAAACGCATTGATGACTGTGGCTGAGGCCGGTTATCGTCCGGTAATGATCAACTACAATCCGGAGACAGTTTCAACCGATTATGATATGTGCGATCGCCTCTATTTCGATGAACTGACCTATGAGCGCGTAATGGATATTCTTGAATTGGAATTGCCTCACGGAGTGATACTTTCCACAGGTGGTCAGATTCCAAACAACCTCGCCATGCGCCTTGATGCCGCGGATGTTAACATCCTCGGAACGCAGGCAAAGGATATTGATAATGCCGAGGATCGCAACAAGTTCTCTTCGCTATGTGACTCTATAGGTGTGGATCAGCCGCGTTGGCGCGAGCTTACTTCAATGGCCGATATAGATGAATTTGTGGCTGAAGTTGGTTTCCCGGTTCTTGTACGTCCCTCCTATGTGCTTTCAGGAGCCGCCATGAATGTTTGCTCTAATGAGGATGAGTTGCAGCGATTCCTGAAACTCGCCGCCAATGTTTCCAAGCAGCACCCGGTGGTTGTATCCGCCTTCATCCAGGGTGCCAAGGAGATAGAGATGGATGCCGTGGCTCAAAATGGCGAGATAAAACTTTACGCTATCTCCGAACATATCGAGTTTGCCGGTGTGCACTCTGGAGATGCCACAATCCAGTTCCCTCCGCAGAAACTGTATGTGGAGACAATGCGCCGTATAAAGAAGATCTCCGGACGCATAGCGGCTGCGCTGCATATCTCCGGACCATTCAATATCCAATTCCTTGCCAAGGATAATGATATAATGGTTATAGAGTGTAATCTGCGGGCTTCGCGCTCTTTCCCGTTTGTATCTAAAGTTTCAAAGCAGAATTTTATCGACACGGCCACACGTGTGATGCTCGGCATGAATGTTGACAAGCCCAACAAGTCGGCTTTCGACCTCGACTATGTGGGTATCAAGGCATCGCAATTCTCGTTCTCCCGTCTGCAGGGAGCGGATCCGGTGCTCGGTGTTGACATGTCTTCCACCGGTGAGGTGGGGTGTATTGGTGACGACACCTCGGAGGCCATCCTGAAGGCTATGCTTTCAGTGGGATACACCATTCCTAAGAAAACGGTGATGATTAGTGGAGGCACAGCCCGTTCAAAAGTTGATCTGCTCGAACCGGCACGTTTGCTTCATCAGAAAGGGTATGTGATATATGCCACAGAGGGCACACAACGCTTCCTGGCAGAGAACGGCATCCCGGCAATATGTGTGTATATCTCAGGTGATGACAAGCATCCTCAGGCTCTTGAATTGCTTCACAACAAAGAAATAGATCTGGTGATCAATATCCCGAAGAATCTTACACCGAAAGAACTCAGCAACGGCTACAAGGTGCGCCGTGCCGCCATAGACCTTAACATCCCCTTGCTCACCAACGCACGCCTGGCATCAGCCTTCATCCTCGCCTTCTGCGAAATTCCCCTCTCCGACATCCGCATCAAATCCTGGGACGAGTATTGAACCTAATTCTCTGCGCTGCCCCATTAGTCCCATTAGTCCCATTGTCCCAGCTGCCATAGTAGTCCCATTAGTCCCAGCTGCCTCAGCGACTCTGGGTTAGCGGGCGGAGGTGCGTCCTTCGTAGTAGTTGATGAAGGCGCGGTTTACGAGACGGTTGCCACCGGGAGTGGGGTAGTCGCCGGTAAAATACCAGTCGCCGGGATGTTCCGGAATGGCATTGTGCATCTCCCCTACCGTCTGATATACAATCTGTATTTCGGCGCGAGTGCCCTCGGGTGTGAGCAATTCCACAATCTTCTCCGATATTTCCTCATCCGTGAATGGAGCATATATCTCCTTCACATAGTTTTTTATTTCTTCCTTCGGAAACGTATCCTGCTCTTTACAGCGATGGTAGACGCTGTCGATAATATATCTCATCCCCCGCTCCTCCAAAAGCGCCATAGCGGCTTTAAAAGCGATAAATTCACCCATTCTTGACATGTCTATGCCATAGCAGTCGGGGAAACGCACTTGCGGTGAACTGGAAACAATCACCATCTTTCGCGGATGCAGTCGGTCGAGAATGCGGATAATCGACTGTTTGAGCGTAGTGCCACGCACGATGCTGTCGTCAATTACCACAAGGTTATCACCGGGGTGAATGGAGCCGTATGTAATGTCGTAAACATGACCTGCAAGGTCATCGCGGGTGCTTCCCTCGGCTATAAATGTACGCAGCTTGATATCCTTCCATGCCACTTTCTCCTTGCGTACACGGCGGCGCAGTATACGCGCGATATTGTCTTCCGTCAGATTCCCGGTAGCTGCAAGATGTTGAATTTCATTCGTCTTGTTCTTGATGAGAAACTCTTCGATACCTTCTACAAGTCCGAAGAAGGCTACCTCGGCAGTGTTGGGTATAAAGGAGAATACAGTGTTGTCAATATCGTGGTCCACAGCATCAAGCACCTGCCCCACCAGTCTGCGGCCAAGGTTCTTGCGTTCGCGGTAGATGTCATAATCTGAGCCACGAGAGAAATATATTCTCTCGAAGCTGCATCTGGTGTTGGCACCCTGCGGAAGTATTCTGTCTATGCGTGCGGTGCCATCCCTGTCTACAATCAGCGCCTCTCCGGGCTGGAGTTCGCTGACATCACCGCGCTGAAGGTTGAAGGCTGTCTGAATCACCGGCTTTTCACTTGCCACCACCACAATCTCAT
This sequence comes from uncultured Sangeribacter sp., assembly GCA_964515455.1. Taxonomy (GTDB): domain Bacteria; phylum Bacteroidota; class Bacteroidia; order Bacteroidales; family Muribaculaceae; genus Lepagella. The sequence continues at coordinate 35,012 of CAZEUD010000016.1, forward strand.
CATCCTTGTAATAGAATGCCGGGCGGATGCCATGGGGGTCGCGCATCGCCCACATATCGCCATTGCCCACGATTCCGCAAATCACATATCCACCGTCCCATGTAGGTGCACAGCGTTTGAGAATATTGGTTACGTTAAGGTCTCGTGCTATGCTTTCCGATAGTTCGAGAGCCGATAATCCGGCTTCCTTATGTATTTTGAAGAGCCGTTCGTTTTCACGGTCGAGGGCATGTCCCAATTGTTCGAGAAGGAGGAATGTGTCCGCGTAAAGGCGCGGGTGCTGTCCGGTGCTGATGATGTTGTCGAATATCTCGTCAACGTTTGTCATGTTGAAATTGCCGCAGAGGAGCATATTGCGGGAGCTCCAGTTGTTGCGGCGCATAAAGGGGTGCACATAGTTTATACCGGAGCGTCCGGTGGTGCTGTAGCGGAGGTGACCCATATACACTTCTCCGAGGAAGGGGAGATGTTCGGAAGGAATCCCCTCGCTCATGGCCACATCAATGTCAGAGTGTGCTTCGGCAAAGATGCTGCTTATTGCATCAGAGCCTTGGGCACGTTTGCGGAAGATGTATTCCTGACCGGGAGGAACGTTGAGTTTCACGCAACCGATACCGGCAGCTTCCTGACCGCGGTTATGCTCCTTCTCCATCATAAGGTAAAGTTTGTTGAGAGCATAAAAGTTGGTTCCGTATTTCTCTTTATAATACGACAGGGGTTTGAGCATGCGGATCATTGCGATGCCGCATTCATGTTTTATCAGTTCCATTGATGAAGCATTGATGTGCTAATGAAAATACAAAGTTAATCATTCCTTCCAAAACTCACAAATGAAAAATTGAAGGGGAGGTTGGGATGCTTCAAAAAAAAGCATGAATTATGTCGCCAGTTGTCAACAAATACGCATAAGTGCAGGTAAATTTATTTATAAACGAATCTCAGCGCCTTAACTCAGCTTTAAAACAGATGCAAATAGTATATTATCAGTAATATATGTGTCAATGTGTTTGCCGGGTCTAAAAGAAGCAATAAAATCAAATTTGATAGAATGAAGTTTTTTATTATTTTTGTAGCGGAAAAATTGTCTGCGTATGATAGAATTTATGACTGAGGGTGTGGAGATGCCCGATCTTGATTTTGACAAGATAAAAAAATGGATAAGGGAGGTGGCTGCCGATTATGACTGCACCACCGGTGATCTTATATATTGTTTCTGTAATGACGAGTATATCCTCGACACCAACAGGCAATTCCTTCAGCATGATTACTACACGGATATCATCACCTTCGACTATACACGTAAAAACCGTATCAGTGGTGATATTGTAATATCACTTGATACTGTCTCTTCAAACGCGGATGAATTTAAAGTCTCCTATAAGAGCGAGCTTTTGCGTGTAATTATTCACGGGGTGCTTCACCTATGTGGTATCAACGATAAAGGACCCGGGGAAAGAGAGATAATGGAAGAAGCGGAAAATAAAGCACTTGCTTATTGGGAAAATGAGATTTGATTTTGATGTGATAGTGGTTGGCGGCGGTCATGCCGGTTGCGAGGCTGCAGTGGCAGCTGCGCGTCTCGGTGCATCTACCCTTCTGATTACCAAAGATATGAACCGGATAGCCCAGATGTCGTGTAATCCGGCAGTTGGCGGTATAGCCAAAGGGCAGATTGTCAGGGAGATTGATGCTCTCGGAGGTCAGATGGGAATAATTGCCGACAAAACTGCTATCCAGTTCCGAATGCTCAACCGTTCCAAGGGTCCGGCGGTTTGGAGTCCGCGTGTGCAGAGCGACAGGGCGAAGTATATTGATGCATGGCGGGAAACCATCGACAGCACCCCTAACCTTTCCGTTTTTCAGGATACCGTGACAGAGCTCATGCTTGATAAAAACGCTCATGCAGGCTCTTCTGCTATTGGAATCCGTGGCGTAAAAACCGCGCTCGGCGTGGAGTTCAAGGCCGAGCAGGTAATACTCACTGCCGGCACTTTCCTTAACGGATTGATGCATTTCGGACCGGTTAAAATCGAAGGAGGCCGTATATCTGAAGACACCTCAAAGGGGTTGACAGAGCAGCTGAAATCCATAGGGTTTGCTGCCGACAGAATGAAGACCGGAACACCGGCAAGAATTGACGGGCGAACCATTGACTTCTCACAATGTGAGGAACAGACCGGAGAGTGCGATGATTTCCATAAGTTCTCATTCCTCTCCTCTGTGAAGCGCACGCTTAAGAACCGCAGTTGCTGGATTGTGCATACGAATCCCGCGGTGCATAAGATACTTAATGATAATCTCGCTGACTCCCCTTTGTATAATGGGCAGATACAAAGTATAGGTCCACGCTATTGTCCCAGCATTGAGACCAAGATAGTAACCTTTGCGGATAAGGAAAGCCACCAGCTCTTCCTCGAACCGGAGGGAGAAACCACCGAGGAATATTATATCAACGGGTTCTCAAGTTCACTGCCTTGGCGCGTTCAGATGGAAGCTTTGGCACAGGTGCCGGCATTGAAGGATGTACAATTCTATCGCCCCGGTTACGCTATAGAGTATGATTTCTTTGATCCTACCCAGCTCGGTCACGATTTGCAGACAAGACTTGTGAACGGTCTCTATTTTGCGGGTCAGGTTAATGGCACCACCGGTTATGAGGAGGCGGCGGCGCAAGGCCTGATGGCCGGGATAAATGCCGCCCGCAGGTCGCAGAATCTGCCGCCGGTAATTCTCGGCAGGGAGCAGGCATACATAGGTGTATTGATTGATGACCTTGTTACAAAAGGTGTTGACGAACCTTACAGGATGTTTACTTCCCGTGCTGAATACCGTATACTTTTGCGTCAGGATGATGCCGACATGCGTCTCACGCCAATAGGGTATGAGATTGGTCTGGCTGGTGACATAAGATATGAGTCAATGCTTAGCAAGAAAGAGCAGCGCGACCGGTTGATTGCGTTCAGCGAGTCGTATCTTGTGAAGAGCAGGGCAGAGATCAACAAGTTTCTTGAAGAAAGAGGGACTGCGCCATTGTCATCATCATTGAGGTTGATAGAACTGGTGAAACGGCCACAGCTCTCTATTGTGATGCTTTCCGAAATTCTTCCCAAATTGAAAGAGGAGTTGGAACAAATAGAGTCTGAGAGGAGGGAGGAAATAATAGAGGCGGCAGAGATATTGATCAAGTATGGAGGATATATTTTAAGGGAGCGTGAACTTGCAGAAAAGCAGACGCGTTTGGAATATGTGAAGATTCCCTCTTCCATGAATTTCGATGAAATAAAATCGTTGTCGACAGAGGCCCGGCAAAAATTGTCAAGACAGCGGCCTGCCACAATTGGCCATGCATCCCGTATCCCCGGAGTTTCCCCGGCAGATATAAATGTGCTTCTTCTCCTTCTTGGCAGGTGAGGATAAGCAAAATAAATAATATTTGTTCCACGTGGAACAAATTAAACGGATAAGACAAATTATTCAATAAATTATAATTAAGACAAAATATTCAATAAATTATAATAAGGAATTATGCAAATAGAAGAATTGAAATCGCTCATACGCGATGTGCCTGACTTCCCGTCAAGGGGTATTCTTTTCCGCGATCTTACTACAATGATTAAAAACGGTGAGGCTCTTCATCTCACAGGTAAAGCACTTGCCGACCTTTATTGTGACAAGGGTGTGACAAAGGTGGTGGGTATCGAATCCCGCGGATTTATCGGCGGTTCAATAATGGCTTACGAGCTTGGCTGCGGTTTTGTGCCCGCCAGAAAGCCCGGCAAACTCCCGGCTGTTACAGTTAAAAAATCATACGCAAAAGAGTATGGAGTTGATATGATTGAGTTGCACAGCGATGCTATCAACGAAAATGATGTTGTGGTGCTTCACGATGACCTTCTTGCTACCGGGGGTACAATGCGTGCCTGCTACGACCTCGTAAAATCGATGAATCCGAAAAAGATTTACATCAACTTCATTGTTGAGCTGTCGGCACTCGGCGGTCGCGCAGTCCTTCCGGAAGAATGTGAAGTCACATCCCTTTTGAAATATTAATTAATTCTGAATCTGTATTGCGTCGAAGAATTGCCGGTGAAATCGGTGTTCTTCGGCGTTTTCAGTAGGGGTCACTCACTCGCATACCAATAAACACTCTTCAAGTTAAGATTTATCAGATATCACACCAATAATGGATGACACCATAAAATATCTTGCCGGAACTGGAAGAAATATCGATGAATTCGGCGGTTTTGATATAGAGATAAAGCCTGATCGGACAAAAGAGGATATATTCAACAACCGACCGGGTGAGCATCTCCGGGAGAAGATATTGAATCTTCCGGATCAGCCTGGTGTGTATATGTATCTCGACAAGACAGGCAAAGTTATATACGTAGGGAAAGCTAAAAGACTGAAAAGGCGTGTGTCGTCATATTTCAACCGCCGTCACGACTCCACGCGCACAAATCTCCTTGTTCGCAATATTGTCGACATGCGCTTTATCGTAGTAGGCAGTGAGGAGGATGCGCTTCATCTTGAGAACGCCATGATAAAAGAGTATCAGCCGCGTTACAATGTGCTTCTCAAGGATGACAAATCATATCCATGGATTGTGGTTACGAAAGAGCTTTATCCCCGGGTGTTCATGACCCGTGAGAAGGGTATTCACGGGCGATATTATGGTCCTTATGGTAATCAGGGGGCGGCAAAGGTAGTGCTTCAGCTGATACGCGATGTGTATCCCTTGCGCAGTTGCAGGCATGCGCTGGAAGAGAAGAGTATCGCACGCAACAAATATTCACTGTGTCTCGATTATCATATACGCAAATGTCTCGGTCCGTGTCGCGGGCTGGTGAGTCCCGAAGAATATGGTAAATATATCGCAAGGGTAAGGCAGATTCTGAATGGCGAGACCGTTGAACTTGAGAATGTGCTGAAAGAGGAGATGGCGTTGCTTGCGGATCAGTGGAAATTTGAGGAAGCTCAGGAGGTTAAGGAGAAATATGAGGCGGTAAAGAAATATAATTCCAAAAGCGTCATAGGCGAGACTTCGGCTCCATCGGTGGATATGTTCGCCTATGTGGAGAATGAAGACCGCGCATTCGTGAATTTCATGCATCTTAACAGAGGAGCTGTAACGCGCAGTCTTAATCTTGAATACCGGCTGCAGAAAAGTGAGATAACAAAGGAGGAGATTTTGTCGATGGCAATTGCGGAAATAAAAGAGAGGTTTGATGTAGATTTCCGCGAAGTGATTGTGCCATTCATGCCGGATGTGGAATTTGAAGATATTAGATTTGTTGTGCCCTCCCGTGGCGACAAAAAGAAAGTGCTTGATGTCGGGATAAAGAATGCCACCCAGTATATGCGCGATATAGAGAAGCAGGCAGAGAAGATGAATCCTGAGAGAGGCGTGGAGAAACTGATGGCGCAGATGAAAAGTGATTTCCGTCTGGAAGTTGAGCCGAGGCATATAGAATGTTTTGACAATTCAAATATACAAGGCACAAATCCTGTTGCGAGTTGCGTGGTGTTCCGCAATGGCAAACCGGCACGGCGCGACTATCGTCATTTCAACATAAAGACAGTAGTAGGGGCCAACGACTTCGCTTCCATGAAGGAGGTGCTTCACCGCCGCTATACGCGCATGATGGCCGAAGGGGAGCCTTTGCCGCAATTGGTTGTGGTTGACGGCGGTAAAGGACAATTGAGTGCCGCAGTCGAAGCTTTCGATGAAATGGGAATACGTGGGGAGGTAGCGTTGGTTGGAATAGCGAAAAGGCTTGAAGAGATCTATTTCCCGGGGGATACATTGCCCCTTTATATCGACAAAAAGTCACAGAGTCTAAGGGTGATACAGGCGTTGCGTGATGAAGCCCACCGTTTCGGGATAACACATCACCGCAATCGGCGAAGTAAATCGCAGATTGTCAGTGAATTGGATGAGATAAAGGGTATAGGGCCAGCCACTCAGACAGCGTTGATGAAAGAGTTTAAGAGTCTTAAACGTGTAAAGGAAGCCACATTAGAGCAGCTTTCAGGTGTTGTTGGTCCGGCTAAGGCCACCCTCCTCCATTCCCACTTCCATCCCACAGAAAAATAAAGTATACAAAAAGTTGTTAGAGGGTTTAAAAGAGGAAAATTTATATCTATAAATCAGAAGTATAGCAACTTTTGATGGTGATTCAGGGTGACGCCGGGCATCTGATTATTTGACTTCCAAACTGGATTTTATTGATTTAGACCTCAATGCTGATGTCGGCTAAGCCGACGAGAGCCTTCCTGTAATACACCTCCCTCAGACCTCTTCCAGTGTTGTTCCTTACATCGAATGCTGCTCCTATTATGTCGTATCCTATCTGTTTGAATTCTTCTGAAATATCGAAGCAGATTCCGCAGCTATCGGCTTAAATCGGCAATTTTGCGGAAGCAAAATGATTAGCATTGCCGCAACTGCCGACAAAGTTCTCGGTTTAAATTAATTATTTAAGTTTCGCAAGTTCAACTTGCGGGTGACAAATTGTAAAATTTA
>CAZEUD010000017.1:0-40195 GCA_964515455.1 uncultured Sangeribacter sp.
AAAATACTAAAATCTTGTCTTGAGCCATTTGGTCTGATGTTTATTTGGATGAACCATTGGGTGGGATAAGGCGTTTTGTGTATGTGAATATGTTGTAGAAAATTTAATTGTAAAACTTTAATTTTAAAAGCTTAAATTTAAAAAGCTTTATTTGGAAGACTTTAATTGTAAAAGTTTTAATTATAAAAAACTTTAATGCTATGGATACACAAAAAATGAATGAATTGAAGGAGGATAAGGGTGTTGCTCTTGTGGAATTTTTTGCTTCATGGTGTCCTCATTGCCAGAGGATGATGCCGATTGTGGCCGATGTGAAAGCTTTGCTTGAGGGACGGGCCAATGTTTATCAATTTGATATTGATAAAATGAGGAGTTTGCCAACCAGCTTGAGGTTAGTTCTATTCCTACATTTATCATATATAAAAATGGTCAGGAGGTATGGCGTTCATCAGGAGAGATGGAGGGGAGTGTGCTTGAATCCAAACTTGAGAGCTTCCTTTGATATTCCAGAACGGATAATCTGAAAAATATATAAAAAAATCAGCATAAACTGTGAACTAAATTTGTCAGGTAGCGAAAAAATCACTTATTTTGCATTTTATATAGTAAATTTGTGAATAAACGAACTACCTGATTTAATGAAAACCTTAAAGGAAAAGAAAATTGAAGCGCCGGAAATGGTTGCCGACGCCAAAAACAAGAAAACGAAGAAGAAGAAGACATCCGCATGGAGCGGCTTGTTGTGTCTCATCATAGTCTTTGGTCTCTTTGCCTTCCTTGGACAAGGAATGGGCATGGCGAATATGCTCAAGACTATGATGAATACAGCGCATGATCTCCTTCTTAACACTGTATTTTATCTGATGGCATTGTGTGTGTTGACGGGTGCTATCGGAAGAATTTTCGTGGAATTTGGAGTTGTCAAACTGATTGAGAAAGTGCTTCGTCCGCTGATGAAGCCGTTGTTTAATCTTCCGGGTGTTGCCTCTCTGGGTGCAGTAATGACATTCCTGAGTGATAACCCCGCAATCATTTCATTGGCAAACGACCGCCGTTTCAGCTCATATTTCAAGAAATTCCAGCTTATATCCCTCACCAATTTCGGCACGGCATTCGGCATGGGTTTGCTTGTAATGGTGTTTATGGTTGGTCAGGGCTTCTTCTGGGAGCCTGTAGTTGGATTTGTAGGTGCATTCATTGGTTGCATTGTTTCAACACGCCTGATGCAATATTTCGTGGTAAAGAATTATCCAAACTATCTTGTGGAAGCTGCCTGTCCGCAACTTGATGATGCTGAGTTGCAGGAGGAAGAGAAAGAGAAGAAAAAGGGATTTGTCCGCATTTTATCCGCATTGCTTGATGGTGGCAAATCCGGTGTGGATGTAGGTATTGCAATTATACCGGGTGTGCTAATCATCTCCACTCTGGTTATGATTTTGACATTCGGACCGTCTGCTACAGGAGAATATACAGGCTCCGCTTATGAGGGTGTTGCCATTCTTCCATGGCTGGCGGAGAAACTGGATTTCCTGTTTGAATGGCTGTTCGGTTTCCACGATCCTCATCTGATCGCATTCCCGATTACAGCTCTTGGAGCTGTTGGAGCTGCTTTGAGCCTTGTTCCAAACTTTGCGGCTCAGGGTTGGATTGATGGTAACGCTATTGCTGTTTGCACGGCTATCGGAATGTGCTGGAGCGGTTATCTCTCAACTCATACTGCCATGCTTGATTCTCTCGGTTATCGCGAACTTACATCCAAGGCTATCCTTGCTCATACTATCGGAGGTCTTTGTGCTGCAATAGCAGCCCATCTGATCTTTGAGCTTGTTACATTTGTTATGTAAATAAGCATTTGAAGTTCGTCAAAAACTATGAGTTATAAAGGTTTGAATGGTGAGCAGGTGGCAGAAAGCCGCCGGCTGTATGGTATAAACATTCTGACTCCCGTAAAGCGGGAGTCTTTGTTTCGACAATTTATCAACGGATTCAAGGATCCGTTGATTGTCATATTATTAGTGGCTTTGTTTTTGTCGATTGGTATCGCAGTTTATGAATTTTATGTAGATGTAAACCATTCGTTCAAACCTTTTTTTGAACCGGTAGGTATTTTTGCTGCCATTATTCTTGCTACAGGATTGAGTTTCTGGTTTGAGATGAAAGCAAACAAAGAGTTTGCCATTTTGAATCAGGTAAATGATGATGAGCAGGTACAAGTATGGAGAGATGGTGTGGTAACACTTGTTCCGCGCAAGGATATTGTGGTTGGGGATATAGTTGTTGTCAACACAGGAGACGAGATTCCTGCTGACGGCACTTTGCTTGAAGCTGTGTCAATGAATGTGGACGAATCTTCTCTGACAGGAGAACCAATTTGCAGGAAGTCAACAGACGAAAGCCAGTTTGATCCTGAAGCCACTTACCATACAAATGCGTTGTTGCGAGGCACAAAGGTTATGGAGGGGCATGGAGTCTTAGAAGTTACTGCAGTGGGTGATAATACTGAGAATGGAAAGGTATTCAAGGAGTCGCAGATTGATAATTCCGTAAAGACCCCTCTTGATGAGCAGCTTGAAAGACTCGGCAGACTCATATCCATATCAAGCTACATTATAGCAGCCTTGGTTGTGGCAGGCAGAATGACCATGTATTTCGTCCGTATGTCTGACTTCGAATGGATAAATTTTATTCAGTATTTCCTGCAGACCATGATGATTGCCGTAACGCTTGTGGTTGTTGCGGTGCCGGAAGGATTGCCAATGGCTGTTACATTATCCCTGGCATATTCCATGCGGCGTATGCTTCGCACTAACAATCTTGTGCGCAAGATGCATGCTTGCGAAACTATGGGCGCAACCACAGTGATATGTACCGACAAAACGGGCACTCTTACGAAAAATCAGATGCAGGTATATAAATCCAACTTCTACGGATTGCCCGCACATTCTTTGATGGATTCAGAAATAGGGAGAACTGTAGCTGAAGGAATAGCTGTGAATTCCACTGCTCAACTTGATCTTTCTGACAGTGCAAATCCCAAAGTAATCGGCAATCCTACTGAAGGAGCATTGTTGCTTTGGCTGCGTGCCCAGGGGGTCGATTATACAAAAATCAGGAATGAGGTAAGGGTAGAGGATGAGTTGCCATTCTCGACAGAAAACAAGTATATGGCAACCGTTGTCACTGTAGACTCACATTTGAATGGTAATAAATCCCGCACAGTAGCCTATGTAAAAGGTGCTCCGGAAATAGTGCTCGATATGTGTCGGTATTTGCCGGAGGGTATAAGTCGGGAAGATATTGAAGCGCAACTTCTGCAATATCAAAAGCAGGCTATGCGTACATTGGTCTTCGCTTATGAGACTTTATCACCGGGAGAGGATGTAATAGTAGACAATGCGTATGCCGGAAAGAATCTTACTTTGCTCGGGATTGTTGCCATCTCTGATCCCGTGAGGGATGATGTGCCGGAAGCAGTCAGGGAGGTTACAGATGCAGGTGTAAAGGTGAAAATTGTAACTGGAGACACCCCTGCGATTGCCTGCGAGATCGGAAGACAGATTGGTCTGTGGACCGAAAATGATGGCGAGGATAATATAGCTACCGGTTCTCAAATAGCTGCAATGACTGATGACGAGCTGACTGACAGGGTTGAGAAGCTAAAGATTATAGCCCGTGCGCGACCAATGGATAAAAAACGCCTTGTGGAAGCGCTTCAGAGAAATAATGAAGTGGTGGCAGTTACCGGAGACGGCACTAATGATTCCCCTGCGTTGAAAGCGGCTCACGTTGGTCTTTCAATGGGAGATGGCACATCTGTGGCTAAAGAGGCGTCTGATATTACAATTATTGACAATTCATTCTCTTCAATAGGAAGGGCTGTGATGTGGGGAAGGTCACTGTATAGAAATCTGCAAAGATTCATAATGTTTCAGCTTACTGTAAATGTATGTGCTTGTCTTGTGGTTTTGGCAGGCGCATTCATGGGTATGGAATCGCCGCTGACAGTTACTCAGATGCTTTGGGTGAACCTAATAATGGATACTTTCGCAGCTATGGCGCTATCATCCCTTCCCCCTTCGGAAGATGTGATGCATGACAAGCCTCGTTCACGTTCGGCTTTTATAATTACAACACCCATGTGGCAGAATATAGCCGGAGTAGGAATAACCTTTTTCATTATAATGTTATTAGCCCTCGGGTGGCTTCAGCATGTGAATGATTCGGGAGTAACACAATCTATAATTTCTTATATGAGATCAGGCACAGGCGCTTTCCATGAACTGTCGGCATACGAGTTGTCCTTATTCTTTACGTTCTTCGTATTCCTGCAATTCTGGAATATGTTTAATGCACGGGCTTTTGGCACAAGAGAGAGTGCACTGCATCTCATAGGTTGCGATGGATTTCTTACTATCGCAGCCGTGATACTTATCGGACAATTTCTTATCGTGACATTCGGCTATGGCTTTTTCAATGTGGTGTCATTGCGTTGGTCGGATTGGCTGCTGATTATCGGCAGCACATCGCTTGTTCTCTGGATAGGAGAAGCAGAGCGCCTGACTGCTTGAGGTCAGACGCTCTGAATAATTTCTGTGGGCTTATTATCTTCTTAAGATATTGCCAATGGAATCTGTCTTATTTTGAAATCTGGGCAGAGATGCGGCTCCATGTATCCGCCGGTGTCATCTCTGAGATAGCCTTGCGTTCAAAAGCAACTTTTACCGGTTTTCCGGCTCTGTATACGAGAAGCGTGTCGGCTTCCGTACCTTTCCAATATTGGATCTCACGGTCATCTTTATCTTTGGCAACATATACAGAGTCAACCTGACTGAAAGCCTCTTTCAAAGAAACGCTTGCCTTGAAATGTGTGCGGTTGCCGTTCTCATAAATATATATTCCTGAATTCGCGGGGTCAAGAGCCAAAAGTATGCGACCGTCAAAGCGTTCACGTTTTGCATTTTCAGCAGTATCCTGAAATGATACCGCGCGATATTCACCACTTGCAAGTGGTTGGTTAGCAGAGAAATCAGCATCATCTGAGTTTTCATTTGACTCACTCTTGTTTCCGCCGCATGCGCTCATAAGCATACACAAAGCGGCTGCACTAAATAAAATTTTCCTTTTCATAAAAACCATATTTTGTGCTAATATAATAAGATATTCCGAATTCTGCAAAGAATTATTTAGAGTCTTTCTCATAAAAGAAGGGATAGACTTTACAATTTTGCTGCAAGTGCTTCTGCGTTGCGATGACGCAACTCCTTAACGGTGTCGACTCCGGATGTCTCAAGCAATTCTGCAAACTGCGGACCGATTCCCGGCACACGGTATAAGTCTGTATGATTAGCCCATTTTATTCAGTGCATGTTCTTCTTACCTGTTTCTTTTGCCTTGTAGAAATATCTTACGGCAATGATGACTGCTATCTCAACAATCGAAACAAGTATAAATCGCAAGATCTCACCCTTGCGGATTAGTTCAGGTCCGAACCATACTGCCATACCAATGAAATATATGGCCAGAACCAGTGGCAACCACGTGGATTTGGGTATATTTTTTCTATTGTTCGGCATTAATCTCTTTGTTTTCTGTTGGGATATCCGTTAAATAGCGAGATGTCAGAGGGTCAAATTTCCCTTGCGACAGGTAATCGTATATGTTGATGCAGGAAAAAGCGTCAAGGGCCGCGTATGCCTGCTGATGAGTGGTCAGCTCATCTGCTTCCCAATTTGTCAGTCTCTGACCCTTTGAGATGCGTTGACCGAAAATTATTCCATATATTTTGGCAAGGCTGTTGTCTGCAATCTTGAATTGCTTGACGTACTGCTGCAGGTCAATAAAACCATCCGGATTCAAGTCGCCGCATATTTTGTGGAGATTATGAAAGTCATCGTGAATGGAAAGTCCTATCTTTGTGATATTTTTGTCTTCGAGAATTTTTTTTACGTCTTCGGTAAGTCCTATGTGATTCAGACGAAACAGATAGCATTCGTTGTGAGTGGAGAGCTGCAGAAGGGAAACTCTGTTGCTTTGCCCACGCTTGAAACTTGGCTTCGTTTCAGTGTCAAAGCCTATCATTCTCTCTTTTGAGAGCGCCTCCGCAGCCAAGTTTGCCTCTTCCTGCGTGTTTACAAGTATAATTTTCCCTTTATATGAAGCTGCCGGAAGAGTTGAAAGCTCCTCTTTCGAAATCGTTACTATTTCCTGTTTCTCTTCCATAGTCTTAAAAAGATTTATAGGGATGGCATTTCAAGATATAATGATTCCGGATTGTGCTTTGACAACCATCTTTGAATAAATTCTTTTGTGTCGGCACATATAATGTCATCCTTGTCAAAATGGGAATTGTATATTACAGCGAAAACCTTTATGCCGAATGTGGAGAGAGCCGAGAGTGCAAGCAATGTATGACTGATTGATCCAAGTCTTCCATTTGTAACAAGCACGGTTGGCAAGTTATGTTCTCTGATATAATCTATGGTCAGATAATCCTTTTTCAAAGGCACCATCAAGCCTCCGGCTCCTTCGATAAGCACATGACCATAATTCTTTTCCAACTCATCGGTGGCAGTATCTATTGACTTGAGATCAATATCACGCCCGTCAATTCGGGCAGCAAGTTCGGGAGATGCAGGATATGTGAATATTACCGGAGCTGTGATATGACTTGTGTCTTCGGGCAGAATACCGGTACGCATTATCCGTCGGTGCACCTCAATATCTTCACTGAAATCCGTATTTCCGGTCTGAACGAATTTCTGCGTAATGACATTGATGCCGGCATCAAGCATGCCACGGGCAATCCAGCCCGTGGCATAGCTTTTGCCTGCATCTGTGTCTATTCCCGTTATAAAAATACGGGATGGGAATTTTATATTTTTGAAATTCATTTCAATTACCAGGCGAACATCGGATAGTCGTTCATCATGTCGTTGACTTTGCAACGAACGTCTGCTATTACATTCTCATCATCTGCATTGCACAATACAGTGTCAATAAGATCAGCAATGGTCTCCATGAGTTCCTCTTTTGCGCCACGTGTGGTAATTGCTGCTGTACCGAAGCGGAGACCACTGGTAAGGAACGGACTGCGTGAGTCATATGGCACCATGTTTTTGTTTGCCGTGATATCAGCTTCAACAAGAACACGCTCTGCCTTCTTTCCACTCATCTCCGGGAATTTGGGACGGAGGTCTACGAGCATGCAGTGGTTGTCTGTACCGTCAGATATAATCTTGTATCCTCGTTTGATAAGAGCTTGAGCCAATGCTGCTGCATTCTTCTTTACCTGGGTGGCATATTCTTTCCATTCAGGTTGCAATGCCTCACCGAATGCTACAGCTTTAGCTGCAATCACGTGCTCAAGCGGACCACCCTGTACGCCGGGGAATACAGCGGAATCAAGGAGTGCGGACATCTTCTTGACCTCACCCTTCGGAGTCTTCTTACCCCATGGATTTTCAAAATCTTTACCCATGAGAATAAGACCACCGCGGGGACCGCGCAATGTCTTGTGTGTGGTAGTGGTTACGATGTGTGCATGTTTTACAGGATTTTCAAGAAGTCCGGCAGCGATAAGACCTGCTGGGTGAGCCATATCCACCATAAAGATTGCGCCAATTTCATCAGCGAGTTTGCGGATACGTGCATAATCCCATTCGCGGCTGTAGGCACTTGCACCTGCTATTATGAGTTTAGGACGTTCTGAGCGTGCTTTCTCTTCCATCTCCTCATAGTTTACGCGACCATCCTCTACACGAACGGTATAGCTTATAGGTTGGAACATAAGACCTGAGAAATTCACAGGGCTTCCATGGCTCAAGTGTCCGCCATGGCTGAGATCCATACCCATGAATTTGTCACCCGGCTGAAGGCAAGCCATGAAGACAGCCATATTGGCTTGTGCACCACTATGTGGCTGTACGTTGGCCCATTCGGCGCCAAAGAGTTTCTTTGCACGTTCAATGGCAAGATTCTCAGCCTCATCCACTATCTGGCAGCCACCATAGTAACGGTGTGCTGGATACCCTTCGGCATATTTATTGGTGAGGCAAGAACCCATAGCACGCATTACCTCGTCACTTACAAAATTTTCGCTGGCAATCAGCTCGATACCACGACGTTGGCGAAGATGCTCACGGTCAATGATATCAAAAATTTCATTGTCTCTTTTCATGATTATTTAGTTGTGTTAAGTATTAGATTTATCAAACATCAATTGTCAGTTTGCCCACTCCGGGTTAACCGCCGAAATTGTCGTAGTGAATGCTTTCAGGCTCTACTCCGAGATTATAAAGCATATTGTTCACTGCGTTGCTCATCGGACCGGGACCACACATATAGTATTGTATATCTTCAGGAGCCTCATGGTCTTTAAGATATGTTTCATACATAACGTTATGTACAAATCCGGGTGTGTATTTAACACCGGCAGCATCTGCAGCGGGATCCGGACGGTCAAGAGCAAGATAGAATTTGAAATTGGGGAATTCTTTCTCCAATTGTAGGAAGTCCTGAAGGTAGAACACCTCATTCAATGCCCTCGCCCCATAGAAATAACTCATCTTGCGGTCGGTGGTATGCAATGTCTTGGTCATCCACATGATTTGAGCGCGAAGTGGTGCCATTCCGGCACCTCCTCCTACCCATATCATCTCTGCCTTGGAGTCTACTATAGGATGGAAGTCACCATAAGGTCCGCTCATAAGCACTTTGTCTCCCGGTTTTAGCGAGAATATATATGAGGAAGCAATTCCGGCGGGTACCTCCTGAAATCCTACCTGCGGTTTCGGCTTGAACGGGGGAGTGGCTATTCTGACGGTAAGCATTATGCGGTCGCCCTCTTCAGGATAGTTGGCCATAGAATAAGCACGTACTGTTTCCTCATCATTCCTGGCTTTAAGGGTAAACAGTCCGAATTTTTCCCATGAAGGTATATACTCCTCACCGATAAGATTTTTATCAATATCTTTATCGTAGTCCATTGAATATTTCGGAATACGTATCTGAGCGTATGATCCGGGGATAAAATTCATGTGCTCGCCTTCGGGCAGACGCACAATGAATTCCTTGATAAATGTGGCTACATTCTTGTTGGAAATTACCTCGCATTCCCATTCTTTTACATCAAGAGCCGCTTCGGAAACCTTGATTTCCATGTCGCCTTTCACCTTTACCTGACAGCCCAGACGCCAATTATCCTTTATCTGACGGCGCGTGAAATGAACAGCTTCTGTAGGAAGCATATCACCGCCTCCGGAAGTTACCTGCAATTTGCATTGTCCGCAACTTCCTTTTCCACCACATGCCGATGACAAGTGTACGCCATTCTCACCGAGAGTGGCAAGAAGGCTTTTCCCTCCTTCGGCATGAATCATTTTTTTACCATCGTTTATTGAGATTGCAACTTCACCGCTGTTGACAAGCCAACGCTTGGCAACAAGAAGCACAATCACCAATGCCAATACGATTACCAGAAATATGAGCGATGCTGCCGCTACATTATTCCATTGGATTATATTCAGTTGATGCATGGTAGCTGTCGTTTTAGAGTTTTATTCCCAAGAAGCTCATGAATGCTATGCCCATGAGTCCGGTGATGATGAATGTTATGCCTATGCCTCGCAAAGGTTTGGGCACGTTGCTGTAGTCAAGGCGTTCGCGTATTGCTGCAAGACATACTATGGCAAGCAGCCAGCCTATTCCGGAACCAACGCCATATACGGTAGCGGTCCAGACATTTGTGAATTCACGCTGTTGCATGAAGAGCACTGCTCCAAGGATTGCGCAGTTTACAGCAATCAGTGGCAGGAATATTCCCAATGAATTATACAAACCGGGAGAATATTTCTCAATCACCATCTCAAGAATCTGAACGAGAGCCGCAATCACTGATATAAACATAATCAATCCGAGGAACGACAGATCTGCGGACGCATATTCCTCTCCAAGCCAACTCAGGGCTCCGGGCTGCAGAATATATTGATTGATGCACCATGTTACAGGAAGAGCTATCAGAAGCACGAAAGTTACTGCAACTCCAAGTCCGAATGCTGTCTTTACATTCTTCGACACGGCAAGGTATGAACACATGCCGAGGAAGTAGGCGAATATCATGTTGTCGATGAATATCGACCGTATGAATAAATTTAGATTTTCCATTTCTTATATCTTTAAATATTGAAAAGAAAACTCTTATTCCTGAAGATCTTTATTTACGGAACGGTGAGCCCAGATTATACAACCTACGAGTATCAGAGCCATGGGAGGAAGGATCATCATACCATTGTTCATATATCCGGCTTCATACCAGCTCTGAGGAAATATCTGATACCCCATCAATGTGCCGCTGCCGAAGAGTTCGCGGAAAAAGGATACTATCACTAATATCACACCGTAGCCGATACCATTGCCAATTCCATCGAGGAATGCAGGCCAGGGACGGTTGTTAAGGGCGAATGCCTCAAGACGACCCATGATTATACAGTTAGTGATAATAAGACCTATGAATACTGACAAGGCTTTTGACACTTCATAATTCCATGCTTTGAGAACTTGATCCACGATAACAACAAGAGCTGCAACCACCACCAATTGTACTATAATACGTATGGATGTGGGGATTGTGTTGCGAAGCAACGATATAATCACATTGGAAAGCGCAAGCACTGCCGTAACGGATATTGTCATCACAAGTGCCGGCTCCATCTTGGCTGTTACTGCAAGTGCGGAACAAATTCCCAACACCTGGACAATTACCGGATTGTCTTTAGAGAGAGGATTTACAAGCGGTAAGAATGTTTTCTTCAGATTCATTTGTTATCCTCCTTTCCTTCTTTAAGTTTCTTGAAAAATGCTGAATATGGCGCCAGAGATTCTGCGAGCATCTTCTGCACGCCCTGGCTGGTGATTGTGCCTCCGGAAATTGCATGGACGAATGCCCCTGTGGACGGTTCCTGTCCGTTTTTCACAACCTTTACAGATTGGAATTCTCCCTCGGCGTTGAAGATGTTCTTTCCCTGGAACTGATTGCTGAATGCCGGCTTTTCGATTTCAGCACCAAGTCCCGGAGTCTCTCCCTGATGTGCGAAGTATGCTCCATATATGGTATCACCATTGCTGTCGAAAGCAATATAACCCCAGATCGGACCCCACAGTCCTGCTCCATATACAGGGATAATATATTTTTCTCCGCTTTCGGTGTCGCATACGAATACCGGAAGCAGACGCTCATCAGCAGGTTTCTTTACTTCAAGACTTACGTTGACATCAAACGTATTTGTGGAAGAGTCTACCTTGTTTCCCTCAGTATCCACAATGTAAGAATCCCTGATGTGGGATGCGTACAGATCACTTACATTTTCTCCGGCGGCGGGCACTATCAAGGCAGCCGCGAGAATCTGACGCTTTGTGTCGTTGGCGATGTTTTCGAGCTGTTGCGGATGCAATGCCTGGTATACAAGCGATAAGGCTACTCCCACCACAAGCACAAGCACCACTGAATAAATCACCGTGTATAGATTACTTTGTCTCTTCATGGCATTTGGATTAGGAATTTTTAGCTTCGGCGCGGCGCAATCTGCGGCGCACGTTGGCATTAACTACGCAATAATCTATCAGAGGAGCAAAGCAGTTCATAAGTAATACGGCGAGCATCGCACCTTCCGGATATCCGGAATTATAGCACCTGATTACCATCGCTAACGCTCCGATAAGGAATCCATAGATATACTTGCCGGTGTTGGTGCGGCATGCTGTAACAGGATCCGTTGCCATAAATACAATGGCAAACATGAATCCTCCGAGGCAAATCTGTTCAAGCGGCGAGATGAATGTGGCAGGGTAGAGGTCGGATGCAAAATGATTTGCAAGAACACTCATCAATAGACCACCCACGAGAGCGGAACCCATAATTCTCCAGCTCGCTATTCCGGTAAAAAGCAGAATCACTGCTCCTATAAGGATACAGAATGTTGATGTCTCACCCCAAGATCCGGGATATAAACCAAAGAAGATGTCGCACATCGACAATGGATCTCCAAGTACGTTTGTGACAGCGATTCCCGGTTCTGTGGATGCTGCAAGTTGTCCGAGCGGGGTGGCTCCTGTATATGAATCAATTCCATTTGCTCCCCCCAGAGATACGAAAACATTGTCTCCGCTCATCTTCGATGGGTAGCTGAAGAATAGGAATGCCCGGGTAACAAGGGCAACGTTCAGGAAGTTGTAGCCGGTGCCACCGAACACCTCTTTCGCAAAGATTACGGCGAATGCCACTGCTATGGCAAGCATCCAGCATGGTGTGTCTACAGGGCATATCATGGGAATGATGATACCGGAAACAAGGAATCCCTCCTGTATTTCATGCCCCCTTATTTGAGCTACGACAAATTCTATTCCAAGTCCTACGATATAGGCAGTGAGAATCTGTGGTAACACTGCAAAAAATCCATAGAAGAATGTCTCGAAAAATGAATGGTCAAATTCTCCAATGGCGCGAAAATGTTCGAATCCTATATTCCACATACCGAAGAGACAGCAAGGAAGCAATGCGATAACCACAGTGATCATCGTGCGTTTGGAATCATTGCCGTCGTGGATATGCACTCCCGATGCGGAAGTCTCATTGGGAGTGAACAGGAATGTGTAGAAGCCGTCAAACACGGAATGAAGCTTCTCGAATCTGCCCCCTTTCTCAAAGTTGGGCTTGATTCTGTCTATTCTTTGTTTTAATCCTTTCACGGGTTGTATTTTTTATTAGTTCTCTTTGCGGAGGTAGTCAAGACCTTCCCTTACTATTTTCTGGAGTTCGAGTTTTGATGTGTCCACGAATTCAGGCAAAGCAAAATCTTCGGGAGCCACTTCATAAATGCCTCGTTCCTCCATCTTCTCTATATTTTTTGCTATGATGGCCTTTATGAGATATTCAGGATATATGTCCATCGGGAATACCTTGTCATATTCGCCGCTCATAATCATTGCCCTGTGTCCCCCTTTGATACGGGCGTCAAAGTTGAATGGCTTTGACAGTCCGCGCAAAAAGGCCGGGAATGCATGACTTACACTGAATTTTTTCGGACTCAGAGATGCCCAGCCCATGAATTCATCTGCATTATCTCCCTCTTCTATGGCTGTAATCTGGCGATATGGATAGCGCAAGAACCCTTTCTCAACATCAATGCGGTATCCTGTCAATACATTGCCTGAAATAACGCGCAATTTACCGCAGTCGCATTTAAGTTCTCCTTCAAGGAGTGTTGACAATTTGGCTCCGATACGGGTGCTGATGAAATGTGGAGATTTCATGCATGGTCCGGTAATGGCTACGTTTGTGGAATAATCTATATTTCCGGTAGTAACCAATTTTCCGATACGGCATACCGTTGCAGCATCAAGTGTCCACACTGTCTCACCTTTATTTACAGGTTTTATGGCTGCTATCTGTGTCCCGACATTCCCGGCGGGATGCGGACCTTTGAATTCATATGCTTCGGCAGCATCTGATTTGATACCGCTACCGGCGGGAGTTGAAAGATATACCTTGCCGGAAGTCAGTGATTTCAGTGCCTTAAGCCCATTCTCAAGATCGGAGTAACCCCCGGCGCTTACAAGCGCGGGAGCAAGAGGGGCCGTATCAAATGCTGTAACGAAAATGTCGCGCGGCACAGCGTTATAATCTGGAACAATATCGTATGGGCGCTGACGAATCATTGCAAATAATCCGGATTTGCGCAGGATTGCAAGCAGACCGGCGGATGTGTCAAGGTCTGTCTGGGTTTGCTCTCCTGATTTACGCACTGATACGTATTCAATTTTTCTGCGCTCGCCGCGATTTACTTCCTCCACAGTGCCGCTTACGGGAGAGGTTAGAGTAATTTCCTCACATTCTTTTGCGAAAAGAAGAGGGGAGCCGCATTTTACATGGTCTCCGGCTTTTACAGCCACTTTCCATGTGTACCCTGGAAAATCGTCTGGAGTAATGGCAAACAACTTGGTGCGGTTGTCTGCAACTGTCTGATCCATAGCTTTCCCCTGTAATGGAATGTCGAGACCTTTTTTGATAGTTATTACTTTTGACATGCTTGGATAAGTGTTCTAAAATTTGAAGGAGATATGAATGGTGCAAAAGTACAAAAAAACTAAAAATTAACAAAAAAGCTTCCATTCATTTTTTTTGAATGGAAGCTTTTTTGTTGACTTATTGAATCCTTATTTAAGAGTCTCTACATATTTGCGTACAGGCTCATTGTTGGGGTCGAGGGCAAGGAATTTATTGTAGTATTCCTTGGCTTTTGCCACATCATCTTTGTGAATATAGTAGTTGCCGAGATACATATACAATGTCTTTGCATCGCGGGCATATCTTTCAGGATTGGGACTTGCTTCAAGCAGAGCCACGGCCTCTTCATATTTTGGCTTGGCAGCCACAGTAGCAGCTTCCTCAGATGGTGCTGTCTGTTTTGCTACATCACCCTGAAGCATTTTGGGCTTGTAGTTGTCAGGATTCAGCTCTTCCATCTTTTGTGCGTTGGCAAGCACTTCATCAAAGAATTCCTTGGCTTTTGCAGGGTTGTCTTTATTTTCAACTGCTGCATAGAAGGAGAAAGTGGCCTGCTGGTTGCAGTTGTTGTATTGCTGGCTTGCGTCAACATTTCCCTGCTGCTCAACTTTCTCCACATAACCACGGAATGCCTCGGCAGCCTTGGTGATATTGTTCATATCAACGTATTTCATTGCAAGATCCTTGTTGAATGCTGCGTTGTCGGGCATCTCTTTGATAGCTTCTTCAAGCACGGCTACAGCTTCTTCTGAACGTTTTGCTTTTGCCAGTTCATCCGCTATAAGAGTGAAGTCAATGGCTGCAAACTTATTATCGGCAGGATTCTCAAGATGTTTCAGGTATAGAGCTTCGGCTATCGGAAGAAGTTGATCTTTCATTGAATCAATCTGAGCAGCGTTCATAAACTGATAGCGCTGAGCTGTGAAATTGGTGGGGTCTGATTTAAGCAGACTTGTTGCGTAGTCATAACCTTTCTGATAATCTCCATCGTAGAAGAGAAGGAACGCATAGCGGTTCTCATCCTGCTTGAAGTGACTTGGGTTCTGGACGTATTTGCCATATTCCTCAGCTGCGTTCTTATAATCTTTTGCATTATAATATGCATTTGCAAGTTCGCGCTGTCCAAGTGCTGAATTAGGATTAACAGAAAGCAACTTCTTAAGCATGTCAATAGCATAAGGAGGATTCACCATCGTGAAAAGGTTGGCGTATTTTACATAAGCCTCAGATGCATTGGCATTATAGTTGGCTGCCATCTCATATTTTGCTCCGGCATCTCCCCAGTCTTTTCTATCAGCGGCCAAATCCCCTTCAAATATATATACATCGGGGTTTTGGATATCCAGCTTACGTGCTTTTTCCACGCGTTTGGCTATCTGCTTTTCATTTGCTACAGGGTTTGCCATATTGTATGCGCGTGCAATAGCTATCTGCAATGCCGGATCTTTCTTTGCTCTTGATTCTCCTTCCTTGAAGAGACGCTCGGCTTCCTTGGAATCTCCATTTAGAAGGGCAAGTGTACCAGCGCCTACATAATTGTAGCCATATTCCGGGTTGGCCTGCATACCCTCATCAAAATATTTCTTTGCTTCTGAATTCTTTTTTTCGCGAAGGGCAATCATCCCGAGATAGTAGTCACTGACGGATTTGTCTGTTCCGGCATTATTGAGACTGCGGTGGAGAAGCTCTTTGGCGTTGTCAAACTGGTCGGCCTTGTAGTATTCGGCACCTTCAACGTGTGTCTGTGCAACAGCCGACAAGGCATAGCCGGCAAAGCACAGTGTGAGAATTCCTTTAAATTTCATATCTTTAGGTTTTCGTTTATTATCAAATGGTGTCTTAAAAAGACTCGCTCGCACATTGGTTGTGAAGAGTGAGTCCAAAGTTAGTAAAAAATTATTATATTAACAAATTATTCAGAGTTAATGAAATTAATATATGTTAATTTCATTTTAATTCCACAACCCTCGGATTCATGTGATAGGGGAGAATTCCGGTTCTGGATATTATTTTTTGTCCCACAAATCCCGTTACGAATGTATAAAAGCTATGAAGCACTGTAGAATTTGATGCTGTTGATATCATGTATACTTTGCGGAATAAAGGATATTCCCCGGAATTGATATAGACCTGATATGGCTTGTAACCTGTAGGATCATAATCATTGGCTTCTGTTGGATTGCTCACCCTTACTACATTTACTTCAGTAGTAAGATTTGTTGCAATTGTATCATTCTGGTTCTCATAATCCTTGTTGCGTTCTTCCACCGGCACTTGCTTGGCAAGACTCAAATCATCTCCAAGCCAGCTTACAGAGATTATGCCGAGAGCGTTGGGATCATTTTTGACTACATCAAATACCTGTGCATTATTCTTCTGAGCATAGGCATTCGGATTATCGGATATCTTTGATCCTTCAGGCATAAATTTATCTTTCATGTAGCTCACAGTGGATGAACCGGCATTGTCAAACACAATTTTTATCGATGTTGTGTCATTCCCGGCGAGCTGGCTCCATTTGGTGATTTTGCCATTCAGGATGTCTCCGATCTCTTTCATTGAAAGGCTGGTTACCCGGTTGCCTTTATTAGTGATCAGGGCTACTGCATCAACTGCTATACAATGGGTCTTCACCACTCTTTTGAATTTATTCTTTATATATTCCTTCTGCTCTTTTGTCAGTTCCTGAGTCACAATGATTGCCTGCGTTCCATCAGCCATAATCGTATCAATGGCATCTTGCTCGCTCACAAAAAATGGTATTATTGAAGACCCCGGATAGGAATATTCAAATACTTCTATCTCTTCATTGAGAATGTTGCGGAAACCATCATCACAAAAGATAGTGGCACTTCCTTTTGCATATTCTCCACGTTTCACCTTCGTGCATGATACAGCGCCCAGAGTCATTATCCCCAAGAGCGCAATTGTAAAAACAGATTTGAATCTCATGGCTCGGGAATATCAGTTTACACCTTTATATAATCTGTACGCGCGGAATATTCCATAAATTACAAGGAGCACACCAACTATGCAGCTTACCGTGTAATTGATTATATCAAATACGTTGAATATGAACAGTGCCCCCACACCAACATATATTATTATCATAAGAATTCCGAATGCCACTCTTGCCCCTTTGGGAGCCTGCGGGCGTTTATCATAACCATTACCTTCCATAACTTCGAGTTTTAAATGTTAAGTATGTATTCATTTTAATTTATAAGTATGGTTTCTATCATTTCAAATAAAATTGAACACATACTTATTTTACAATTTTAACAAATATGAACAACCATAGTTCATATTCCGTGTGCAAATTTACTAAAAAATTGGAAAGTGTTAATAATAATTTTAACATTAACAAATTTTACGAGACTGAAATTACTGGTAATAAAAAAGCGGCTCATAAGAGTCGCTTTTTTTATAGATGTAAAATTTGATTACTTGTCCTGGAGACGGAATACAACCGGGAGGTTGAAGTAGCTTCGCACAGGAACACCATTGTTCTTACCTGCCTGCCACTTAGGCATCTTCTTAACTACTCGGAGTGCCTCACGGTCGAGGTCACGGTCAATACCTTTGAGGATTTCGGCTTTACCAATTGATCCGTCCTTCTCAACGACGAACTTCACAATTACACGACCCTGAATGTCGTTCTGCTGAGCTGACTCGGGATAACGAATGTTATTGCTGAGCCATTTCATCAGAGCTGCCTGTCCTCCGGGGAATTCTGCCTGCTGCTCCACGGCCACGAAAATTTCCTCCTCTTTCGGTTTAACCTCCGGTTCCGGTTCCTTAACTACAACCTGCTCATGAACTGCCTTGAATTTATCAGCATCATCGCTACCTTCCTGAGTTACGACACCGCGGGCGGTGTTATCCTCTTTCTGGGTATCCATATCCATCACCTCGTTCTTCACCTTGTCGGCGTCAACGATGGCAATCTGGGTTACCTGCACTGTAGCGAGCACCTCTTCCGGCACTTCAATTTCGGGTTGTTCAAATTTTTGTTCCTCAACTTCGGGCTCTTCCTGTGTTTCTTGTTCCTGCTCTGCAAGCTGGGCAGCGAGCATCTGCTCGCGCTGCTCTTTGAGAGCTATGGCTTGCTGCTCTGCACGGTAATCAGACCATTTGCTAAACAGAATGATACCTATGAAGATTACAACGAGTCCTATGAGTGTGTATATTACTGCCATGTTGTGGCGCTTGTCGCTCTCTTTACGAAGTTGATAAGCACCAAAATCCTGATTCTTGTCAGCAAAGACGAGATTACGCCATTCCGCTGAGGTAAGATCTACATTTCTATTAGCCATTTTCTTTCTTGCTTTTAGTATTTATAAATCCTACATTACTGGAGAGGGTGAGCTTTCCAGTACTCATTAAGCATCACAGAATCAACGGCAGTCATATTATCAATCTGATACTTGGAAACAGAGTTGATCTGCATCTCATCAAGTATTTCCACAAGGCTGCCATAAGTGGCTTCCGGTGTGGATTTGATAACGATAACCGGTTTTTTCAGATTTTCATCTTTCCTGATTTTGGAAGCAGCCTCATCATAAGCCATCTGAGCTTTTTCACGTCCTTCTTTGGTTTCAAGACTTCCGAAACCGCCGTCGGCGTATTTCTTTTTCAGCTTATTGATTTCGGTCAAGACATCCTTGTTGCGCTGCTGGATAATCTCGCGGATTCCGCGAGCTTTGCCTGATTTTTCATCTTTGGCAAGGAATTCAGTCAGCTTGAGGTTATTGTTCTGGGGAATTACTGTTCCACCGGGACCAAACATACCTCCATCACCACCAGGCTTGCCGAAGTAGTAGTAGACCTGACTTACGGCATGTCCGTTGACACTGTCAACAAGGTTTGAATTGGGTTTTCTTTTGACATCAAGAATGATTGTCACAGCGTCATCGGCTGAAGCCTGCGACATGTTCTCCTCATTCTGCACCTTCTCATTTGAAGGAAGCGCGATTGTCAAAGTTTGCGATTTGATCATTGTCGTACAGAGCATGAAGAATGTAATAAGCAACATGTTCATGTCGACCATCGGCGTGAAATCCACGCGGATCTGCATTTTTTTCTGGTGACTTTTTTTACCTTTGCCGCCACCATTGTTTTGTTGAACTTCTGCCATAATTTTATTCTTCGCCTGCTTTGAGAGCTGTCAATAACGTAAACTTATTCATGTGGATTGTCTGGAGATTATCCATCACCATGTGCACGATATCAAAAGAGGTGTTCTGGTCAGCCTTGATGGCTACACCTGTACCGTCTTTGATCTTGTCGGCAAGGTTTGAATTCTCTGTCTGGCGCATCGCCTTCATCCACATCTGGAATTCATTGGGCTTTGACTCATCCGAATTCCATGAGATTGGAATACCGGTAACATGGTTGGGATTCTCGTCTTTGCCTGAAAGCCAATTGTCCATTTTTGTCTGTCCTTCCTGCTGAGAGGCGAGATCAAGGAATTCGCCCATCTGCGCCAAGGGCACACCAAAAGAACCTATCTTGCTGAAGGTGTACTTTTGCTCCGGTTTGAAGCTGATTTTGTTCTTATGCGACTCGTTGTAGATTTCGCTCACTTTGTCAAGCAAAGCCATCTTCATCTTCTCGTTGCTCCAATTGGATGAAGTGTCATTATTCATTGTGAGCCAAATTTTGCCTTCCGGGCTCAGAAGCACCTGAACGAAGTTTGTTTCCTGCACCTTCTCAGTAGATACTGAGGGCGGGGTGATAACTGTTGTAGGCTCCTTCTGAAGGAAGGTGGAAGTCAACATGAAGAAGGTAAGCAAAAGCACGGTAACATCACTCATCGCGGTCATGTCGATGAATGTGCTTTTTCTTGCAATTTTTACTCTTCCCATATTAGCTATAAACTTAATTCGGTTTTGTTAAAGTTAGTTGTGTATTCTCTGCTGAAGAATTACTTGTGTGTAGCAGCGAATGTAGCTACGATTGAGAAACCGATTTCGTCGATAGCGTAGGTAAGGTTGTCGATCTTATTGGTGAAGAAGTTGTATGAAATTACAGCGAATGCACCGGTTGCGATACCGAAGGCGGTGTTCACAAGAGCCTCGGAGATACCGGTTGACAACTCTGTGGAGTCAGGAGAACCGGAAGCTGCAAGAGCCTGGAATGATTTGATCATACCCATAACGGTTCCGAGAAGTCCGACGAGTGTACCGAGAGTGGTAAGAGTTGCGACGATGGGGAGGTTCTGTGACAGGCCCGGCATCTCAAGAGCTGTAGCCTCTTCTACCTCGTTGCGGAGGGTGGTAAGTTTCTGCTCTTTGCTGAGTGTTGTGTTCTCATCCATCTCTTTGTAGCGTACCAATGTGTTGTATACTACAGAAGCAACTGAACCTTTCTGGTTTTTGCAACGCTGCATGGCTGCATCGATTTTGTTAGCTGCGAGGTCAGCTTTGATATCGGCAACGAATTTTGTTGTGTTACCTTTGCCGAAAGCTGAACTGATGGCGATCCAGCGCTCGATAGAAATCACGATAACGGTGAGAAGCAGTGTCATCAGGATAGGTACGATGAAACCACCTTTGTAAACTGTACCCGCGATGTTCAGAGGATGTCCGTCTGTTGTGCCGCCCTCGAAGTTACCGGAGTAACCCATACCGAAGATGAAGATACATACTGCGCATACAAAGCATGCAATAATCACGAGGAATGCGTTGCGGATGCCGCGAACGTTGCTGATCTTTTCCTCTTTTTTCACTTTTGCAGAAACAGTTGCTGCTGCCGGCTTGGGCGCTATTGGTTTCTGAGATTCCATAATCGTTCTAAATTTAAAATTGATTTGTTAAAATTATTAATTATTTCTTTTAATCTTTTTATTCTATTTGTTAGGGCGTTCTACGTCTCACTCTGCAAAGTTACAATATATTTTGAAATAATCATCATGAGATTAGAAAAAATATACTAAATTATTTCAGAATTTTATTTTATTAAGTATTCTGCCACTAAAAAAAAGCATGTTTTATAACATAAATTTTTAATTTTGTTTCAAAACCAATCAAAAAGCAGAGAGCCGTTTGATGACTCCCTGTTCCTTTGTTAATTGTTTCAATAAGATTATTTCCCTTCGATCGCTGCTACACCGGGAAGTGTTTTCCCTTCGATTGCCTCCAGAAGTGCACCTCCACCGGTTGAAACGTATGAAACACTGTCAGCAAGTCCGAACTTGTTTACACATGCTACAGAATCACCACCACCGACGAGAGAGAAGGCTCCGTTGTCGGTAGCCTCAACTATTGCATCAGCTATTGCTTTTGAACCTCCTGTGAAATTATCGAATTCAAATACACCGGCAGGTCCATTCCAGAGAATGGTCTTTGCGGGAACGATTACTTCTCGGAATGCCTTGATTGATTCAGGACCGGCATCAAGACCTTGCCAACCATCAGGCACTTGCATAACAGAGCAAACCCGGGTATTGGCATCGTTGCTGAAATTGTCAGCGGCAACACAGTCTGATCCCAATACAAGATTTACACCTTTTTCTTTAGCTTTCTTCATTATGTCAAGAGCGAGGTCAAGTTTGTCATTCTCGCAGATGGAATTTCCGATGTTGCCGCCCTGAGCTTTTGCAAAGGTATATGTCATACCGCCACAGAGTATAAGGTTGTCAACCTTGTCCATCAGATTTTCTATGATACCGATTTTGGTAGATACCTTTGAACCTCCCATAATGGCTGTGAACGGACGTTTGATATCTTTAAGAATATTGTCTACAGCCTTAACCTCTTTCTCCATCAGGAAACCGAGCATTTTGTCCTGTTGGTCAAAATAGTCGGCGATTACGGCCGTGGAAGCGTGGCTGCGGTGAGCAGTGCCGAAGGCATCATTCACATAAACGTCAGCGTAGTTTGCAAGAGTTTTTGCAAATTCCTTCTGACGCTCTTTCATATCTTTCTTTGCCGCATCATATCCGGGGTCTGCCTTGTCGATTCCTACAGGTTTTCCTTCCTCTTCCGGATAGAAACGAAGGTTTTCAAGAAGAAGCACTTCACCTGGTTTAAGGTCTTTGGCGGCTTCCCGGGCTTTCATGCAATCAGGAGCAAATTTCACATCGCGACCGAGTGCCTTTGCCACTGCATCTCGAATTTGCGACAAGCTGAGTTTTGGATTAACTTTCCCTTTGGGTTTTCCCATGTGTGACATCAGGATAAGAGATCCTCCGTCTTCAAGAATTTTCTTGAGAGTGGGTAGTGCGCCACGGATACGTGTGTCGTCTGTAATGTTTCCGTTTTCATCAAGTGGCACATTGAAGTCTACTCTGACAATAGCTTTCTTGCCATTAAAATTAAAATCTTCGATTTTAGCCATTTTAATTATATTTTGGGTTTTTGTTGACTATTTGCTATGGGATTGATTATTTTCATTTCCAATTGCAAAGTTAATAAAAATAACAATTCTCCACAAGAAAAATTTCGTTAACAACCTTTTAATATTTTCCCGGCAACTTAAGTTTTATTAATTTTGTGAAGTAATTGCAATGATTATGAGACAGACTCTAAAATTATATTGAATATACTCTGAATGGAAGAAACAGGTGTTGAAATATTGACAAATCTTGCCGAGATAAAATTTGATGTTCCTGTTAAGGAGGTGCTTAAGATGCCGGGTGCCGGTTCCGGACGTAAATATTACCGTCTGATTCCGGCTACCGATGGACAGGTGCGCAGTTGTATCGGTGTGATTGGTGAGAATGTGCGGGATTGTCGTGCTTTTGTGAACCTTGCATGCGGATTCTACAATAATAATATATGTGTGCCGGCAGTGTATTCCATGAGTGAGGATAAATTGCACTATATTCAAGAGGATCTTGGCGACATATCATTGTTTGATATTATTAAAGAGGAGTGCGGTAATATTTCGCATGAATTGCAAGATATTATAAAGGTGTGTATTGAGAATCTTGCGGATATGCAGTGTCTTGATTCCTCGATTTGGGAAGATTGTGTGGAATACCAAAAGTGGGGGGAACGTCAGGTGATGTGGGATCTCAACTATTTCAAGTACGAATATCTGCGTCCGTCAGGAGTGGATTTCGATGAGGAATTGTTGGAAAATGATTTTGAGAGGTTTACCTCTGATATATGTGATTTGGGAAAATATACTGATGGTTTCATGTTCAGGGATTTCCAAAGCCGCAATATAATGATAAAAGACAGGAAACCGTATTTCATAGATTTTCAAGGGGGCAGACGAGGTCCCGGCATATATGATGCCATCTCTTTTCTATGGCAGGCAAGGGCTGGTTTTTCGGATGAATTCCGTAGAAAAATGTTAAAGTTCTATTTTGACTGCAGAGCAAATCTGGATGGATATCGCATAGATGATGATAAAATTCATAAGATGACAGATATGTTTGCGGTATTCAGGACTTTGCAAGTGCTTGGCGCATACGGATTGCGAGGACTTGTAGAGCGAAAGTCGCATTTTCTAGAAAGTATACCGGGTGCTCTTGATAATCTGAATGAATTAGTCGGGATGGGAGTAATAGAGGATTATCCGGAACTTGAGAGAGTTTGCAAAAGAATATGTATCGATCCCCGGTTTAAAAAGGAGGCAGAGGATGGTTTGAAAATAGAAATTTTTAGTTTCTCATATAAAAAAGGGTATCCGGCGGATTACAGCGGCAATGGTGGCGGATTTATGTTTGATTGTCGGGGGATGCATAATCCGGGAAGATATCCGGAATATAAAAAATTGACAGGTAGAGACCTTCCGGTTATAAAATTTCTTGAGGAAAAGGGAGAGGTGCAAAATTTCATCACCTCGGTTGTTGATATTGTCTCGCCAAGTATAGAAACATATTTAAGGAGAGGATTCACAAATCTTCAAATAGGATTCGGGTGCACCGGAGGTCAGCATCGTTCCGTATATTGTGCCGAGCATGTAGCACAATTATTAAGGATAAAATATCCTTCGGCAAATATTAAAGTTATACATAGGGAGCATCCATGATATAATAACCCGGGTCATTACGGTTTTATAAAAATTCAGTGTAAGATGAAAGCCATGATACTTGCTGCCGGATTTGGCACACGCCTTAGACCTTGGACTCTCAGTCATCCTAAAGCTCTGGTGCCTGTGGACAGCGTTCCGATGTTGGAGAGAGTTATTTTGAAATTAAAGGCACAAGGATTTGACGAGATTATTGTAAATGTGCATCATTTTGCAAATCAGATAATTGATTTTCTGAATGATAATGATTTCGGTGTGAATATTGTGATTAGTGACGAGTCTTCGAAGATACTTGACACCGGGGGAGGAATCCTACGTGCATCCGGATTCTTTGAAGGGGAGCCGGTTCTAATCCATAATGTTGATATCCTTAGCGATGCAAATCTTTCAGAATTAATGTCACGTCATATAGATTCGGGAAATGATGTGACCCTTCTTACAAGCGGCAGGGAATCATCGCGTCAACTGCTTTTTGACAATGAGGGAAAACTTCGTGGCTGGCATAATACCGAGAGTGGGGAATATCGTCCGCAGGATTGTGGAGACCTTTGTAATCCAAGTCGGGAAGCTTTCAGCGGCATATATATAATAGGAAATAACGGGGTAAGGGAAATGGAGAAATATTCTGAAATTATAGGGAAAAGGGAATTCCCTATAATGGATTTCCTCTTGACATTACCTTATAATTTGAAAATACGGAGTGTATTTATGGAAAAATTGAATCTTATAGATATCGGAAAGCCCGCTATGCTTGAGCTGGCTAACGATATTATAAGTAGATTTTCTAATTAAATGAAACGGACTCTTACTGATGATGGTGAACATACGAGCGATTCTTGTTGCCGTTAAACTGGAATACGCATCCTTAAATCAGAAACAGAACTGCGATTCCACCAACCCACCAGGTGGTTGCAACAGCAGTTGTAAAACAAGATACAATCAACAGGATAGAGCCAATTAAATAGCTGATAATGGAAAGTGTTTTCATATTTGCGTTGTTTTAAGTGTTAATTACAAAAAAACTTATTTTTTATTATAATACAGAAACAACGAAAAAGATTACAATTCTGCTGCTTTTAATTTTTCGGCATTTTCTGCCACAATCAAAGCATCGATGCACCCCTGAATATCTCCGTCCATGAATGCGGCAAGATTGTATACGGTATAATTTATACGGTGGTCGGTGATTCTGCCTTGCGGGAAATTATAGGTTCGTATTTTAGCTGAGCGGTCGCCGGTGCTGACCATAGTTTTCCTCTTAGACGCGATATCATCAAGATATTTTTGATGCTCGCGGTCGTAGATGAAAGTTCTCAAACGGGCAAGAGCCCTCTCTTTGTTTTTGGGTTGGTCGCGTGTTTCCGTACATTCGATAAGAATTTCCTCAACCTGCCCGGTGTTCGGGTTTTTCCAATTATATCTAAGTCTTACTCCGGATTCCACCTTATTAACATTCTGACCTCCGGCACCACCGGAACGGAAAGTGTCCCATTTGATTTCGCCTTCGTGTATCTCCACTTCAAACTCCTGAGCCTCAGGGAGTACAGCTACAGTGGCAGCAGAAGTGTGGACTCTTCCTTGCGTTTCTGTGGCAGGCACACGTTGCACTCTGTGCACCCCGCTCTCATATTTCATTGTGCCGTAGACATCAGAGCCTGTGAGATTAAACACAATTTCCTTATAGCCTCCGACAGCACCTTCGGATACGGAAGAGACAGAAAGTTGCCAACCTTTTGTCTCGGCATATTTCTGATACATTCGGAAAAGATCACCGGCAAAAAGAGCAGCCTCATCACCACCTGTACCACCACGGATTTCAACCACAGCATTTTTAGCATCGTCAGGATCTGCAGGAATCAAAAGAAGCTTTATTTGTTCCTCAAGTCGGGGCAGGGCGGCGGTAGCGTTGTCAAGTTCCTCCTTTGCCAGAAGTTTCATCTCTTCATCATCTTCATCAGCAAGAATCTGTCTGGATTCGGATATGGAATCAAGTTTTGCTTTATATTCATTTTTAGCCTTAAGTATAATCTCAAGGTCATGATATTCTTTGGTAAGACGCACATACCGCTTCTGATCTGCGATAACATCGGGATCAGTGATGAGGGTTGAAACCTCTTCAAAGCGAGCGTCAAGACCATCAAGGCGGTCAAGTAAAGTTATTTCTGCCATAATATCGGTTATTTTTGAAGCGCAGCTCCAAAACAATTTTGTGCAAAATTACAAAATAAAACTGAAAAAGCTTTGCTAATTGTATAAATAGAATTAACTTTGCAGTCGGAAAAAGAGGATATAATATTTAATAAGCCTCAAATCCATTAAATTAATTAATAACCAATCAATAAACCGGCAAGTTTATGGCAACAAAAATCAGATTACAGCGTCATGGTCGCAAAGGTTATGCGTTTTATCCAATTGTAGTAGCCGATAGCAGGGCACCACGAGATGGTAGATTTATTGAGAGGATAGGTTCCTATAATCCGAACACTAATCCTGCTACAATAAGTTTAGACTTTGACCGTGCCTTGTATTGGGTTGAGGTAGGTGCACAGCCTACTGATACAGTTCGTTCAATTCTTTCCAAAGAGGGAGTCATGCTGATGAAGCATCTTCGTGGAGGCGTAAAGAAAGGCGCATTCACAGAGGAAGAGGCTCAGCGTCGTTTCGATGCATGGAAAGCAGAACGCACTAAAGTGGAAGATGCTGCCAAAGCAAAGACTGCAGCAAAAGCTGCAGATGACGCTAAAGCGAAATTAGCAGCTGAGGTAGAGAAAAACCGTCAGAAAGGTGAGGCAGTAGCCAAAAAGAAAGCTGAGAAACTTGCAGCTGAGGAAGCTGCAGCAAAGGAGGCTCTTGAAGCTGAAACTGCACCTGCTGAAGAGGCAGCAGCCGAGTAAGTCGATACTTCACGAAATTAAAGCTCCGATCCTGACGGACCGGAGCTTTTTTTATGGGAATGGAGTCTTATTATTGATACCGGGAATATATCTGCACACCCATCTGTTTTGCCTTTTTGATATCTTCCTCATTATTGGGATTCACACCATATTTTGATAATGGAGGTATGACTATCCTTGTGCCGGGACGTATGCGGTCAGGATGACCAAGCATAGATTTGTTCTCCTCATATATATAAGGCCATAAATTATAATTGCCGTAATGCTCCTTTGCCATAGTTGTGAGATAGCGCGTTTTGGTGATGGTATCATATACAGGCTCATCAGATGGTCTTGTTGGGGCTATATCGTCATCATATTCCGAATTTTGTTGTTTTGAATTGCTGACGACAGTTTCATTTTTGTTTTCATTCTCATTTTTATTATTAGATATCGTATCTGAAGGCAAAGCTTTTGTTTCGCTTTTCAGAATCACAGAATCCTTAACAGGAGAGGAAAAATTTTCAGTCCATTTGCTGAAGAGGAATAGATAAGCTCCCAGACTCAACAATGCAGTAAAAGCTACGCCTGCTCCAAATCCGAGCAGGAAGCGATAATTTTTCTTCTTATTTATAACAGCATCATCGTAAGCTGTTTCAATCTCCTGTATATTGCAATTTTCTACATTGGAAGGATTATTTGTGTCTGTCTCTATATCAACCTCCTCCGATGAATTGCTTTGCAAAGATTCATCATCGTCCGATGAATTGTTAATGTCAGATTTCTCATCTGTTTCCTCTTTCTCTTCCTCAGAGTAGATCTGTTGTATCCGGTTGTCATCTGCGTCCGTATTCTCTTCCATAGAATCTTTATTTTCTGATGGATCGATTACGTCAATGGCAGCGAGTCCACGGCTTATAAGAAGTTCTTCCTTTTCCCGGTTTTCCTCCTCTTCGGAAATATCATCAGGCAATTCCACAGTTTCAAACATTGAGAACGGAGAATTAACCGCTTCAGCAAGTTCTTTGCACGCAATAAAAGATATTTTTGAGTGACTCGGAATTTCTATATCCTCTCCGGTATTGACACTGACGCTCTTGCGCTCCATGACATTCAATACCTTAAAGGTGCCTAACCCTTTTATCCGCACACTATCTCCTTCCACCAATGATTCAGATATGGTGTTGAAAAATTCTTTGACGAAATTTTCACATTGCCTTTTGTTCTTGCCGGTCTTTTCAGACAGAAGACTAACAAGAGTTGGAAGAGTTATTTTTTCATTCATAAGGCTGTGTAATTTAGCGGATTTTTTGTTTCAACAAAGAGGATGGCTTGAAGTTTACTGAGATTTTAGGTGGCACCAGAAGCCGTTTACCCGTAGATGGATGAACAGTGATTCTCTCTGTTTTCAGCTTGGTTTCCAAAGTGCCGAATGCAGGAATCGCCACAGCATCTCCTTCTTTAAGGCTTGCTGCTATTATACCACTGAGATATTCAGCCATTTCAGAAATATCTTCACGGTTTTTCCCAATAGCGGATGCAAGATTGTCTATAAATTTTTTATTATCCATTTCTATTAATGTGCGAAATGCGCATTTTCACAAAATTAGCAAAAAAAATTGAGTTTAATGAAATTTTTGTAATTTTGTAACGTCTAATAAAGTAAAAAAATCATTATGAAAAGAAAAATTGCAACAATAGCAGCATTATCGTTTTTGTTTTGTGTGTCTGCTTCAGCCCAGATATTTTACAAGGTTGAAGGAAATGGACTAAAATCACCGGCATATATATTTGGAACGCATCATCTTGCTCCTTTGTCAATTATAGATGAAGTGCCCGGCTGCAGAGATGCTTTTAATAATGCTCATCAAATTGTGGGTGAGATAGATATGACTGTGGATCAGATGCAGCTTGCAATGAAGATGCAGCCGTATATGATAGCGCCTTCTGACAGCACATTGACAAAAGTGATATCTCCGGAAGATTTTGCGCGAATTAATGAGGAATTTAAGAAATGGGCACCAATGCCGGGAATGGACTTGTCCATGCTTGATATGATGAAGCCGATGGTCATTACTTCTATGGTTTCCGTTCAGATGGTGAAGGAGAAACTCCCAAGCTTTGATCCCACAAAACAACTTGATACATATTTCCAAGGTCAAGGCAAAGCCGCAGGTAAAACTGTAAAGGGGCTTGAAACTCCGGAATTTCAGGCTCAGTTGCTTTATGGTTATGAACCCATAGAGAAACAGGCAAAAACACTCGTGGAACTTTTGGATAATCCGCAGGAGAATGTTGAAAAATCAGCAAAACTGAATGAAGCATACCTTGCTCAGGATATTGATGCTTTGTATAAACTTTCAGAGGAAGAAAATAAGGATTCATCTCCATTCCTTGAATTATTGATAAATCAAAGGAATGCCGACTGGATAGAAAAATTGCCGGCTATGATGAAAGAAGCACCTACATTTGTGGCAGTGGGAGCACTTCACCTGCCGGGTGAAAACGGGGTAGTTGAAGGTCTTCGGAAGGCAGGATATAAAGTTACGCCAATAAAGAAACAAGAATAATTAGAATGTATATAAACTTCATATTTATTAAGGAATAAATATTTTATACTATTATATTTATACATTGTAGATCCCATACTTGATTTTTAAAGATATTTTCTTTGAAAATAAGTGTGGGATAATTAATTTTACAATATTAAAACTATTTCAATTATAAATATGGAACTTCCTTTTGCAGAATCTTGGAAAATCAAGATGGTTGAGCCAATACGTAAAAGCACGCGCGAGGAGCGTGAAAGATGGCTTAAAAATTCGGATTATAATGTGTTTATGCTAAGATCCGATCAAGTATATATTGATTGCCTTACTGATTCCGGTACAGGAGCCATGAGCGATCGCCAGTGGGCTGCAATGATGACCGGAGATGAATCTTATGCCGGAGCCCGCTCCTTTTATGAGCTTAAAGATACTATAACCCGTCTTACAGGTTTTGAATACGTTATTCCGACTCATCAGGGTCGTGCCGCTGAAAACGTTTTGTTCTCCCATCTTGTGAAAGAGGGTGATATTGTTCCCGGAAATTCACATTTCGATACCACTAAAGGTCATATTGAGAGCAGAAAGGCATTTGCTGTTGACTGCACTGTAGATGAGGCTAAAGATACGCAACTTGAGGTTCCGTTTAAAGGTAATGTGGATTTAAAGAAACTTGAATCCGTTCTTGAAAAAAATTGTGATAAAATCCCGTTTATTATAGTCACCATCACAAATAATACAGTCGGGGGACAACCGGTATCAATGGAAAATCTCAGAGGAGTGCGTGCATTGGCTGACAAATATGGAAAGAGAGTAGTATTTGATTCCGCACGTTTTGCTGAGAATGCGTATTTTATAAAGGTGCGTGAACCCGAATTCAAAGATTGGACCATCAAGGAGATTTGTCGGGAGATGTTTGCAAATGCCGATATCATGACGATGTCATCGAAAAAAGATGGTCTTGTTAATATGGGCGGATTTATTGCGACTCGATGGGAAGATGTTTATGAAGGTGCAAAACGCTTTGTTATACCCTTCGAAGGATTTCTAACTTATGGAGGAATGAATGGCAGGGATATGGCGGCATTAGCTGTAGGTCTTGATGAGAATACGGAATTCGATATGTTGCAGACGCGTATCAAGCAGGTGGAATATTTAGCTTCAAAACTTGATGAATATGGTATTCCGTATCAACGTCCGGCAGGAGGTCACGCTCTCTTTATAGATGCGCCAAGGGTTCTTGACCAAATACCCAAAGAGGAGTTCCCGGCTCAGCGTCTTACCATTGAATTATATCTTGAAGCAGGGGTTAGAGGTTGCGAAATTGGATATCTTCTTGCCGATAGGGATCCTGTTACAAGAGAGAATCGTTTTGACGGTAACGACTTTCTGCGCTTGTGCATTTGCAGACGTACATATACTAACAATCACATGGACGTTATTGCTGCAGCTCTTAAGAATGTCTACGACCGCAGGCATGAAATAACCCGCGGCGTAGCAATAAAATGGGAGGCTGAGTTGATGCGCCACTTCACAGTCAAGCTTGAGCTTCTGTAATTGAAGACTTGACATCTGTCTCAGGTTCATTAGCCGGAACTTGTCCGCAATATAAATTGGCTCCCGGGTATAATCCCTTCGGTGGCATACCCGGTCGCATCGGAGTCTCACTGTCATTAAAGAAAGGATAGGGGAGACCAAACAGATATGCCGGATCTTTTCCCGGGCTAAGGTATCCGTCTGCAATTGTGTCACGACCTGAGGGATTCTCGAATGTATATAGATGAAATCTATACAGCATCACTGCAACTATATATACCATTAAGAGGAAGTCTTCGTTTATTTGCGCGGCTGTTAATGTGCGACCATATCACATCTACGAGAGTGGTGAATGCCCGGCAAAGAATAAATAATACAAATTTCCCTTTATAAAAGTTCAAGGAATCAACCTTTCATGTATGCTGTATAATGGAGAAATAAAAAAGCGGGACGACAATCACTTGCCATCCCGTTTACGGTGCAAATATATGTAAAACACTATTATGAAACAATTATTTCAATTTAAGCACTTGTCCTGCTTTGATTTTGTCGGAACTTCCCAATCTGTTGAGTTTCCTCAATGTTGTTGCCGACATTCCGTAAGAGCGTGCAATTGATGAAAGAGTATCGCCTTTCTTTACGGTGTATGTTGTTTTGGATGAGCTTGCGTTTTTGTAAGGATTCTCTTTTTCCGACTTTGCGAGATTATTAGAGGGAGCATAATTTCTCGCCTTTGTATAAGTGGATTTGGAGAATGTATATGTATCTGTATGAGTTGTTTGGTTTGCGAAGTCAAAAATTGCGGAAGGATTAATGGCGTAACCCATGAATCGGGTTTCGAAATGGAGGTGAGGTCCGGTGCTTCTTCCAGTGCTTCCTCCAAGTCCTATAGGATCACCTGCTTTCACAGTCTGGTCTGGTTTTACAAGGTGCTTGTTGAGGTGTCCGTAAACGGTTTCAAGACCATTTGGGTGTCTGAGGATAACATAGTTTCCGTATCCCTTTGCTTCATAAGCGGTGAGTCGGACTTTACCATCAAAAGCTGCATAAATTGTATCGTTGCTCTTTATGGCAAGATCAATACCTTTATGCATTCTTCCGAATTTTGCCCGATATCCATAGTTGGAAGTTACTCTTCCGGGAACAGGCATAAAATAACCTGTGACATCAATTACCTTTGAATTGGGGACATCTGACTCTTTAAAAGGATTTACAGCTTTGCTGTTCCATCCTTCGGTATATATGTCAAGTTCCGGCTCAAGGTCATCAATCAGGTCAATGAATGTATTTTTCTCAACCAGCTTTATCTGATCTTTGCTTTTTGCCTGATTGGCAAGAAGCTGCTTGTGCATATCAGAGTGAGCTGACTTTGAAACTATCTGCTGGGCTGAAACTCCGGATGCACAGAATGCAATCAGAATTGCTGCTCCAAATATCTTTTTTAATCCAATCATTTCTTTTAATTCAATTCGTCTTCTCCGTAGAGGAATGTTACGTTAGTCGGTGTGTAGTCGAAAATCTCTTCAGGCTTGAAAAAGCGGGCAAGCTCTATTTTGGCATTTTCAACGCTGTCGCTTGCGTGAACGATATTCATCTGCCCACTCATGCAGAAGTCACCGCGAAGGGTGCCCGGAGCTGCTTTTCTGCCGTTTGTTACACCTGTCATCTCGCGGAATACGCTTACAACGTCAACACCTTTGAGACACATCACAACTACAGGTGAGGCTGTCATGGAAGCTACAATTGATGGGAAGAAAGGTTTGTCTACAAGATGAGCATAATGTTCGCGTAGGATAGCTTCATCAAGTTGCATCATTTTCATTCCGCATATTATGAGTCCTCTTTTCTCTATTCTACCGATTACTTCTCCAATGAGATTACGTTCGATAGCCGAGGGCTTGAGGATCACAAGTGTCTGTTCCATGTTTTTTACAAATTTTAAGATTTTCAACTTCTTATGTTTCAAAGATAGTGAAAAATTCACATTCACGCCAACTTTTTAGGGATAAATTTCTTATTTTATTTTTGTTAATTTATTGTTTTGTATCCGTAACTTGATATTATAAGCCTTTTTATGGAGAAAATATGTTTTACAACATATATTTAAACAAATTGCACATGCCATGGTGACATGTGCA
Organism: uncultured Sangeribacter sp.; assembly: GCA_964515455.1. Taxonomy (GTDB): domain Bacteria; phylum Bacteroidota; class Bacteroidia; order Bacteroidales; family Muribaculaceae; genus Lepagella. Next base: position 33,137 of record CAZEUD010000017.1, read on the forward strand.
AAAATAAAAAGTTTGAACTGTTAAAATATGTTAACGCATAATAACGTATTTGTGTAGTAATGATTTAGACTTTATTCCACAAATATTGTAAACCTAAACCGATATCAAGGCATCTCCTCTGCGGGAAGCTCGTTATAGTTACCCTTGCGTATCATTTCGAGAAGCAAGTGTAGTTTACCAACCTCTTCCGGATTCTCTGCCGCTACATTTTTCTCTTCATGAATATCCTTCATATTATAGAGCTGCTGAACCGGAGCGCAACCTGTCTCTACATAAGCGCCGCGAGGTTTCATTTTTGGGAATGTGCTTGCCTCTACATATTTCCAGTCGGGAACCCTCAAAGCAAGAGTATGGTCGTAACCTTGTTGCATTACCCAAGGACGGTTTGTCAAATCTCTTCCGAGCCAATTGTCAATGCGATTGAATGAATCTGATGCACTGCCATTAGGAATCTGCACTCCAAGGAAACCAGCGAAGGACGACAGAAGGTCTATCTGAGACAAGACAGTGGGATTTACACCTTTGTTAAGATTTCCGGCAGGCCAGTGTACAATTACCGGTACACGTGTTCCTCCTTCATAAAGGCTATATTTTGAGCCTCTCAGTTCACCTGTCGGGGAGTGTCCATTGAGAAGCTCCTCGGCGTGGTCATCATAACCATCGTTCAGCACGGGACCGTTATCGCTGGAAAGGATTATGATTGTATTGTCAAGGAGTTTCATGTCTTCAAGAGTGTTAAGAAGTTGACCAACAGACCAATCGAACTGAGCTATAGCATCACCTCTCAAACCCATCTTGTTTTTGCCGCGGAATCTGTCGTGAGGGAATCTCGGTACATGAACATCGTTTGTAGCGAAATACATAAAGAAAGGTTTGTCACCATTCTCCTTTATGAAATTAATGGCATGAGCTGTAATAGAATCCGCGATATTTTCATCCTTCCAAAGGGCTTTTCCACCACCTTTCATAAAACCAATACGAGATATGCCGTTAACAATAGACATATCATGACCGAATGTCGGTTTCAAATTATAAAGCAATTCAGGATTATCCTTTCCTGTAGGTTCACCGGGGAAATTCTCTTTATAGCTTACCTCGATGGGAGCACTCGGATCGTAGTTTGCCACATGACCATTCTCTATGAATACGCATGGAACGCGGTCGGCAGTGGCAGCCATGATATAAGAATAATCGAAACCTATGTCACCAAGAGCGGCAGGAAGTTGTGCATTCCAGTCCTGTTCCCCTGTTTTGTCACCAAGACCGAGATGCCATTTGCCGATAGCGCATGTGGCATAGCCGGCAGATTTGAACATATCAGCTATTGTATACTGCTCCGGACGGATAATCATACCGGCGTTTCCAGGGGCGATATCAGTATCAGGTCTGCGCCAACTGTAGTGACCGGTGAGCATTGAATAGCGGGAAGGGGTGCTTGTTGCTGCGGTAGCATAAGCATTAGTAAAACGGATACCATTGTCTGCAAGCCTGTTCACATTAGGTGTTTCCACATTCTTTGCTCCATAGCATTGCAGGTCTCCGTATCCGAGGTCATCTGCGTATATAATTAATACGTTGGGGCGCGAAGTGTCGACAGTATTATTTTGCTTCTTTGGTGCTTCAGAAGCATTGGCGGAAGCAATAATACCAAGCGACATAATGGCAAGAGTATTTTGTTTTGTATTCATTGTCAGATTAGTTTATGGAATTTATAGTTGTTACATTGATATTTACAAATTCAAAAATGGTTTGAATCATTTGGTGAGGAGATGTCTTATAGGCGCAATGTTAAGATTGGCTGTAGTATTGGTGTATAGATTATACAGATTCTGATAACCGAGACTGAGAGCTTTGTCGATCATATCTTTCCCTTGCTTAAGGTCGCCGGTCTGAGCGTAGTATACGGCAGCCATATAATAATCATCTTTTGTCTTGTCAGTCTTTTCGCGAAGCGCACGTTTCATTGTCTCGTCAGCATCTAATTTTTTTCCTGCGAGACATTGAGCCAATGCCTGATATACGGTATCATCAAAAGTTTCGGGGTCTAATGTATTCCCAATTCTTGTATAATCAAGTATCGCCTCTTTAGCATCATTGAGCATATTGAAATTCACATAAGCCCTCAGCATTCTTGCGTAAAGATTTGACGGGTCTGTCATGGCAGCTTCATTAAGATTTTGTAAAGCTGCTTTTGCATCATCAAGAGCCATGTTGGCAAGGGCAGAATTGGTAAGAGACTCAACGGAGTTTGCATCTGCATGCAAAGCTTTGGTTGCAGCAAGAAGGGCAGTATGGGGATTGCCTGCTGCAAGTTCCACTTCTGCCTTAACATTCTGGGTAAAAACCGTATTATCTTTCAACACGGCAAGATCTGCATTTGTGGATGCTTCTCCCATTTTATTAAGCGCTTTGCAACACAATGCCATATTTGCATAGACAGAAGCAATCTGTCCTTCCCTGGATTCGAGAAGTTTCTTAAATCCGTTGTAGGCCTGATTATAGTTTCCACTGTTGAATGCAATGCTTGCCTGAAGAAAATAGAGGGCATCAGTATTGTCGGTACGTGAGATTGCATATTGAATGGCAGTTTCCACGGCATTGTAATTCTTCTTTGCGAGGAGAATAAGGGATTCAAGCGGTCTGCTTGAATTATTGTCGGCAAGGCTGAAGGCATTGAGATAGCTTGCAGCTGCATTTTCATCCTCACCCATATCCTCATATAATTCACCTACGCGGCAATATGTAAGGTAATTGCTCGGATCAGCGTTTTGAGCTTGTGTGATCAGCTCCCGGGCATCATCTTTCTTTCCCATCATAATGTCAGCGCGGGCCATTCCGAAGAAAGCTTCCTGACTGCGGCTTTTCAATCGCTGCATTGCTGCATATGTGCGGTATGCCTCTTCCGGCTTGTCAAGATAAAGTTCGGCATTCCCCTTTTTGTAAAGAAGAGGGTAGTCGTTTGGGGACAAAGCCAATGCATTGTTGATAGCTTGCAGCGCCTTGTCATACTCCTTGGTCTGGATATATATATCAGACAGCATGGAATATTCATCTATTCTAAGACTTTTCTCTTTCTCAGGAGTATAGTCGAGAGCTTTTACAATATCCACTAAAGCATCATCATACATTGATAGATTGTAATACTGGGTAGCTCTCTGATACAGCGTATTGTAATCCTTGGGATTTTCATTAAGAATCTTTTCATAGCCACGGAGCATGGCTTTGGTGAGGGGACTTATCTGCTGGCCGGAAGCCGCAAGACTTCCTAATATAGCCAATCCTAAAATCAAAGCTTTAATTTTCATATATTTTAATTTCATTTAGGGCTTTACGAAGAATAGTCAGATTTTTAAGTAAATTTTCAGCTTGAGAAAGAGGAAGCATGTTGGCACCATCGCTTTTGGCTTGAGCCGGATTTCGGTGTGTCTCCAAAAATATGCCATCCGCTCCGGCAGCCAAACCTGATTTGGCTATTGTTGAGATAAGAGCAGGGAGACCACCGCTGACACCATCAGCACCATTCGGCTGTTGTAGAGAATGAGTAATATCCATAATAACAGGACATTCACATTCCTTTTTCATTACAGGAATTCCACGCATGTCCACTACAAGGTCGCCATATCCGAAAAATGTCCCTCTTTCAGTCACCGCTATGTTGTTGTTTCCGGATTCGCGTACTTTACCGCAGGCGAATTTCATGGCAGACGGAGAAAGAAACTGCCCCTTCTTGATGTTTACCATTTTACCCGTTTTGGCCGCAGCCACAAGCAGTTCGGTCTGACGACAGAGAAAAGCTGGAATTTGAAGTATATCCACATACTCGGCCGCAATGTCTGCTTCTTGTGCAGAGTGAATGTCTGTAACTACCGGTATTTTGAAAGTGTCGCGGACTTTCCTCAATATTTTAAGGGCTTTTTCATCTCCAATGCCTGTAAAAGAATCAATTCTACTGCGGTTGGCCTTGCGATAGCTTCCTTTAAATATATAGGGAATATCAAGATCTGATGATATCTTCATCAGATTTTCAGCAAGATCCATTGCCATATCTTCACCTTCAATCACACAAGGTCCGGCAAGAAGAAAGAAATTGCCACTTTTGCTTGAGGAAATATAGTCATTAATATTTTCAGTCATTGTATTCTTTCAAATTATTTATTGTGTGAATAGAGCAGAGAGCAAAAAGAGCTGCCGTCTCGGTTCTCAGTCTGGTATTGCCGAACGTTGCTGGAATAAATCCGGCATCAACAGCAGTTGTTACCTCCTCTTCTGAGAAATCCCCCTCCGGTCCGATAAGTATAATAACATCCTTATCAGCTTCATACACCTGAGTCAGCTCCCTTTTAGGGTATTCCGCAGCGCAATATCCCATGATTCTTACGGAGTTGCATTCTTCTTGTCCCAAACTCTTAATGAAAGTTTTGTAATCCGTCATACCTTTATACTGAGGCATGAGGGCTTTCATACTCTGCTTCATTGCTGAAACAAGAATCTTTTTAATTCTTTCCTCCTTCACCTCTTTTCTTTCGCTGTGACGGCATTTTAAAAGCACTATATTGTCAACACCGATCTCTGTGGCTTTCTCAAGAAGCCATTCAATACGATCAATATTCTTGGTTGGAGCCACAGCCAAAGTGATTTTGGGTTTCCAATGTTTTTGTTCAGAAGTCTTGGATATTATCCTGACTTGTGTCTTTTTGGAGTTGGCATCGGTAATTTCACATTCGAAAGAATTCCCTTTGCCATCAACAGTGCAGATAATGTCACCGACATTCATTCTCAGCACCCTGCAGCAGTGTCCCGATTCTATTTCCGGGAGAAAGCCACACGTTTCGATATCTGGACTGAAGAACCTTATCATTTGGGTGCCGGATTATGATGAATTATCAGATTGATTGATTTTCACCCGGCATACCTTCAGGGTCACCACCGGCTATGTCGGAAGCCTTGACTACACTAATATTTTCCGGAGTCTTGGGAGTTTTGAAAATAAATATGAAGAGAATGCTGATGATGAGAGCGTATGCTGCAAAAATAAACCAGGAATGTTGCCATCCTATAAGATTTTCGGCAGCAGATGTTGCTCCGGACATATCCACATTTTTATTTACAACCAATGTTCCTGCAAGGAAAGTTCCGACACTTGCTCCGATTCCGTTGGTCATAATCATGAAAAGCCCCTGCGCACTTGAGCGGAGTTTAACATCTGTCTGTTGATCCACAAACAAACCGCCGGACACATTGAAAAAGTCAAATGCCACTCCATACACAATGCAAGAAAGTATGATCCAAATAAGACCGGATCCGGTGTTGCCGATTCCAAAGAATCCGAAACGGAACACCCATGCCATCATTGCCATGAGCATAACGCCTTTGATTCCAAATCTTTTCAGGCAGAATGGAATCATGAGAATGCACAGAGCTTCGCTTGCCTGAGATATGGCTGTGAGGGCAGTTGCATTCTTTGCTCCCCAAGTGTGGGCATATTCGGCAATGTTCTGGAAGGAGTCTATAAACGTTGTGCCGTAGCTGTTGGTAATCTGCAGACACACGCCCAAAAGCATTGAGAAAATAAAAAATATTGCCATTGTTTTACGCTTGAAGAGCTTGAATGCGCTGAGTCCAAGTGTATCAGAAAGAGATGAACCCGAGGACGGGTTGACAGGACATTTAGGCATTGTCAAGGCGTAGAACATCAATATCAGGCTTGCCACACCGGATGATATGAATTGTTCGTAGGTAGATTGGAAATTTGTAAAGTTAACAAATAATTCCGCGCATATAAAACCAACGGTGCCGAACACACGGATTGGAGGGAATGCTGTCACTGTGTCCAGCCCGGCCTTACTGAGGGCGTTGAAAGCAACTGAATTTGCCAATCCGATGGTAGGCATGAAGAATGCAATCGAGATTGTATAGAGGGAGAATAGTGTGCCAAACTGCACGTCAGTGCCGCTTTGCCAGCAATACAAGCCGGCGAGCACCATGAATACTCCGGCTATGCCATGGCATAAACTGAGCATTTTCTGGGCGGGAATCCATTTGTCAGCCACAATCCCTACCAGGGCCGGCATAAATAAGGAAACAAGTCCTTGGGCGGTATAAAACCAAAATATATTATTGCCAAGTCCAACGGAACCCAAATATATGCCCATTGAGACAAGGTAACAGCCCCAAACTGCGAACTCCAGAAAGTTCATTATAATGAGGCGAGTTTTCATAGCGGTATTTGATGCCATAGTAAAAAATTTATTTATTTATGCCACAAAGATAGCCATAATCTTGTTAATGGCAAAATAAAAATTACGGCAAGGCTCATTTGATAAAGGAAGTGTCAAGAATCAGGAATCCGTTCGGAAGTTGACGAATATATCCCTTTCGTTCGAGTTCCAAAATTTCGCGTGTAGCAGTGTCAATATCTGTGTTTAAGAATTCTGCAAGTTCGTTTATTTCAAACGAAAGGGAAATATCAGTAGAATTTTTGGAACAATAAGCTTTCAATATGCGTCCGAGCATTGCCGGCAATCCGCTTTCCGGATATGTAGAATAAATGTCGTATCGTATTTGTGCTCTGAGAGCCAACAGATTAAGATAATTTATGAGATATATTGAACCAGGAATCAACTGCGTGAGAAATTGCTCTTTGCTGAATTGCATAAGGCTTACTTCTCCCTTGGCCACAATGTCTACCCCGTATTTATTATCCATGCCAAACAGCATGTCAACGCCAAGCATATTCTCACCTGCCTGAGTTTCAGCAATTATCATTCCTGATCCTTCTCCGAATTTGTGGAACATACGGATTTTACCGGAAATAATACATTTAAGAACAGTGACTGTCTCGTCGGCATTTACGATTCTTTGTCCGTTGGAATATTTGGTAAACCGAATATGTGTTTTTTCCAGAAATGAAGATACCTGCTCATGGCTCAGTCCTTTGAAGAGCGGGAGGTTCATGATTGTTTCATATATTGTAGCCATAAGTCTGCAGTATAGTTTTTATAAGTATTAACAATCCTTAAAGAGAAAAGTTAAAATGTTTTCAAAATAAAAAAGGCGAGC
>CAZEUD010000018.1:0-40070 GCA_964515455.1 uncultured Sangeribacter sp.
AAATATAATGAGAAAGTTGTTGGTAATTAGATACAGTTTGTTATTGACAATTACGTTTCGATTATGATTGGGGAGATGGAATCTAAGCTTGAATCGCCTCAAAATTATCCGCGTTTAATCTGTTCATTTATTTTTCTTAGCTACTTCGAAAATTAAATATGGTGCAGCTCAAAGAGCTGCACCATATTTAATTATTAGGTTTTAAGTGTCTGATCTTGCTTACACTAATGTAACGACAATCTCTTCATCGTTGGGTGTAATTACAATCTTTCCTTCACGACCAAGCCAACCGAGAGCGGCCATGATTTCATCTTTTTTCAGTTTGGTGGCTTTCTTCAAGCCTTTAAAACCAAGCATGCGGGTGTCCGACGATTCCAATGCTTTGTATACTTCGCCGGCCCAGGTTCCAATTGATTCAATGTTCATGTTTTTCTAAAATATTTAATTAGTTAGTGTTTTACGCTGCAAATTTGGCAATTTTTTGTCAAATTTCCAAATTCAGGGTGCAAAATACCCTGTTTGTTTTCACTTAATTTATAAATCAAACAACTTTAAGGGTTGATTTGTTAATAAATAGTGTAATTTTGCGCTATGAAATCTAAAAAGCAATTGGAAAAGTCATCGGTAAAAGGTGAAGGAATTGTGATTAAGAACAACGGTTCTTCCTATATAGTGCGTCTCGATTCCGGAGAGGAAGTGATGTGCCGTGTAAAAGGGAATTTCCGGATAAAAGGTATACGTACCACAAATCCTGTGGCAGTGGGTGATCGTGTTATCGTATCTCACTCTGCCGATGATGCCGACTATATAACATCTATTGCTCCCCGCCGCAATTATATCATCCGCAGGGCATCAAACTTATCAAAGGAATCTCATATTCTGGCATCAAATCTTGATTGCGCAGCCCTCGTGGCAACACTCAGGGATCCTCAGACCCCAACCACATTTATTGATCGATTCCTTGCCACCGCCGAAGCATACAGCGTTCCCGCCATGCTCATACTCAACAAAACAGACCTTTGGGATGAAGAAGACCATCAACTCGGGAAATTGATTGCCAACTTGTATCAATCCATAGGATATAAGGTATTTGAAGTTTCTGCCGCAACCGGTAATGGTATAGGGAATCTGCTTGAAGAATTAAAGGGGAAAGCTACGCTTTTGGCCGGAAACAGTGGAGTAGGAAAGTCATCTCTGATAAATGCAATGATTCCGGGAGCCAATCTAAAAACAGGAAAAATCTCCGATATACACCATACCGGAATGCATACTACTACCTTTTCTGAAATTATACCTATACCCGGAGGAGGAGATATTATAGATATACCGGGAGTGAAGGGATTCGGCACCATAGATTTCAAACCGGAAGAAGTTTCCCATTTTTTCCCTGAGATTTTTCAAAAATCAGCAGAATGTCGCTACTCTGACTGCAAGCACATCGGTGAACCGGGTTGCGCAGTGGTGCCGGCAGTAGAGGAAAGCTTTATTTCGCAGAGCCGCTATGCCTCTTACCTTTCCATTCTTGAAGAGCTCTCCGATCCTGCCAAATATCGTAAACCTTTCTGATACAAAAAAACGACCGCTCTCGCGAGTGGCCGTTTTCTTTAACAAACAAGCCTGTTAGAACTTAAACTTAATGAACAAAATCTATCTTCTTTCTTTTCATAAGTTAAAACAGAAAATATCGAAAATAGTTTTGAAAAATTTGTATAATATAGAGATTTTAAACTATTTTAACAAATATGTGAATATATGTAAATACCAATAACTGCTATTTAATAGACATAGATACAGGAAAAACGTGATAATTACACAGACTTCAATTCGTATTGGAGTCTGTGTTTTTATTTGTGAGGGATGATGAGTAGCTCGGCAAGGGCAGTGCATTCTGCATCCGTGTATTCACCATGAAGGCGGCGGGAATAGGGGATGCTTAGCAGATAAATAACCAGACCAGCAGGGAAGAACCATTTTAATACCCGGCGAAGCCATAAATTGGAAGTGGGATTGTATATCCACAAAGGTCTAATTACCGGGAATTGCTCAAGCTTTGCATTTACCTTCAAATCCCGTGAGTCCGACATATAATTTACGGTATTATCCAGCATCTCTCCCATTTTGCTGATTTCAGACAGAGAGTATCCTTTGTCCCAATATTCAAAATAGTTTTGAGGTTTTGGATTGCGGTGTAGCCACGTTGCGGCTTCGGCGTAGAGGCGTGCAAGCATTACGGAGGCTTTGCGGTAGTCCACTTCATTGATGATAACCTCCTTCATAGGCACGTGACGTGTCTCTTTAAGTCCGAAACAGCGGCGTATAAGGTTTATGTAGAGATCCTTGTTGAATACGGCTGAATCATTCATCGCTTTGTATGTGACAAAGATTCCCAGAGGGAGCAAGATGGATGTGGAAAGCCACATACCTGCCCATACTGCGATTCTGCCATCGCGGGCCATCTTGTATCCTGTATTTTCGATGATGTAATAAACAAGGAAGAGGAGCACGGAAATCACCAGAGGTGTGCCGAGTCCCCCTTTACGGATGATGGCTCCGAGCGGAGCGCCTATGAAGAAGAAAATGATACAAGCCACCGACAATGTGAATTTCTTTATAAGCTCTATTTCATGACGACGCACCACCAGCTTCTCCTCAGCCATGGTAAGGGCCCTGAATTCCAATTCGCTCACACGACTTTTGATATTGGTACGGGCCTGATTATATACCTCATTCTGCTGTGAAGGTGTAAGGCTTGCCATCAAAGAATCCAAAGGCATGGCTTTGCCGGTATATTCAGTTTTTCCCTTTTCGTTTTCTGAGAAATATGTCGAGCGCAACACTCCGCTGAAAGCAGTTCGTTTAAGATCGCGGGCATACCCCTCCCCAATGGAGTCGATGCGATGTGATACAGAGTCTATTGTCTGTTGCAATTCCTCCATATTCTTGCCTACATATTGTTTGCGCATACCCCCCTCGTCAAGACGATTGAAATTAGCGTCAAAAGGTATCAGGATTTCCTTATCCACAAATGTCTCGCGGCGGAAAGGCACATTGCGGTCAAGGGCGCGTTGCTCGCGGAGATTTTCAAACTGCTCCCCTGTGAAAAGATGCAGATACAGGTAGCGGCTGTCTTTGGTAAATGCCATACGGGCGGAGTCGGCAAGAAGAATTGTGGAGTTGTCACCGCCCCGGCTGATATCATATATCATTACGTTGTATAAGATACCCGTATCATTATTTTTTGTTTTTATATAGAGGTTATAACCCGGTATCTGATCGTAGAAAACACCTTCCGGAATCTCCACTTCCGGACTCTTCTGTTTCATAGAGAAAAGCAGTGTCCACATCTTCACCTGAGCTTTGGGGAGGATATCATTCTGGAAGAAGAAGGCTCCAACAGCAATCATCATCACAAGGATTATGAGGGGACGCATCACTTTCAGCAGCGATATGCCCGAGGCTTTAATGGCCGTAAGTTCGGAGCGCTCGCCGAGATTTCCGAAAGTCATAAGGCTCGCAAGCAGAATGGCAAGAGGCAGAGCCATGGGCACGAGCGTTACAGCTGCGTAGAAGAAGAGTTCACCAAGCACGGTAAAGCTTAATCCCTTGCCAACAAGGTCGTCTATATACTTCCAGAGAAACTGCATGAGCACGATGAAAAGCACGATAAAAAACGTCATCGCGAACAGAGGCAGGAAACTCTTCAAAATAAACAGATATAGCCTTTTTACAATTCTTGCCATAAATCGGGCGTAAAGTTACAAAAAAATATCCTCTTTTACCTCCTACCTTTGAGGAATTCTTTGTACCTTTGCTCATTCTTTATGGTTAACTGATGATAAGCTCAAAATATTATGACATTATTTGAAAGACTTACAAAAAAGGCGCAGGAAAATCCGCAGCGCCTCGTGCTCCCGGAATCATTGGAGCCGCGTACACTTCAGGCAGCAGATCGAGTTATAGCCCGGGGAATTGCAAATGTGGTATTCGTTGGAAATCGTGAGGATATCCTTGCCAAAGCTTCAGAGCTTGGACTTTCCAACATTGAAAAAGCCGATATAATCAATCCTGAGGATGCGGAAGCCACCGAGCCGTATGCAGAACTTTTCACAGAACTCCGCAAGAGTAAAGGTATGACCCTTGATGAGGCCCGCAACATTGTGCGCAATCCTCTCTATCTCGGATGTCTCATGATCAAGAGGGGGGATGCCGATGCCATGGTGGCAGGTGCCTTGAGTCCTACATCTCATGTGCTCCGTGCAGCATTCCAGGTGCTGAAGACCAAACCGGGAATATCCGTAGTGAGTGGAGCGTTCATAATGCTCTTGCCGGAGAATTGCCAGTATGGAGAGGATCACATGCTCGTATTTGCCGATTGTGCGGTAGTGCCGGATCCTACAGCCAAAGAACTTGCTGAGATTGCAGTGGCTACTGCGAAGACCACCAAAGATATTGCCGGTCTTGATCCGGTAGTGGCAATGTGCAGCTTCTCCACCAAGGGAAGTGCAAGCCATGAGCGCGTGGATAAGGTAATTGAGGCTACTGAGCTTGCTCATAAGATGGCTCCGGATTTGAAGATTGACGGAGAATTGCAGAGCGATGCAGCTATCGTGGAGGCTGTTGGAGGCATGAAAGCTCCCGGCAGCGAGGTTGCGGGTCATGCCAACACTTTGGTATTCCCTTCGCTCGAGGTTGGAAACATCGCTTATAAACTCGTGCAGCGTCTTGCAGGTGCCGGTGCTGTAGGTCCTATTCTCCAGGGTCTCGCTGCTCCGGTGAATGATCTTTCCAGAGGAGCGACAGTGGATGATATCGTTAACACAATCATAGTTACTTGCAACCAGGCAATCGGTGACAAGCAGAAATAAAATTAAAAAAATGAAGATTCTTGTTTTGAACTGCGGCAGCAGCAGTGTTAAATATAAATTGATCGACAGCGAGTCTAAAGAAGTGCTTGCTGAAGGTGGCGTTGAAAAGATTGGTCTTGAGGATTCTTTCTTGAAATTCAAGTTGAAAGATGGTTCTAAAGAAACAGTCACAGTGTCAATGCCCGACCATAAGGAGGCCATCAGGCAGGTGATGAAAGTACTCACTGATCCTGAGAAAGGTGTGATAAAGAGCTTTGATGAGATAGGAGCCGTAGGTCACCGCGTGGTGCATGGTATGGAATATTTCAACAAGTCTGTTCTGATCACACCCGAGGTGATTCAGCGCGTGAAGGAATGTTATCCTGTGGCACCGCTCCATAATCCGGCAAATGTTACGGGTATAGAGGCTGTTACAGAGATTATGCCTGAAACTCCGCAGGTAGCGGTGTTTGATACGGCTTTCCATCAGACCATGCCTGCCAAGGCTTATATGTATGCCCTTCCTTACGAGGATTACGAGAAATATGGCATACGTCGCTATGGTTTCCACGGCACAAGTCATCGCTACGTTTCCCGTCGCGCTTGCGAATTCCTGGGTCTCCCATACGAGAAGCAGCGCATCATCACTTGCCATATCGGTAACGGTGCCAGCGTAACAGCAATAGCTGATGGCAAAAGCATAGACACCTCAATGGGATTGACTCCTACCGAAGGTCTTATGATGGGTACCCGCGTGGGCGACATAGATCCGGGTGCTTTGGTGTATCTGATGCAATGTCAGGGTTTGGATGCTGATGGCTTGCAGAAAGTAATCAACAAAGAGAGTGGAGTGCTGGGTGTGTCCGGTATCTCCAACGACATGCGTGATATCGAGGACGGTATCAAGGAGGGTAATGGTCGCGCCAAACTCGCCATGGATATGTATGAATACCGTATTTTGAAATATATCGGAGCCTACACAGCAGTGTTGGGTGGCGCTGATTTGATAGTATTCACCGGAGGAGTAGGAGAGAACCAGCTCGGCACCCGTGAGGAGATTTGCCGTCGTTTGGCTTATCTTGGCGTTACTTTCAACGAAGAAGCCAACAAGGTTAGAGGCAAAGAGATTGAAATCTCCGGAAAGGACTCAAAGATTCACGTAGTTGTGATACCCACTGATGAGGAGTTGATGATAGCTGAAGATACTGAGGCTATTGTCAGTGCTCTTTGAAATCTTATAATTAAAAACTATGTTCCGCATCGGTCAAGGATATGATGTGCATCGTTTGGTAGAAGGGCGGGAGTTGTGGCTTTGCGGCATACGCATTGACCATAGTCTCGGACTTTTGGGGCATAGTGATGCCGATGTGGCCATTCATGCCTTATGCGATGCCATATTGGGTGCACTGGCACTCCGCGATATCGGTTATCACTTCCCGGATTCAGACCCGAAGTATAAAGGTGCCGACAGCAAATTATTGCTTGCGGAGGTGGTGCGCATGATGACCGACCGCGGATATCAGACAGGTAATGTGGATATCACAATCTGTGCAGAACGTCCGAAGCTTAACCCGCATATAGAGGAAATGCGGGTTAAGCTATCGGAAATTCTCAACACGGAGGTGGATAATGTTTCGGTCAAGGCCACAACTACTGAAAAACTTGGATTCACCGGCAGAGAGGAAGGCATTTCCGCATACGCTGTGGTGTTGCTGAAGAAAGTCAGATGATATATCATATTATCGCTCTCGTAGTTGCCATCCTTGCGATTATAAAAGGATACAGGCAGGGATTCCGCAGGCAGATGCCTCTTGTGATAGGCTTTTGTTTCGGGATAGTGTGCGCGAGACTTTTCAGCGTTCCGGTGGAGGAGGGCGTAAGGGAATTGCTCCCGTCAATTGCCGGAAAGCCCGAAGCTGATTTTGCCTACAGTGTGATTTCGCGAGGCGTGATATATGTGGTGGTTTATGAGATATTCAGTCTCTGCACCGGCTTTTTGCGCCTTCTGTTTCTTAAGATCAGCAGCGGAGTGCTCGACAGTATTTGTGGAGCGGTGATGGCAACAGCAAGGTATCTGCTGATGCTGTCAGTTGGATTCAACTTTCTGCTTTGCTGGCAGACTGACTCCCAACTCTTGAGATATGCTGAATCGGATGATGGCAATATAGTTGAAGAGGTGATGCTGATAGCTCCGGCATTGCTTGGCGGAGATAGCGTGGAAGATTTGGCGCATACCCTCCAGCTCGAAGCAGCCAAATGCATTTCCTGATTATTCCTGCCACTTCTTTTGCGATAAATTTGTGTGGTATGGAAAAATTTTGTAATTTTGTAAAACCAAAGGAGAATAGCATTATGCGGTAATAGCTCAGTTGGTAGAGCATCAGCTTCCCAAGCTGAGGGTCGCGGGTTCGAATCCCGTTTACCGCTCCAAATTTTAAACGATTCTTTAATAGCTGATTAAAAGCCTGAAAGAGTCGTTTTTTATTATTTCTTCACAATGTTAATCTTAAAATATAGATATGAGAGCAAAAGGGTATAAGTGGAAGCAATGTGGAATGGTGGTTGTGTTGATGGCAGTGCTGGTTGCAATGCTCCCGGCGGAAGCAAAGAAGCCGAAGGTCAGGACTGATTTTAGTGAGTTGCCATTGGAGTATTGCGGTTCGATGATGCCATATGACTTTTCAAGGTGTGATTCAACGGTGGCATGGGGAGATACTCTTAAACCTGTATATCTTGGCTATGTGGCCCGTCATGGCTCGCGATACCTTTCAGGAGAGAAGAAAATTGAGATGATAGCCAATGCTCTTGAGGAGGCGGAGACCCAAAACAAGCTTACTGCTGAAGGTGAGAAATTTCTCGCTCTGGTAAGGGAAGTAACCGCTTATTCCGAAGGGAGATGGGGATTGTTGTCAGCCGTTGGTGAAGGTGAGGCTGCCCGTCTCGGTGCTGATATGGCAAAGATGCTGCCCCGCCTTTTCAAGTCGGGACAAATGGATGCCCGGTCCTCATACGTGCCGCGCGTTATAATGACCATGTACCAGTTCATGCATTCGCTTGAGATTCCCAATAAAAAACTGGAAATGTCTGCTCAATCAGGTCATCGCTTTGATACTCTGCTCTGTTGCTTTATCGCCGACACTGCATATTCCAATTATCGGGATAACGGGGCATGGATACCCGCGTATGAAGAGTTTGTGAAAAGACACGTGTCTGATGCCCCGGCAAGAAGATTATTTGTCACCGGATATGATGACAACCGCCAGCATCTGCGACATCTCACCATGAGCATGTATGGCATGCTGCAGGCAAACGAAGCTTCCGGTTTGAAGGCACCCACCACAGAATTTATGAGTGTGCGTGAATTTGAAGGGTGCTGGCTTGCTTCAAATATGCAGCATTATTTGAGAAACAATATCAATCCTGTATCGGATCTCGCTGCGCAGGCTACAGCTCCTCTGCTTTTTAAGATAATAGAGGATGCAGACGAGGCTTTGCAAAATAAAGGGGACGATGCGCTGAAGGGGAATGGGTATTTCGGACATGCAGAGACATTGCTGCCGTTGCTATCTTTGATGAGGATTCCGGGATGTTATGCCATGACCACTAATTTTGAGAAGTTGGCTCAAACATGGCGAGTGCAGGAGATAACCCCCCTCGCCGCCAATCTTGCCATAGTGCTTTTGCGTGGAAGAAAAGGGGAGATTTATGCTTCCGTGCGACTGAACGGGCGCAATGTGTGCCCGATACCCGGCGAGGGGGAGATAGTGAAATGGGATAATCTTAAATCCTATTGGAAAGATAATTATAAAGACTCTAAGACTTGTGAAGAATGATGGAAAAGATAGCGAGCTTCAGAATTAACCATGAAATATTGGAACCGGGAATATATCTTTCGCGTCAGGATAAGACCCCCGAAGGTGATGTGATTTCCACTTTCGACATACGCATGACACGTCCCAACCGGGAGCCGGCGCTTTCTCCTGAAGCATTGCATGCTATGGAGCATCTTGCTGCCACATTCCTACGCAATCATCCGCAATGGAAAGAGAGGGTGGTATATTGGGGTCCCATGGGTTGCTGCACAGGTAATTATCTTTTGCTTTCCGGAGATTATCAGAGCAGGGAGATTCTTCCTCTGATGAAGGAGACAATGCGCTTTGTGGCAGAATATGAGGGAGAGATACCGGGGGCAACACCGCGCGACTGTGGCAACTGGTCATATATGAATTTGGCGGCAGCCAAAACAGCCGCCGCCAATTTTCTCAATATTTTGGAAAATGCATCAGAGGTTAATCTTTCTTATCCCGGTTAGTCACCATTCTCCATAACAAGGCTGCCAGAAGAGCGCCGGCCAACGGACCAACAACCATGATCCAGAAATCAGGCCATGCGTTGGGTGAAAACAATGCGGGACCGAAACTACGAGCCGGGTTTACGGAACAGTTGTCAACAGGGATGCCTACAATGTTCACAAGTCCCAGGGCGAGACCGATTGCAAGGCCGGCAAAATTACCTGCACCTTTCTTGGAGTCGGTAGCTCCGAGCACCACAAATACAAACAGCATTGTCAGCAGAATCTCAGTGAGAAGAGCCATACCCTGACTCACACCGGGCTGACATACGTTTGTTGCAATCGAATTGTCGGATATGGCTGTGATGCCGCCATATTTGAAGTCTGCACCTCCGATGTTGAAGAGCCAGAAAAGCAGAGCCGCGCCAATTGCCGCGCCAATGAGCTGGCTGACAATATAACCGAAGCATTCTTTTGCTGACATTCTGCCGGAGATCCATACCGCAAACGATACAGCGGGATTCACATGGCATCCGGAAATATTTCCGATTGCATAACATAGACACAAAAGGATAAGGCCGAAGCAAAGACCTATACCCAAAACACCGATCTCAGGACCGGCCAATACTGCGCTGCCACAAGCTAACAGCACCAGAAACATAGTGCCGAGACATTCGGCCAAATACTTTTTCATGGTGGACAATTGTTTAGTTTTTAATAAATCCTTGGAGTAAGCATCCTCGTCTTACAGGATTTTAACTCCTCTTATATATAACAATACTTTATGTTTATTAGTTTTAAAAATATGCAATAAAAAATCGGAGAACACATCGCTGCGTTCTCCGATTGCATTATAGAATGTTCAGTTTTTTATTATTCCTCACGGTTGCGGGGAGTGAAAGTGCGCGGACCGCGGTTGTCGCGACGGGGGCCTCTGTCTCCGTCTCTTCTTTCACGTCTCTCGTTTCTCTCTCCTCTCTCTCCTCTCTCTCTTCTGTCGTTGCGGTCGCCATCGCGGCGTGGACGCTCGCCACGCGGACGTGCTTCACGCTCTACATAACCTTCGGGCTTGGGAGTAAGCACGCGCATTGACAAACGGTATTTGCCGGTCTTCTTGTCGATTTCGATGAGTTTCACCGTCACCTTGTCTCCCTCTTTCAGACCGCTTGCCTCCATGTTGTCAAGGCGATCCCAGGAAATTTCCGAAATATGGAGAAGTCCGTCGCGACCCGGCATGAATTCAACGAATGCGCCGAAGTCAAGGATGGAACGCACTGTGCCTTCGTAAGTTTCACCCTCTTCAGGCTGAGCCACAATAGCCTTGATTTTTGCCAGAGCTGCATCAATGCTTGCTTTATACTTGGAAGCAATCTCCACTTTGCCGATACCGAGCTTCTCGTCCTCATCGATTGAGATAACGGTGCCTGTCTCTTCCTGAATACCCTGAATCACCTTACCCTGCGGACCGATAACAGCTCCAATCATCTCCTTCGGAATCTCCAGAGTTACCAGACGGGGCACATGAGGCTTGTAATCCTCACGCGGTGCGGGGATTGTGTCGTTAATGATACCAAGGATATGCATGCGGCCCTGCTTTGCCTGATCAAGAGCCTTTGCAAGAATCTCGTAGCTGAGGCCATCGCACTTGATATCCATTTGGGTTGCAGTGATACCGTTGGTGGTACCTGTCACCTTGAAGTCCATATCTCCGAGGTGATCCTCATCACCGAGGATATCAGAGAGCACTGCATATTTCACAGCACCTTCATCGGAGATAAGACCCATGGCAACGCCGGCTACCGGACGCTTCATCTGCACGCCGGCATCAAGCAGGGCGAGAGTGCCGCCGCATACTGTAGCCATGGAAGATGAACCGTTTGATTCCAGAATATCGGAAACGATACGGCAGGTATATGGGAAATTATCGGGGAACA
The DNA here is from genome assembly GCA_964515455.1 of uncultured Sangeribacter sp. Lineage (GTDB taxonomy): Bacteria > Bacteroidota > Bacteroidia > Bacteroidales > Muribaculaceae > Lepagella. The sequence goes on from CAZEUD010000018.1 coordinate 11,070, forward strand.
TGCGTTTCAGGGCACGGTGTGCCAGATTGCCATGTCCGATTTCACGGCGTCCTACTCCGCGCTGAGCCTTGGCCTCACCGGTGGAGAAGGGTGGAAAGTTATAATGAAGAAGGAAACGCTCCTTGCTCTGGTTGAGCACATCGTCCACAATCTTCTCGTCAAGTGTTGTGCCTAAAGTGGCTGTTACCAGAGCCTGGGTCTCACCGCGTGTGAACACTGCTGATCCGTGAGGTCCCGGCAGATAGTCAATCTCGCACCAGATGGGGCGGATCTCAGTAGTCTTGCGGCCGTCAAGGCGAATACCCTCGTCAAGCACGCAGCGGCGCATTGCCTCTTTCTCTACGTCATGATAGTAGCGTGTCACCATTGCAATGCGCTGCTCCGATGTATATTTCTCGAGCTGCTCCTCGGTCATTTCGGGAAGATTCTCGATATATTCTTCGCAGATAGCCTTGAATGAATCATTGCGCCAGTGCTTGTCGGCACATCCGGTGCGGGCAATTGCGTAAGCTTTGTCGTAGCATTTCTCGCGCACATCCTCACGGAGAGCTTCATCATTGATTTCGTGATTGTATTCGCGTTTTGTCTCTTTGCCTGCCTCTTTCATCAGTTCTATCTGGGCGAGGCAATGTTTCTTGATCTCCTCGTGAGCCACTTTGAGAGCCTCAAGCAATTCGGCTTCGGAAACTTCGTTCATTTCACCCTCCACCATCATGATGTTGTCATAAGTGGCGCCTACCATCAATTCAATGTCGGCACGCTCGATCTGGTCGAATGTAGGGTTGATTACCCATTCGCCATCCACACGAGCCACGCGCACCTCGGAGATAGGTCCGTTGAAGGGGATGTCGCTCACTGCCAAGGCTGCGGATGCTGCGATACCTGCGAGAGCATCGGGAGCATCATTCTCATCGGCAGAGAAGAGGATTACGTTAACAAAAGTTTCAGCGTGATAATTGTCGGGAAATAGAGGACGGAGCACACGGTCCACCAGACGGGATGTCAGAATCTCATAATCGCTGGCGCGACCTTCGCGTTTCTGGAATCCACCGGGATAACGCCCGATGGAGGCGTATTTCTCTTTATATTCCACTGTGAGGGGCATGAAATCCACACCCTCGCCGGCTTCCTGAGCCGAGCATACTGTGGCAAGGAGCATAGTATTGCCCATGCGCACTTCCACCGCACCGTCAGCTTGCTTGGCAAGCTTGCCTGTCTCAATCGTGATCTCACGTCCGTCAGGCAGAGCGATGGTCTTCTTGAATGTCTGTAACATAAAAATTCTTTATTGTTTTTCTTCGTTGCGTCAAAAATTTCCACAAAGTTAGCAATTAAATTCCATAAAAACGGTGGATTTTGAGTATATTTGCAGTCCAAAGTGAAAAATAAACGATTTTTTGTTCTAAAATATACTTTTTGATATGAAAGCATCCGGATTTATAAATAAAATACTTGCAGTTTCAGTAGTGGCTCTCCCCATATTGATTATGCAGTCGTGCGGAGATCCGCAATTCAAAGTTTCCGGAGAAGTGGAAGGTGGTGCCGACAAATCTCTGGTGCTTGAAAAATCCGATTTCCATGGACGTTGGATAGCTGTGGATTCCACCAAAGTTGGGAAGTCGGGGAAATTCGAAATCAAATCTGATGCCCCCGCATCTCCCGAGATCTACCGTATTTCGCTTGGCAACAGGTTTGTTTATTTCCCGGTTGACTCTGTGGAGAACATTACAATCAGTTCCCCTGCCGACAATTTCGGAGTGCAGTTTGAAGTCTCAGGCACAGAGCAGGCGGCAAATATGGCGGCATTTGAAAAAGAGCTTATGGCCCTCGACTTCGCTGACCAGACCAAGCGCGAGGAATTCAAGAAGAATGTTTACAATAAATATCTTAAAGATTCGCAAGGCTCGATAATCGGATATTATGTTCTTACAAAGGTTGTGGATGGCAAACCACTATATGACCCCGAGTCAACATCCGATGCGAGATATTATGCTGCGGTAGCTACCGCTTTCGACCAGTTCCGGCCCAACGATCCTCATGCCGGCATGCTCCGTCAGGTAAGCCTAGAAGCATTGCGCCGCAAAAATTCCGGAGGGGGGAAGAAACGTGTAATCGAAGCTGAAGAAGTAAAACTTATAGATATCGCACTTCCTGATGAAAACGGGGATATTGTGAAACTCTCGGATGTTGCCGGAAAGGGGAAGAAGACAGTTCTGATTTTTGGAATGATGAACGAGGCTGAATCTCCTGCTTTGAACATTGCGCTGTCAGAACTTTATAGTCGCCTTGGCGGCAATGTCAATTTCTATCATGTAACATTCGATTCCGACCAATATGCATGGCGTGACGCAGCCCGCAACTTGCAATGGACCACTGTTATTGATCCTGCCGGAATGACTTCCGGCGCTTTGCGCAGTTATAATGTGTCATCCCTTCCCACCTTCTTTATCTACAGTGCCGATGGATCTCTCACCGACAGGGCTGAGTCTGTTGCCGATCTCAGTAAAAAGTTATGACAGGCGATTGGAAAGATATCCTCGGGCAATTGCGCGATGATTTGCCCGAAGCTCCGGATAACTGTGAGCCTGATATGGAGACCGGTATCAACGATACTGCTCCCGGCAATAAGGAGACAATCCGGCTGATTATGGAGAAGAAGGGGCGCAAAGGGAAGACTGCTACCATAGCGGAAGGGTTCAAATGTGATGATGACGAATTGCAGGAGTTGGCATCCAAAGCAAAGAGACATTTAGGTGTCGGAGGATCTGCGCGTGGAGGAGAAATTCTCATTCAGGGGGATTGCCGCGAGCGCCTCGCTGCTTTCCTCCGTACCCAAGGCTACAAAGTGAAATAAGATGGAGTTGTTGGAATTGCACAGGGCATCGGCAGGGTCGGGGAAAACCTACACGCTTGCCAAGAAATATTTGTGGTATTTCCTTACCATAAAGGAGGAGAACGGTCCAAGACGCTTGCGCACGGCTGCCGAACTGCACGACTCCCTCAGCCATATCCTTGCAATCACCTTTACCAACAAAGCCACCAACGAGATGCAGCAGCGTATCGTTGAGAAACTCAATGCTCTCGCTTTCCCGCCAAAAGATTACGGAGATACTAAGGATAAAGGGAAGAAAAAGCCGAAGCATCCTGATTACATGGATGATTTTTGCCGGGATCTTGATGTAACGCCGCAGGAATTGAGCCGCACATGCCGTAAGGCACTCTATATTCTTCTGGAGAATTATTCTGAATTCCAGGTGTCTACCATTGACTCTTTCTTTCAGCTTGTGCTTCGCACATTTGCTTATGAAACCGACCTCAACGACTCCTATGCCATAGAACTCGATTCTGAATATCTTGCCAAGGTGGGAATTGATGCAACACTCAATGATATAGAGGAGAAAAAGGCATCATCAGCAGTGATGCATTGGATAGGAGTCCTTATGGATCGCGGCAGGGAGTCGGGAGAAAAATGGAATATTTTCCAGAAAAAAGAGGATAAGAGGTCTATATATTATAGTTTCATGAAATCGGTAGGGCGCCTTGAAAATGAAGATTTCAAACAGATACGCACCCGGCTTGAGGAGTATTTCGAACGCACTCCGGATCTTCCGGAAATATATGAATCCCTTGACCTCAAATATTCCACACCGCTCAAAGAGCCGTTCGCTGCTATGCAGGCGGCAGCGAAAAAATTACTTGGTCTCATGAAATCAGCGGATATTGATGCCACAAAAAAGAAATTCCGCGACCATTCTCAGAAATGCCTGCGTTGCAAGTGGAATCGCCTCCCGTCTGGAAATTTGCAGAAATTTACCCCGGTTTCCGACTTTTCCGGTGCTTCATATCTAAAACGAAGAAATGCAGAGCCTGACTTCTACAAGGTTGCCGAGCCTCTGTATCGCGAAATGATTGATGCACGCAACCGCTGGCTTGCTGAATTTGAAACTACTGCATATAAGCATTGGAGCCTTTATAAGAAAAATTTCCCATATCTCGGTCTCTTGTCCATCACTTTGCGCAAACGCAGAGAATATCTTGAGGATAACAACTGTGTGGAGCTTGCCGAAACCAACTCTCTGCTCAGCCGTATCATCGGTGAAGATGATGCCCCCTTTATTTATGAGAGACTTGGAGCCAGGCTAAACCATTTTCTGATAGATGAATTTCAGGATACTTCGCGCATGCAGTGGAATAACCTGCGACCCCTTTTGTCGGAAAGCCTGAGCAGGGGGAATGAGAATCTCCTTATTGGAGATGCCAAGCAGAGTATATATCGATTCCGCAATGCCGATCCCTCGCTGATTTCCGAAAGGGTGGAGGCGGAATATGCCGATGTAAAGGCACTCGGTGATTCCCCCGGTGAGAACACCAACTGGCGCAGCGATCCTGAAGTGGTGGAATTCAACAATGGTTTCTTCTCCATGCTTGCCGACAGATTGGCATCTCAAAAAAACAGTAGTCAGGACGGAAACTGCGGAATAGATTTCAGAAAACTCTATGGAAATGTGGTGCAGAAAATCAGGCCTCTTGATGAAGATAAGGATAAAGATGTTAAAGGTTATGTGGAGATTAACATAATCCGTGCAGACAGGAAGGAGGAATCCACAGCTGCTGTAATAACCCTTATCCCTTCGGTAATCGGGGAGTTGAGGAGTCGTGGATATATGCTTGGGGACATTGCAATTCTTGTGGATACAAATACGGAAGGGGAGACATTGATAAATGAGTTTGCCAGATATAATCTTGAGGAGGCGTCACCGGAAGAAAGAATAGAGTTCATTTCCGAGCAGTCGCTGAAAGTGGCATCCTCCCCCGCTGTGAAGCTTATATTGACAACACTTGCCACCATTGGCAGAGGCACTGATCCGGAGGTGCGCACCGGTGAGGAGGCACGTCGCAAGGGAGTGGTTGACTGGAATGAGGTTAAATGCAATTTCCGCGTATTCTCGCTCCATCATCCTGATCTGTCAGCTCCTGAGCAGCTTGAGGCATTCCTTGCTTCCGGTTCTGATTCCGATGCTATCGCGACAATGCTCGCTGATATGCAGGCTGTGACTTTGCCGGCTCTTGTTGAGGGAATAGCCTCCACTTTCCTCCCCCCGGATATGCGCAGACGTGATGCCCCCTTTATTGCGGCATTGCAGGATATAGTGCTTGAATATTGCGAGGCGAAACCATCGGATATCGCATCATTCATGCAATGGTGGGAAAGACGCGGTGCCAAAGCCTCGATCACCTCGCCTGAAGGGGTAGATGCCGTGAAAGTGATGACTATTCATAAGGCTAAAGGTCTTGAATTTCCGTGTGTTATAATTCCATTTGCTCAATATCAATTCCTTACAGCTCCTGTGGGGAAGACAGAATGGAGGTGGGTTATTCCGCAAGAAATCTCGCTTGATAATTGTGAGTTGCCGCCATTCATTCCTGTTGATGCCTCTTCCAATATGACAGGCACCGCCCATGAGCCGGTATTCAACGAATATTTGGATATGGTCACCATGGATAATCTCAACAAACTGTATGTCGGTTTCACTCGCGCTGTAAATGAATTATACATCTTCTGTAATGAGGGTAAACGTAAAGATGAGATGTCTACATCTGCCATGCTTTGCGAGTATGCCGGAGCGGAAGAGGGTCAGGATCAGATATGCGTGGGAGAGAAATATAAAGAATGCCCGGTAAAACGTAAGAGGGAAAAGGTACCGGTGAGGATTATTGATGATTATAATGCGCATATCACTCCCGATTTTCTCAAATACAGGGAGAAGGAGTTGCCCAACATAGTGGATGCGGAAGATTACGATCCGGAAGAGATGGATACGGATCCCCGGTCGGAGGGTAATCTGATGCACGCTGTTATGGAATTGGTGGATACTTCGGGAGATTTGCATCGTGCTGTGATGAGGTTGCAAAGGAAAGGGTTGATGTCACCGGATAAAGCGAGGGAAAATGAGAACTTCCTCCGGAAGAAAATCGAAGCCCCGGAGGTTAGGAGCTGGTTTGACGGAACATTCCGTTCAATTTGTGAAAGACCCATTATAGGAGGTAAGAAATTGCGGCGCCCTGACAGGGTGATGGTTGATAAAGATGGCAATGCTGTAGTTGTTGACTATAAATTCGGAGAATTCAAATCTCTGAAAAAATATCAGAATCAGATTGGAGGATATGTCCGTGATCTCCGCTCTTCCGGCAAGTATCGTTCAGTCACCGGCTTTCTCTGGTACGTCCGCGCTGATAGAATCCTTCATGTAATATAATAGCCTGAATCATAATATTTTAATATTAGCAGCGGCTTGTTTCTGAGATGATTTTTTCAGACCGGGTGCAAGAAATGTATTTTTACAAAGTTGTAAAAAAAGAAAAATTATAACTAAATTTGTCGAGTGAAATGTTTTTAGTTTTTCCTTCCTATATATAAATAATTGCATTTGACCGATGAAAAATAGCGCAGTAATGGCAAATGAGGTGTTTGACCGCTCCGTTGCCGACTACCACAAATATGATAACGTGGACACACCCTGCTCCAATCCCTATCCCGCAGGTTCGTTGGAAGCCATCTTCTACGACAAGAACCGGGTGGATGCCGTGCAGTGGCACCTTGAAGATATTATCCGCGACCCGGAAATTGATCCCCGTGAAGCTCTAGAACTAAAACGCCGCATTGACCGCTCCAACCAGGTGCGTACAGACATGGTGGAGGATATCGACACTTGGTTTCGCGACAAATTCAAGGATGTTTCTCCCCTGCCCGACGCTTCAATAAACACCGAATCCCCGGCATGGGCTCTCGACCGCCTGTCAATCCTCGCTCTCAAGATCTGGCACATGCGCGAGCAGGCAGAGCGTACCGATGCCTCTGAAGAGCATAGAGCAAGGAGCAGAGCCAAACTCGATGTGCTTCTTGAGCAGCGTGAAGACCTCACAAACGCTATTGACACACTCCTTGAAGATATTGCCGCCGGTCGTAAATACATGAAGGTGTACCGACAGATGAAACTTTATAACGATCCTGCTACCAATCCGGTGCTTTATGCCAAGAAAAAGTAAGAAGGGGAGGGATATACTCATCTCCCGGTTCTCAGCCCTCGGTGATATCGCCATGACTCTGCCATCGGTGTATAATGCATGCTATGCCAACCCCGGTGACAGATTCTATTTCCTTACCCGTAAACACCCCGCGCAACTTTTCATCAACCGTCCTGACAATCTCGAAGTGCTGATGATTGATCCGGCAGACTATAAAGGCGTTTCGGGAATAGGTATGCTGGCGCATGCTTTGCTAAAACGTTATTCCATAGACACGTATGTGGATCTTCACGATGTGTTGCGAACCAAATTGCTCCGGAAATTTCTCATGGCAACCGGTTGCAAGGTCAGGCATATAAATAAAGGAAGGGCAGAAAAACGAAAACTTACCCGCGCCAACAATAAAGTGCTTGTGCCTCTGGAGCCAACACCGCAAAGATATGAAGCCACATTCCGCGCAGCCGGGATAGCACTTGCCGATAAGTTCCGTTCCCTATATGGAGAATCAAAGGGGAACCCCTTGCAGTTTGTCGATGTGACCCAACCTAAGAAGGAGGGGGAATATTGGCTTGCTGTAGCTCCCTTCGCCAAGCATCCCGGAAAGATTTATCCTTTTGACCAGCTTGCAAAAGTGGTGGAAAATTATGCGGCAAGAAAAGAGTGCAAGGTATATATGTTCGGCTTCGGGAAAAAGGAAAGTGAACTGATACAGACCCTTAGTTCAAAATTTCCGAATGTTGTGAATATGGCTGAAAAATCCTTGGGGCTGTCTTCAGAGCTGGCACTTCTAAGCCATTGCGATGTGATGCTCTCAATGGACTCCGCCAATATGCACCTCGCCTCCCTTGTAGGCTTGCGTACGGTGAGCATCTGGGGCGCAACGCATCCATATACCGGTTTCCTCGGCTGGGGGCAGAGAGAGTCGGACGCAGTTCAGCTTGATATGACATGCCGCCCCTGCTCAGTGTTTGGTAACAAGCCTTGCAAGCGTGGCGATTACCATTGCCTTAAGGGTATCAATCCACAATTGATTATAGACAAGATCGACAGCCTCTGATTCATCCCCTGTGCGGATAGTAATTCAATGGACAGAAGGACTGCCCAAGTGTGAATTTAAAGTTAACAAATGTTAAATAAAACCTTTGAAATTGTTAAAATTACTTTAAGAATATGAATAAACGCATAAAATATTTATTTTTGCGATTGCTTTAAACGAAAAACTCAGCCGGGAAGAGTTCCGGAAATTTTGATGATGACTCTCCATGAAAACTCTCCATATATAACCAACGGACGCATTAACCCGTCTGATTATGATTAGAAGAATATGAGCTTGACTCATAAATTGGAATTGAAGAAAATTTAATAACCCAATGTAAAACTAAATTATTCTTACATGAAGAACAACTGTTTTCAGCTAAACAGGAAGTTATGGGTGACAATGGCTATGCTGTTGGTGCTCGCGCTTCCCTCGCTGGCTCAAAGGATTACTGTCACCGGACATGTATCCGACGAGCAAGGCGAAGACCTGATTGGTGCCACCATTATGGAAAAGGGCACCTCTAACGGTGCATCGGCCGATATCGACGGTAACTTCACCATCAATGTCCCGGCCAATGCCACTCTGGTTGTAAGCTATGTAGGCTACGACCCGATGGAAGTGCCCGTAGAAGGTCGGACACATCTCAACATCGTGATGAAGCAAAACGCCACGATGCTTGCCGAAACCGTGGTGATCGGTTACGGTTCTGTAAAGAAGTCGGATGCCACAGGATCAGTGGCAGTCATAAACCCGAGTGAGGTGGATGCCAACATCTCCACATCAGCTCAGGATCTTCTTACCGGTGCAAGCCCTGGTGTGGTTGTAACATCAAGCGGTGGTAGCCCTGAAGGCGGTGCCACAATCCGTATCCGTGGTGGTGCATCACTGAACGCATCCAACGACCCTCTGATCGTGCTTGACGGTGTGCCTTTGAGCAATGACGGAGTGAACGGTATGGCCAACCCGCTGGCGATGATTTCCCCCGACAATATTGAGTCAATGACAATCCTTAAGGACGCATCCGCCACAGCAATCTACGGTTCGCGTGCATCCAACGGTGTCATCATCATCACAACAAAGAAAGGCAAGAGCGGTCGTCCGCAGGTAAACTTCTCAGCCAATGTAACTGTTAACCATGCCCGCAAAACATGGGATGTATTGACAGGTCCTCAATTTGCCAACCTCGTGCGCAGCCACTTCGGAGAGGACTCTTCGGAGGCAGCTATGCTGTATATGAATGGAGATGCGGATGAAACTACTGATACTGACTGGCAAAATGAAGTGCTCCGCACATCTGTTTCTCACGACTATAACCTTTCTGTAGGTGGTAAGTCCGGATTCCTTCCATACCGCGTTGCCGCTTCTTACACAATGAACAACGGTATCCTCAAGGATAGCCAGATGCAGCGTGTAACTGCCGGATTCAACCTTACTCCCGAATTCTTTGACGGAAAACTTAAAGTTTACGCCAATGTGAAAGGTTATTATATCCGCAACCGGTTTACCGATGAGAGCTGTACAGGCAATGCCATCGATGCAGACCCGACCCGTCCCGTTTACAGCAACATTCCCACACAGGAAGGTGCTCTTTTCCCATATTATTATAATGGATACAGCTCCAACCTGTCTGGTCTGAACTGGAACGACCAGGGTACTATCAACCCGCTTGCCCAGGCTACAGACAAGGATAATACTGCCGATATCTTCCGCAGTAACGGTAACCTCCAGATTGATTACGCCCTCCACTTCCTCCCCGAGCTTCACCTGAACCTGAACCTCGGTTATGACGTGAGCAAGTCTACAAATACAATCATCCTGGAGCAGAACTCACCGACTGCCTGGAACTCCTATGACAAGAATGGTGCCGGCTATTATACAAAGAGTTATGAGCTCCGCCGCAACACCCTGTTGGATTTCTATCTGAACTATAAGAAAGAGTTTGATGCCATTTACTCAAATCTTGATGTGATGGCTGGTTATTCATACCAGCGCTTCGATGCCCACGGATGGCAGCAGGAGAGATACACCACAGCAGGATTCAAATTACCCAACGATGCAGGCGGTCTCTATGTGGATGATAGTACAGAGGCAAACATCGGTTTCCCTTACAACTATTCCGAATACAATACCAACCCGAACAACGACTGGGACACCGGTAACCTCGTATTGGTATCATTCTTCGGTCGTCTGAACTACTCTTTCAAGGATACATACCTTCTGACCTTCACTCTTCGTGATGACGGTACTTCCCGTTTCTCCAAAAACAACCGCTGGGCTTTGTTCCCCTCTGTAGCTCTCGGATGGAAGATCAACAATATGCCTTTCATGGAGAAAGTTTCTGATACTATGAATGAGTTCAAACTCCGTCTCGGCTGGGGTCAGACAGGTCAGCAGGCAGTTGGTGGATATTTCGACTATATGCCTACTTATACAGCCTCCACATTCTATGGCGGTTCTTACTATCCCAATATGTATACCGGTTCATACGGCCAGTATATGACCACATACTATCCGGCTGCTTACAATGAGAACCTGAAGTGGGAGACTACCACAACATGGAACATCGGTCTGGATATGGCATGGTGGAACAACCGCCTGACAGTAGCCCTCGACTGGTATCTGCGTGAGTCCAAAGACCTGCTTGCAGCAGTTACATATCCCCCGGGCGCCATGACCACCAACAGCGTGATCCAGAACATCGGTGCATTGCGAAATGTCGGTGTTGAGGCAACAATCGGTGCCCGCGTGATCGACACAGAGAACTTCACATGGAACACAAGCTACAACATTGCATGGAACAAGAATAAGATCACAAAACTTGTGCAGGGTGAGTTGGTACAGCTCGGAAGCATCGGTTCAACAGGTCTTCAGGGTCAGGTACACGCTGTCGGTTATCCCGCAAGCTCCTTCTGGCTCCTTGAACAGATCTACGATCAGGATGGCAAACCTATAGAGGGTGCCTATGTTGACCAGAACGGAGACGGCGTGATCAACGATGATGACCGTATCATCAAACACAGCCCGGATCCCAAGGTTACAATGGCATGGAACAACACATTCTCATTCAAGGGATGGGATGTATCTTTCGCACTCCGCGCAAATATCGGCAACTACGTTTACAACAACGTGCTGGCAAAACGCACATTCTTCAACAACGTATCAATCAACAGCCGATTGATGAACATGATCGACAATGATGTTTACTTCAACGCCCAGCAATATACTTCAGACTACTATCTGCGCAATGCCGGTTTCGTGCGCTGCGACAACATCACTGTCGGCTACACATGGCCCAACCTGCTGAAGCATCTGCGTCTCCGTCTTTACGGTGCCGTGCAGAATCCTTTCGTGATTACAAAATACAAAGGTATAGACCCGGAAATCAGCGGCGGTATCGACAACTCGACATATCCGCGTCCGGTAAGCTATACTGTAGGTCTTATCGCAACATTCTAATAATCTGAATCATCAGCTAAATAGAAATTTATGAAATCAATTATAAATAAATTCGTAGCAGGTTCGCTGATTGTTGCCGCAGGCGCATTCACCTCCTGCGTGGGTGATTTGGACCAGGAACCCAAAGATCCCTCCACAGTCACCTCCGGACAGTTTGTTGACAATCCCCAGGAGTATATCGCCGGGTTGCTCGCAAACTGCTATGCCGGTATGACCATTTCCGGTCAGGGCGGTGCGGGTGAGTCTGACATTACAAGCTCTGATGCCGGAATGTCTTGTTATTCCCGCGCAATATTCATGCTCAATGAATTCCCTACAGATGAGGCAGCATGGATCTATTTCTCTGATGCCGGTGTAGAGGAGTTGGTAAAAGCCACTTGGGGTTCTGACAATCCGGTGCTTTACCTTGCATACAGCCGTTTTTATACCCACATAGCTGTCTGCAACGACTTCCTGCGCAATATGAAGAATCTCGGGGAATGGGGTATTGATCCTTCTCAGTACGAATCTCCCAATGGAACTCCCCTGACCGAAGAGATTGAGCAGTTCTGCCGAGAGGCTCGTGTGCTTCGTGATTATTCATATTATAATGTAATCGACTTCTTCGGTCGCGCTGCTGTGGCTTGGGATGTTGATGATGATGACAACACTATTCCTTACGGTGAGATTCCGCCGCAGGCTGAGAGTCGCGCAGCCCTTTACAACAAGGTTGTGGCAGACTTGGAGGATGTGCTCGCCAACTGGCCGGCAAATCACACTCCGGTTTACGGACGCATAGGTATAGATGCCGTTCGCGGTCTTCTCGCACGTTTCTATCTAAACGAAGAAGTGTTCACTGACGGTGCTTCCTCCGGCTGGCAGAAATGTTGGGATATGTGCCAGAAGATTATTGCTGACCACAATATCAATGCCAATCACGGACTTGCTTCCGACTATCTTGCCCTCTTTGGCGCAAATAACGATATGTTTATGCCGGGCAAAGCCACAGCCGGAAACAATGAGATTCTCATGGGTCTTCCCTATGACAATATGGATACACAGAGCTATGGTGGTACAGACTTCCTCATCTTGGGTGTGATCGGTGACTTCGGCGACAAGGAGCTTGACAAAGGATTCTGCAACAAGACATGGTACGGCATGCAGGGGGCATGGGCTTGTATGCACGCCCGCGAGCAGTTCTCACAACTCTTCGATCTTACTAACGATGGACGTGCATATCTGTGGCTAACAGAGGATGCCGGTTATACAATCACCAATGAAACCATATCAAAATTCACTGATGGTTATCTGCCAATCAAATTTACAAATGTGAAGGCGGCTTCCGATGGCACGTATTACCGTTTCCAGGATCCTACAAACGGTCTGAACCGTATAGCTCCCAACAGTTCTATGCAGGTTGATGCAAACTATAACTTCTGTGATACCGACCTTCCGCTTATCCGCCTTGCAGATGTATATCTTATGGCTGCCGAGGCTACACTCCATGGAGCAGGCTCTTCCGCTACAGGTTTGCAATATCTCAACTGGGTGCGCCAGCGTGCCGGTCTCTCAAATCTCTCCATTATGGTTCCTGATGATGTGCTCAACGAGCGTGCACGCGAACTTTACTGGGAGGATGTGCGCCGCACAGACCTTATCCGTTTCGGTAAATTCACCGGTAATACATACAACTGGAACTGGAAGAACGGGACATTGCCCGGAACTGCAATCGATGCCCATATGGCGGTATATCCGATTCCGAGTTCAATCGTTTCCTCTTATGGTGCCGGCAATTATGTTCAGAACACGGGATATTGATTATCAACACTTAATTTGAATGAATAAAATGAAAAAGATATCATTGTTCACTTTGCTCCTCGTGGGTATGGGTATCAGCTTCACAAGCTGCAAGGACGACACATACCCGCGTCTCGAGGTGCCCACGGAGTTTGTGCTCAATACCCCGGCTATGGCCGACCAGACATATATATTCCGTGATGACGAGAATTATAATAATCTCAACGACATTACTTTCACAGTGTCTCAGCCTAACTATGGTCTTGGTACTACACCCGACTATCAGGTGCAAGTGGCCAAGAGTGAAGCGGATTTCGAATTGTGGGATGAAGCAATGGAAGCAGGCGATGTAGAGGATGGCAATATCATTACCGGAACAGACAATCTCCCTCTCGCTGTGCTTCTCGAAACAGTCTCCAGTTCTACTTCCATCACTATTCCAGGTGAAATTTTCTGCGGTGGTGTCAATGACATTTATGGCTTTGATATGGACAACTATAATGGCGAGACAGTACCTGTAGCTGTCCGTGTACTTGCCGAGATAGAGAATGCTCCGCAGAGCGTTATATGGTCAAATGCCATAAACATCAACGTCTCATCTTATATTCCTGTTACCGCACCCGGAAAACTTTACGTAATCGGTCAGCCAACAGGCTGGGATATCAACAACGATGCCGTATATCTTGAGGAAACAGGTATTGGTACCAAGATCTATAACGGTACATTCTACATTGGAGAGGGTGACTTCCAGTTCCGTTTCTATAGCGAACTCGGTGACTGGGAGAGCTACTCTGTTGGTTCCCAAGATGCCGACAGCCCGGTAGACATCAGCTTTAATGCAGATGGAATGTACACAGGCACCGTATATATGGGTAAAGCCAAGGGTGACAAGCTCGGTAAAGGCTCATGGCAGAATTCTTCATGGACAGGTGGCAACCTTGAGGTAACAGTAAACCTGAAGGAAATGACCATCGTAATGCAGAAAGCTCCGGAGAAGAAAGTCTATATCATCGGTGCTCCAAACTGGGATATTACAGATGACAAGCGAGCTTTGGTAGAGACTCCCGCCGGTTCCAACATCTATAAGGGCACATATACAATCGGTGCCGGTGACTTCATGCTCCGTATCTATACAGAACTCGGAGACTGGGGCACAGGTTCGATAGGTGCTGAAGGGGGAGGTAATCCCGAAATCACATTGCCTTACGCGGGCAACTGCGTGAAAGACTCGCAGGCCAACTGGACAATCTCCGGTTGGGGCGGTGGTGATGTGGAGTTCACATACGATGCCGGCTCCAATACAATTAATATTGAAGCAAAATAAGCCGAAAGCAATTGTTTATTACGATTTCCGGAGCAGACTCCGGTTTGCTCCGGAAATTAAAAAAATAATTTTAGAAAAATATGAAAAAATACAGTATATTTCTGATGGCCGCCCTTGCTCTTGGTTTTGCATCCTGCGAGGACACGAGTGATCTAGGCGTGCAGCAGGTCAATGAGCAGGAGCCGATTGCCGAGGCTGATGGTCTTGTACTCGATCCCTCCTCAGCTTACAGCGGTACCATTGATCTCGAGAATACTGTGGGTCAGAATATCGACATAGCTTCAGTGGCAGATTTAACAGGCTTCCCTGAAGATGCCGAGCTTACTCTGAAGCTCGCGGTTGCCAAGACCGAGGATATGGCTGATGCAGAACTTCTTGATATCACAAATGGCAAGGTTTCTTCTGATGAACTTGAGGATATCATCGTGAAATTTTATGATATCACCCCCGAGACTGTAACTCCGTGGATGGGTATCGAAGCCTTTGTGAACGTAGGCACACAGCAGAGCCGTCTTGGTGGACAGGATTTCTATTACCTGAAAAAGCAGGTAAATGTACTTCCTGTTGATGCCAAGCTTGACATTGAGAGTGCTTACTATTTCAATGGTGTGATGATGGAACATTCCGCCCAGCATCAATATATAGACAATAACTTCATAGCATTGTTTGATGTTAGTGCAGATCAGGCTTCTGCCGGCTATTCATGGCAGATTGTTCCCGCAAGCCAGGAGTCCAATCCGGATGCTTCACAATGCTGGGGACCGGGTGAGGGTGATACTCTTGTGCTCGGTGCAAAAGGCACCATCACATCTGCCGGCAAATATCGCCTTGTAGCTGATATGCTTGCCAAGACCTATACACTCACATTCGCATACGATGTGCTTTATACTCCGGGTTCCGGCAACGGATGGAGCCAGCTTGCCAGCCAGCAGCTCTACACTGCGAATTATTCAGATTATTTCGGTGTAACACGCACCGGTGCTGATGGTGATGCTTCGGGTGAGTTCAAGCTTGATGCAACTACCGACTGGAGCATGAACTGGGGTCTTGACAACGGAGTGCTTACACCTAATGGAAGCAACATTGTGACGGCTCCGGCAGGTCTCTATTGGGTTCATGCAAATCTGAATGCGCTTACTCTCTCATTGCTCCATGTGGAGACTATCTCCATCATCGGTCTTAACGGCGATTGGAACACTGATGTAAATCTGACTTCATCTTCCGATGGTCTTGTTTGGACTGGTTCCATGACTGCCGATGGAGACACCTCGTTCAAGTTCCGTTTCAACGGAGGATGGGATGCCGACCTTGGCGGATCTTTGGATAAACTTGAGATGTGGGGTAATAACATAGAAGTAAGTGCAGGCACTTACGATGTTACTCTTGACATGACAAAAGTGCCTTACACCTGTACTCTTACATCAAAGTAAGTTTTAAAAATATCTGGGTATGTGCTCAAAGTGCTAAGAGTATATACTTGGGTTGGTAATCATATCTATAGTAGACGGTTCCGGAGCTTCTGCTTCGGAACCGTATCTGTTTCAGACTTCATTCCTCAAAATTGTTACGCTATGGCATTGATACGATGTTTCCAGCCGTTGAGCCATTTCCTTTGTGAGGGATTACGGCGCACAATTTCCTCTACAAACAGTAACCGGGCTGTCCGAATCTTGTTGAAAAGTTCCGATTCCGGTTGATAGTTGTTCAAAGCCGACAGGGTCTTGTTGCCTACTATTCCGTCTTGGGTTACACCCAATATTTTTTGAGGCTTTTTGATTCCATGCACTCCGCTGCCCCATACCCAATCAACGAGGATGTTCGCTAATGATTGCGACCGGATTCTGTCTGCCTGCCATCTGTCCCAATACATCTGTTTGAGTATACAGTGCCACGCATTATATGGTATCTTCCTAAGATCATCAGCTGTGGTTGTCGGATATCCCTGTGCACGGCGGTATTGGCGATATGTGGCGATCGTTACACCGATCATTGTCGCCCCTCCTTTATCAAGAGGGTCATTAGCGAAGCCACTTTTGCGTGAACGCTCAAAGAGCAGGGGCAATGATTCTCCCTGTTTCTGTATCACCCCGGTCTCGAATTCAAGGATAAACGGTATAAGTAAATCTACGTTTGCCATAAGTAGCTGTTCAAATTAAAACGATACAATAAAAATTATGAAAACCTTGTATACTATCCCTGCGCATTTAGTATGCATTTAATTTGGGCAGCTACTTAATAAAATGAATACATACTTAAGTCATTTGGATTTATACTTGTAATCTATTCCGAACAAAGCTCCGGCAAAGGTGAGGATCTCACCGAAAGCAACAAGCACAGATGAGTGTATCTCACCCTTGGGAGGAAACATAAATCCACATCCGAGCAATACGCAGCCTGCCGTAATCATACCAACTGCAATCCATAGTTGCAAAGTGGTGTTACCCGGAACTTTCCCTTTATTTGTATTGTCGGTTACTCCTGTTTCTGCAATTCTTTCCATATCCGATAATTTTCATGCAAAATAAACTCATACATCCCCGGCCATTGTCTTATCCGTTTATCAAATGCAGGGCAACCGCATCAAATATTAAGGATTTGGAGGTTTGGAGAATTTTAAGTAATTTTGAAGAATAAGAAATCTTAATAAGTATGTGTTCAATTTAATTTTACATTTTATTTGAGGATATTTTTGAGTGGATTTGATATTCTGATGAAAGAGCATAGCGGGCTATGTGATTGAATAAGAATATAAAATACACCAGAAAGATTCCAAATAAAATTTGAAATGATAAAAACCATACTTATAAATTAAATACATACTTATCATGTTTGAAAAAGAAATTTACGTTAAAAGGCGCGAAGCGCTTAAGAAAAAAGTTGGTTCGGGATTGATCCTGCTTTTAGGTAATGACGATCAGGGCATCAATTATGAGGATAACACTTACCCCTTCCGTCAGGATTCAACCTTCCTGTATTATTTCGGACAGCCGTATGCCGGTCTAAACGCAGTTATCGACATTGACAATGACAAGGAGATAATCTTTGGTGATGAGTTGTCGATCGACCATATAGTCTGGATGGGTAATCAACCCACGATACATGAGAAAGCGGAGCTTGTCGGTGTTTCCAGCACCCTCCCGTCGGCAGACCTTAAACCATATCTTGACAAGGCGCGTGTTGCCGGTCAGACTATTCATTATCTGCCTCCCTACCGCGATGCACACCGCATCAAGTTGCTTGCATTGCTCGGAGTAATGCCCGGCACCGAAAAACCATCGTTGGATCTTATACGTGCGGTGGTGGATATGCGCAACCACAAGCAGCCGGAAGAGATTGCAGAGATTGAGAAAGCCTGCAACGTTACCGCTGACATGCATATAGAGGCTATACGCACCGTGCGTCCCGGAATGTATGAATACGAAGTTTCGGCAGCTCTGGAGGCTGTTGCCCAGGCTCACGGTTATCCACTCTCATTCCCCACAATTGCTACAATCCACGGCGAAACGCTGCATAACCATATCCATATTCACAAAGTCGGTGAAAACGACCTTTTCCTCGTTGATGCAGGTTGTGAGACTCTGGAAGGTTATGCCGGCGATATGTCATCAACAATATGCTCGGGCAGAAAATTCACAGAGCGCCAGAAACTTATTTATGACATACAGGTGGCGGGGCACCTTGCCGCTGTAGGCGACTTGCGTCCAGGCAAGCCGTTTGTGGAGGTTTATGAACACTCCGCGGAAGTTATCTGCGAATGTCTCAAAGGTCTCGGCATCATGAAGGGTGATCCGAAAGAAGCTGTGAAGGCCGGGGCACACGCCATGTTCTTCCCCACAGGGTTAGGTCACATGATGGGTCTCGATGTGCATGATATGGAGAGTCTTGGCGAAATATGGGTGGGGTATGACGGCAAGCCCAAGAGCACTCAATTCGGCCGCAAATCCCTGCGCCTTGCGCGTCCGCTTGAAGAAGGATTCGTTTTGACCATCGAGCCGGGAGTATATTTTATTCCCGAATTGATAGACTATTGGAAAGCTGAGAAGCGCTTCGAAGACTTCATCAATTATAATGAAGTGGAGAAATGGCGCGGCATAGGTGGCGTGCGCAATGAGGAGGACTATCTCATCACTGCTGACGGAGCCCGCCGTCTCGGCAAGAAAATACCATTGACGACAGAAGAGGTAGAGGCTTTGCGCTGATACATTTTCTTGAAACATTATCATTATGAAACTTCGCATCCCGCCGAAAAAAGATATATGGACAGCTGCCGGCTTTCTTGTGCTTGTGGTTGTCCTCCTGTTCTCGTGCATGTGGGTGTGGAGTCTATATCTGAAGACACCCCCTTACGTGGATCCCGAGAGGTATCCCGTAAGGGGTATTGATGTCTCCGCACATAATGGAGACATAGATTTCAATGCAGTGCATAAGGATGGCATTGATTTTGTATTTATAAAAGCATCCGAAGGCACTGATTTCAAAGATAAAAACTTCGCTACAAACTATCACAATGCCAAAAGGGCGGGAATGAAGACCGGAGCCTATCATTTCTTCCGCTTTGACAAGGATGGAGTGGATCAGGCTATCAATTTCCTGAGCACCACCGGCAACCACCGTCTGGACCTTGGTCTCGCCATAGATATAGAGCAGCAAGGCAA
This sequence comes from uncultured Sangeribacter sp., assembly GCA_964515455.1. GTDB lineage: Bacteria > Bacteroidota > Bacteroidia > Bacteroidales > Muribaculaceae > Lepagella. The sequence goes on from CAZEUD010000018.1 coordinate 30,346, forward strand.
CCCGGAGAATGTAGACAGCACACTTATTGCCGACCGCCTTACAGCCATGGTGGAATATCTGAATCTTCTCGGATACCGCGTGACATTATATACCAACCGCTCCGGATATGAGAAATTTCTGATGGATACCTTTCCCGGTTATCCGTTGTGGATATGTTCTTTTTCAGATCATCCCATAGATGCAGACTGGTCCTTCTGGCAATATGACCATCATGGCAAGATTAATGGTATAAAAGGGGATGTTGATCTCAACACATTTAACGGATCTGTGAAAGAATGGGAGGAACTCTTTAACAATCATTGACAGATGCATCAGTCTGATATCGCAATATATTACACCCTTTTGCGTTATAGATAATACACATAATACTGCAGCAGTGATTCAAACTACCTATATATCAAGACTTGTAAAAAACAGATTATTAATAGCAGCTTTTGCGGCAATTCTTGCAGTCGCAACAGCATCTACAGGCGTATCTGCGCTCGATGTGTCGCATTATGCTTCCAATTCAGTGCTTTCTGAAGGTAAATGGGTTAAAATAAAGGTGCCGTCAACCGGTATGCATCTTATATCCAATGCCGACCTCAAGGCAATGGGTTTCAATGACATATCGAAAGTGAATGTTTACGGCACCGGCGGGCGCATGGTGAAGGAAGCGTTGGTTGAAACAATGCCCGATGACCTGCCTCTTATAGAGAGTGTTGTCACATCAAGGGGAATACTTTTTTTCGGTAACGATAATGTGACATGGTCGCGCAATGCCAACGGCACATTCTCGCATACCCTCAACCCCTATTGCGATGACAGCTATTATTTTGTGTCTGACCGTGATGTGGAAAGACCTCAGATGCAGAGAGCAACCGTATTGACATCTTCCGACTCATATGCCGATAGTTTCACAGCCCGTCTGTTGCACGAAAAGGATCTTCAGGCACCCTCTGATGCCGGCAGATTGCTTCTCGGGGAGGATTTCAGATCCAATAAAAGCCAGAATTTCAGTTTTACACTTGCCGGGCTGTATGGAAATGACGTTACAGCCTCTGTTTGTTTCGGAGCAAAGACCACCAACGGCACATCATCAATAGCTGTTTCTGCCAATGGCACGAAACTCACGGCCACAACTTCCGATAAAATAGATGCCTGTGACGAAGAGTTTATAAAAACAACTGTTTCCACAAAAAAATTCAGTGTGGATAGTGAGAAATTGTCGCTCGGAGTCGAATATACATATTCAGGTGCGTTGTTTACAGCCCGTCTTGATTATATTGAAATATTCTACCCGCGTGCTTACGAATTAAGCGGTGGGGAACTTCATTTCTACGATCAATACGCCGGTGAGACTGTTTCAATATCCGGATGCAGTCCGGATACAAGGATATGGGATGTAACTGATCCCTATAATGTGTCGGAGGTGGAATATACACTTGACGGCTCAAATGCCATCTTTACTCCCGACACCGGATATAAGGAATATGTGGCTTTCGATCCGCAGACTGCCGGAGCAGCCATAACACGCGATGCTGCAGTGACCAACCAGAATATACATGGTATGGATTCTCCTGACATGGTGATTGTGGCATATCCCGAATATGCGGATGCCGCCAACAGGATTGCAAAACTGCATGAGGAGGTGGATGGCTTCAAAGTGGTGGTTCTTACTCCGGAGGAGGTTTATAATGAATTCAGCGGAGGACATCCTGATGTAGGGGCATTCCGCAAGATGTTGAAGATGTGGTATGACCGTGGAGGTGAGCGTACAATAGGGTATTGTCTGCTTATTGGGCGTGGTTCCTACGATACCAAGGCTGTATCCTCCGGAATAAAGGCGTTGGGCTACAAACCTCTGCCTCTGTGGCAGTCACCTACGGGATATACGGAGGCCACTGCATATTCCACGGATGATATCATCGGAATGCTTCAGGATGTTACCGAACAAAACTTCAATATAGCAAGGGCTGAATTGCATGTAGCGGTGGGGCGTCTTCCTGTCACCAGTGTTTCTGAAGCCAATCAGATGGCTGCCAAGATTGAGAAATATATGAAATCCCCGACATACGGCACATGGCGCAACCATGTGATGCTGATTGCCGATGACCAGGATTACGGGTTGCATCTCCGGCAGACGGAGAGCGTTTATGATGCTTTATCGACCAATGCACCTCATTTCCAGTATGAGAAGCTGTATCTCGACACATATACCCTTGAGTCTACAAGTTTGGGAAATACATATCCCGAAGCCAAGGAGAAGATGATGCGGTTGTTTAACGATGGTGTTATATATACCAACTACATAGGTCATGCCTCCACATCTTCCTGGACTCACGAGAAACTTTTCACATGGAGCGACATGACATCCATGACAAATCCCAATCTAACATTCTTTTACGGAGCAACCTGCTCCTTCGGATATTGGGATGGTGATGTGATCAGTGGTGCTGAAACGCTTGTGCTTAACCCGGATGCAGGATTCATCGGGGCAATATGTGCCAGCCGCACTGTGTATATGACACCCAATGGCGTGCTTAATCTTGACATGGCCAACTGGCTGCTTACAACGGACACGGATGGTAAAGCAGTAAGGGTAGGGGATGCCTTTATACGCGCAAAAAATAATTCCAACGATGGCAACAACTTGCGTTATTGCCTTATGGCGGATCCTGCCCTGCGCCTTCCTAAACCAACAATGCAGGTGGAGGTGGAGAGTGTGAACAGTATTGAACTCTCATCCGCCGAAGATTATCCGGAGCTTCCCGCACTCGGCAAAGCGGAATTGAAAGGTTATATTGTGAATCAAGACGGCTCCGTCAATAATGATTTCAACGGCACCATCTCGATTGATCTTTATGATGCTTTGAAAGCTGTCGAGACAAATGGCAATGGGTCGGAAGGTCAGGTGGAGATTTATAACGACCGCAAGAACAAGCTGACTTCCGTTACGGCAAAAGTTGTGAACGGACAATGGGAAGCGGCATTACTGCTGCCCGCTGAGATCGACAATAATTACAGCCCGGCGAGAATATGCGCCTATGCCTGGAATGAAGATGGTATGGAAGCTCATGGATCCACTGAATCCGTATATGTGTATGGTTATCAGGAATCGGATAATCCCGACACGGAAGGTCCCGATATCAAGACCTTCTATCTGAATTATCCGGAATTTGCCGAGGGGAATATGGTTAACGCCAATCCTGTGGTACACGCATCTTTCTATGATGATTCAGGTATCAATATATCCGAATCGGGAATAGGGCACAAGATGATGCTGACTCTTGATGGTAAAAAGATCTACGACGATGTGGTAACATGCTATACTACAGACTTTGATAATCCTTTGGGCGGGTATATAGCCTACCCGTTGGAAGATATTGAGTCGGGCGACCATTCAATAAAACTGACTGTTTACGACAATGCAAATAATGCTTCCTCGAAAACTTTGGCCTTCACTGTTGGTGCATTCAGAGATCCGGTGATCCGCGAATTGGGTACCGATGTCAACCCCGCATCAACAAGCGTGGTATTCTCTGTCTCTGTGGATCACCCTAATACCTCCATGAAATGCAGAATAGAGGTGTTTGAACTTTCCGGTCGGCGTGTGTGGAGTTCTGAGAATACGATAGTGAGCGATATGCAGGGGGGCATGCAGACAAGCTGGGATTTGTGCGACACTGCGGGAAGAAGAGTTCCGCGAGGTATCTATCTGTATCGCGCCACAGTGGAAACACCCGATGGAATGTATTCCTCAAAGACCAGAAAGCTTGCCGTAACAGCACAATAAAATAGGTAAAATGAGTGTTGAGAATAATCTGATATTGCCGGAACCTACTCTGAGGAGACTTCCATGGTATCTGGCGTATCTTGAAATATTGAAATCAAATGGTGTGGAGAATATAAGTTCCACCCAGATATCCAGGGCATTGAGTGTGGATGCCTCACAGATTGCCAAAGACCTCTCTTTCCTGAATATAAAGGGGAAGACAAGAATCGGGTATGAGGTTAATGCATTGGTGGAGGTTCTTTCCGATTTTTTGGGATTCACCCGTTCGCATAAGGCGTATGTTATCGGCACCGGCAGTCTCGGAAAAGCTCTGATCAGGGATTCAGGTCTGTCTAATTACGGTCTGGAGATAGTGGCCGGTTTTGATGTGAATCCGGATGTCATTGCTCGCAAGGATCTCGGAGTTCCGATATATCATATCAACCGTATTTATGATATAATGGAGGAGAATCCCGCTGTCATAGGTATCATTACGGTACCTCCGCAATGTGCCCAGGAGTGTGCCGATACCGCCATCAGCGCCGGCATAAAAGCTATCTGGAATTTCTCCCCTTACAGGGTGAAGGTGGCTGAGGGCGTTGTAATGGCAAATACTTCAATATATGCTCATATTGCGCTGATTTTCAACCGCCTTGAGGAGCAACGTTCCCATAACTGATTGCCGGGATATGAAGATATTCAGGATAATAGAAAACAGGATTGCCGGCAATGACGGAATATGCTGGTATATGCTTCCGGATTCAGCTATAGTGCGCACTGACAATCCCTGGTTTGTGCCCGATTTTGATGATGAATTCCGGCTTTATCCGGTCTTTGCCGTAAGGATTGACCGTCTCGGCAAGTCTGTATCCCCCAAGTATGCCCCGCGTTATTACAACGAGGCTGCCATATGCATGACAGCGTATGCGCAAAACCTTTTGCACAGACTGCGGGAAAAAGGTTTGCCTTGGGATTATGCCGTGAGCTTTGATAAAAGTTGCATGATTGGAGATTTCATGCCCTTCCCGGTCATTTCGGAGGATGATACTCTGATTGTGGAGATGGCGGGTAAAATCATCAAACCCGATCTTGCCGGCATAAAAGATATAATTGACAACACCATATCGGTTGTGAGCCGGAATAATACCATAAAAACAGGAGACTTAATCCTGATTCCGGTATCCGATGAATACTTTATCCCCTCTCCGGGCTACAACCTGACAGCCGGATGCAGTTCCGGTAATTTACTTGAAATAAGAATCAAATGAATCTGTACCGAATCTTTTCATTCCCTGTCTTCCTCATGATGACGGCATTGGTATATGCCGGAAATATTACGTTCCCGTTTAAAACTGATTCCCGATTGAGCTCAGGGAAATGGATAAAGGTGGAAATAGACAAAACCGGGTTATACCAGATTGATTATGATATGCTTCGCGAGATGGGATTCGAAAATCCGGAAAGAGTCGGTGTATATGGCAGAGGCGGCGAGCTGTTATCTACCAATTTCGTAACAGCGAATGATTACGAGCCTTACAGTGATGACCTGTCTCCGGTGTCGGTGATTCATGAGAATAATTCGCTCTATTTTTATGGGAAGAATACGGAAAGGGTTACGTTCACTCCCGGAGCTGCTCCGAAGTTTAACAGGGGGCTGGGGAATCTCTATTCCACAACTTCCTATTACTTCCTTTCAGATTCGGATGATCCGGTTATTGCTGAAGTGTATAATGCCGGCGATTCAGCTGAAGAATTGACTTCAGGTTGGGATTATGTATATCATGAACTCGATCTGACACAGAACACGAGTGGCACAGGTCAGGTGTTCTGGGGTGAGGATTTTCTTGATGGTAATCCGGAAAAAAGCTGGAATATAACCATGCCATATAATACGGGAACAGCGCGTGTAGCTTTCCGTTTTTATACTTCCGCTGATACGATCGGTTCCACAGCATATGTGAAATTGGGTGAGTCGAATGATGAGAAAGCATATAATTGCAAGACATCCTCAACTGTAGAGGCATTCTATGCCGTCCCCTCGGAAGTGGTGACAACCCCTGCGGAATTCACCCTTGATGGGAATGAATTGCAAACCCTGACGATACGGGCAGATGTGAATGACCAGGATTTTCACAATCTTGATTACTGGATGGTAACTTACGGTAAAAAAATTCCTGAAGGCTCTTCGATTTCATCCAATCCGGCAGAACGTTATACATTTTGCACCTATTCCGGCAAATATTATTCAATACCGCTTGACCCTTCTCTGAGATTGATTGACATAACGGATCCTTCGGATATAAAGAAAGGGTTTGTTGACGAATCAAACCCCGGAAACGTGATCTTCAATGCTTCAGATGATTTCGCATCGGTAGTGGTTTACGACCCGGCGCAACATCAATTGAATATTAAGGAATGGAAAACGGTGGAGAATATAAACCTCCATGGTTTGCAGCAAAATGTGGTGGATTTGCTTATTGTTACCACTCCTGAATTGCGGGAATACGCAGAGTGTCTGGCATCATTGCATAAATCATATCAGGGGATTGATGTGGCTGTGGTTACTCCGGAGGAGATTTATAATGAGTTTTCCGCGGGAGTCCCCGACCCGATGGCTTACAGAGCTATTTCCAGAATGTTGTATCAATCGGACTCGGACAAATACAGAAATATGCTGCTGTTCGGACCGAGTGACCGCAATCTTCGTCAGGAGATAGAGGGAGAGACAAAGTTTGATCGCATTATCGCTTATCAGCAGATTTCCGTAACTCCGGCTCGTGATGCGAGTCCGGTATATGATTTTTATGGGGTGCTTGATGATGATATCAACGAGACTACGCTTTACGCCGAGGAGATGCAGGTGGGAGTTGGGTTGCTCTCTTGCGAAAATTCTGTTGACTGCGAGAGGATACTGTGTAAAATAGAGCGTTATCTTGCGGATGATACTCAGGCATGGCGCGTAAATGAAACCATGACCATCGGGGACATTGGCGACAGCCATTCCCATGATGCGCAGGCTGAGGAATTCGGAAACGAGATAAGAACATTCTCCGGAGTTACGGGAATGTCTCATACCACTGTCGCCATTGATGCATACGGCAATGAGGATGCCCGGAGGCAGGTGATAAAAAATCTTGAGACCGGCAAAAATTTCAGTGTCTATTTCGGACATGGCAGTCAGGCAATGTTCGGTCAGGATAAAAACTTCTTCACTACTGCCGAGGCTGTGAATCTGCGCAATTCCCATTGCGGATTTATGTTCATGGGTGGTTGTGATTTTTCCGTGCCTGATATCCGCAGCAGGGGATTGGGTGAATCATTCCTCCTTGACACTGACCACGGTATGATAGGCACTATATTGAGCACTCGCACGGCATGGTCAAATCAAAACTATTCCCTCGGCAGAAAATTCCTCTATGCATGGCTTAACTATCCCCTGACAGAAACTTCACCAACTATCGGTGAGATCTATGCACGGGCTAAATCCGGTAAAAACGGAGTGGGGTCCAATGTGATGAATTCATTGACCTTTGTTCTCGCCGGTGACCCTGCTCTTAAGGTACCCACACCGATACGGACAGTTTCAATAGAGGCTCCCCAAACTGTGGTGCCCGGACAGAAGGTGATTATAAGCGGTGAGGTGCAGTACAAGAAGTCAGGAAGTGATGCGTCAGGTATTGATAACGGATTCAACGGCAAAGCAGTGCTTAAACTTATGCAACCTCCGGTAGTGCTCCGCTCAAAGGATTATGTCACCAATACGTGCAACACAGAGAAAAATGAAAATGGTGATTATATCACTCTTGATGTAACCTATGATGCCGTAAGAATGGTGGCTGTGGAGACAGAGGTGAAGGATGGCAAATTCACTGCGGAGATTATCATACCGGCTTCGGCAACAGATTTTACAGGTGATAATCTGACACTGAAGGCAGGGGCTTTCGACAAATCAACCTGGCTTGGTGGTGCGGGTGAGGTAACGATTCAGGTAGGGGAGACCGAGGAAGTGACCGATGATATGGATACGGAGGCTCCTGTGTTGGATATGTTTTATGATTCGTCAAGGCAGGTTGTGGTATTATCGGCATACGATGACAATGCGATGCTGCTGTCTGCATCCAATCATAGCGCGGTGCTTGATGCGAAGCCATACACGATTTATGACGAGCAATTTTATGAGACAGGTGAAACCGGAAGACAATTTTCCGCCTGCGCTGATGTCTGCAATCTTCAGGATGGTGAGCATGAGATTTCGGCAACTGTTACTGATGTGGCAGGCAACAGTGTCACAGAGGTATTGGAATTCGAGAAGACACCTGTTGTGGCTCCATTGGTGCTGACACTTTCGTCTAAAGCCGTGGTGGATGGACTGGAAGTGAATGTAGAGGGCGAATATTCAGGGGAACTGGATTATGAAGTTGTTGACACTAATGGGAACACGGTTATGAAGCTTACGGAAGGAGCGTCAACTATCACATGGAATTGTATGGGCAATGATGGGAAACGTGTGCCCGAGGGATTATACAGGGTAAGGGTAAGGTCGGCTGCGGAAGTCGGAAGAACCTTGTTTTCGGATTGGGTAAATTTTGCAGTTTTCGATTGATAAGGGAATTGTATGAAGTCTGTTGCAATAAAAGAGTAAATTTTGAGTTTTAGAGATAGGATGAAAATGAAATATGGAATATTGGCGGCTCTTGCAATGGTGATGACTGCAGCGGGCAGCCTTCAGGCACAAAATGATATAAAGGATAATGAGTTCAATCCGGTAAATACCGGTGTGACAACTCTGTCCATCGCTCCGGATGCACGAGGCAGCTCTATGGGTAACCTTGGTGCGGCTACAGATCCGGATATGAACTCACAGTTCTGGAACCCCTCCAAATATGCTTTCGGGTATTCCACAGGCGGCTTGTCGCTGTCATACACACCGTGGCTCCGTAAGATTGTAAATGATATCTTCCTTGCCAACCTGGCGGGATATTGGAAACCGGGAAGCGGCGATAATCAGGCTTTCAGCGCTTCCTTGCGCTATTTCTCTCTTGGAGAGGTAACCACGAGCGGATATGAGAGCGAGGGGAATGTGCAGACCATCAACCCTTATGAGTTTGCAATTGATTTGGGGTATTCACGCAAGTTGTCGGAGAAATTCTCTATGGGCGTGGTGCTCCGTTATATACTTTCCGACCTGTCTTATAATGATACGCAGACCGGAGAGTCAAACACGGCGGCATCTGCATTCTCTGTAGACCTCTCGGGATATTACACCACATTCCCGATGGTGGGGCGCAGCGAGTGCCAGTTCTCATGGGGTTTCGACATCTCGAATGTCGGAACGAAAGTGAGCTACGACCATGGTGCCAACAATGCGTTCCTTCCCACCAATCTGCGTTTGGGTGCCAGCTTTATGTTCCCATTGGCCGACTATAATACATTGGCATTCGGTCTTGACCTGAACAAGCTGCTGGTGCCTACAAAGCCGCGTCAGAAGGATTATGACACCTCCACTGTCGAGGGCCAGGAGGCTTATGATGAAGCCTTGGACAACTGGGAGAATATGTCGCCTATCACCGGTATCTTCAAGAGCTTCTCGGATGCCCCCGGCGGATTCAAGGAGGAGCTGCAGGAGATTAACGTCAGCTTTGGTGCGGAGTATGCCTACAATCAGCAATTCTTTGTGCGTGCGGGTTACAACTACGAGCATCCCAACAAGGGAGGCAGAAGCTATTTTGCTTTCGGTGCCGGTTTCTCGCTGAATGTGGTTCAGCTCGATGCCTCTTATATGCTTGCCACAGCGCAGAGCAGTCCCCTCGACCAGACTCTCCGTTTTACACTGACATTCGATATGGATGGTCTTCGTGACCTCCTCGGCAAACGAAGATAATATTAAACAGACTCTAAGCGAAGATAACAAATATGCCGCAAGAGCCGCTCAATTCATAGAATCGTCTGCTGAAACATCTTCGGCAGACG
>CAZEUD010000019.1:0-38594 GCA_964515455.1 uncultured Sangeribacter sp.
ATTAACAATCCTTAAAGAGAAAAGTTAAAATGTTTTCAAAATAAAAAAGGCGAGCTGGAATACTCGCCTTTAAGGTAGCGGGATCGAGAATTGAACTCGAGACCTCCGGGTTATGAATCCGACGCTCTAACCAACTGAGCTATCCCGCCATAAAATGCATCGGGAAATGTTTGTTTCCGTTTTGCGAGTGCAAAGGTATACATATTTTTTGACTTGACAAAGATTTCCTCAAAAAAAATAATTAATTTTGAGAGAAAAATTTGAAGTATATTGATATGATTCATTTGAAAAACGTAATATTTAGTGTTCTAATTCTCTGTTTGTGCGCAAGTTGCAAAACAGGAATTGAGAGCACAAAGACAATAACACTATCAAAAAGTGATAAAAGAGAGTTGATGCCAACTGCGGAGGATATGTTGATGGAAGACCTCCGCGCTCCATTATTGGAAAATTGGGAGGAAGGGAAAAAGTTTCTTGTTTGTGACAGCAGATTTTCTTTGGTATTTGATACCGATGCCGGTGCATTGACTAATGAATCATTGGTAGGTAATATTATACAATACGAAGGAGTGATTTCAAAAACAACTCCCGGGAATAATGATGAGGCTGTGATAAAGTTCAGTTGTGATGGGAAAATACTGTATTATCCAACCGGAAGAACACCGGAAACTGTAGGTTCATTGTTATCAAGCATGGATGTGCCCATGGTGATAGACTTGGATATAGTAGATAAAGCGCGTAAGATTCTCACAGGTAAAAAGGTATGGACCCGATCCAGATTATGGTATGATAAGAATGAGGATAAGATAGGAGGTAGAAAATTTGTACCTGTTCAGATCGTGGACATTGTTCCGGGAAATATGGTTTTTCCATTGAAGCTGATAATACTTGATGATACAGGTAATGAGATAATTATGTTTATGAATGCCGGTAAAACCGGAATGGAGAGCCGGAGTTTCAAGAATCTTTTTTCACTCAGTGACCCCAAAGAGAAATATCCCGCAATACAGAAAGATATATGGGAATTGATACAGCGGGGTAAAGTTAGGGGAGGCATGACCAAGGATGAGTGCAAGCTTTCACTCGGAAATCCGGATGATGTTGTTGCCGGACATGATTGGAATTCAACAATAGATATATGGCAATATACCAACGGTGCTTTTCTGCGTTTCCAGGATGGATTGTTGGTAGACTTTAAGTGACATTGATATGATTGATATTAAAGAAAATATTGACATAACAGGAATGACTACATTCGGTATTCCTGTAAAAGCAAGATATTTTGCTGAATATAAATCTGACAGAGAACTGCTCGCTATTTCAAGACGTGAAGAATACATAAATAACGAGGTGCTTCATATCGGATGTGGAAGCAATCTTCTTTTCCTGCATGATTTCAATGGTCTGGTGCTTCATTCCGCAATAAAGGGAATAACTGAATACCGCAAGGATGATAATACAGTATATGCAATTGCCGGAGCAGGTGAAAAATGGGAAGATTTTGTTGAATGGTGTCTGTCGAGGAATTTGGCCGGAGTGGAGAATATGGCTCATATTCCCGGAGAAGTCGGTGCGTCAGCCATACAGAATGTTGGAGCCTATGGCGTGGAGGCCAAGGATGTGATTCATACAGTGGAATGTTTTGATACTATAGCCAGAAAGACAGTAATTTTATCAAACGAGGAATGTCGATTCGGTTATCGTGATTCAATATTCAAGAATGAGGCCAAAGGGAGATATTATGTATTGAGGGTATCGTTCCGACTGTATCCTGACGGAGTGGCTCGAAATCTTGAATACGGACCGTTAAAGACACTTGAAGAGAGGCTTGGCAGGCATCCTTCCATTAGAGAAGTGGCAGATGCCGTAACTGAAATAAGAAAATCCAAACTTCCGGAGCCCTCGGAGATTGGAAGTGCCGGGAGTTTTTTCAAGAACCCGGTAGTATCGGAGAATTTTTATAAAAGAATAATAAAGGAATTTCCCGATATGCCCGGTTATCCGGCAGGGGAGGGGCTGATAAAAATTCCGGCGGCCTGGATGATTGACAGATCCGGACTAAAAGGTCTCCGCTTTGGTGGAGCAGAGGTATATGAACGTCAGCCGCTGGTGCTTGTAAACACCGGAAATGCCACAGCATCAGATGTAAGAGAACTTGCTGACGAAGTTGTTCGCAGGGTGCGTACAAAATATTTTGTTACCCTTAAACCTGAAGTGAATTTTATAGATACATCCATAACAGTAACTGTATTGGGAAGCGGAACATCAAAAGGTGTGCCGGAAGTTGGGTGTGAGTGTCGGATATGCAAATCATCGGATAGTCACGATAAGCGGCTAAGGGCTTCCATATTGGTAGAGACCGCCGGCATGAAATTGCTCATAGATCCATCACCGGATTTCCGTGAACAAGCATTACGATTGCGGCTTGCTGATATAGATGCTGTGCTTGTGACACATAGCCATTATGATCATGTAGGAGGATTTGATGATTTGCGTCCCTTCTGCAGCACAATGAATCTTCCGGTATATTTGCGCCCTGATGTAAATGATGATTTGCATCGGCGTCTGGATTACTGTTTCAGAAAAAATCCTTATCCGGGAGTGCCTACATTTGAGATGCATGAAATCGGGGACACTCCATTCTATATTAATGGCGTAAGGATTGAGCCGATAGAGGTGATGCATGGTCAGCTGCCTATCGTTGGATACAGGATAGGAAAGTTTGCGTATGTAACAGATGCAAAAACGATTGTGGAAGAGGAGAAAGAGAAACTTGATGACCTGGATGTTTTGATACTTAATTCATTAAGAGACAAACCTCATTTCGCACATCTTTCATTTTCCGAGGCCATGGATATGATAGAAGAGTTAAAACCCAAGGTGGCATATCTCACTCACATGAATCATGAAGCCGGGTTGCACACTGAATTGGAGGCTCGCACTCCTTCCAATGTTCGTCCTGCTTATGATGGTTTGAGAATAGAGATCTCCTGAGTAGTGATATCTGGAATATTGATCTAAAAGACCCCATTTACCCGTATTGAAAAATTTGGGCAAACGGGGTCATTTTATGTTCTATAACTTGCCGAAAAGACTCGCCAACTTGAGCTGGATTACTCCGAACACAGCTTCACCGAAAATGGATGAATTCATTTTTGAAGTGCCGAGTTGTCTGTTTACAAATACAATAGGCACTTCTACAATTCTAAATTTCTTGCAGTGGGTTTTGAATTTCATCTCAATTTGGAAGGCATACCCTTTGAATTTGATTTTGTCAAGGTCTATAGCATCGAGCACCCGTCGGCTGTAACATACGAATCCGGCAGTAGAGTCCCGAAGTTTCATCCCTGTTATCAATCTTACGTAAACGGATGCAAAATAAGACATCAGCACACGTCCCATCGGCCAGTTCACCACATTTACTCCGGATATATATCTTGAGCCAATGGCCATATCAGCATGATTATCCTTACATTCATGATACAGGCGTGGAAGGTCGTTGGGATTATGGGAAAAATCCGCATCCATCTCTATGATATATTGATATTTTCTTGCAAGCGCCCATTTGAAGCCATGGATATAAGCTGTGCCAAGCCCAAGTTTACCTTTGCGGCATTCCATATACACTCTACCCGGATACATGCTGATTTTTTCTCTTACCGTTTCTTGGGTGCCATCCGGGGAAGCATCATCAATAACCAGCAAGTCAAAGCCATCAGGCAAAGCCATGACAGCATCTGTTATAGCCGAGATATTCTCTATTTCGTTATATGTTGGGATAATTACAAGAACGTCACTCATTTTTCAATGTCTGCAAATTGAATTAGATAGAGTCAATAGCTCAATCCGATGCAAAGTTAATAAAATAGCTTAATTATCAAAAATGATTCGATATTAAAATTTTCATGTATTCCTTTTAAAAAGGATAGATGATATGATTTTGCCAATTCCACCACAGAAATAGGAGACTCATGAGCGACAAATCGTTGTGCCACAACTGTCATGACTATTAATGCAATGCTATGCCATCCATCCAAAGAGAGTCGGTCGGTGTTGGTGTTGAAATTAAAAGTGAATACATTCTGCAAGCTATAGGTAAGTACGCATCCACTCAGAAGCAGCAGCCATGACAGCTGAAGCCATATTAGAAAAAGAGGTAAAATAATGTGGGAAATATATGGATTGTTTATGAGAAAGACTCCATATAATGATAATTTGATGTTATGTAATGAAAAAGGAGCGGGAAAGAATAAATCATTCCAGCTCCTTTGGAGGAAAGACAGAGATGATGTAAGCCGGGTTATGTGCCGGCCGAGACCGGTGTCTGTCATTTATCTAAACCGTGCGGTTGCCCGTAGGTTTCAGCAGCCTACCCCCCGGCAATGGACGAGCAGCCCTTAGCTGCCGGTTTATTTGGCCTTGCAACTCGCGGGATGTGCAGCCTCTGCTGTCGCCAGCAAAGCCGGTGAGCTCTTACCTCGCCTTTTCACCCTTACCGAAAATCAACAGACTTCCGGCGGTAGTTTTCTGTCACATATCGCCCCAACGTTGCCGCCGGCTTCCCGTTAGGAAGCGCGATGCTCTGTGTTGCCCGGACTTTCCTCTTGTAACATCGGCTATAGCCGAAGACAAGCGACAGACCTCATTTCTGTCTTATTTTGTATAACGCGGATATATTTCTATTATTATTCTGTCTTGTCGGTTGTCTCTTCAGATTTTGATTCTACGGTTTCATTAGTATCAGCTGCAATATCTGATTTGGATCCTTCTGACGATTCTGAATCTGAAGATTTGTTTTCTGCTTTTTTAAAAGTTCGTCAAAAATTACCGAATCTTACTTTTTGCATAAATCGGTAATCAACGAGACTATTTTATCGTAGGGAATCTTTGAAGAGTCAAATGTAAAGTCATAGTTGGATGCTTTCCCCCAATTGCGATTGGTATAATAGTTATAGTAGCTCTCACGCGTACGGTCGTTTTTGCGAACTTTATCAAGGGCTTCAGAATGTGTTGCCGCTTCACCGCGTGCAATTACAGTCTTTGCTCTGTGTTCTTCAGGCGCATGTATAAAGATACTCAATAGCCCCGGATGTTCGCGCATAACGTAGTCTGCTGTTCTTCCAACAATTATGCATGAGCCCTTTTTGCATATTGAGCGAATAACCTCACTTTGGGTGCGGTACAAATTTTCGTTATTTATGGCGTAATTGTCAAAAGAAGCAGACGTGGATCCTAAATTAAACGAAAGGAATGAGCGGAGAAAGGATGGCTTTCTTTCATCCGCTTTCTGAAAAATATCCTGAGAGAATCCCATTGACTCGGCAGCTTCAGCAAGAAGTTCCTTATCATAATAGGGAACCCCTAACGTCTCGGCAAGTTTCTTACCCAGCTTCCTGCCTCCGGCGCCAAACTGGCGACCAATAACAATTACGAAATCATTCATTGTCAATAATATAATTAGACTGAGTTGTACATAACTTAGACAATAATAGCAAATTTACAAAAATAATTTGTAATTTTGCAATGTTAACTAATACAAAATCCTGTCGGATTATATTTTATTAGAACAAATCAGAAGAATAAAATCTTATGAGTTCAGAAGAAAAAAATAAGAGTCCCGAAGAAGAGGGAATGCAAATTTATGAATATATTGTAGACAATGCAGAATCGGATCATCTTCAGATGGGAGATATGGTGATGAAGTTGCGTCATGCTGATTCAACCGGTCAATTTCTCTGCAGCACAGCGCGTTATCTGGCAGCAGTGGATCGTTCTCGTTTTGATCAATGGATAGCCCCATTTGTGGAAGGAGCAATTGAGAAAGATCGCGACCGTCGCTATATAGGCTCTCTTCTTGAAGCTTTATGGGGGGCGGATTATGCTGACAGAGCAGATGAGCTGAAGGCAAGCGATGATAATTTCAGAAGGATATACAAGAGAATTTATTCAGAGGGTTCGCTATAACCGGATATACAGCTATCTTGTTATATTGATATAAACAAAAAATTTTAGAAAGGTATGAGAAAAATTATTTACGCATTACTAATGTTAATTACTATGGCCTCAAATCTAAAAGCGGCAGATACATTGCCGTCCGGTCCTATTGTTGATATAAAGACCACGGTTGGAGATATCCGCATTAAACTCTATGACGATACGCCCAAACACAGGGATAATTTCCTTAAGCTTGTAAAGGATGGCTTTTATAACGGTGTATTATTCCATCGTGTTATAAAAGATTTCATGGTTCAGACAGGAGATCCGGAATCAGTCAATGCCGATTCCACAAAAATGCTCGGCGGAGGAGATCCCGGTTACCAGATAGATGCAGAGATTCTTTATCCGAAATATTATCATAAATATGGTGCTTTGGCAGCTGCACGCACCGGTGATGAAATGAATCCGGAACGTAAAAGCAGTGGCTCGCAGTTCTATATTGTTACAGGTAATAAATTTGATGACCACCGGCTTGATGGAATGGCATATCGCCATACTATGGAGAAACGTCAGGACTATTTCAAAAAATTGCTGTCGGAGAATGAAACAAAAATCAAGGAGCTTATGTCATCGGGCGACAATGAAGCTCTTGAGGCATATAGACAGGAACTTATAAAGCAGGCGGAAGCAGCTGTGCCTGAGGAAACAATACCAGAAAATATCCGCAACGATTATAAAGCCATTGGAGGCACACCTCATCTCGACGGTACCTATACGGTATTCGGAGAAGTGATAAGTGGGATGGACACAGTGGAAAAAATACAGAATGCGGAGACAGGGCGAGATGATCGTCCGAAGGAGGATATACGCATTATCTCCATGCAAATAGAGAAGTAATCCGGCTATAAATCAAATAGGAGTTGCTGATAAAATTTAACAAAAATTAAATTTTATCAGCAACTTATTTTGTCAAATGAAATTTAATCCTTATATTTGGCGATAATTTAAAGATTTTTATATGAACGAGCTTGAAAAGACCGTCACCCCTGAGGAGACAGTCAACCCTACATCCCCTGAAACGATAACGCCGGCAGCTCCGGATTCAACTGCCGTGGCTGCTGCTGATGAGTGTGCAGAAGAATCTTCCCCTTCAGAAGTTATTTCTGAAGCAACGGATATTTTGGAAGGACATGATGCCGAGACAGAAGAATCCGAAGAAACTCCTGTTAATTATCATTATATGAGCAAAGCAGAGTTAAATGAAGCGATGCGCGAAATCTTAAATACCAACAAGATGGAGGCTCATAAGGATGTTACTGCAATCAAGCAGGCGTTCTATAATATCCGCAGTCATGAATCCATGGAGGAGGTGAATGCATTCGTAGCGGCAAGGAATGATCCTCGCGAATTCTCATCTGTTCCTGATGAGGAAGAGGCTGAATTCAAAAAATTATACGCCGAATTCAAAGAGAAACGTGCTGCATATATAGCTGCGGAAGAATCACGTCGTCAGGAAAATCTGGCAAAAAAGCAGGAGATACTCGAAAAAATCCGGGAAATCGCCGGCGATATCGATAATGTTAATGTAAAATTCAGTGAATTCCAGAAGCTTCAGCAAGACTTTAAAGCCATTAAAGATATTCCTGCATCAGCAGAGACTGAGATATGGAAGAATTTCCAGACAGCTACAGAGCAATTCTATGATCATCTCAAGATGAATAAAGAATTGCGGGATCTTGACTTTAAGAAAAATCTGGAGGCAAAGAAAGCATTGGTGGAAAAAGCCCGCAAATTGGAATCTCAAAGTGATCCTGTGGCAGCTTTCAGAAGTTTGCAGCATTTGCATGATGAATGGAGAAACATTGGTCCTGTTGCAAAGAATATTCGTGAAGAACTTTGGAATGAATTTAAAGAGGCTTCCACTGTCATCAACAAGCGACATCAGGAATATTTTGAACAGCGAAAGGCATCGGAGCAAATAAATGAAGAAGCCAAGACCAAGCTTTGTGAGGAGATTGAGGCAATAGATTTGTCAACAATTAATTCCTTCAATGCATGGGCTGTGGCTACAGACAAGGTAATTGATCTGCAGAAAAGATGGAAGGAATTTGGTTTTGCTTCCAAAAAGGCTAATACAGCATTGTATGCAAGATTCCGCAAAGCTTGTGATGAATTCTTTGCCGCCAAGACAGAATATTTCCAGAAAAAGCGTGATGAATTCAGTGCCAATCTTGCCAGGAAAACAGCATTGTGCGAGAAAGCCGAGGCGCTGAAAGAAGCGGGAGATATCCATAAAGGTGCCGCAGAAGTGGTAAAACTTCAAGCTGAATGGAAGAAAATTGGAAGCGTATCGCGCAAGAATAGTGATGCTATATGGCAGCGTTTCCAGACAGCTTGCAATTATTTCTTTGAGGAGCGCAAGAAGTTGAATAATGCAAAACGGGATGAAGAGAATGCCAACCTTGCAACAAAGAGGGAAATCATTGCAAAATTAAAGGAATTGCCACTTGATGGAGACCGTCGCGAAGTAATTGGCAAGGTTAAGGAATTGCAAGCTGAATGGCAAAATGCCGGATTTGTTCCGTTCAGACTTAAAGATAAGATATACGCCGAGTATCGCGAAGTATGCGATGCCCTTTATGGAGCTTATCAGGCAAAAGAAAACAATGCAAGAATGTCTAATTTTAAAGAAAGGGTGAATGAACTCAAAGAGGGAGGTCACAAACTTGACAGAGAAAGAGACAAACTTCTGCATGCTTACGACACAAGGAAAGCTGAATTGAAGACCATAGAGAATAATATGGGATTCTTAAATGTGAAAAGTTCCGCCGGAAGTTCCATGTTAAAGGAGATGGAGAATAAAATCAAACGTCTTAAAGAAGATATGGCTCAGATTGAGGAGAAGATAGCAATCCTTGATGCTCAAGATTAAACAATCTGCTTAAAACTTTAAAAAAAACAGACTGCGGCTTCATACAAAGGAGCCGCAGTTTTGTTATATTATTAAAGTCATTACTGGAATTAAGAGATAAACTCTATGATCGAGCCCGGCGCATCTCCACGTTGGGTTAATGTAAATGTAAATTTCAAGGATACTACAAATATTCTAAACCAGGTGCTTTCGTCCAATCTTGTAAGCCCCTTACGACTCTTGTTCCATGCTCCCAAGCTTTTGCGCTGATTTCAGACATTAGCCTTGTCAAAACAAAGAACCGAGACCTTAATGGCGGCTGATCTTGGCACCGAGTTCTTTGAGACGGTCAGCACGCGACATAAAACTTCTGGATCCGTTTGTAAGCCGGGACATAGCATTGTCAAAACTGCGCCGGGCGTTATCAAGGTTTTTCTCTATTCCTTGCAAGTCAGATATGAAATCGCGAGCCGTGTCATAAAGCAACCCTCCGAGCCGGGCAATTTCTTCTGCATTCCGATCCTGAGCATCCTTTCGCCATATCTGAGCCACGAGCATTACAACACTCATGATTTGAGAGGGGGAAACCAAAGCTATTTTGCGGGAGATGGCATACTCTGTCAGAGATTTGTCTGCATCTATCGCGGCAAGCAAAGCTCCATCGTTGGGAATAAACATCAGTACATGCTCCATGGAATTTGCAACAGACTTGGGATATTTTCTTGCATCAAGTTCATCAATATGCCTTTTGATAGAAGTAATATGCCTTTTGACAGCTTCATGGGCAATATCATCAGAGACAGCATTGCAGAAATCAAGGTATGCAGCGAGTGATGTTTTTGAATCCACGATGATTTTCCTGTCTCCCGGCAGATATATTATCATATCGGGGCGTAATGCCTTACCGTCATCATCCCGTAGAGCAATCCCTTCTGAATTTTTTGTAACCTGAGTCTCAAAATTTATTCCCTTTTTAAGGCCAGCCTGTTCAAGCAGAGTTTCCAGCACCATCTCTCCCCATTGTCCCTGCACTCGGTTATTACCGTGTAAGGCAGTGGATAAATTACGGGCTTCTTCTCCAATGGACATATTCAGTTTTGTAAGTCTCTCTATCTGATCTGAAAGTGTATGGCGTGAGGTTGCAGCATCAATATGATTTTGCTGCATTTCACGGTTGAAGTCCTCTATTCTCATCCTCAGTGGTGATAGAAGTTGGGATAACTGCTGTTCATTTTCGCGTTGTATGTTGTGGGAATTATTCTCAAGTGATTCTGCAGCCATAAGTTTGAAATTCTTTTCCGATATATCGTTAATTTTCTTCAATTGCGATTTGAAGAAAAAAAGCATTGCCACCATGGCTGCTATAAGCAGCAAACAGATTGTGAATAAAATTGCATTCATTTTGTAATCAGATTGTTCATTTCTTTAGAGATCCATACTGTTGAATCGGATAATACAAGCATTACGGGGCGTCTGAGCGACTCGTTCAATTTAATAGAGCGTTTGCTCCCCATCGACATAAATGCAGTGGCAAGACCATCGGCCTCCATGGCAGTGGGTGCGAGCACTGTGGCGGAAATAACATCTGTAGAAACAGGTCGGCCGGTGTCAGCAGAAATTGTGTGACCATAATTTCCGGATGTTGTCTTATGAAAATTTCTGTAATTGCCTGAAGTGGCTATACCGATGTCTGAGACACAAATGATTTCCTGCGATTCATGAATTACAGAATCGTTGGAAAATATCGGGCGGTCTATGGATATTCGCCAATCTTTTCCATCCGGATTTTTTCCACCGCAGGAAATCTCGCCACCTATTTCTATAAGAAAATCTACCACATTATTTTCCCGTAGCATTCTCGCAATAGCGTCACACCCATAACCTTTTGCAATAGCAGAAAAATTAAATTCAATCCTCGGATCATCTTTTATAAGGGCATCGTGCCGAAGATGCGTTTTTTCTATACCAACGAAATTCATCAATGAGTCAATTCTTGCCGTGTCGGGAGTTGCTTGATGCCCTTTGCCAAAGCCCCATGCCGTAATTAAAGGAGAGAGAGTTGGATCAAATGCACCTCCTGATGCCCTGTTGATTTTCTTTGACATTATGTATACCTGAATAAAGTCATTGTCAACCGGGGTCGAATCGTTGGCATTAACCCGACTCACTAATGAAGAAGAGTCAAATACCGATAAGGATTTCCCGACTCTTGACAAGACAGAGAGCACAGAGTCTTTCAAATGCGGTGATCCGTTGTAAATGATATGGTATGAAGTGTTCCAAACCAACCCTTCATTTTTCTGCCATGACGTATTTTTACCTGATTTGCCATCACATCCGCCAAGCGAAAACATGGATAGGGCAAGAAACACATTAAGTATTGAAATAAATTTAATCTTCATATTAAACAACATCTTATATCTTGTAATAATACAAAATTAGTCAATATTAATGACAATCAATATTTCTTATATGAAAATAATTATTGAGATTTGTAAGAGTGAGAAAAAATTGTTATTTTTGTAGAAACAACACACAGAAGATTATTTAACAGACTATAAAATTAGTCGCTAAACTGAATTATTGGTCATGAGAGAATCGTATGTATTTCTTGCTGAGGGATTTGAAGAGATAGAAGCCCTTACACCGGTAGATGTGCTCAGAAGAGCGGGAATGGATGTGAAGACAGTTTCAATAACATCATCGCGGTTGGTGACCGGAGCGCACGGCATAACAGTAACTGCAGATTTGATATTCACAAATACATTGTTCAAGGATCCGGCGTGGATAATCTTGCCGGGAGGAATGCCCGGAGCATCCAATTTGTATGACTTTGCTCCTCTGCATGGAGTAATTACCAATCAGTATGAAAGTTCGCATGGACGAATTGCCGCGATATGTGCATCTCCGGCAGTGGTGCTTGGTCAGATGGGTCTGCTCAAAGGCAGAGAAGCCACGTGCTATCCCGGATTTGAAGATCTGATGCAGGGAGCTGTTCGTTCTGACAAGCGAGTTGTTGCTGATGATAAATTTGTGCTCGGAGCCGGTCCGGCCATGGCATTGAAATGGTCGCTTGCCATAGTGGAGCAGGAACTTGGAAGCGAGAAAGCCGACAGTGTGGCTGCAGGAATGCTTTTATATAACCTGAACCGTACTGATATCGACAACTTTTTCGGTTAATATGTCCGATCTCTATTATACTATAAAAGAACCCGGCGAATCCAAATATACTGAAAAGATGAGCCGGTTTCTTTCTTTTGCTATTCCAGTAAGTTCAGCTGAAGATGCAAAACAGGAAGTGAAGCGTTATCAGAATAAGTTTCACGATGCTCGTCATGTTTGTTGGGCTTATATGCTGGGTCCAGAAAGACTCGAATGGCAGCTAAATGACAATGGTGAGCCATCGGGCACAGCCGGAAAACCCATCCTCGGGCAGATTAACAGTTTTGAACTGACCAATGTTCTGGTGATTGTGGTGCGCTATTTTGGCGGCATCAAATTAGGAACCTCCGGCTTGATTGCTGCTTACAGGGAAGCTGCAAGGCTTGCTCTTGAAGTGGCGGGCAGGAAGGAATTGAAGAAGATGGTGAGAATAAGTATTACTTTCCCTTATATGGGTACTGAAGGTGTGATGCGACTTATAAAAGGAGGGGAGATAAATGTTATCAAAAGGAATTTTGACAATACCTGCGGAATGACTCTGGAATTTCCGGAGAGTATAAAAGATGAGATTACAGGAAAGCTTGAAAATATTGACGGAGTATCAATAGTTGGATAAAGCAGATACCTTTTTAGGGTGCTTTATAATGCTCGGATGAGGTAAAAAACCGAAAAAACTTAGAAAAATCAAAAAAAATAGGGAAAAACATAAGAAAAAAGCACTTAGATATTTACGGATTCAAAAAAAATTACGATATTTGCAACGCCAAATTTGCTAAGGGCATTTTGGCTCATGAAACAAAGAGTTTACGAAAAAAAGTATTACGATAAATTATCAACTAAAATGACAAAGGCAGATATTGTAAATGAGATCTCACGCAGCACAGGTCTCGAGAAAGCAGCTGTGCTCGCAACAGTAGAAAAATTCATGGAAGTTGTAAAAGACTCCATGGCACATGGCAACAATGTTTATCTCCGTGGCTTCGGTAGCTTCATCGTAAAAGAGCGCAAAGAGAAAACAGCCCGTAACATTTCACGTAACACCACAATCAAGATTCCGGCACACAAGGTTCCCGCTTTCAAGCCGTCAAAAGTATTTCTTGAGGATGTTAAGTAATTCCTACTTGGAATAAGAAACAATAATAAAACATTACCAATATGCCAAGCGGAAAAAAGAGAAAAGGTCATAAAATGGCCACTCACAAGCGCAAAAAAAGATTGAGAAAGAATCGTCATAAGAAGAAATAAGACTCTTATGATAAAGCGCAAAGAATAACAAAAGAGGACAAACCAGCCTTGACCGCCGCGGTCGTGGTGGGTTTGTCCTTCCACTTTTATTTGCTGTAATTCAGCAAATAAAAAGGTAGCCAAATATGCTTAAAAGGCTACTTAGTAATTAACCATAATAAGATGAAAAGCGAATTAGTAGTAGACGTACAGCAAGAGGACGTGTCAATAGCATTGCTTGAGGATTCGCGTCTTGTCTCGCTTCAGAAGGAGAGCCGCAGCATCGCTTATGCGGTGGGCGACTTATACCTTGCCAAAGTGAAGAAGATAATGCCGGGTCTGAATGCTGCATTCTTTGATGTGGGTTATGACAAAGATGCTTTTCTTCATTATCTCGATCTGGGACCCCAGTTCAGCACATACAGCAAGTTCATCGCAGAGGCGATGACGGATAAGAAAAAGGTACCGAACATATCAAAATTCAAACTCGAACCGGATATTTCCAAGCAGGGCACTATTGGAAACGTGGTGCAGCCCGGTCAACAATTGCTTGTGCAGATAGCCAAAGAGCCTATTTCATCAAAAGGTCCGAGGCTTGCCACTGAAATTTCCTTCACAGGCAGATTCATGGTGCTTATGCCATTTGGAGATAAAATCTCCATTTCTCAAAAAATTAAGAGCACAGAGGAGAAAATTCGTCTCCGTCAGCTGATGAGCAGCATCAAGCCTAAAGGATTCAGCGTAATTGTTCGCACATCGGCTGAAAACAAGCGCGTGGCAGAACTAAATCATGAGATGCGCACGCTTGTGAAAGCGTGGGAAGACAGCATAGCCAAGATGCAGCGGAGTCAGTCGCCAGCTCTGATTTATGAGGAAGAATCAAGGATGGTAAGTGTAATCCGCGATGTATTCAGTCCTAATTTTGAGAATATCTATGTAAATGAAGCTGAAGCCTTCACGCAGATTCAGAATTATGTGACGTTGATAGCTCCTGAAAATAAGGATATCGTAAAACTATACACAAAAGATACTCCAATATTCGATCATTTTAACATCACACGCCAGATTAAAAGCAGTTTCGGAAAGACGGTGTCGTTCAAGAGTGGGGCATATATAATTATAGAGCACACAGAAGCTCTTCACGTAATTGATGTCAATTCCGGAAACCGTAGCAAAGCTTCAGCCGATCAGGAGTCGAATGCATTGGATGTAAACCTTAAAGCCGCGGATGAGATAGCGCGTCAGTTGCGCCTCCGTGATATGGGTGGCATCATAGTCATAGATTTCATAGATATGGACAAGCAGGAACACCGGCAAGCCCTGTATGAACACATGAGGGAAGTTATGGCAAACGATCGTGCCCGCCATAATATTCTTCCACTAAGCAAGTTCGGACTGATGCAGATAACAAGACAACGGGTGCGTCCCGTCCTGGATATCACCACAAGTGAATCATGTCCTTCATGTTTTGGCAAAGGAGAGGTACAAGCTTCCATATTGTTTACCGATAAACTTGAAGAGAAACTTGAGTATCTTGTTGAGCATCTGAAAATAAAGAAATTCAAGATGTATGTGCACCCGTTTGTTGAGGCGTATATAAAGAAAGGTGTATTTTCGCTTTATGGAAAGTGGAAACTGCGCTTCGGAATAAATTTCAAGGTTATAGCTGATGAATCGCTTGCCTATCTCGAATATCATGTGTATGACTCGCTAGGTAAAGAGATTGATCTGAAAGAAGAGAGCGACATAAGCAGCAGCCAGAGTAAAAACCGTCTCCGTCTCAAAGACCGAGGGAAAGAGGAAAACTAACCCACATTCATTATCGGTATAAGAAATCTGATAAATAAATGAAAGGCGACCTGTAAAGGTCGCCTTTCATTTGGGGGATACGTGGCAAATTATTAATTTTGCAGTGTTGTTTTCTAATTGAGAATGATAATAAATATTTAACACGAATTATCTGTCAAAGATGAAGTCTGACAGTTTGAATATAGAAGAAAGGACGAGATTCTGGAGAATTTTCGCTTCTTTTTTTAAGATAGGAGCTTTCACATTTGGTGGTGGCTGGGCTATGATTTCCATTATAGAAAGGGAGATTGTAGATAAATATCATTGGATAGAAAGAGATGATTTTCTGGATTTGCTGGCGATCGCGCAGAGCCTTCCCGGAATACTGGCTGTAAATATTGCCACGGCTGTAGGTGATAAATTGCGTGGTGGCAGGGGAAGTCTGATTGCCGCACTCGGCACCATACTCCCATCTTTCCTTATTATTCTTGCAATCGCGATTTTCCTCACACCTGATATGATCAAGAACAACCGTGTGATATCATCCATATTTATGGGAATTCGTCCGGCAGTGGTCGCACTTATCATAGCTCCGGTAATAACTTCCGCCAAGGCTGCAAAACTAACTTGGAAAACGGTTTGGATTCCACTTATAGTTGCCCTTATGATTTCAATAGATACCGGATTTATATCGAATCCTATTCTCTATATAATTCTTGGAGGTTTGGCCGGGTTCTTATCATGGTGGTTACCTCGAAATAATTTGAAGTCCAATAAGAATACCTGAAATTTGAACCCCCAAAAAATATGAGCATCTATTGGAAATTAATATGGGCGTATCTGAAAATAGGAATTTTCGGTTTCGGAGGCGGGTATGCTATGCTTTCATTGGTAGAGAAGGCAGTGGTAGGTCCCGGATGGATAACGGAGACAATGTTTACCGATATTGTGGCCATATCACAAATGACTCCCGGTCCCATAGGTATCAATTCCGCCACCTATATTGGTTTTGTGGCTCCCGGAAGTGTAAATCCGGAACTTTCCGGAATTGGATGGGGATTGTTAGGCTCAATACTGGCAACATTGGCGGTAACAGTTCCGAGTTTTTTTCTTGTGTTGTACAGCGCTCATTTTATTAGAAAACAAAATGAGAGCGGGGCTGTAAAGGCTATATTTTCAGGTTTGCGACCGGTTGTTGTTGGTTTGATAGCTTCTGCGGCAATAATGCTTATGAATGCTGCCAACTTCAATCCTAACGGAATTACATCACAGCTTTGGATAAACATCGGTATTTGTATAGCAGCTTTTTGCCTTGCATATTTCCCGATAAAATTTAATAATAAGAAAATAAAAATCCATCCTATCCTGATAATTATATTTGCGGGGTTAACCGGATTCCTGTTATATTATTGATATGCACGACTTAGATACAGAATATAAAGAAGCGTTGGATTTTCTTTATTCCCAACTTCCAATGTTTTCAAGAGTTGGAGCTGCAGCTTATAAACCCGGACTTGAGCGCACAATAGCCCTTGACAAACTATTTGGTAATCCTCACCAACGGTTTAAGTCAATTCATATAGCCGGTACAAATGGAAAGGGAAGTACCTCCAATATGCTTGCTGCTGTATTGCAATCGGCAGGATATAAGACCGCACTATACACTTCTCCTCATCTTGCAGACTTCAGAGAGCGTATTCGAATCAACGGAGAAATGATACCCAAGACAAAGGTTATTGAATTTGTGAACAAGTGGAAAGGAATGGATTCCGAAATTAAGCCATCCTTTTTTGAACTTACCATGACCATGGCATTCGACTGGTTTGCATCGGAAGAAGTTGATTATGCCGTAATTGAGGTCGGAATGGGGGGGCGTCTGGATTCGACGAATATCATAAATCCTGAATTATGTGTAATCACCAATATCTCTTTCGACCATACTCAGTTTCTGGGAGATACTTTAGAAAAGATAGCGGCTGAAAAAGCAGGCATAATGAAGTGTAGGGTGCCCGTGGTGATAGGAGAGGCTAATACGTCAGTGGAGAATGTATTTGTGTCGCATGCAAAGGTTGTGGGAGCCCCATTGACTCTTGCATATAAGAATCAGATGCTCAAGAATATCAGCAGCAATGAGGAGTGGGGTTGGGATTGCGACACAGAATTCCTTGGAAAATTTAATCTCCCTTTGGCCGGTGAATATCAGAAGCGTAATCTCAACACTGTATTGAACGTTTTATCAAATCTTGATTCTCTGGGAATAGATGTATCAAAATCAGCTATGGTAAATGGCTTGGTTAATGTTGACAAGTTGACAGGATTCAGGGGAAGATGGATGCGAGTAAATAAGTCTCCTCTTACAATATGTGATATAGGTCATAACGAGGATGGTTTGCGATATAACCTTAATCAATTGAGTAGCACTGTAGCAAATAAGGGAGAAGATTCGCAATTACGAATGGTTATCGGTTTTGTCGCAGACAAGGATGTGGATCATATCTTGCCGATGTTTCCCAAAGATGCGGAATATTATCTTACAAATGCAGCTATACCGCGTGCTATGAAAGTAGATGAACTTTATTCGAAATGTTTGTCTCTGGGTTTGAATTGCAGAGCATTTGACAGCGTGTCTGCTGCATACGCCACTGCATTACGCGAGTCGAAAGAAAATGATGTAATTTATATAGGAGGGTCAACATTTATTGTTGCCGACTTTATGGCTCTTAATCAATGATGTTATGGATAAATATTTTAAAGACAGGGTTACAGTCAGGAAATTTTCAGGTAAGGAGATTAGCAAGGAATTGCTGATGAGCATGCTTGAAGCGGCATCTCATGCTCCAACTAATGGGAATATGCAATTATATAGTGTGGTAATTACAAGGGATCCAATGAGAAGACGACTGATGGATCCTACGCATTTTTCCCAGCCTGCAGCGGTAGGAGCAAATGTGTTATTGACATTTTGTGCGGATTTCAACCGGTTTGTAAAATGGTGTGAGGCGAGTGATGCCAAGCCCGGTTACGATAATTTCCAATCATTTATGTCAGCTGTGTTCGATACTATAATTTTTGCACAACAATTCTGCACGATAGCCGAGCAGGAAGGACTTGGCACATGTTATCTTGGCACTACTGCCTATAATGCACCACAAATAGCCGAGATTCTTGAATTGCCCAAGAGGGTGGTTCCGGTAATAACAGTGGCATTGGGTTATCCAGAAGGGGAGGCTCCGAAGAGTGACCGTTTGCCGGTGAATGCTTTTGTGCATGAGGAGGAATATCAAGATTACACCTCAGAATCGGTTAAGGAGATTTATGCTGAGAAAGAGGCGAGAGAGGATAGCCGGCAGTTTGTAGAAGAAAACGGGAAGCAGACATTGGCTCAAGTTTTCACCGATGTCCGCTATCCAAAATCCACAAATGAAATTTTCTCAAAAATCTACCTTGACTTCATACGTAGTCAATCGTTCGATATAGTCTGACTCATTGCATACCGGCGTAGAAGAGTAGGAGACGGTGGCGCATAAGATATTCATAATGTGCCTGAATACGTGTCACCTCTGTTTTGAATAAATTGTTTTTAGCCTGTTCATAGTCAGCCTGGGTGGCACGACCGAGGTTGAAACGCTCTTGTGTCGATTCAAATGACAGACGTGTCTTCTCCAAAGTCTCCTCTGAAGTCAGATATTTATCGCGTGCTCCGGTGGCCTGATAATATGCCAGCTGGATGTCCTTGTATAAATCAAGTGATTTCTGATCAAGATCAAGCATTGCGCTGGTCTCTTGCAGCCGGGCCCGATGTACACTGTTGCGTGTGTTGAATCCATCAAAAATCGGTATAGATAAGGAAAAACCGAGATATGTCTGGAAGTTATGGCGCATCTGGGCGTCAAATGCCTCATTTATGTTTCCTCCTATGCGATAATAACTTGAGCCTACTCCGGCATTGAATCTCAGGGTGGGTAGATATCCCGATTTGGCATAGGAAATTCTTTGCTCGGCTACAAGAATTGCTTGTCTGCCACTAAGAATGGTATTATTATTTAACATAGCGGCATCATACACTTCAGTGGGAGTTGGAATCGTGGGATTTTCCTCTTCCAAAGGGAGAATATCGAAGCCCTCCAAAGAACCCAGTTGAAGAAGATTGGCAAGGGTTACCAATGCTGTTTGTGTATCATTATCCGCTGTTATTATCTGTAATTTATCTTGTGCGGCAACAGCTTCAAGGTCATATATGGTTGCTTCTGCCACCGAGCCTGCTTCAATCAAGGCCTTCTGCCTTTCCACTTCAAATTGGGAAAGTGCGGATTGCGAGCGCGCACTGGCAGCTACCTCCTTGCAATAAAGCACCTGCAGATATTGGGATATGACGTTCATTGCCACATTCTCTTTTGCAGCTTCATTTTCCAATACATATTGCTGCAGAGACAATTTGGATAATTTGAGATTGCGGTATTCAGACATCCCTTGAAACAGAGGGAGGCTCAGTCCGGCACTCCATCCAAAATTTGATGTATTGCGATCAGCGTAAGTGTTTTGTGCGGTGAGTCCACGACCGAAATTGAATTGTTGTGATGCTGATGCTTCGAGGGAAGGAAGAAAATTATCTTTTGCTTCAATTACGCCTTGCTCAGCTTCGCGAATCTGAAGCTCACGTTGGAGCACTGTTATATTATGTCTGACAGCGTATGATATACAGCTATCGAGCGACCAAGCCTCTGCAGTTGCACTTAGAGTTATCGGTAATGCCGAAACACACAATAGTATTTGATATATTCTGTTCATGATCAATTCTTTATTACATTACCTCTGAGTGGCGTTTTCTTGGTAAATCCTTCAGATTTAACCTGTACCATTATTCCGTCTGAAATTCCCGCGTTAAACTCTTTCTTGTCAAACTTTTGTTTTGGAACAGAATCTGTCATAACATATACGTATGCCTTGTCTCCCTCATATTCAACCACGCTTTCAGGCACGGCGAGGGTATTTTCAGCTTTTTCAAGAATGACATTGGCATTCGCACTGTATCCGGCTCTCAGCTTTGCATTCGCCTCTATTTTCAATGCTGCTTTTACTTCAAATGTGTTGGTTCCATTATCATCTGACGCCATTGGAGCAATTTTCTCTATTACCGCAGGATAGTCGGAATCCGCAATCGCGCCTACTGCTATATTCACATTCATACCTTCACTAAGAAGATCCACTTCCGTTTCATCAACCTTACCCTTGAAAATCAGGTCTGTCATATCCGCTACTTTCGCAATTGTGGTGCCATCATTGAATGTATTTGCTTGAATTACAGAAGATCCGACCTTTACAGGAACTTCCAAAACTACACCGGTAACAGTAGAGCGAACCAGTGTGTTGGATCCTTGTGCATTAGCGGCTGAGACACCATCTCGTACAATAGTGAGCTGGTCGCGGGCTTGTTCGAGTTCCTTCTTCGCCTTCTCATAAGTTGCAAGGTCTGTTTCATACTTCTCCCTGCTCTCATATTTCTTCTCATATAACTGCTTGGTGCGTTCGAAATTCAGACCTGCCTCGCGCAGGGAGATTTCTGCCACAGCCACACGGTTTTCAGCTGATGAGAGCTGAGTCTCCTCCGGAATAACTTTGATTTTGGCGATAATATCTCCGTAGTTAACATGGTCACCCGCTTCCACAAGTATTTCATGTATAATACCGGATATCTGAGGTTTGATATCAATCTCATCGCGCGGCTCGATTTTTCCTGTCAATACTGTTACGCGTTCTATCGTTTCCTCAGTGGGATATACCACGGAATATACATCCTCTTTATCTATGGAGTTGAGATAGAGATAAACGAATGTACCCACTACAATGATGCCAACAAGCACCCAAAGAAAGATTTTAAAGAATTTTTTCATATTGAGTTATAGTTTTCAGTTATCAAGTTTAGTTTCATGTTGTATGATAATGCCTATTTTGAATTTATTGCTTCTATAGGTTTGATTTTCATTGCCTTTATAGATGGAATCAATCCAGCCATAATGCCAAGAATCATAAATGTGGCCATAATTGTCATGGCAGATGCGAAACTCATTTGGAAATGAGCTGTTGATACAGCATCAGGAGGATTCATGGCAGAGTTCATGATGCCCAACACAATGGCAGCAAAACAGATTCCGGCAAGTCCGGAGAATAGAGTTAAAGCTGCTCCCTCGCACAGTACCTGCACTATTATATCGCCGGGCTTTGCTCCGATTGCCCTTCTTATGCCTATTTCCTGAGTGCGTTCCTTTACGATTACCCACATTATATTACCAATTCCGATTACACCGGCAAGAAGTGTGGAGAGTCCTATAAACAAAGCAAGAAGATCCACTCCTTTGAAGAGGTTGTCTACATTTTCGAACATCTCTGCAATATTTACTATCCAGACAGCGCTTTCATCATTGGGATGAATATCGTGTCTGCGATATAATATACGTTTCATTTTTGGCACTATAGTGGCAAGATTAACATCGTCTTTTGCCACCATCATCAGGAAGTCAACCTTGTCGCCATATCCGTTTACCCTTCGGAATGTTGATGCCGAAATCATCACAGCCTCATCAAGATTGCCATTAAGGTGTACTTCAGATTGCTCTCCTATTACTCCCACTACAGAATATGCCGTGCCGTTAACATCTATAATATTACCCTCCGGGGATTCAATTCCGGGATAAAGTTGAGTGGCAACTTTCTTACCGATTACTGCAATTCTACGTTCGTTGCTATTGTCAGCCTCATTAATAAACCGACCGGAATAAATTTTGGGATTCATTATTTCAGTGTAGTTAGGTTCGGAACCTATAACCTGACCTGAAAATGAATTTTTGCCAAATTTAAAACTTGAATTCCATTTCTGGTATGATGGAATAATAGCTTTTAACTCAGGACAGGACTGTCTAAGTAACTCCACATCAGAAGTGGTTATCTGCCATTGGCGCCCTTTCTGGTAGCCATGATAGGGGATAGAGGTTTGTCCGGGAATTATTCCCCCGCTATTGGTGGCAAATCCGGCAAAATTGCGTTTCAACATATCCTCACCGCCTCGCGATCCTCCAAGAAGCATAGTCAGCATTGCCACTCCCCAGAATATTCCAAAACCTGTAAGGAAGGTTCTCGTCTTATTTCTGGCAAGCGTAGCACCAATCTCTTTCCAGTTATCTTTATCGAATATGGTAAGTTTCATATTCATTGTTATTTTGTCTATTATCAGTTTTCGGCTGTTAATAATCCGTATTATTCATCGCGGAGGGCTTCAACCGGTTTTACTTTCAAAGCTTTGAGCGCCGGGAATAGTCCTGCTAAAGCTCCGGCTGCCACCAGCACCATTGTTACCTCAAATGCAATTGATAGGCTAACCGTAGGATTCAGTAGCGGTGAATTCTCCATGCCATCGGTTATCATTGCAATCAATTGAGTCACAGCAGCTCCAAGAAGTATGCCAATATATCCGAAAATTACTGTTATGCACACCGACTCTATAATGATCTGTATAAGTATCTTCCGCGGTTTAGCTCCTATGGCTCTGCGGATTCCTATCTCATGTGTACGCTCACGCACAGTAACAAACATTATGTTGCTGATACCAACAATACCGGTAAGTAAGGTAAGTATACCTAATATCCATACACTCGTGTCGAGAATTGTCAGTGCTTTTCCGGCTGTAAGCGAATTGTTGAAAAGGTTAGATACATAAACGGCATTTTCATCCTTTGGATCAAAGTCGTGAGCGGAGGCAAGTGTATTTCTTATACCCTGTTCGGCATCTTTTCCATCCTCCTCCGTCTTTACATTTTTGAGAAAAATCGTCATGTTTCCAAGATCCTGACGGTCGGATGCCATCATGCGTGCCGTTGTGAAAGGTATGTATACTTTTTTGTTCCATTGGCTATCGTAAACGCCTATTATCAGAAATGATAAACCATTACAATTTACTCTGCCTCCAAGTGCCTTTTCACCATTTGGTGGGAAAAGCTGTTTTGCATAATATTCAGGAATCACCATCACTTTCCCTTTCTGCTGCATGTCCTTGTCATTGATGAAACGTCCGGCTATTATATCTCCATGTCTTGATGGCTTGAATTCAGATGGATAAACACCGGAATAGCTTTGTGAAACATTTGCAAATGTGGAGGTAAGTTTAGACCCTCCGCTAATTCGGGATGTAGTTTCCTGAATTAATTTGGAATTTTGGGCAGGAACATCCACGAGATCGGAATCGCTGAGACGTATACGCCTTCCTTCACGGTTGCCGTGAAATGGCACGGATGTACGTCCGCCAGCCACCTGAATTATGGCATTATCGGACTGCATCATGTTTTTATTAAAATTATTGGTGACTCCTCGCGCCACACTCAGAAGCACAATAAGCATGAAGATTCCCCAGGTCTCGGCAATCCCTGTCAGAGCAGTGCGAATCTTGTTGTGACTCAAAGTCTGCGATATTTCACGAAACAGATCAAACATTTCAATTTATTTTATAAAGTCGTGAGGTCAACAGTTGAAGAATCAGATTCAATTTCGTTTGATGAAATCCTGCCATCCGTGATATGGATTATGCGGTCGGTCTGTGCAGCCACACCGGGATCATGTGTCACTATAACAATGGTCTTTTCCTCATCTTTATTAAGAGTCCGGAATATCTCCATCACATCTGCAGATGTCTTGCTGTCAAGTGCTCCTGTAGGTTCATCGGCAAGTATGATGGCAGGATTTGTGATCATCGCTCTGGCTATTGCCACACGCTGCTTCTGTCCTCCCGACATCTCTGAAGGGAGATGCAATGCCCGGTCAGAGATCCCCATCTTCTCAAGCTGCTCCATGGCGAGATTATTTCGCTTTTTACGCGATACCCCTTGATAAAAAAGAGGAAGAGCTACATTTTCCATCGCATCCTTATAATTAATCAGGTTGAAAGACTGGAATACAAATCCTATCATTTTGTTTCGATATTCTGCTCCTCTGTTCTCACTCAGATTCTTTATTAATGTCCCGTCAAGATAATAATCTCCGGAATCGTAATTATCAAGGATACCAAGAATGTTAAGCAATGTGGATTTTCCGGATCCGGAAGCTCCCATTATAGATACAAGTTCTCCTTTACGTATCTCAAGGTTTATATCCTTAAGAACGTGCAATGGTACGGCTCCCTGGTATGTTTTGTTTATGTCAGTGAGGTGTATCATGTCAGTTACCAGTGAAGATTGCTAACGGGATAATAAATGCAGCTATTGCTGAAAGGGCAAGTATGCCCATGATTATACATGTTGATAATTTTAACTTTTTCATATTTGTGAATTTTTCAGGTAATCTGAATATGCTTGTTTTAATTGGTCGGGTGTGATACCCAAATATTTCATCAGATTGAAGAGGGGAGGAAGCTGTTTTTCCATGAGGTCTTCTTTTTTATCAGCGAGTATTTTCTCAAGAGCATCGGATGTTACAAAGAAACCGATGCCTCTTTTCTGATAAATCAAGCCTTTGGTGGTAAGCCTTTCGTATGATCGCATCACTGTGTTTGCATTCACCTCCACGGATGCGGCGTATTCCCTTACAGATGGTATCCGCGAATCAGGAGGATATTCACCTCTCAGGATGGAATCGCTAATCCTGTCTGCAATCTGAAGATATATGGCCTTGTTATTTTCTTCAAATATCATATATTATTTTAGTTTATCACCATCTTTCGATTGTTTCCATTTCTTTAAATCTCAGATAAGCAAGAAGGTACATGCCTATGGCCGCCAATGTTGAAGTAATATAGCCTATTGTAAGAAATGTAATTATATTGATATCAAATGATTCGTCTAACCAATTTTCTAACAATTTGAGAATGAAAATGTCGCCATGATGTATTGCGACAACCAACTTCATCGAGAGGGATGCAATTATTACAAGTGCTATATTTATAGTGACTATAGAGAGAATGCCCCTCAATCGTGCGTGTTTGGGCCATATTGCTGCGGCAAGCACAAAGAATGCCTGAATTGTTATCAGAGTTGAATAAGCAAACATTTGAAGCGATGCCACCTCCTCTGAATCACCAAGAAGATGCCCGTTCATTACGTATCCCCATGTAAAGAAATACATTAGAGGTAATGGTTTTATTACCGCCCCGGGGGGTGCATATAGAGGCGCAGTCCACACTCTGAGATAGTCCCCTATAATAAGTCCGGTAAAAAACACCACGTATATGGCAGCACAATAGAAAAGGATGTACGTTAAATATTTTTCAAGAGTGGATACAGGGAATGACAGTGAATATATTCTTTTCTCTTTATTGTCATAACTTGTGAATGCCGCTGCTGCACCCGAAAAGATTATAGCATATAATATTACCCAACATACAGATGTCTCTTTTGCCCATGTGTCATCATAAGGTAATGTCCGGTAATAATTCCCATTTATGATAGGAAAGATCGCTATGCAGAATATCATTACTCCAATCACAGTGATATACATCTGCAGCAATTTCTTTTTATTTTCACCGAAGTATGCGGCAATGTATGTGCCGAGTCGTGAGGGTGAGAAAATATCATTGTTCATAATCATATTTATTTGGAAGTGAATACTGAATTAAGTTTCTGTGGATTGTTTATTGCAAAATCAAACAGGAGTTCGAGATTTAATTCCGATTCCTCATCATCTGTGTTGGGAAGTACTACTGATGCCCCTCCAAGTCCTTTTATTGCATATAGTGCATTATCAATAATCGAGGCATTTACAGTATCGGTAAATTTCAGATGGCTCTGTATATCCGTTACTTTCTTGTCAAGAAGAACCTTTCGGTTGTTCATAATCAGGATATGATCGAGGATTTGACTGACATCTCTTACCTGATGCGTCGAAATTACGAATATACGGTCATCTGTCATAGACTCTATGATGAATTTTCTGAAAGCGCTTTTTGCAGGAATATCAAGTCCGTTGGTCGGCTCATCCATTAGTAGCAGCTTCGTGTTGCAAGCCATGGCAAAAGCAAGAGTCACTTTCTTCTTTTGTCCCATTGAAAGCTTGTCAAGACGCAGATCACGTTCCAATTCGAATGTGTCAAGGTGTCTGTTCATGTCCTCCGTTGAGAAGTTTGGGTAAAACTGACCGTTAAGCCTTGCGAATTGGTGAAGTTTTAGAGATGGAAGACCAATCTCTTCCGGCACAATATAAAGATTGCTGAGAGTGGATGGTCTCCTCAGTCGAGTATTCACACCGTCTAATGTAATCTCTCCGGAATATGGGGTAAGGAGTCCGCATATAAGTTGAAGCAGTGTGCTTTTCCCAGCTCCATTTGAACCTAACAGCCCGTACACTCCGCCCTCTTCAAGATTGAGTGAGAAGTTGTCGATTGTTGGTTCCCCCTTTCGGTTATAGCTGAAAGAACAGTTGTTTATAGTTAGCATACTTTAGTTGTTTAGTGTATTAGTATATTAGTACACTGCAAAATTATAACAATAAAATTAATTGACAAAATTTTTTCGAAAAAAATTCGAAAAAATTTTGTCAATCCAGTAAGTCTCTATTCCCAAAAAAAATATGTTAAAGCCGGGGAATGGAGTCTAATGAGAATATTTTTACTCTGCAATCAGGTATAGCACGCGGCTTGCCCAATCGGTAGGCGCTTCCCCCTCAACTTCGTGATTGGTGGGAATTTCAAGTCCATTCTCCATAAGGAATTTGCCGGAGAATGATTTCCCTTCGAAGGGTAGGGGTTTGCGGTCGATGTGATTTAATTCGCGTATTTTATAATTTTTATCCGGATCGAGACCATCCATAGGCACCAATGGTATCAGGTCATTATAAAATGTGCGTGTTTTCCACCAATAGAACACAGCCTTGTCTTTATCCGGAGATACATACATCAACGAAGCCAAGCCTTTATCATCATAAGGTGAAAGCAGTCGATATAAATCTCCGAATTGAACTATTGGTCTTACTTCTTTATATTCGGCGATAGCTTTCTTTGTCTGCTCCTTTTCCTTATCGGTCATATCATCCGGTTGGATTTCCATGCCAAGACGTCCGCTCATGGCTACGTCTGTACGGAATTTGATTGGTATCTGACGATGTGTCTGGTGATTCGGGGATGCACTGATATGGGAGGCCATAGTTATTGCCGGGAAGAAATATGAAGCTCCCCACTGCATATAGATGCGTTGTAAGGCATCTGTATTATCGGATACCCAAAATTCGTCAAACCAAGGCAATATACCGTAATTGGCACGAGCGCCTCCGGATGCGCAAGCTTGTATGGTTACATCCGGATATTTTGCTCTGATACGTTTGAAAGTGTTTACCAACCCTTTATGGTATTCTATGAAAAGATGGCTTTGATTGTCGGATGTTAGATATTGTGACCCATGATTTTTAATGTCCATATTCGCATCCCATTTTATATAGTCAATTCCGGGATATTTAGTCATCAGCGTATCAACTATATTAAATACAATATCTTGTACGGCAGGATTAGCCATATCAAGCACCAACTGTGTGCCTCCGCGTCCTGTAAGGGGTTCGCGATGCTCCGGTTTGATGATATATTCCGGATGTTGTTCGTAAAGTTCGGATTTATTGTTTACCATTTCTGGTTCAATCCATATTCCGAAACTTATATTGTTTTTCTTTGCTTCAGCCAGAAGTCCGTTGATTCCTTTGGGTAGTTTACGGGTATCAACAGTCCAGTCACCAAGCCCTGCCTTGGAATTATTGCGCGGATGTTTCACTCCAAACCAGCCATCGTCCATAACAAACAGTTCACCGCCCATTTCAGAGATGTTTTTCATCATATTGCTCATCTCCCTTTCGTTGATTTTGAAATAGACACCTTCCCAGGAGTTGAGAAGCACCTTGCGTTCCTTATCTCCATGAGCAATCTTATGGTTGCGGGCCCATTTATGGAAACTGCGGCTCACACCTCCGGTGCCTTCGTTGCTGTAAGTGAGTGCTAATTCCGGAGTGCGGAATGTCTCGCCGGGAGCAAGCTTATATTGTGAATCCTCTTCGTTTATGCCTGCAAAGAAATAATGATTGTTGGAATTATCTGTATCAATGCGGAGTTTGTAGTTCCCTCCATAGCATAGTGCGGCTCCGATTGTGCGTCCGGTCCTGTCTGAAGGCTTGCCATCAAGGGAGAACATCACCTCAGAGTGAGCGGTGTGTGAATTGCGAATGCCATCGCGGTTTTTAATAACTTTCATTCCGTGACCGAGTGGTGCGCTTTCCAGACGGCTCTCATTTTTTGCCGAGCCGTAAAGTTGCGACAGCCATACATCACCGCCGTGAATAGGAAGATGTCCGGATGCGAAACGAGTAAGCGTTACGGGACCAGACTCATTGTTTGTTATTTCAGTCCAGGTCTCCATAACGTCCTCACCCGGGAAAGTTTTGTAGCAAACTTTCACTTCTGTAGGATAATAGGTGTCTTTAAGTGTGATTTCTGTAATTTCTGAATCTTTATCCTTGCGTGTTTTCACATTATCCACGCGAAGGTCAAGAGTCATATTGCCATCATTATGAATCATAGACAGTGCTGTTTCCGGCACTGTTATCATTCCATAATCAGGATATGCGTTATGCCCTTTGCCGAGGGAATATTGTAAATTCTCAGCATCCACATCGGAGATTTTACTTCCATAATAAAGGTTGCGCAGTTTTTTACCCTTCTCAGCATCGAGCACGAGCGTTGTTTTTCCGGTATCGATTTTTATATTGGTTGCATTGACAACATTCAATGGCATTAGTGATATTAATGTTGCAGTTAGTAAAGTTATGGATTTGGCATTCATAATTGATGATGATAACTATTAGAGGTAATTTATAAATTTGTGCATCAGCAATAATTATATGATTATTTAGAATTTCGAGATTCTTTGAGGAGTTTGCAGAATTCTGCGATGTTCTCAGCAGTGATATCCGGTTGTGGATCGGATTCTATAGCAGTCTGCAGAGTAGTTTCTCCAGAGAGCACGAGAACTCCCAGTGAACCGGCATTTCTTGCTGTAGCGACATCTGTATAGATCCTGTCACCGCACATTGCCACCTCATCAGGTTGTAGACCTTCGCGGAAACAAATTCCTGAGAGCATATCGGGATTTGGTTTGCCGATAACAGCATCAGGTTGTCTTCCTGTGGCATGTTCGATGCATTTGCACAATGAGCCGCAATCCACAAGGATAGTGCGCAGGTCTGTAGGACATACACGGTCAGGATTTGTTGCGATATATGGCACTCCTTCGGCAGCAAGCCATGATGCATGACAAAGCTTGGGATATGTGAGGGTAGTGTCAAAAGCTACTACGAGACAATCAGGTTTCCGGTCGGGATCATCCGGCAGCAGTTCATAACCGGCTTTGCGAAATTCCTCTTCCATGCTTGGCGTTCCAACCACATACAGGCGTTTCACATCGGGCATTTTGTCGCGGAGATAGTCAATTGCAGCTACAGATGAAGTGTACATTTCATCACGCGTGGCGCTGATCCCCAATTTCTCAATTTTAGAGAGATAGTCATCCACACTTTTTGTAGGATTGTTGGTAAGAAATGAGTATTTAATACCCATTTCTTCCAAATCCTTCAAAAACTTCAGAGTGAATGGAAAAAGTTTCGCTCCAAGATATATTGTGCCGTCCATATCAAGAGCCACGTGTTTGATTCTGCGGCATTTTTCCATGAGTGCATCATGGTTATACAGCGAATGATATTTATTGAATTCCATATTCTTTATGCGTCAGTGTCATCAGTGTGAGGATCATTTCCCTCAATTCCATTTACCTTCTGTGCCGCTGATTCAAGCGAAGCATAGAATTTGTTGGAACGTTCATAGCCATCGCGGGGAGCAAGCCACATGGTGAGGAACGTAATAGCACCAAGGCAACCGACACCTATAATAATATAGAATACCTTGTTCCATCCCCAGTGGTCGGCTACAATACCTATACTGATTGCAGAAAGGAAAGAACCGACATAACCAAAGATACCGGCAAGACCATTGGCTGTTGCAGAAGCTTCTTTGGTAGCGTGGTTGGCGGATGCAATGCCGATGAGAGCCTGCGGTCCATAGATAAAGAATCCTGCCATAGCCAGAATAATGATTGAAACCATTACCGGGAGTGTTGGTATGAAGATGAATATACTCATAAAGATTACTGCGCAACTCATGCAAACAAGACACATGCGATGAGCTTTACCTTTGAAAATGTGGTCTGTAGCCCAACCGGCTGCTATTGTGCCGACGATAGCGAAAATCTCAAATACACCTACCGACCATGCAGCGTCCTCAATGCTCATTCCGCGAGCCTCTGTCAGGAATTTGGGACCCCAGTCGAGGATACCCATACGCATTACATATACAAAGATGTTGGCAATACACAAAGTCCAGATCCAGCGGTTTGTCCATACCATGACTTTGAGGAATTCTTTTTGAGAAACTTTCTTTGCAGCTTTCCCATCACCTTTGCCTGTTTTTGTGCCCGGAAGTTCCGGAAGTCCAACGGAGCGTGGGTCATCACGCAAACCTACATAAAGCCATATCGCACCGCATACAGCAATTCCGGCTGGAATCCAGAAGCAGTATTTCCAAGCATCCCAATGCCGTGCATAGCCCATAATGGTAGAAAGATGTTCCTGATTATTGGGGTCAAGATTAAGGTTTGCCGCTATTTTTGCTATTATACTGTGGTCAGAACTAAGATCTGTACCCATTGTGCCCATGATATATCCGCATACCACCACTGCAAGTGCCGCTCCTATGGAGTGGGATGTGTTCCATATAGACATTTTTGTCGCAAGCTGGGAAGGGTGTATCCAACATGGTAGAAGACGTGCGCACGGAGGATATCCAACACCCTGGAACATCTGGTTGCAAATGATTGTTACAGCCATAACCATAATGAGCATATTGATGAAGTCCGGACCTTCCTGCGAACCGGTGATCCATCCGCTTATGTTGACACCAAAACCGAAAGCAAGGTTGGAGGCGGCACACAGCAGCAGACCAATTGCCATAATTTTACGGGCGCTGAAACGATCCACGATGAATCCGTTTACGAAACGTGAGAGTCCGTAGATAAGGGAACCGATACCTATCACGATACCGAAGCTCGTGTTGGAAATGCCATATTGGGCGGTAAGTCCGGGCATGGCAATTGAGAAGTTCTTGCGAACGAAATAATAAATGGCGTATCCGATCATCGACACGAGAATCGTACGGAACTGCCAGTGCTGGTATTTTTT
Organism: uncultured Sangeribacter sp.; assembly: GCA_964515455.1. Taxonomy (GTDB): domain Bacteria; phylum Bacteroidota; class Bacteroidia; order Bacteroidales; family Muribaculaceae; genus Lepagella. The sequence goes on from CAZEUD010000019.1 coordinate 31,262, forward strand.
GATTGTCTGTTTGTCCCAGCCTTCAAAAATGTTTTCTTTCGACATGATGTAAGTTTGTTCAAAAAGTATTATATCAGGGTTACTTAAGATTGTTAGCTTTCATTGTGGCTTCCACATCAAGGGCATCTGCGAGTATGGAAACCGGATTCTCAACCTTCACACCGGTGCTCATTTCAATTTGCCATTTGCAGGTTTCGCAATCAGTAGCCACTATATCCGGTTTCTCAATCTCAATTGCTTCGAAGAGTTCGGAACCTATTTTCTGTGAATACTCATAATTCTCTTTTTTGAATCCATAAGTTCCGGCAATACCGCAGCATAGAGAGGGGAGAGGTACGAACTCCACTCCGGGTATCATCTTCATCAGACCTGTGGAGTAAGCTGCCCAGCCGAGTTTCTGCATGTGGCATGGAGTATGATATGAAATGCGTTTTTTGTAATCATCCTTGAAAACAAGTTTAATTTTCTCATCTTCAATAAGACGGTAAATAAATAAAGTAGCGAGCATGATGTCAGAGCGCACATCATCATTCTCAAGACCAAGCAAGTGCGGGTATTCATCGCGCATAGTGAAGATACAGGTGGAACTTGTGCCCAGCACCGGCATATCGGCTGCAGCCGCTTCTCGAATAGCCTTGAGATTGATTTTGGCATCGTGTGTGGCACGGTCTATAAGTCTGTTTGCAATCTTTGCAACTCCGCAACATTTCTGATTTGAAAGAGGAAGCACACCGTAACCTATGGCATTCATTAATTTTACAAAATCTTTGCCAAGTTTGGGATAGTTGTAATTCACGTAGCAACCGTGGAAATATGCAACATGCTTTGGGTATGATCGCTGTTCCGATTCAATCTTCTTTAGATAGGAAGAAAATTTATGGGATGAATATTTGGGGAATGTACGATGTTTGTCCACTCCAATCAATTGCAGCCCCTCCTTTGTGATACCCATGCTCAAAACCGGATTCACTATCGGAGCGAAAGCTGAGGCAAGATGTCCCATAAAGTCTGTTTCAGCCAGAATATGGTCGCGGAGTTTCGGTGGCTTCTTGTCATATTTGATACGTGCGCTCTGGATAATATCTCCGATTCTTACATTGGAAGGACATGCCACCTCACAACGTTTGCAGTTGAGGCAATATTTTAGAGCTTTGTCGTAAAAATCCGAACTTTTCAGGCGGTAACGCTCTCCGTCCGGTCCCGCGATTTTTGGACCGGGATATTCCGGATTTACAGCCAACACCGGGCAGTATGCAGTGCATATAGTGCATTTTATGCACTCTTCAAAATTGTTGGCGCTTATATTTTGTTCTTGATAATTCATCGTAGTTGGTCTGTTTAGGCGTTGTTTGACATTGCCAGGTCAGCAGCATGAAATGCTGTAAGTATAGCTTCTCCGGCTCCCGAATCCTCCTTGAGCGCATCGCAATGAGCAAGAGTGGAGCCAACCGCATAAAGATTACTAATCTTCTCACCTTTTACTGAGGGGTGAAAGTCTTTGTCTACTTCCACTCCGAAGCCCATGTATGGCTGGGAATCAAAGAAATTACGCGAGTACCACTCTTCACGATTTTTGTGGGAATGAACATCAAGACCAAACACCGGTTCAAAAAACTCATTTGGGTTCGATTTCACTCCTTCACTGAAGAATGTTCCTGAAGCGAGGATATATGCCTTGGCTTTCAGATGATCCTCACCAAAGTTTGTGGTAACGAGTTCAGTAACTTTGCCATTCTTTATGATTCCGGTCTCAACATGATCTCCGAGAAGATAAGTCCCCCCTATCCGCTCGAAATGTTGGCGAAGAGCAGTCTGCGTTCTTACACCTCCTACAGATACAGGAATTGTGGGAATGCAATATACAGGGTTATCGATTATTTTACGTATAATTTTCATCTGCTTTTCATTTTTTATACCAACTATTGCCGGAATAAATACTGTCTCATCAGATTTGACTCTTGCCTTGATTTTGTCTGCAAATTCCCGAAGAGTATTTTCATCCATCTGTTTGGCAATGGAAACCGCGCGCATGCCAAAGTTGGAAAGACGCAGACTGGCGATTTTGTCAAGATCAATTCTTTCCTCTCTGCAAGTTACACCCTTCTTCTGGAGATTTTCAATCAGGAATGCCGGATAACTCTCAAGAAATCCTTTCAGTGTAACTACCAAGACCTTCTCATAAGGAAGTTTTTCATCATCTTCAAACACCGGATATCCATCAAGAGTAAGCCATGAAGGACGGGGAGTGCCGAAAGGTGTAAGTGTAAAGTGGTTTCTTTTAGATTCTCCCTTTAATGTTACACCGGCTTTGGCAAAGATTGATGGAACTTCGTCAGCAAGTTTTCCAACTGTTTCAGCACCAATAAGACGGTAAGGATGTTTTTCAGGAAGACTTGCGATTCCTTCAAGAGGGTGCTCAATGAAATTGTCACCATTGCGACCAAGAAGTCCGAAAGAGCCTGCGCAAAAATGCAGAGCGCTCTGTCCGGATGATACAATGGCTGTCTTTTTCCCTTTTTTTGCAAAACGGATACCGGCTGCAAGACCGCTAAGACCGCCTCCTATTATAATATAATCGAATTTCATTGCTGTGCTGATGTGAATTTTGTATCAATGCTGTTGCCTTTCTCCATACCGCATACCCCTTCATATATCCATGAAGTGAAATAAGCTTCAGCCAAAGGGCGTCCCCAGGCTACGGGACGAACACCTTTCCATCTTTCCTGAAGGAATGATTTCAGGTCGTTTGTGGCTTTCTCATTTCCTATCTTGGATCCCAGGATTGCTGCAGCGCGTGAAGCACATCTTCCACCTTGACATGTTCCCATGCCCAATCGTGTGCGGCGGCGAAGATTTACAAGATTGTTGACATGGAGCTTGTCAATAGCATATTTTATCTCTCCAACTGAAACTTGCTCACATTCACACACCAAAGCATCATCGGTATCCTTGTCATATCTAATATCAGACGAAAGTGAGCCATGGCGTTCACGGGCAGCGATTTGACCGGTGCTCATGTCAATAATATGTTTTTTAGAGTCGGATGGGTTTTCTTTGGTAAAATCTGAACCTGGAAGAGGATCTGTGGCTGTGGTGCATTGGGCATTTATGCCGAGTTTGCGGCACACCATATCGGCTGCTGTCTCAGCCATTAATCTGTAAGTAATTAGCTTACCACCGGAAATTGTGATAAACCCTTCCACTCCATCGCGTGTGGCATGATCCAGACATACTATACCGCGCGATATTTTACGTCCGGACGGATCCGAGTCATCGGCAATCAGAGGACGAACACCGGCGTATGCCCTGAGGATTCGTGTCCATGAAAGAGAGGGCACAAGCTTACACCCTTGATTGAGGAGTATATCCACCTCTTCCTGTGTTACATCCATATTGTCTACCTGGTCGTATGGCACACGGCTTGATGTTGTGCCTATCAATGAGATAGTGTCTCCCGGAACAAGAATATCTGCATCAGCTGGCTTGCGACAGCGGTTGATGACCATATTGTTAACGCGGTGACCAAAGATGAGCAAGGCTCCCTTTGCAGGGAACATGTTGATCGTGATTCCGGCTTTCTGTGCTATGCCATGGCTCCATATACCTCCGGCGCTCACTGTGATCTTTCCTCGTATCTCCCTTTCTTCACCCGAAATGGAGTTGCGTACTTTTACCCCAATGACACGTCCGTTTTCCTGAATGAGTTCGATGACCTCATGATATGTCAGGACATCTGCACCATGAATTCTTGCATCAAGCACGTTGGCGGTAGTCAGTCTGAATGGATCCACTGCTCCGTCAGGCACTTTCACAGCACCGATAATATCGGGATTCACAGCCGGCTCAATAAGTTTTGCCTCTTTGGGATCAATCTCTGTAGCTTCTATTCCGGCGGCAAGGCATGACTCAATGAATGTTTTCTGATAGCCCAGATCATCCTCAGGCAACGTTACAAACAAACCTCCGGTTTCCTCTACACAGTGTGCTGCAATTTTACGCAAAGTCATGTTCTCGCGAATACATTCAGTGGCTGATTCATGGTCTGTCACAGCATATCGTGCGCCACTGTGAAGCAATCCGTGGTTACGGCCCGTGGCACCTGCGGTAAAGTCAAGACGCTCTATGAGCATCACTTTCAAACCACGTTTGGCGCAATCCCGAGCAGTGCCCGCACCAGTTGCGCCACCACCGATCACAATTACGTCATATTCTTTTTTCAGATAATCTTTCATTATTTATAGCTCCTCGTTCGGGTTTCGATGTTGTCTAAAATTCTTTTAATGCAAAAGTAAACAGCTTTCTTTTAAAAACAAAATATTTTCAAAAAAAAAGTAATAAATAAATTTTGTTTTCACATTATGTGTTAAAATTTACTAAGAGTCTTGTAAAATTTAACATTACAAATTATTGAGATTTCATCACCTATAAAACAACGACATATAAATATAAATTTATTCAGCATGAATTTTAACATTTTTTAAGTGTAATATATTTGCCATTTTATTAATTTTGAAATCCATTATCATTTCACAGTGATATTCATATATAATACAATAATCGAATCATATCTATAGTAATGACAAAAGAAGACAGACACAATCTTATAATTCAGACACTTTTACGTCAGGAATCTGTTTCCGTGGGGGAACTTTCGACACTATTGCAAGTGTCTGCAGTGACAATTCGCAAGGATCTCAGTGAGCTTGAAGCCGCCAAAAAGCTTTACAGGAGTCATGGAAACGCCATACTTATCGATCCATATATAAACAATCGCACTATCAGTGAGAAGGCAAAACTTGCCAGCCATGAGAAGAGTGTGATTGGATATTATGCTGCCCAACTCATCACTAATGATGATTCTATCATAATAGCATCCGGAACGACAGTGCTTTCGTTTGCCCATAATATTGAGCCAAAGCATCATCTCACAGTTGTTTCAGCATCTCTAAAAGTGTCGGAAGCACTGGGATCGAATGAGTCAATTGATGTAATACAATTGGGTGGTACTTTGCGCAGAAGTTCCTTATCAGTAGTGGGGCGTACGGCAGAGGAATTTCTTGAAGATATGGCATGCAGCAAACTGTTCATGGGTGTTGATGGTTTTGATCCGAATTTTGGCATCACAACTACTGATATACGTGAAGCTGATCTGAATAAGGCAATGATGAGGGCTGCGCAAAAAACAATCGTACTGGCAGATTCATCGAAATTTGGCAGACGCGGTTTTGTCAAAATTGCTGATTTTGATCATGTGGACATACTTATCACTGATTCTAATCTACATGATAAGGCTGCTACGGCTCTCGAGCAGACAGGTATTGACCTTCGTATCGTGGATATATAAAAAGATTTCATTGCAAAAAAAATTATTATTACATTTGCAAAACGAAATAGGGATTTGCTCAGACAATAAGTTAATGTAATAATATATTATCATGAAAAAAAGTATTTTTTTATTAGCGGCGGCATTGTTCGCCTGGGGAGTTGCACTTCAAGCAGCACAGCCCAAAGTGATTGCACATCGCGGCTATTGGAACACTACCGGCTCGGCCCAGAATTCAATCCGTTCATTGGTTAAGGCCGATTCTATCGGTTGCTATGCTTCCGAATTTGATGTATGGATGACTCCGGACAGTGTTTTGATTGTTAATCATGATCCGACAATCAATGGAGTGGTTATACAGAACACTCCGTCAGAGATTTTATTGAAGGAGAAACTTTCCAATGGAGAAACTGTTCCAACGCTTGATGAATACCTTAAAGCCGCTCAAGGATTGAACACTCGTCTTGTTCTCGAGTTGAAGACACATGATAGCCGTGCACAAGAGAAGGCTGCTGCAACAAGGACTTTAAAGGCTATAAAAAAATATGGACTTGAAGATCGCACTGACTATATAGTATTCTCCAAAGATGCATTCAAACAATATGTAAAAGAAGCACCCAAAGGTACCAAAGTATATTTCCTGAATGGTGATTATATTCCGGCTCAAGTAAAGTATGGCAATGGTGCAGGTATTGACTACGCTCTGAAAGTTATGAAAAAACATCCTGAGTGGATCAAACAGTGCCACGATAAAGGTCTTGAGGTTAATGTCTGGACTGTAGATAAGCCGGAAGATATGCAATGGTGTATTGACAATGGTGTAGATTACATTACCACCAATGAACCGGAACGCCTTCAGCAACTTCTGAATTCTCAAAAATAAAGGGAATCAAGTTTTGGAATTATAATTCAAAACATATAACTTTAAATAAAAAAAATCCGGCTTAAGCCGGATTTTTTTATTCTCCATATCTTATTCCTACAATATCCCAATCCACAATATCCCATAGTGAATGCAGATAGTCGGCACGTCTGTTCTGATAGTCTAGATAGTAAGCGTGTTCCCATACATCGAATGTAAGTATCGGTTTAAGGCCTTGTGTCATTGGGTTAGAGGCATTCCCTCCTTGTGTGATGAATAAAGTTCCCTTGTCATCAGTTGAGAGCCAAACCCAACCGGAGCCGAACAATGTAGCCCCTGCTTCTTCGAATTTTTTCTTGAAGTCATCTATGCTTTCAAATTGGGTCTCTATCTGTTCCCGTAGTTTCCCTGAAGGCTCTTTGAGTCCATTGGGGGCAAACTGGAAGAAATAGAAAATATGATTCCAGGCCTGGGAAGCATTGTTGAAGAGTTTGCCATCGCTTTTGCAAATTATCTCCTCCAGCGACATTTCGCTGAAAGGGGTATCCTGTATCAGGGAGTTCAGAGTATCAATATATGCCTTTTCGTGTTTGCCGTAATGGTATTCAATTGTAGTAGCTGAAATAACCGGAGCAAGAGCATCCGGAGAATAGGGGAGACGTGGTTGCGTAAATTTCATAGTTCTATATTTTAAGAATTTATAAAAGGAAAAGGAGAAAAGTCCAAGACCTTTCTCCTTTTATAACAATCGGCTTAGCCGTAAGTTCTAACATTATTATCTGTTTCCGCCTGGAAGCACCGAGCGTAATGCTTGTTTGTTGTAATTGAACTCAACTGCAGGCACCGGAATTCTCCATCCATAATATTCATCCGGTTGGAAACTCTGTGTATATCCAGATGCATGGTTACCTGAAGTTTGGTCGCCAGCAACCCAAGCTTTGCGATCAATTGGATCATGCCAGCGTTTAAGGTCAAACCAGTTGTGACCTTCACCCCAAAGTTCGAAAGTGCGGTAGTTCTTGATCTCCTCACGGAGTTCGGGATAAGGGACGGCCAATAACGACCTACCGGCGGCGCATAACACATCGGGCGGTCAAACGATGGTCGCCGAATTTTATAGTGTCCAACAATTATTCCCAGATGACGAG
>CAZEUD010000020.1:0-38541 GCA_964515455.1 uncultured Sangeribacter sp.
TAGAGCATCTGCAATTCTTTTAAGGTAAACTTTTCCGGCAGCAAGTCAAAGCCGAATATCACGCAGTCCGTTGTGACGGCCGGACGCGGATATTTGTAACTGTAAATTTTGTCGTTCATATTCGTCTTGGGTATTATTTACGCCACAAAGTTAGATACTAAATTTAGAATCTCCAAATATTTTAGCGTAAAAATTACCCAAGTATTGATTTTTTCGATTTTAGCTGTTTTTCAGTGTATTAATCACGTTATATTTGGTCTTGGTGATGAAGTCAATGAGGATTTGAGGATTGATACTTGTGCCGTTGTATTTGACGGTGAATGAGCCGTGGCGAATGGAGACGAAGTTGCCGGAACGTGCGTCTGAGCCAACTTTGATAACGACACCTGCAAGCATGGCATAGGTTGGTTCGCCCACCATTGCACTAAGGTCAAGACCTCCGTGGAGGGTGCGTTTGCCGGTGAAGGGGTCGCGGCGGTAGCCGTAGCGCGATGTGATAACGATTTTTGAAAGTGGATAGACCACGCTCAGGTAGCGGTCTATCCATTCTTGTCTTACGGAGTCATTCGACACAATGGGTGTCGTTGGCTCCGTTTTTTGTTGCGCAAAAGCGGTCAATGCACTTAAAAATATGGCTATAAAAACGGTGTATCTAATCATGCTGCAAAGTTAGACAATCATACTCAATATTTCGAGGATTTGAGTGTGATTTGGAGTTTGATTTTAGCTTTATATACTAATTATACGTAAATTAGAGTAGGAATATAGTGTGTTATAAATCATATTCAAATCAAAGTCAATACATTTGCGCAAAATTATATTCAATAGAACAATGAAAGCGCAAAAATTCAATAACAGCGAAATCCCTTTCGGCACGTTGGCGAAGTTCGGTCTCACACAGGAGATGATTGAGGACTTACCCCAAAATGTGCTCGAGGAAATCTACAACGGCAGACGTTCGCCGGTGCTTCCCATCAGCATCACTGATGACGACGGCAACACAATCAAGGCTCGCACCCGCTTTGCTTTCGTAAGACTTGAAGATGGCGAAGCGGATGTGATGTTTTATCCCCAGCTCAAAAAGAACGACTTAGCACGGTTTAGCCCCGATGACCGCAAGGCGTTGGAGGCAAATCAGGCAATTATTGCCGAGGCAACAATGCCAGATGGCCATCCGGAACGATGTCTCATTGAGCTGGCCCTACGCAGGGCATAAGATGGTATACATGGAAAATCGCATCGTCCGGAGAGCTTCGGGCTGAATCGCTGTGTCGCTATAGGTGATTTTGCGGTTCAATTACCCGAATTTAATCGCTCAGGCTTGCTTTTGACCCTGCCACCCTCCCGGATTCACAACTCCGTTGACGAATATTTCTCACTTCTGGGGACGCTACGCCTATCCGACGACCATATTGGCGGGGGTATGAATAATATAGGCTAAAGATAAACCTAATGAACTTAAATGGGTAACATTTGCTCCGGATTCCGCATCTGTGTTTTCTCGTCCCACTCGACTTACTAACACCGGCATAGCGATTCCTTATTCATCCGGATTTATGATTTTGGATGCAAACAACGGTAAAATTTTAATTGATAACAAATCGGAAGATGCGCCATACGTTGCTGATGGTATGGTGTATGGAAACATATTCCTGCAAGGGGGATACAAACGGATGGAGGCTCGGAATGCCGACAACGACAAACTGATTTGGCGTTTTGATTCTATCAATAACTATTGTCAGGCTGCTCCTGCCGTGGACGGAGACGATGTCGTGTTTGGTGCCTGGGACACTAAATTGCGTTGCCTTGATCTGAACAACGGAAGACTTCTTTGGAGTTGGGATAATGGTAAGCCACAAAACATGTATAGTCCAGGCAATGTTGTGCCGGTGATTACAAAAGATATGGTTTTTATTGTGACTCCCGACAGATATATGACGGCTCTTGACCGTAAAACGGGCAAACGTAAGCGAAATCAACGGCATAGACCTCGACCCATACACCAATGCCATCTACATCTCCCTCATCGAAGGCACCATCTTCCGCATCGAACCTCAATAACCGACCAATTGAGATTCATACTCATTGATTTATCCTCTGGATTGGAGAGTCTGTGTTGTCGTGCGGTGGTTGAGGTGACTGGGGAAACAACTCTTTAAGTTGCTGATTCCTTATGTCAAGCCAACGGTCGTATTTCTCCGGATTCTTCTTGAATAGCTTCTGCATGGATTTGCATAATTTCTCCTCTGCCTTCGTCTTTGTCTTTTCAAACTTTGCCGGATCAAAATCCTTGCTCTTGGTTTTCCTGGAATAATTGGAATCGTGCCCCCCTCCGGGACCACCCATACCACCGGAACCGCTGCGCATTCCACCACCGGGTCCATCTCCCATGCCGCCATGACCGCCACCGGGACCACCACCCATACCGCCAGGTCCACCACCGGGTCCACCACCGGGTCTGCCACCGGGTCTGCCGCTATTGCCACCGAATCCACCTGCAGGACTTACGGGCATTCCGGAATTACTACTGCCGAAAACAGACTTGTCAAATTTCTCATAAGCAGAGTATGCCTTCTCAAACTCTTTTTGATCAAGCCCTAATTTTTTTCTGACTTCGCTAACAAGATTGAATATTGATTTACGTTCCTGACGTTCAAATTGTCCCGGATTCTGATCATTTTGTTCCGGTCTGTTTGGAATATCAACAGGCATATCAGTCTGCGCCTTCACGCTCATACTGAATGTAAAAACCACTAAAAACAGACCTAGTCTTTTTAAACTTCTCATATTCAATTATGTCTTCAATTATTTTACAAGTGGAATATATTTTCCGTATCCTTCTTCTTCCATCTTCTCCAGCGGTATAAAACGAAGCGAAGCAGAGTTTATACAATATCGCATTCCTCCAAGCTCCTCCGGACCATCGTTAAATACATGTCCCAGATGAGCACCGGATTCAGAGGAACGAACTTCCGTGCGTATCCTGCCATAACTTGTATCAGTATGTTCGCTTATCAAGGAATCTTCTATGGGTCTCGAGAAAGCCGGCCAACCGCAACCGGAGTCAAATTTGTCGGTCGATACAAAAAGAGGAGTGCCATCAGTGATATCTACATAAATTCCCTTCCTGAATTCCTGATCATATTCATTCATAAATGGTCGCTCCGTAGCTGCATTTTGTGTCACCTCCCATTGTAGCGGTGTCAACCGCTTGCGCAATTCCTCTTTCGCCGCTTTCTGTTTCATCAACTGTCTTGGTTTCAACTCTCTTGCTTCCTTGAAGAGAGCCGGATTCACATGACAGTATCCTTGCGGATTCTTCACAAGATAATCCTGATGATATTCCTCCGCAGGATAGAAATTCTTCAACTCCATAAATTCTATGGCGAGCGGTTTACTATTGCGCCGTTGCAAAGTGGCAAGATCTGCTTCAATCACCGGTATATCATTCGGGTCTGTATAATAAATACCTGTGCGATATTGAGTTCCGGCATCTCCACCCTGCTTGTTCAACGATGTCGGATCAATACTGCGAAAATACAATTGCAACAAGTCTGTCAGACCTACTACGTCTGCATCATAGGTTACCTTCACCGTCTCCGCAGCCTCAGTCTTTCCTGTACACACCTGCTGATATGTCGGATTTTGTACAATACTGTTGGCATATCCTGCCTCCGTCTCCGTAACTCCAGGCACGAGAGACATCAACCGGGCTGTACCCCAGAAGCACCCTCCTGCCAAATATATTGTTTTAATATCCATAAGTAACTAATAAAATAAATCAATATATATTTTAAGCAGCTCAGAGTCTGTCTCATAAAGAAAGATTAGACTGCGCCATAAGCTTTCAATACTCTCTTGATTTGCATTGCAATATGATATGCCAGATTTACAGGCACTGCATTTCCAATCATTTTATATCCATAGTTTAAATCTCCATACAGGAATATATAATCATCAGGAAAACTTTGTATTCTTGCCACTTCTCTAACAGTCATTCTTCTATAAAGATTCTCTTTGCCGTCTGCAAATTTTTGAAGATTGGGACTTATTTTGATCATTTTAGGAGCTTGCGGATGCAATTGACATTGTCTTCCGCTTGCCTGTACAGTAAATCCTGGTTCATCCCATCCTCTTACTCTATTTCTTGACATATAAATAGGAGAAAAAGAGCCAATAAAATATTCATGATTTGGTACTAAGCATTTGTCGCCATTTGTCTTATTCTTTTCAAGAGCAGGTATCGCGCTGTCTTTTAAATCCCATATTGCGTCTCTCAGTGTTGGCTTATAGCTCACTGGTTTGGGATAATCAAATTTTAAAATTCCCAAATCTTTCCTGAATCCAATATAAAAGATTCTATCACGGTCTTCCGGAACATCAAAATCATTGGCATTAAGCATTTTCAAACTCACATAATACCCAGCCTCATCAAAAAGATTCAAAAAGGATGCAACAGCTTTCTCATTCCTTTTTGCCAACATTCCAGACACATTCTCTGCTACAAAAAATAACGGCTGCTTGTATTTAAGAATACGTATGTACTCATAAAACAATTGCCCCCTTGGATCATCTATACCTCTCAAAGCACCCCCCTCGCTCCAAGACTGGCAAGGTGGACCTCCGATTATACCCGTAACATTATCTGGAAACGAGGTAGATTGAATATTTCTAATATCTGCTTCTATTAAATCTGTGTTCGGGAAATTAATTTTATATGTAGGGCATATTTTGGGATCATACTCATTTGCTACCACTGTGTGAAATCCGGCATTATGAAATCCCATGTCCAACCCTCCTGCCCCGGAAAATAAACTAATAAGATTCATTATGACCAGCGACAATTAAACGTTATTATTGCTGTTGGCATACCAACAATCTGAATATCAAACTTTAGACTTGGTTCTACTTTGGAAGATGCATTATGTATTCGGAATGTAAACTGCCAACCACCATCAAGATAAAGTTCCAAAGTGGTTTTGCTTTCCGGAGCAAAATCAAGATGTATAAGCCTTTTGGGAAGTTTAACCTGAGGTATTTCATAAGAAGACACTCTATTTTTCGATGGAAGATTGAGTGTCTTGTGTATATTTACAGCTTGGATAGAAGTAAAATTTTTTGAATCTACACTTATAACCTTATAGAAATCGAATTTTCCAATTAGATATTCCACTAATTTAGCAGGATTTTTATCATCCTGTTCAAGTATAGACCTCAACTCATTCTTAAAGGATTTTAGAATCGGAACATATATATTGTTTTCCTTATCCTCAATCTGGCTGAACAGCAGTTTGTTTTCCTTTCCCGCCTGAAGGAACCTGAAAATTGGACCAATGCTTTCCCAATATTTATCGGAACATTTAATTCCAAACCAGGATTTTCCAAAATCCAAATTAGTGGCCAGACGGCTATGTTTTACAGCTAAATTATTATGTTTCAAGCTCAGACCTATTTCCCACTTGATTGAACTTCTTATAATAAGAATATCTCTTACATCTCCATTTTCTCCAGCGCTATCAGGTTGAAGTAATAATTCCAACACATCCTCATCATTTTCTTCAATTCTTGGCTCCAAAATCAATATTTGTTCAGCGGTTGCAGTGGCACTTAAAAAATACAGGCTCTGTTTTTGAGAGTCAAGATGTTCCCATCCCTTTTTACATGCTTCATAACAGTTATCTTCAACTAATCTAACTTTTCTTTTATCTTTAATTCGTTGATACAAAGATATCAAGCAAGCATATTCAAATGCTCTTCCTTGTATGTAACTTAAATTCGACATATATTATTAATTGGGATAAAGTATTGGATTGCATACAAAGTTAAGCAAAATTACTGAAATAATAATAATTAGCTGTTCAAATTAAATGCATACTATATGCGCAGGGATTTTTGAGTCAATTTCTTCACTCGAAGAAGGAGTAATGCGGGAATTCATCTCATGGCAGATTGGAAGACTCGAAAATTGCTAATTCTTGAACTAAATTGACCTGCTTTTGTAAGAGGGAAAACCAGGGTGTGAACTTCCGCCATCGGTCTGCGTCCTTTAGAGGTAGTCTCCTGTCTCATACGCCGAATATTCAGGTTATCCACCAGTTTATTATTTACATATAAAGCGGTACTTTTATTATCTCCAGTAATTTTCACGTGCATTTTGTCCCCTTTCCTCACATCCTGACGGAAAGTGGACAACTTGCCCTCTCTGCTAAACCCCATTCGTCCGCTTATTGGATCGCTGAGCCAGAACACAGCATTAGGACTCTCAAATAATTTTGTGCCAAAATCTTCATTTTCCCCCTCGAGATCAAATTCCACTACATAGTTATACCCTACTTCGGGAAGCGGCATCTCCATCCCTGCTAACACTTCTTTTATGTTTAAAATCTCTGAGGAGCACTTTGTCCACATTGCAAGTTCATTGGCTGATGGTGCTTCAGACAGCAATACTGACTTTGCGGCAAACTCATCATACGGCACTGTTACTTTATCAGCACTCCATGTCTTGGCACTCATGGCAGGCAATGCTGCCATAATCCTATGATGAATATCTTTAACTGTTAGACAATTATCCGTCTGGTCATTCCAAACAGCAAACATACCACCACGAATCTGCGGATGCCCTTCCTCCAACCATACACTGTCGCCCATATATGCCGGTGTATAGTTCTCATAGATCTTCTTGCTGTCAAGATAATTGAAATAATATCCTGCTTCGGGAACTATATATACCAACTCATCCGGTATTGATACCAGCTCAAAACCTTGCGCAATCATATCCCTCGGATTCGAGAAAGATGTGTGCCAGCAATACATCACCACATTGTCACTTTTCACAGGAGTCTTGCCATTGGCATGTGTCAAAGCACCCCAGCACATCGGAGATTTACCTAATGATTCTACATATTTCAAATACCTGTCGGTCAACGCACGAAACTGTTCCACCACCACTGAGTCACGGTTGGAATATTCATCTGTACCGATATGAAAATGAGGTCCGGCAAATACCGGATTATCTCCACCAATATATTCATATATAAGAGAATCCAGAAATTCATATGTCCGTGGATTTGCCAGATCAAGATGATCTTTCCCATATTCATCCTCCTTGGCAGCTATTTCAGGCAAATATCTGGTAAAGGCCAGTGAATGAGCCGGGAAATCAAACTCCGGTATAATCTCAACACCACGGGACGCAGCATATTTTACAAGATTTCGAAATTCCTCCTTGGTATAATATCCCTCGCGGGATGTCAATTCAGGGAAATATTCACTCTCCATGCGGAATGCCGCAGGCGTCTTGTCCCAATCGTAATCATACAGATATCTGTAGCCATTATCATTCAGATGAAGATGCAAGGTATTCATCTTGTAATAGGCGAGCACATCCACAAGCTTATGAAGATATGACATGGGTGTATATTTTCGACCTACATCAAGCATCAAACCGCGCTGTCTATATGAAGGACTATCTATAATCTTCCCTACCGGCAAAGTATTGTCAGGTGACTGTTCTGCTATCTGAAGAAGAGTTGATGCCGCATGACGCAATCCCGAAGCTGTAGGAGCCTCTACCCTGACACTGTTTTTGGATATATTAATCGAGTAACTTTCCGGATTAACTTTCTCGTTTTTGCGTATGAAAAATTGTATGTCATAAGCTTTTGAATCTCCTTTGCCAACGGATATTGAGGATTCAGTAAGCAAATTTAAATCATTTATAAATTGCAATGCCAAATCTTGCGCTTCAGACTGCTTGCTATTCACAATTACCGTTGTTGAGGGTAGTATTTTAAAACTCCCCTCTCCTCCTTTCCAGCTTTGAATTTCAGGAACGGTAAACGGTTTCGGATTTACTGCTGACGCTGCTATTGATAACGCCAATACAATGCTTGCGGTAAATAATATTCTCATAAAAATAGTAAGATTACTTAAGAAAGATAACATCCGGTGTTTTCTGAATTATATATAAGATCGATGCAGGAGGCAATAAAGTTAGTTTACAGAAGATTAAAGTTAGGCGATAAGCCTCTGAATTTAGAGGACTTATCGCCTAAGTATCTTATGGTGAGCGATTATCGCTTAATCTTCTATTGCAGCCTGGGCGCAGCTTACGCGGGCGATTGGCACGCGGAATGGTGAGCAGCTTACATAATTCATGCCGAGGTTTGCGCAGAATTTAACTGAGCTGGGCTCGCCACCATGCTCGCCGCAGATGCCGACTTTCAAGTCGGGACGTGTTGCGCGTCCTTTCTCTACACCCATCTTTACGAGCTGACCTACACCTTCCTGATCAAGAACCTCAAACGGATCTACTTTGAGGATGCCATGATCTTTATAGAATTTCAAGAACTTGGGAGCATCATCACGTGAGAAACCGAAGGTCATCTGAGTAAGGTCATTCGTACCGAATGAGAAGAATTCAGCAACTTCTGCAATCTGATTGGCTGTCAAGGCAGCACGCGGAACCTCAATCATTGTTCCTACCTTATAGATAACAGAATCACCTTTCTCTTCAAATACCTTGGCAGCTGTAGCATTGATAACATTTGCCTGGTTCTGAAGCTCTTTGAGTGAACCAACAAGAGGAATCATAATCTCGGGAAGAACTTTAATACCACGAGCCTTGCAAGCCAATGCTGCCTCAAGGATGGCACGAGCCTGCATCTCTGTGATTTCATTATATGTGATACCGAGACGGCAACCACGGTGACCAAGCATCGGGTTGAACTCCTCAAGAGAATCTACTTTAGCCTTAACCTGCTCAAGCGTAAGGCCCATCTCTTCAGCAAGTTCTTTCTGAGTAGCTGTCTGATGAGGAACAAACTCATGCAACGGTGGATCAAGCAGACGAATTGTCACACCATAGCCATCCATTGCTGTAAAGATTCCTTCAAAGTCACCACGCTGCATCGGGAGAAGTTTGGCAAGTGCCACACGACGTCCCTCTTCATCTGATGCAAGAATCATCTCACGAACAGCCTTGATACGGTCACCCTCGAAGAACATGTGCTCTGTACGGCAGAGACCGATACCCTGAGCACCGAACTTGCGAGCTTGTTTTGCATCACGAGGAGAATCCGCATTGGTGCGTACTATAGTCTTGGCATACTTGTCAGAGAGGTTCATAATTGCACCGAAGTCACCATCGAGTTCCGGATCAGCTGTCGGAACCTGACCATCATATACGTCACCCGTAGATCCATTGAGTGAAATCCAGTCACCTTCGTGGTAAACCTTTCCACCCATCTCTATTGTTTTAGCTTTATAGTCAATGAGGATCTCACCCGCACCAGATACACAGCATTTACCAATACCACGGGCTACAACGGCAGCGTGTGATGTCATACCGCCACGCATTGTCAGGATACCCTGTGCCACTGCCATACCGCGGAGGTCTTCCGGAGATGTCTCGATACGAACCAATACCACTTTTTTCTTCTTCTCTGCCCATTCCTCAGCATCATCAGCCTGGAATACTACCTGACCTGTAGCGGCACCCGGAGATGCGGGAAGACCTTTGGCTACAACTTTGGCACGTTTCAAAGCATCCTTGTCGAATACCGGGTGAAGGAGCTCATCAAGTTTCTGAGGCTCTATGCGTAGAAGAGCTGTCTTCTCATCAATCTCACCTGCACGCAGAAGATCCATAGCTATCTTAACCATAGCTGCACCGGTACGTTTACCGTTTCGTGTCTGAAGCATCCAGAGTTTACCATCCTGAATGGTGAACTCCATATCCTGCATATCTTTGTAGTAATCCTCAAGACGATGTGCTATTGCTATGAGTTCGGCAGCGCAGTCAGGCATTGATTCCTCAAGTGAAGGATATTTCTCACGACGCTCCTCTTCAGAGATGCCCTGAAGTTTGGCCCAACGGCGTGAACCCTCTACTGTAATCTGCTGAGGAGTGCGGACACCTGCAACAACGTCCTCACCCTGAGCATTGATAAGATACTCACCGTTGAAGATATTTTCACCGGTAGCGGCATCGCGACTGAAAGCGACACCGGTAGCGGAGTTGTTACCCATATTACCATAAACCATAGCCTGAACGTTTACTGCTGTACCCCACTCTTCAGGAATCTGGTTCATACGACGATAAAGGATGGCACGCTCGTTCATCCAGCTGTCAAACACAGCACAGATACCACCCCAGAGCTGCTCCCATGCAGATTCCGGGAAATCCTTGCCTGTATATTCCTTAACAGCGGCTTTGAAGCGTTTAACAAGCTCTTTAAGATCGTCTACGTCAAGCTCGTTATCGAATTTAACACCTTTCTCCTCTTTCACCTTATCCATGATTGCCTCGAAAGGATCGATGTCGGTTTTGCTCTTCGGCTTCATACCAAGCACTACATCACCATACATCTGAACGAAACGACGATAGCTATCCCATGCAAATCGAGGATTGCCGCTCTTCTTTGCCATTGTGGCAACAGTGGCATCGTTCATACCGAGGTTGAGCACGGTATCCATCATACCCGGCATGGATGCACGGGCACCGGAACGAACTGATACAAGCAGAGGATTTGAAGGATCATCAAATTTATTGCCAGTGAGCTGCTCTACATGAGTGATGGCTTTCTCAACATCTGTCTTGATGTCTTCTACTACTTTCTCACGACCATACTGTGTGTATTCAGTGCAGATTTCTGTAGTGATTGTGAATCCCGGAGGCACCGGCATTCCAAGAAGGTTCATCTCTGCAAGGTTCGCACCTTTGCCACCAAGAAGGTTTCTCATTGACGCATTACCTTCGGCTTTTCCATCACCGAACGTATAAATTTTTTTTGCCATAGAGTTTTTCAAAATTTAATTATGACTTAATTATGTGATAAGTATTTCTATCCTATTGTGTTTTCGATGGTATTTCAGTTTTTTTTAATATCACTGTAATTATGGATATTATGTGTAAAAAATCTAAAATAACATACTGAATTATAAAAATGTCTCTTACTTAGCAACTGCAAATATAATAATTTGTTCTTAATTTTTAGTAATTTTGCAAAAAAAAGTATAAATTAATATAAATGGGAAGAAAACGTAAGGAATTACCTTTGCTCAAAAATATAGAAATCACAGGAGTTGCAGCTGAAGGAAAAGCATTGGCACGAGTACGTCTCCACGAAGAGGATGAGAATAAAATCGTAGTATTCATTCCATTCGGAGCGCCCGGGGATATCGCTGATATTAAGTTGGACCGCAAGAAACACAGTTATGCCGAAGGACATATAGAGAATCTTGTTTCCCCTTCCCCTCAAAGGGTGCACCCAAGATGCCGGCACTTCACAATCTGCGGTGGTTGTAAATGGCAACATCTACCCTATCAGGAGCAATTGAAATATAAGCAGCAACAAGTAGTGGATGCTCTCGAAAGAATTGCCAAAATCGAATTACCGGAAATTTCTCCTATTCTCGGCTCCGGGAATATATGGCAATACCGCAACAAGATGGAATATACATTCTCCAACAAGAAATGGCGCACATGGGAGGATGTTAAATCCGGCAAAGAATTCAAAGATTCCGGTAATGCTCTCGGTTTCCATATCCCCGGAGCATTCGATAAGGTGTATCATATTGATGAATGTTTCCTTCAAGATGACCTTGGCAACAGAATCCGCAATTATATATATGAAGAAGCTGAGATACTCGGCCTGTCATTTTATAATATCAGGGAGAACCACGGACTGCTGCGAACCTTGATGATTCGTATCGCATCAACCGGGCAAGTGATGGTATGCCTTGTATTTGGCGAAAAAGATGAAGAGAAAAGTAAAATCCTCCTTGAAAAAATTGCGGATAAGTTTCCGGAGATTACATCGTTGCTTTATATTTATAATCTCAAACTTAATGACACAATTTCCGAACAGGAGATTTTGGCGTTCAAAGGACCGGAATATATTGAAGAGGAGATGGAAGGCTTGCGTTTCAGGATAAATGCAAAATCCTTCTACCAGACTAATTCTCCGCAGGCTTATGAGCTGTATAAGGTGGCAAGAAGATTCGCGGGACTTGAAAGTCCTTCTTATGGGGAGAAAAAACCTCTTGTATATGATTTATACACGGGAACAGGGACAATTGCCAATTTTGTTGCCCGTAACGCGCGACAGGTTATAGGTATAGAATATGTGGAGGAAGCTATAGAGGATGCCAAGCTCAACGCACGTGTAAATGGTCTTGACAACACTTTGTTTTATGCCGGAGACATGAAGGATATCCTTACCAACGACTTCGTTGACAAGCATGGACACCCCGATGTGATGATTATTGACCCTCCTCGTGCGGGGATGCACGAAGATGTGGTAAAAGTGATACTTAACGCACTTCCCGAAACAATTGTATATGTGAGTTGCAATCCCGCTACCCAGGCTCGCGATCTTGCTCTCCTTGACAATTCATACCGTGTAACGGATGTTCAGCCTGTCGATATGTTCCCACACACTCATCATGTGGAGAATGTGGTAAGGCTTGAGAGAAAATAGCAATTTTAATCGGGGTAGAACACGCTTCTTTCACCCCACTCCCAATCACCGGGAGCTACCGAAGCAAAATTGAATTTCCCAATGCCGAGGTCAATTGCCGATTTTGGGGTGCCGGGTATCGAATAAGCGTGAAGATTCCTATCCTCATCCAGAAGCACCCTCACGGGCTGCTTGTTAAGTGATGATGGAGCACAAGCCAAAGCCTCAAGTGATTTTGGAAGCCACGGATATTTTTCCGTGGCTTCCTTATATTTGCAATCATCTCCATCAAAAAAGTCTCTTGCTGAAAGTTGCTTGCGATGAATAATTCGGGTTGCGAACCTTGAAATTACAGATTGCTCCGTATCAGACTTGTATCCGAATGCCACTATGAATGGTATTTGCTCATAAACATGAACATTGACATCCACATGCCCCCGGGAGAAGGTACCGCCAATAAAACATGTGCCAAGTCCCAATTCTGTGGCTTTCATCACAAACTGCTCCGCGAAATACCCCGCACGTTCTTCAGTGTCGGGAAATGTAGGATCTATAACACAGGCCATATAATTCCGTGCATTTTTAAAGAATCCATAACTGCGTGTAAATCCCCTGAAAGGATCATCATTATCATACACAAGCCTGAAGTTTAATCCGGACTCATGCGTGTTGATCATGGTCACCTCAGATTGAAGTGCATTTCGCAAATCAGTTGCTACACTCTCTTTAGAAAAACTTCTTACCGAGTGTCGCTGTTTCAGCAATTCAAGACTATACTTGGTCATTCGATTTCAACTTCAAATTCATTGAGGAATTCAATTGTGGCAGCTATATAATCAGCCATCACAACGTCATCGCTTACAAACGGAACTTTCTTTCGATATTCCTCCATCACTTTCTCAATGTACGGTGAAGACTTCAAAGGACGGCGGAAATCAAGACCCTGGGCAGCATTCATCAATTCTACTGCAGCAACATATTTTAGATTATCCACAATCTTATGAAGCTTTGTAGCGGCATTGGCACCCATTGACACAAGATCTTCCTGTCCGTTTGAACTTACGATGGAATCGCAGGATGCCGGCCATGAATACATCTTGTTCTGGCTTACCATGGATGCTGCGGCATATTGAGGAATCATAAATCCAGAATTCAAACCGGGATGAGCCACAAGGAATTCAGGCAAACCACGCAGACCAAGAATCAACTGTGCCACACGGCGCTCTGAGATATTACCAAGCTCGTGCAGAGCCACACCCATATAATCGAAAGCCAATGCCAAAGGTTCTCCATGGAAATTACCTCCCGATACCACCAAATCCAATTCAGGGAAAACGGTAGGATTATCGGTAACTGAGTTAATCTCTGTATGGAGCACAGAAGTTACATGATGCATGGCATCCTTCACCGCGCCATGCACTTGCGGAATGCACCTGAAGGAATATGGCTCCTGTACATATGCCTTCTCCCGGGCAATTATCTCACTCCCTTCAAGAAGTTTGCGGAATACTTTCCCAGTCTCGATCTGCCCTTTGTGCGGACGCACCTGTTGAATGCAATCAAAGAAAGGCTCTATACTGCCATCAAATGCCTCAAGCGACATTGCCCCGAACAAGTCAAAACAATTTACAAGATGCCATCCGTCAATCAATGCCTTAATACCATTTGCACTCATAAACTGTGTGCCGTTCAGCAACGCAAGACCCTCTTTCGACATAAGCTTAATAGGCTTCCATCCGAGTATATTCAGAACCTCGCTGCTCCTGACGCGTTTCCCTTCATACCATACCTCTCCTTCTCCGATAAGAGGCAGGAAAAGGTTGGCAAGAGGTGCAAGGTCACCCGATGCACCCAACGAACCGCGGTCGAACACTACCGGCAACACATCGTTGTTGTACATATCAAGGATACGCTCCACAGTCTGCACCTGCACCCCGCTGAATCCCATACTCAGCGCGTGTGCCTTGAGAAGCAACATCAAACGAATGATATCTTTGTCTACAGGAGTGCCCACACTGCAGGAATGACTCTTCACAAGATTCTCTTGCAATGTTGAAAGTTCGTCAGGAGAAATATGCTTGTTGCATAATGAACCAAATCCGGTGGTAACACCATAAATTGGCACTGTATTCTCATCTGTCTTCTTATCAAGATATTCACGGCAATGTGCTATACGTGAACGACCCTCCTCTGAAAGAACGAGCTTTGTTTTGTCTTTCAATATTTTTTCTATAAGATCGTAAGTCAATTCTGATGACCCTATTGCATACGTTTCCATTCGATCCATGGTATGTCTAATGATTTATGTTTATTGTTTAATTAATTTACTGATACACAACGGCCACGACTGACAACCGCGTTAACGCAATTCATCCCGACATAATAGGGCAACATCCGGTAATTGTCAAATTCAAGAATTACCATATCAGCGGATTTCCCTACTTCTATCGAACCTATCTCGTCTGCCATATCAAGAGCTGCAGCCCCATTTAGTGTCAATGCCGTGATTGTCTCCTCAATCGTCATGTTCATATAAATACATGCCAATGCAATAGTCAACGGTATCGAGCCGCTGAAACATGAACCGGGATTCAGGTCAGTTGCCAATGCCACTGCCGCACCGGCATCTATGAATTTACGCGCCGGGGCGTATGGCTCTTTAAGAGCAAAAGCTGTCAAAGGGAGTAAAGTAGCCACAGTACCGGCCTCTGCCATGCGCCTTACCCCTTCATCGCTTACATGAAGAAGATGGTCGGCACTCACAGCACCCAATTCAGCAGCGAGTTCGGCACCACCAAGTGTCACAATCTCATCGGCATGGAGCTTAAGTTTGAAACCGGCATCACGGGCAGCCTTTAAATATCTGCGGGAATCTTCTATCTCAAAGACGTTTTTCTCTGTGAATATGTCACAGAATTTGGCTTTCCCTTTCACTTTGGGAAACATTTCCCGTATCATATAATCTACATACTCAGCTGTACGTCCCTTATATTCTGCAGACACGGCATGAGCTCCGAGAAATGTCGGCACTACCCTTACCGGTGTGTTTTCATCTTCTGCCAATAGATTTATTGCGTCAAGCATCTTGACTTCGGTTTCTGTGTCAAGACCATAACCGCTTTTGGCTTCTACTGTTGTGACACCCATATCTGCCATTCGGCGAATAAACAAACGGGCTTTTTCGGCAAGCTGCTCTACGCTCTGACCGCGCGTTGCATTCACCGTAGACTGTATTCCTCCGCCTCGCTCCATGATACTCATATATGAGTCTCCTTTGAGCCTCCACTCAAATTCATCAGGGCGATATCCTCCGAAAACAAGATGAGTATGGGAGTCTACAAATCCGGGCAATACCACTCTTCCTCCGGCATCAATTATATTATACTTCGGATTTTGATATTGTACGGGCAAATTCTCATCAGAACCTACCCATACAATTTTTCCTTCTTCTGCCACAATGTTCCCATGCTCTATTATGAGGAGGGATTTCATTCCCTCCCCTTTCACAGCATGGTCTCCTTTGGGAGTGACAATTCTGGCATTTCTTATTACAAGATCATTCATGAGCGTGAGATTACATCATTCACCTTGGCAATGATCTTCTTCTCTCTTCTGTCGGCGTTATCAGCTATCTCTCCGGCCTCCGCAAGTAAAGCTTCTGCTTTCTCACGATCTTTCAGACCGGCAGCATTTATTTTTACATTCAGATATGCACCGTTTACGGCGGCTCTTGCTGCGAGTGCTCCTACTCCTGCATCACTCACCGATGCGGGATTACCTTTTTCAGCCATTGCCTCTACTATATCAAATGTCTCGTATGAAGCTTTCATCGTGCGCAATGGCACCTCCGTAGCATATAATGTAGCTGCCTCAAGCGCTGCTTTCCGAGCTGCTTTCTCTGCATCTGTCTTCTTCGGCATCGCGAATACATCCATGATACGGTTGAAAGCGGCGGTATCTTCGTCCACAAGATTTATCAGACGGTCTTGAATTTCACGACCTTTTTCTGCCACGTTCGAAAATTCCTTCCAACGATCGTCCCAACCGGCCTTGTGTGCTGACAGATTTGCAACCATTGTTCCCAAAGCTGCTGCCAAAGCGCCCATATATGCAGAAATAGAACCGCCCCCGGGAGCCGGTGACTCTGAAGCTGTTTCGTCAGCGAACTCACGGCATGTCATGTCTACAAGTTTTTTACCCTGCCGGTTTGCCTCAAGCATATATTCAATTACTTTCTCTGCGGGCTCAAAGGGTTTCAACTCGTCAATACCCATAGATTTGACAGCAATCTTGATTATCTCGCTTTCAGGAATTCCCAAAGATCTCTGCTGCTTGCGCAAATAATGTTTACCGGCTTCTATCAACGCACGTTTGGGGATCAGACCTACTATCTCGGTTCCTGTAACCCTTATGCCGCGTGCTGCAGCAGCCCTCGACACCTCATCAAATGCCACATGCAGGGGAGTAACACCCATATCGGTAATATTCATTGACACCTGTGCAATACCATATTCATCAATAAACCAACCGATAGCCTTAGTTGCCTTCAAAGTTCCGGGGATCATGATTGTATTCCCGTCGGCATCTTTCACAGGTTTGCCATTAGGCTTTCCACCCTCGCGCTGCGGACGTCCTTTCTCCCTGACATCAAAGGCTATTGCATTGGCACGACGTGTGGAAGTGGTGTTGAGATTAAAATTCACGGCAATAAGGAAATCGCGTGCCCCTACAGCGGTGCACCCGGTTTGTGCCACACCTTCATCGTACAGACGATTACCATAATCCGGTCCCTTATCCTCTTTTCCCATACGGTCTGCCAAGCCTTCATATTCTCCTTCACGACAAACTGCCAGATTCTTTCTTTCCGGAGTATAGGCTGCAGCCTCATAGCAATAGCAAGGTATATTCAATTCTTCTGATGCGCGTTTTGCCAGTCCTCTTGCGAGCTCTGCACATTCTTCAAGTGTAATTCCACTCACAGGTATCAGGGGACAGACATCCGTGGCACCCATTCTCGGATGAGCACCATGATGCTGACGCATATCAATCAACTCGGCAGCCTTCTTCATGCCACGTAAAGCAGCCTCTACCACAGCCTCGGGTTCTCCCACAAATGTAACTACCGTTCTGTTGGTAGCTTCTCCGGGATCAACATCGAGAAGTCGAACCTCTCCACCTTTGTCTATCTCGGCAGTGATTGCATCTATTATATTTTTGTCGCGCCCTTCTGAAAAATTAGGCACACATTCTATTATCTTTTTCATTTTCTTATCAGATATTTTTCAAACAGCTGCATGATATCATGCAGCTGCCGGAGTGCTTTGCTTTATTTTACCAATGAATCTATCAATGCATCATTTGCAAGGAAGGGTTCTGTAATCATGAATCCATTCTCTGCCTGAGTATCATTCCATTCTTTCACCGTAGACATGGCATTTTCATTGCGAGCCCAGCTGCGACGGGCTACACCGCCCATAACATCCCACAGCATGGCTTTCTTCAATATCTCGTCAACTCTCTCGGAGCCATCACATACCATACCGAAACCTCCGTTGATGGCTTTGCCAATACCAACACCTCCACCATTATGGAGAGCAACAAGGCTCATGCCTCTGGCGCAGTTGCCGGCAAAACATTGAACTGCCATATCTGCCATCACGTTGGATCCATCCTTTATATTGCTTGTCTCGCGGAATGGAGAGTCTGTGCCGCTCACATCATGATGATCTCTGCCAAGCATTATCGGACCAACCTCTCCATTGCGCACCATTTCATTGAAACGGAGGGCAATCTTCAATCTTCCCATTGCATCCTGATAAAGTATGCGGGCTTGAGTTCCCACCACCATCGCATTCTTTTCAGCATTGAGTATCCAGTTATAATTATCACGATCCTGACCTCTGCGGTTGGGGTCTATACATTCCATGGCAGCCTTGTCAGTCTTGACAAGATCCTCATGTTTCCCACTCAGACATACCCAGCGGAATGGTCCATAACCGTAGTCAAAGAGCATCGGTCCCATGATATCTTCCACATAGGAGGGCCAGATAAAACCATCTTTCTCATCTACACCATTGCGCGAAATCTCTTTTACTCCGGCATCGTATATGGCTTTCATAAATGAATTACCATAGTCGAAGAAATATGTGCCTCTTGCCACAAGAGCTTTTATTGCCTCGTAATGGCGGCGGAGTGTCTTGTCAATAAGTTCGCGGAAACGCTCCGGATCATCATGCAAAAGTCTTGTTCGCTCTTCGAATGTGATACCGGCCGGGCAATAACCACCCTCATATACCGCATGACATGATGTCTGGTCGCTCAAAAGTTCGATGTGTTTGTTGTTGGCAACTGCATATTCAAGAAGATCCACCACATTGCCATGATATGCTATTGAAATCGGTTTCTTCTCTTTCATTGCCTGTTCTGCAAGACGGAATGCTTCAGGAATATCATTTGTAATCTCCGATACCCATCCCTGATTCTTGCGGGTCATTATTCTGGACAGATCCACCTCAGCTATTATCGCGGCAGCTCCTGCAATCTCTGCAGCCTTGGGCTGGGCACCGCTCATTCCTCCAAGACCGGAAGAAACGAACAAATGACCGCGCAAGTCGCCGTCCCGTGGCACTCCGAGTTTCATTCTGCCGGCATTGAGAAGAGTGTTGAAAGTGCCATGCACAATTCCCTGCGGTCCTATATACATCCATCCTCCAGCAGTCATCTGTCCGTAATTTGCCACACCCATCTGCATAGCCTCATGCCAGTCGTGCGGATTGTCGAACAAACCTACCATCATCGCATTGGTGATGATTACTCGGGGAGCATCTTTTCGTGAGGGGAAAAGACCTAACGGATGGCCTGATTCTATTACCAGAGTCTGCTCATCTGTCAATTCCTCAAGATATTTCTTTATAAGACGGTATTGAAGCCAGTTCTGGCATACCTGCCCTGTTTCACCGTATGTTACAAGTTCATAGGGGTATAACGCAATATCAAAACAAAGATTATTGTCGATCATCACCTGAAAAGCCTTACCTTCAGTGCATTCCCCTTTGTATTGATCAATGGGTTTTGCAGCGAGGTCTCCTTCGGGGCGGAAACGGTAGGCATAGATGCGTCCGCGTGTACGCAATTCTTCAAGGAATTCAGGAGCCGCTTTCTCATGGAGCTCCGGTGGAAGATAACGCAAGGCATTTCTTAATGCAGTCTTGGTTTTTTCCGGTGTTAATGTGTATCCGCGATCAGGCGCACGGCGTATACCCTCTTTAAATGAGGGCATTTGAGGCCATTCAGCCTCAAGAAGAATATTTTTGCGTTTCATGATTTAGATTGTAACCTAATTTTTCCACAAAATTAAAAATCAATTTTTCTGCTTGCAAATAATTGTCTCATATTTTTGAATGATATTTTTGCCTAATCAAACAGTATGAAAGGAGCCCATAAGGAAGGTGACGGGTATTGGCTGCGCACTGTAGCCAAGGCATGGCGGTAGGCTCCGCGTATATCTTTGCCTGATATCCATTTGCTATAGAATTCAGTCATGAATCGTGATGCTGCTTTATCATTGACGCTCCATAGGCTTACCAGCATTGAGCCTGCTCCGGCCTGTTTGAAACCGCGTGGCAAGCCATATACACCTTCGAAGCTGTAATTGCCAAGTGCTGTCTCGCATGCAGACAGAGTTACGAGTTGCACACTGTTAAGGTCGAGCTCAGCCACCTCCATTGCGGTCAGAATTCCATCCTTGTCATCTTCCGATGCATTACCGCGCCATGTCATCTCTGCACCGGTAAGTGCAAGTCCGGAGCGTTGCATGGAGGATGATACGAGGGTTTGATGTTGTGCCATATATGGCACTTTCAGCGCTGATTGTACATTAGGAATAAAAAAGCCATGTGTGGCAAGATGCAGTAACTTTGGACTCCCCTCCATTCCGGCCCGAAGATTCTTCTCAGTAGCATCTTTACCCCTGAGAATGGTTGTTTTTCCGGGCAATAAGTCTTTTATTACATCTATCTCTTCGCGAGTGAATGGCAGTTTCTTGAAATGAGTGCGGCTCACTCCTCTTTCGCTGAAATCATCTATCGCTGCTGCATTCCTCTCTTCTGAGTCTGTGCCAGTGTCAGACGCAGCCAAACCGTCTCCGTAGAAATCCACATCTCCCAACACTATGGATTCTTTTGGTGGATTCCTTTTATGAGAATTGAGTATTTCTGCAGTGGATGTGAGCTGATGAATATCATATTTGTCGAAAAGGTATTCGCCGTCAGGGGTTGCAATGGCATTAAAGGATATCATGCTTAATAATCCTCCTGTAGAAAGATAAACTGTGTGTATACCGGCAAGTGACTCATCCAATGGTTTCCAAACCAATTCATAAAGTCCTGTATCCGACTTGTCATAAATATTGCGCGCAAGTTGCAACGGAGTGGAAACATTGCCTGCGCCATTGATGTAATTTAGCAACTTTACAGCATCTCCAACTGTTATAACCTCCGGAATCTCAGAATCGTGCTTTACCACCATAGCCATCGTATATTTATCGTTTGCGAAAAACATCTCCACAGCGGCTTCTCCTCTTTTAAGTTGTTTCTTTACATCCTGCCATGTAACACGTTTATCCCTGATTCCGGTTTCTGTTTGTAGCAGATCAATAAGACGATATTCAAGTTTGCGCAACTGCACGCTGGTTTCGAGAGCAATTAGCGAAGCGTCATCACATGTGGCATAAAAGTTTCGCAACTGCGTAATTGAATCGCTTAGCAACTTCGTCTGCGGATTTCGGGATTTTGCCAACAACTCATCAATCTTTTTCTGCGCTCTGAATTGTAAACCGGTGCGATATAAAACAGCATCATAGGCTGGACCTGCCAATTTATTTGGTTCTGTCTGCAAGAAAGCAATCAACACATGGGCGGGGTCTCCATAACCGGAAAGGTAAATTTCTCTGTCGAAGGCTGTCATATAAGGGAATTTACGTTCTATTTCGGAGCGGGAAAGTTCAAAGCTTTTAATCGCCGATACCACCATACCATCCATATCCCCTTTTTGCGCCATCAATATTGTCTCCATTTTAAGGAGTATAGCCTGAAATTCGCCATTATTGTAAAATGAAGATTCCACACTCTCCTTAAATTCCGGAAATAACTCCGTAATTTTATCAAGATTATTTCTTTTCATATAGATGTCCAACAATATCATCCCCCACTTTACTTTATCGTTTTCGGTCATCACACCCTTCACATTCCTACTCACTTCTTTCATTTTCAGTGCAGCATTTTCAGCCTCTGTTAGATTGCCGATATCAAGATAGAATGAAGCTTTATTAAATAATAAATTACAGAAAGTTATGCTTTCACCTTCCGTTAGTGTTCTACTATCCATCATATCAGTGGCTAGCTTGTACATTGATTCTATCTGTTCTTTGGTGACATATTTTTGCGCTATAGGATTAGATAATATTTCTATTAAAGATACCATGAATTCAGGCTCATACTTGTCAGGTCCCACAAGATTGAGATATTGCAAATTATGCTTGTTGAAAACAGACATATAACTCAACATCAGATATACATCTTTCTTATCTATCACTTTTTTCCATCCGGATAAATATGTCAACAAATCCTTTGATGTGGACACATTATGAGAGACTGTATCATTGAGTATAAGCAAATCTTCCACTACCTGTCGCCTTGCAACATTTATATCATCAGTGAAAATACGGGAAGTTAATAAAAAATTCTTGAAAGCAAGATATTCTGCATTGTTGAAATCCCGGGTAAGCTTGTTGTATTTCTCTGCCATTTCTACGGCCTCTCTCACCTTCTTCTTATCTTTCTGCAACATTCTGCCTATTGCAATATATTGAAAAATCTGAGAACGTCTTTCTTGCAGCGGCAAACTCATTTCTCCTTGCCATGCAGCATTCATCAAGGAATCCTCCATTCTCGGGTCAGGATCCATTTGCATCATCA
Source organism: uncultured Sangeribacter sp. (assembly GCA_964515455.1). Taxonomy (GTDB): domain Bacteria; phylum Bacteroidota; class Bacteroidia; order Bacteroidales; family Muribaculaceae; genus Lepagella. Next base: position 22,436 of record CAZEUD010000020.1, read on the forward strand.
TAACAACAACGGCAGCATTGTAAAAATTGCGGTCCTTCTGTGAGAGTTGGGCATTTTTATCCAAAAGGAGATCCTTGACATAATTCATAATGGCCCGGTTCTGGTCGGAATCTGCATTTTCCTGAGCCTTTACCGATAAAACGGCAATACTTATTACCATGCAATAGAGAACCACTCCTATGGCAAACCTATGCACTGAATATCTGAAATTTTTATTATCCATACTTTATTAACGAAAACTCCCCTTTTTTCATATATCTTCAATATTAGGCTCTTCCCAAATAATTGTATCAACAAGATAAAGAAACCCCACATAGCAACTTGACCGGTTCCTGGAACTCATAGACAAAGCTCCGGCTTCCACTGACACCTCTACCATTCAGAAATAAGCCGAAAAGAAATAAATCTTTCATCATTTGCCTCATCCCCGATTTCCGGAGATGAGGCATTTTTTTGACAATATAAGCATAATCTTTCCCGTTTAAAAAGAAACTATTAAGTATGTGTTCAATTTAATTTTAAGTAGCTTTAATGAACAGATTAATGAAACATCTTTTTACCTTCATTATAATATTTGCTTGTATTTTATCAGTAAAAGCCGAGATAACATCCGTGTCGGAAGCTCTTACAGCTCATCGTGAATGGATGACTGCCAACACTCCCAAACCTTCTGAGCTTAGCGACGAAGAGTTGATGATGCGTTCCTTTGAAATCATTGATTTGCGCTTGAAAGAAACCGAGGCGTACAGAATACTTGCGGCTGCAGCCCGCAAAGTGCCGGAAGTGGAGGAATACCTCAACTGGGAGGCATCAATGCAATGTGATGACCATTTGAGAATAAGACGTAATGCCATCCGCGGCATGAGAGACTATATCTCAAAACAGAATCCAGAATGCTATGCGGCACGCCGTCTTCACCTTGAATGGATTAAATATGAAGCTGTTTTCGCTGATATGATGAAGGAATATGATACCATGATTTCGCATCAAACGGAAGTATGCAAAAAAGCATCGGCAAAAGAGAAGAAACATGAGGATTCTCTTCTTCTGTTGATGAAAATGGCACGATATGACCATCGTTCATCTCTGGAACTCACAGATAATCCCGCACACTATCCGGAGTTGTGGGATATAGAGGAACAGGTTGTAAAACTGTACCCCATCAATTCCACAGACACAATTGCAGACCGCATGGATCTTTATAATCAACTCGCACCGCTAAAAGGACAACCGACAGAATACTCCGACGTGGTTATGATGTTTCCGGATGGCTATGAGCCTTTTTTTACAGACCCGGATATGAAGTACGAATATACCGGTACTTTTCGTGATTATTTATGCAACACCGGATTTCTTTATGAGAAAGCACTTGAGATCTCAGAAAAGCTATATGGAGAGTTTCATCCGAATTCTATTGATATCAATTATTCCATTGCGCGATTCAGACTATACAATATGACTTACACACCTGAAATTTCAAGTCATGTTAAAAGTGTATGTGATTATATGCTATTATATTACCCCTCTCATTCTTTGGAAGTAAGATATTCGGAATTACTTCAGATGTACTCGGACTATTTAAGCACAGGTGTGTTCGCTGCTCTTTCCAAGGCAGATGAAGTTGAAAATGACATTAAAACATATTATGGAGATACCCAATTTTATCTAAATGCATTATCTTCATTAACATCCCTGCGATTACATTCCGGAGCTGATATCAATACTGTTTTATTAAAATATGAAAATGCATGTAATCATATTGCATCAGATACATTGAAAGAGGCGATGTGGAAATTATATCCATATTCAGAAACAATATTTTTAGATGCAAAAATGGTCACGGGAAAGATGCTCTCATTAAAGGATATCTATATGAATAACCATAATGGGTCAGCAGTATCTGTACATTTGGGTCAACAATTAATTTATTATTTCAGATACACTGCTTTGGACTTCACTTCATTATTGGAAGTTGCAAATACTTATACGGAAGACATTAAAAATCATTATGGTAGCGGTACTGCACCTCATTTTTTGGCTATTTTGGATTCAATCTTGATGTCAACATTAAATAATACTACAGACAATATCCAGCTTATTGATGATGTTATCAATCTTGCTGAGCAATCAGATTTTACGGCCAGCAAATATACAAGACGTATGCTATATGATGCTAAAGCCGAATATTACTGGAGTAATTCACAGCATTCAAAATGTCATGATTGTTATGCTAAACTTCATGATGACAAATTAATTGAGGACAATGTTCCATATCTTATAAGAGATGCTGTCTCATTGGCTTATCTTGAAGGGATATCTCCCAAAACTGATGCGTACATTAATTTTTGCAAGGAGACATTGGAGACATCCGAATTAGGAATATTGGATGCAGAATACTTTATTGAATTTGCAGAATATTACCAGATAGCAAATATGAATGAGGATGCAATCTGCATGTATGAAAAGGCACTGGAGATACATAATTATCAAACATCCTATGCTCTTGATGATGAATATTTCGCTATTGTTAACAAGCTCTCCGAGATGTATGAACGCACAAATAATATAAATGCCTTATCTCGTTTATCCCTGTCAGATAGAGAGAATCTTAACTCGATGATAAGTATTGTTCCCTCCTACACAATGATTGATTATCTGATGAATCAATATTATATATTCCTAAGAAGAAAAGATTACAATTCAGCTTATTTTTATATTGAATGGGCATCTAAAATGGTTAATAGTATCATCTCTACATCGCAGAATGACAAAGCTTTACAATACACGATAGCTCCATCGGTTATACAAGCATGCATAACCCTTTTTTCGAAATTGTATGATGATTTGATGGATACTGTGAAGTCTTCTACTCAAAATGAAGATTTTTCAGACTATTCTGCATATTTAAATAAAACTATGGATGATTATATCAAAGGAATGCCGGATTTAAGGGAAATCAGGGATATATTATTAGACCTCAAGGATTCTTTCCCGGAGTATGATTCTAACTATAAATATAATACAAACTATATTACAATACTTTTTACATTAGCTGAGTATTATAAATTTTACGAAAAAGATTATACTACTGCAGAGAAATACTTGCTGGAATGTGGAGAACTATATATAAATCCTTTCGATAAAAAAAATATATATTTCTCCCTTGCCAATCTAATGCAAAAAACCGGAGATGAAAATAAACACAAGTATTACACTAATTTAGCTTATGACCTCATTGAGCAAAATCCGGAAATGATGGATGAAGCCGACAGAGTCTCAATTGTGGGGTATCGTTTCAATCAGGCAATGGAGTCCGGACAAAATGATCTGGCTCTCGAAAAGGCCCGCGATTTTTATACTTTGTTACGCAAAATGCTTGACAATAGTTTTCAGCTGATGACGTCACAGGATCAGGATGTTATATTTACAAGATATGGCGACCCGGCATGGGCTTTGGCTTCCGTCCTCGAAAAAAAACCGGAAGAGATTTCTGCCGAAACATACGATGCAATAGTTTACCGTACAGGTATGCAATTGCGTTCACAACAAGAATTACGGCATCTGATTTCTACAACCTCCGACCCTGAAATCAAGTCTGTTGCAGATTCAATATCAAGGATGCGTACAGAACAAAAGACCTTGGTAATTACTCCGGATTTGATAAATACCGAGAAAGGAAATGCAATTGGTCAGCGCAGTAGTGATATCAGCTTCCGCATCGAACTTTTGGAACAACGGCTGCTTGATCTTACTGCCGAAATGCGAAATTCTGTCAATCCCGATATTCCTTGGCAAAAGATACGCGATTCTCTTTCGCCGGAAGAGGCTGCCATTGAATTTGTATTCTCATATACCAAAATCATGGCTCTGCTGCTAAAACCCGATTGCGCGTCACCCATTGCTATAGAATTGTGCGACTGGAAGGAGTTTTCCGAGAAACTGAATTCTCTTCATACCAAGAATTCAGCTTCGTTGGCGCGCAAACTCTATGGAGAAAATTCTTCACTGGATCTTTATTCTATGCTTTGGCAACCATTGGAGTCTTATCTTGATGGTATTTCAACCATATATTTCAACGCTCCGGGTATTTTACATACCATTGCATTCAACGCACTGTATACACCGGACGGCAGCTATCTTATTGACAAATACGACCTGCGCCAATTAACTACTACCGCCCAACTCACATTCGACAAGGAGGAGGTGCGTGCCCCGCAGAGTGCAGCTTTGGTAGGAGATGTGCTGTTCGACCCTTCCCAGAAGAGTCAGATTGGAAATCTGCCAGAAGAATCCGGAGAACGTAACATAGATGAGGATTATAGCCTCATTGCCGGCACAGCCGACGATAGCAGGGGCGTAGCCCGCCAGCATTTCCGTTATCTGCCATTTACCGCAAGTGAGATCAGCGGCATCAAATCCTCCTTCAACAACAATATGGTGAGCACTGCCATGAGGTCGGAAGCTACAGAAGAGGAATTCCGCAAACTTTGTGACACCAAACCGGAAGTGCTTCATATAGCCACACACGGATTCTTCCTCTCTTCTGAAGAAGAGGCCATGCGGGTTCCATTCATGCGCCGCTATTCGGGTGCTGTCGGTTCCGCGATGCAGCGTTCGGGGATTGCCCTTGCCAACGCAGAAGCCACATGGACGGGGAAGGCTGAACTTCCGGAAGAAGCAGATGGCATTTTGACGGCAAATGAAGTGTCGCAACTCAATTTGAAGGACACACGACTTGTGGCCCTCTCAGCTTGTGAAACAGCTCTTGGCGCATATAATTTTGACGGAATACATGGATTGATACGAGGTTTCAAACAAGCCGGAGCAAAATCCCTGCTCGTTAGTTTATGGAGTGTCAACGACCGTTCCACATCACTGTTTATGAAAGCCTTCTACAGTAATTGGCAAGCCTCCGGCGACCGCCACACTGCCTATCGCAAAGCCATCGATGAAGTGCGTGCCTCCTACCCCTCCCCCTTCTACTGGGCACCCTTCATCCTCCTCGACTAAGCCAATGAATTCACAGACATAATCAACAAGTTAAGACCAATAATAATAGCTTCCAGTCGCAATGCTGCGAGTGGAAGCTGTTTTTATCTTGATGTTATGTGATGTGATGTGCGGCGTGTTTATTTATTGTTGATGAGCTTGGCAAGTGTGTCGAAGAATGCGGGATTCTCTCCCACGGTGATATTGGCTATCTTACCCTCAGGATTCACTATGACCTTTGTCGGGAAACCTTGCACTCCATAATCAGATAACAGATCTGTATCTCCGGGATTGTACACATGTACCCATGGCAACTGGTATTTTTCCACTCCCTGACGCCATTTTTCCTCCGGCTCGTTGCAGTCAACACCTATTATCTCCAACTCCGGCTGATACTGCTCATACGCATCTTTAAGTGCAGGGAAGCCCTTGATGCACCATCCGCACCAACTGCCCCAGAAATCTATAATCACCCATTTCCCTCTGAATTCAGAAAGACTGACATCTTTACCTTCGAGATTTTTCAATGTGAAATCCGGAGCCATTACATTACCCGATTGCAATTCTTCCAACCTTTTCTCTGCCTCTATCGATTTCTCTACATAGGTTTTCTGATTCTCTACCAACGGGTATAGAGCCGTTGCTTTCAATTCATCACTTAAAGAATTGTATGCATTCATAAAATCTTCACCTTCCATATTCAGCAACGCATACAAAGATGCCGGATCTGAAGGATTATTTTTCAGATAATCCTTAAATAATGTATCATACTCCTTCCGGGCTGCTTCCATAGCAACTTCATCGCGCGGATTGGCATTAGCTGCAGCATTATACTTGGTCACTATCCCGTTCGATTTCTCTTTCAAAACCGTGATACCATCCATCAGTTTGCTTCCTGTCACGATATATTCGAGAGGCTGCATTGATGTGATGATTACTGCAAGATTATCTTCCGGAGAAGCATATAAGTCTACATATTCACGGGGACCACCGGTTGGCATCATATATCGTGCCGGACCTTTTGCATCCAATTCAAATTTCAGGATTCCCGCCACAGACTTCAGAGTATCAACTGAAGGGGCGGGACGTTCGGCACGTGGCTTCACCTGATCTGAAATCAACAAATGCTCCACTACATAAACCGAATCTGCCTTATCAGCCGGAAATTTCACTGTAACATCTGCAGATGCCACTCCAGACATCATCATGGCGGCAACAGCCGCGATAATTATCTTTTTCATACACCTCTTATTTTATATACTGATTTTTACCATTATTTATTAAAATTACGTAACCGTGAATGAAGCAAGTTTACAAATTGATAGTTCTTCAATCCCCACTTTGGCGCGATAACTTTATCCGGTGGAGAACTGGACAGAAAACGTTCTATCGCAATATTCGGGGGCACTAAATTAATAATTTTAACGCATAAAGCAATAAAATTCTCCAAATCGTATGGTTTTATCTTTATCTCTCCTTTCTCCCACATTTGAGCTAACCTTGTCCCCTTCAACACTTGCAGATGGTGCAGCTTAATTGAATCTATGGGGAGAGACACAGCCTTACTTACTGTTTCGAGCACCATATCATCCGTTTCTCCGGGCAAACCGGCTATAAGATGCAATCCTACTGCTATATTCGCAAAATGCAATCTTTCTACCGCTTCCACTACCTGTAGCCACGTATGTCCCCGATTGATTAATTGCAATGTCCCGTCATGACTCGTCTCTGCCCCTATCTCGATAATAACAGGCTTGTCCCGGTTTATCTCACCCAACATTTTCACTATATCAGAGGATAAAGTATCCGGTCGTGTCCCTATTATTATTCCTACAACATCTGACACAGATAACGCCTCACGATACAATTCCTCCAAGACATCAACTGATTTGCCGAATGTATTGCTGAAAGATTGAAAATATGCAAGATATTGCATATTTGGATATTTTTTTGAAAAGAATTTCTTCCCATCCTCCAATTGCCTTGAAATATTGTTTTTTTCAAAACAATATGCCGGGGTAAATGAAGTGTTGTCACAATAGATGCAACCTCCGGTGGAGATTGTTCCATCGCGATTAGGGCACGAAAAACCGGCATTAACCGATATCTTCTGCACTTTCACTCCGGGAAACTTCTCCCGCATATATGCAGCGAAATCTTTATACACGCTCGAATCTAATCAAATCCGCTATAGTAAGAAGCGCCATGGCCTCCACTACCGGTACTCCCCTTATAGCTACACACGGATCATGACGACCGGCAGGAGGAATGGTCACTTTCCTACCCTCTGTATCAATCGTTTCGAGCGGCTGCATGATCGTGGGTGTTGGTTTGAAATATACCTTGAAATTCACGGGCATCCCATTTGAGATACCACCCTGAATACCACCGGAATGATTTGAAGCAAAAGTAACCTTATTATGTTCAGCATCATATTGAGGAGTGTCCTGAACCTGACTACCTAAAGTTTCTGCAGCTTTAAAACCATCACCATATTCAAAGGCTTTTGCTGCATTGATTGTCATCATGGCAGCAGCCAAGCGAGCCGACAGTTTGTCGAATATCGGTTCTCCAACTCCTGCAGGCAGCCCCTCAATCAATCCTTCAACAATCGCCCCCGTGCTGTCGCCGGCTGCAGCAGCTTCCTTAATACTGTTTGTCTCTATCAACCGTGCGCTCACCTTGATATCAAATGTCTCAAGCCATTGGCGACATATAGCACCGCCAACTACCCACGAAACAGTCTCGCGGGCGCTCGCCTTTCCCCCGCCTCTGAAATCATGGATACCATATTTTTCATAATACGTGTAATCGGCATGATTTGGACGGAAACGGTTGCTGTATTCCGAATAGTCGCCACTGCGCATATCCTGATTGCGAACAATAAAACCTATCGGAGATCCGAGTGTCAGCCCTTCCGGGGATATACCTGACAACAACTCCACCTTGTCCGGTTCACGGCGTGACGAGGTCAATACACGACGCCCCGGAGCACGGCGGTCAAGTTCCTGCTGCACTCTCTCAGCATCAATCTGTATGCGCGAGGGCATCCCGTCAAGGATGCCCCCCATCGCCGGCCCATGACTCTCACCAAAAGTAGTGAGCCGAATATATTTTCCAAATGTATTCACTTTTACTTGTCCATTGTGAGCAAAAGCTCCTCATTATTACGTGTCATCTCCATGCGCTTCTTAATGAATTCCATAGCTTCGATGGAAGTCATGTCCGACAGATAATTGCGCACGATCCACATCCTGTTGAGCGTCTCCTCGTTGAGAAGCAAGTCATCGCGGCGCGTAGAGGAAGCAACAATATCCACAGCCGGGAAGATACGTTTGTTGGAGAGCTTTCGGTCAAGCTGAAGCTCCATATTACCGGTACCTTTGAATTCCTCGAAAATAACCTCATCCATTTTGGAGGATGTTTCGGTGAGGGCGGTTGCAATAATTGTCAGCGAACCGCCGTTCTCGATATTTCTTGCTGCTCCTAAGAAGCGTTTCGGACGTTGCAAAGCATTTGCATCAATACCTCCGGAAAGTATTTTTCCCGAAGCGGGACTCACGGTGTTGTATGCCCGGGCAAGACGGGTTATGGAATCAAGCATTATGACCACATCATGTCCGCTTTCCACAAGTCTCTTGGCTTTTTCAAGAACCAGACCCGCAATCTTGACATGGCGTTCCGCCGGTTCATCAAATGTGGATGCAATAACCTCAGCGTTCACACTGCGTGCCATATCCGTTACCTCCTCAGGACGCTCATCAATCAGAAGCATGATAATATATGTGTCGGGATGATTGGCTGCTATGGCATTGGCGATATCCTTCAGAAGAATTGTTTTACCGGTCTTCGGTGGTGCAACAATCAGAGCACGTTGTCCTTTACCGATGGGAGCGAACATGTCAACGACACGCATGGAAATATTTCCGGTAGGACCGGCTGTAAGATTGAATTTCTCATCCGGGAACAGAGGCACGAGATGCTCAAAAGGCACGCGGTCACGAATCACATCAGGAGACAAACCGTTGATCGACTCAATGCGGCACAAAGGGAAATATTTCTCCCCCTGACGTGGAGGACGGATGCCACCCTCTACCACATCGCCTGTCTTCAATCCGTAATTCTTTATCTGTTGCTGTGATACGTAGATATCATCCGGACTTCCGAGGTAATTATAATCGCTTGAGCGCAAGAAACCATAACCATCAGGCATTACCTCCAATACGCCTATACTTGTAAGAATCCCATTGAAATCATAACTTGTCTCGGTCTGGTTGGCGTTTTGATGACGCTCCATCTGGCGTTCCATCTGGCGCTGTTGCATACGCTGTTTTTTTGTGAGATGCATCTGCTGCTTTGACTGCTGTGGTTTTGCCGGTGCCGGATCAGCTATTATAATTGGAGCTGTGGCGGCAGCTTTCTCTGCCTCCTCTATCTCTCTCTGTGAGCGGGGCACAAATGTACGGCGCTTTGCATTAGAGAAAAATGAATCGAGTGAGGGTTTCTCTTTTGCTTTGGATGACTGAAATACCCTTTGACCGGAGATCGTCTCTTCATCTGAATTTTTAGCACTGTGCTCTGCCGGAGCCGGGAGTAATTTCGTTTCTTCAGATTCAGTATTGAAAGATTTATTTTCGGGCTGCTCCGGAAGGCGGTTATTTTCCGGTTTTACTTCAGCATTTGAAAGATCCTCATTGCTGAAAAGATTATTGTCAGCTTCAATCCGGGAAACAGCAACCTTTACCGGACGACCACGTCTCGGCTTCTTCTCCTTGTTTTCCCCGGTTGTTTCAGCCGGTAAAGAATCTGCTGAAACGGCTTCTTGTTGCACTTTCGGCTTGCGACCTCGCTTTTTGGGTGCCGGGGACTCCTCCTGTTTCTCTGCATCATCAGAGATGGTTGCAGAAGGGATGTTTGTTTCTATTTCAACCTCTTTTTCAGGAGAATCCTCCGTCTTTTTAACACGCGGTTTTCTCTCCTTTTTTGTTTTATCTTTAGGTGTTTTTGCCTTACCCGCACCTCTTGCCACAGCTTCCTTGGCTGTGGTTTCTGACTCGCTGTCAATCACATAATAAGCCAACTCCTGTCGGTCGGCAGAAGTAGTTTTTTTCATTCCCATGAACTGCGCAAGCTCGCGAAGCCTCGTATCGTCCATGTTCATTAGATCATCATAACTGTACATATAGTTCTTAGTTTTTCATGTCCTTCCCGCAAAGCAACTGTTTTATTCATTCTAATCTACTTAATTATCATGACTCTTGGATTTACCGCCTGTCACGGCAGCATTATGAATCCGGGATTATTTAGCGGGATTAAACGCTGAAAGAAAAAAATGTATTGTTTTAAATTTTCGGGAACTTTGCCGGCTACATTCACTTGGCATCAGGCTCAACAGTGTGCCGACTCTATTTTGATAACGCAAAATTACGAAAAAAAGATTATATTAGCAAAAAATTTATTGATTTTTCGCACATTTTTGTGCATTTTCATGATAATGGTATGGGTATTTCATCCGCATTACCCTCATATTTCAACCCTTTCATGGTAAAAATCAAGATACCGTCACCTGATTTCCATTTCTTGCCAACGATGGTCTGACTTCCGGCTTTCTTCCTGTAAACATCATAAATCTCGAGCGAAATATCACGAGTAGCACCATGCGCTGATGCAAATTTATAAATTATCCAATATGCATCAGGAGCTTCCGCTATCTGCTGCAAAGACAAAAAATCACCTTCCGGCACACAGCTCTCCCCAACCCATTGTATAATTTTGTCCTCAACACGGAGATTGCATATACTTTTCGTGATGGCTTTACGCACTCCGGGCCACCTGCTTTCAAGCAATGGAAGCACCTCATTTCTTAAAAAATTACGGCGATAATCAGACTGCAGATTTGTGGAATCCACTACAAATTCCTCCCCTTTCTCCGCGAGATATTGCTCTATTTCCTTTCTATTGAATGAAAGCAACGGACGAATTATCTCGCCGTTGTCAGGCAACATTCCCCTCAACCCCTTCACTCCGGATCCACGGAAAAGATTGAGCATCATTGTTTCTATATTGTCATCTGCATTGTGAGCAACAGATATCCTTGAAGCTCCCGAAATGTCCATGATTTTCCTGAATTCTGAATAGCGCAATTCACGACAAGCCATCTCTACCGACACTCCCCTTGATTCCATGTAATCCTCAACATCGAAATCAACTACGGACAATGCAACCCCCAACCTGTAGCATTGTTCCTCCACAAACCTTTGGTCGCGCATGCTCTCATCCCCTCGCAAATGGAAATTACAATGCACGGCTATAAGATCCGCTCCGCAAGATCTGAGTGCAAGAAGAAGAGCAGTACTGTCTGCTCCACCACTAACACCGGCTACAACTTTCGACACTTCGGACATCTGCAATTGTGAAGCCACATACCCTTCAATTCTTCCTGATATTCCGTGCTTGAATTTCATGATACAAAGTTAAAAAATTTGTTTGGATATTTCCCAAATTGTTTCTAATTTTGTATTAAGTATGTGATTCAACAATAAAACCCACAATAAAAAATTATATTCGTTTATAACTCAAAATTAATTTCAGAATTATGGCAAAAAAATGGATTTGCACCGTATGCGGTTACATCGCTGAAGGTGAGACAGCTCCTGAGAAATGCCCACAGTGTGGCGCACCTCAGTCCAAGTTCAAAGAGATGAAAGAAGAGGAACTCCTCAATTTTGTAACGGAACATGAAATCGGCGTAGCCAAAGGTTGTGACGAGGAGATGAAAAAAGATCTTAACAACCATTTCCTTGGCGAATGTACTGAAGTAGGAATGTATCTGGCAATGAGCCGTCAGGCCGACCGTGAGGGTTATCCCGAAATCGCAGAAGCTTTCAAGCGCTATGCATGGGAGGAGGCTGAGCACGCATCCAAGTTTGCAGAACTTCTCGGCGACATGGTCTGGGATACTAAGACCAACCTTGAGAAACGCATGCACGCAGAGGCTGGAGCCAATGCCGACAAGATGCGCATTGCCAAGAATGCAAAAGCCCAGAATCTTGACGCTATCCACGACACAGTGCATGAAATGGCAAAGGATGAAGCTCGCCACGGACGCGGATTCCATGGTCTTTACCAGCGCTATTTTGGCAAATAATGTCACGAATCATTGCTATTGATTACGGAAGAAAACGCAGCGGGTTGGCAGTTACCGACCCGCTGCAACTTATTGCCAACGGTCTTCCTACTGTCCCTACCCATCTTCTTATGGGATTCATTAAAGATTATTGTTCTAAAGAGGATGTGGAGATGATAATTGTGGGTGAACCACGCCAAATGGATGGCACTCCCTCGGAATCCTCAAAATATATCGAGCCTTTTCTCAAACAATTAAAAAGGGAGATGCCGGAGATAAAGGTGATACGCCGCGATGAGAGATTCACATCTGTGATTGCACACAGAGAAATGATCGCTGCGGGATTCAAAAAATCAAAACGCCGGGAAAAGGGGTTTGCCGATGAGATGTCGGCGGTAATAATACTTACGGAATTCTTGCAAAACCGATGATTTTTTGCTACTTTTGCCAAATCAACACTCGCTCCCCATTGTGTTATGAACATGTCTCAAAAAAATAACCTGTGGGGACAGACTCTAAAAACATTAAACAGCCTTTAAAATGGTATTACCTGTATATTTATATGGACACCCTGTGCTCCGCAAGGAGACTGAAGATATAGAACCGGATTATCCCGGACTCGGCAAGCTTGTCAAAGATATGTTCGAGACCATGTATTTCACTGAAGGTGTCGGACTCGCGGCGCCTCAGATTGGAAAATCCATAAGCCTGATTGTAATTGATGGCTCTGTTCTCGGAGAAGATTTCCCGGAATGCAAGGATTCCAAAATGTGTATCATAAATCCGGAACTTGAAGTTATTGAGGACATGGAACCCATTGGTCGCAACGAAGGATGCCTCTCTTTACCGGGAATGTCTGAGAATGTGAAACGCGTTGAACATATTCGCCTCAACTGGCTCGATGAGAATTTTGAGGAGCATGAAAAGGAATTCACCGGCTTTCTGTCGCGCATTATACAGCATGAGTTTGACCATCTTCTGGGCACAGTATACACTGACCATATATCGCCAATCCGCAAACAGATGGTGAAAAACAAGCTCAACAATCTCGCACGCGGCAAAGTGAAATGCGACTACCTCACTGTCTCAGCTAAGAAATAGAGAAAAGATCTTTAAGTCCTATAAGTCCTTAAAGAATTTTTCTCAAACCATAAAACCCAAATCCAATGTCGGACGATAAAAAAATAATTTTCTCCATGGTGGGAGTGAGTAAAATCATCCCCCCTCAGCGTCAGATTCTTAAAAACATATACCTGTCATTTTTCTATGGCGCCAAGATTGGTATCATAGGTCTTAATGGCTCGGGAAAATCAACACTGCTAAAGATTATTGCAGGTATTGATAAAAGCTATCAGGGAAACGTGGTGTTCTCACCGGGATATAGCGTTGGCTATCTTGAACAGGAACCGAAACTTGATCCTGAAAAAACAGTGAAGGAGGTTGTGCAGGAGGGTGTTCAACCCATTCTTGATCTCCTAAAGGAATACGATGAAGTCAACAATGCTTTTGCAGATCCTGCCGTGCTCGAAGATCCTGATGCAATGGATAAACTGATAGCCCGTCAGGCAGAGATTCAGGATAAACTTGATGCCACCGATGCGTGGAATATCGACAACAAACTTGAACGCGCCATGGATGCTCTCCGTTGTCCGCCTGATGACAAGAAGATAGCAATTTTATCCGGAGGCGAGAAACGTCGCGTGGCTTTATGCCGTCTGCTGCTTCAGCAACCTGATATACTGCTGCTTGATGAGCCTACCAACCATCTTGATGCCGAATCTATAGACTGGCTCGAACAGCACCTTCAGCAATATCCCGGCACTGTTATAGCAGTAACCCACGACAGATATTTCCTTGACCATGTTGCAGGATGGATTCTGGAACTCGATCGCGGCGAGGGTATTCCATGGAAAGGGAACTACTCTTCATGGCTTGATCAGAAAACACAGAGGATGGCGCAGGAGGAGAAACAGGCAAGCAAACGTCGCAAAACTCTCGAGCGCGAGTTGGAATGGGTGCGCATGACTCCCAAGGCCCGCCAGGCTAAAGGGAAGGCTCGTCTTTCAAGCTATGACCGGCTGATGAATGAGGACCAGAAGGAACGAGAGGAGAAGCTGGAGATTTATATTCCCAATGGTCCGCGTCTCGGCAACAAAGTCATCGAGGCCAAGCACCTTGCCAAATCATATGATGACAAGACCCTTTTCGATGACCTCAACTTCATGCTACCGCCTAATGGCATTGTGGGTGTAATTGGTCCCAACGGCGCCGGGAAGACCACCCTGTTCCGTCTCATAATGGGTCAGGAGAAGCAGGATTCCGGTGAATTTGAAGTTGGTGATACTGTAAAAATCGCATACGTGGATCAGAATCACAAAGATCTGTCACCCGACAAAAGCGTCTATGAGGTAATATCACAAGGCGTGGAATCTTTCAGAATGGGTGGTCGCGACATGAATGCCCGGGCATATCTCAGCAAATTCAATTTCACCGGTGCCGATCAGGAGAAGAAGATTGGAGTGCTCTCCGGAGGAGAACGCAACAGACTGCATCTTGCCATGGCTCTGAAGGAGGAAGGGAATGTGCTGCTGCTTGATGAACCTACCAACGATATAGATGTCAATACACTACGCGCTTTGGAGGAGGGTCTGGAGAATTTTGCCGGCTGTGCGGTGGTAGTAAGCCACGACCGCTGGTTTCTCGACCGTATCGCCACTCACATCCTTGCCTTTGAGGGTGACAGCAAAGTGACTTTCTATGAAGGATCTTATTCTGAATATGAAGAATTCAAGAAGAAACGTGATGGCGGCATTGATACACCTCATCGCATACGATATAAAAAATTAATGTAACCCAAGAATAGAACTTACTATGGAAAAGAAAAGACTGGCAATCGTAGGATATGGTAATATCGGACGATTCACTATGGAGGCTGTTGAGGCTTCTCCTGATTTTGAAATTGCAGGTATCGTAAGACGTAATCCGGCTGACCGCGGTGATATCCCGGCTGAGATTCCCGTAGTTGGCAGCATCAAGGATTTGGAAGATGTGGATGTGGCTGTGCTCGCTACCCCCACCCGCAGCGTGGAGGAACATGCCAATGAAATTCTGACCATGGGCATAAACACTGTTGACTCTTTTGATATCCACACCCGGATTCCCGAGCTTCGCAAAAGACTTGACGCAAAAGCCAAGGCAGGCAACGCAGTAGCAGTGCTTTCAGCAGGTTGGGACCCGGGGAGCGATTCTGTGGTCAGAGCTATGTTTGAGGCTATTGCCCCAAAAGGCGTTACATATACGAATTTCGGTCCGGGCATGAGCATGGGACACACAGTGGCTGTCAAATCCAAAGAGGGGGTGAAAGATGCCCTTTCAATGACAATTCCTCTGGGCACAGGTATTCACCGCCGCATGGTATATGTCGAGCTTCTTCCGGGATATGAACTGGAAACGGTAGCCAAAAGCATAAAGGCGGATCCATATTTCGCTTCAGATGAGACCCATGTAATGGCTGTAGAAAGTGTTGATGCTTTGAAAGACATGGGACATGGTGTGAACATGGTGCGTAAAGGAGTATCCGGCAAGACCCATAGCCAGCGTTTCGAATTCAACATGGCTATCAACAATCCCGCACTGACTGCGCAAATTCTTGTGGCATGCGCCCGCGCTTCATTCCGACTGAATCCGGGATGCTACACCATGATAGAGATTCCGGTCATTGATCTCCTCCCCGGTGACCGCGACCAATGGATAAAACTCGTATAAATCCTCAATTAACATAAGTAAAAAAGAGAAAACTCCCGTTTTGAGTCTTCTCTATTTGTAATTTCGAGGGTCTACTCTATTTTCCCGGCAGCTGCATCCCATCACTTTCATTTTGGCGTTTCCGCCATTTTAGGGCTAAAACATTTTGGCGTTTTCGTCATTTTAGGGCTAAAACATTTTGGCGTTTCCGCCATTTTAGGGCTAAAACATTTTGGCGTTTTCGTCA
>CAZEUD010000021.1:0-34110 GCA_964515455.1 uncultured Sangeribacter sp.
AGATACAAATTATTTTTCTAATTTACAAGCACTTAATTTATAGAAGTCCCCTAAACTAAATTTGCACCATCATCTGAAGTCTACAGGCTTGAGTCAACTCGCCTCAGACACACTCAGTGAAACATATAGGCGAGACCGAGATTGATGCTCAGGTTGTGGCCTCCAAGACCATCAATTACCTCAAGTACTCCATAATTTGCACCTACGCTAATCTGGAAATTGCTGAATTCGACACCTACACGGCCACCGACACCAAGATCAAATTTCTTTACAAGGTCGAAGTAGTCGAAGTCGTTGTCTGAACCATACAAACCTACACCCAAAGTCGGACCAATCTGTAAAAAGAGTGAAGTGGCATCGCCTGAGTCAAAACGGTAACCGATGTGGATGGGGAGTTGTGCGTATAAGGTGTTGAAAGTACCATCTATTAAATCTTCTTTGTGGGCTATGTTTTCGATGCCGATTCCAGATTGAAGGAAAAGGCTAGAGTTGAAGTTGTATTCGGCAACCAATCCGAGACCGTAACCGAATGTCATTTTGGCACCATCGGAGACTACGTTGCTGAGTCCGCCATTAACGCGGAAACCCGTGCGGAAACCTTGTTCCACCTTAGCGGAGGCTGTAATGGTCATAACTGCCATTACGAGCATCAAGAAATACTTTTTCATAATGAAACATGATACAAACCATCGACTCACCTGAAAGTTTGATAATTAGATTAGCTTAGTTAATAAAAAAGCGTATGAGCCTGTACCTTTTTCTCATCCTGCAGTTCATGGCATGTGGCTTTGCCCAATAGAAACAAGATAAGAATGCAGAAGCCCACACGCATATATGATAAAATGCCAAAGGCTCGGCGCTCACGCGCCAAACCTCGGACATGACTTATACCATATCCACGGACATCCACCTTCTTCTTGCTCTTGATTTCTATTTAGAAATTGCCACATTTCTGAACTATCAAGAACAAGCGTCGGATAAACGCTTTCTAATAATATGTCTTTGCTTCCCGCCTCTCATTACCCCAGACCGGGGCTTCTGCGATGCGGTCTGCGTTGCAAAATTATAAATAATTTCTAACTGCCACAATAATAGTCCCAAAAAAATTTTCCAAAGGATTTAAATTTTTTTGCGATGGCGCTGAAGTTTAGGAGAAAATGCTTTGAGAAGATGGCGAAATTGGCTAAATTTGTTTTGAAAAAGATGAGAATTAATGTTATAAGTTTGAAAACAATATGGTATCGTAAAGTCGTATGAATGGTATTGATGTAAAAGTTTTGGATATGAAGAAGGTTTATGCTTTCCTAAAGGAATTGAAAAGGAATAACAACAGAGTGTGGTTTAATGAGCATAAGGGGGAATATCTTGAGGTGAAGGGTATTGTTGAGGAGTTTACCCAGCAGCTTATCAACGCTCTTGCCACTATTGAGCCTGCCGCTGCACATCTGCGACCATCCGACTGCACCTATCGCATATATCGTGATACCCGGTTTTCACTTGACAAGACACCATACAAGACACATATAGGTATTTTCATTTGTCCCGGTGGTGATAAGAAAAGCACCAGATGCGGCTATTATATTCATCTTGAGCCGGGCAATTCGATGGTGGCAGGGGGGTGTTGGTGTCCACCGCCTCCTCTGCTCAAGGAGATTCGCCAGTCGATATATGATAATATTGATGAGTATCTGGAGATTATTAATGATGCAGAGTTCAAGCGGCTATATGGTAACGTTGGCAACGATTTGCTGAAAACTGCTCCCAAGGGATTTCCCAAAGATTGGGAATATATTGATCTTCTGAAACCCCGTGACTATACTTTTGGAGCAATGGTGCCCGATTCCTTCATGACATCTCCCAATGCCGTGGAGCATATTCTTGAATACATGCGTGTGCAGCAACCATTCAACCGCTTCATAAATTACCTATTTTCGTAACTTTTGATTTTCCTGACTTCGTCATTGCGTCACCCTATAGAATATTTTGGGGTGGATGTGGAAGATTTGACCTCAACGCAAATCCGGCAAAGGCCGGTCTACGCGCGGATAGTTGCGGATTTTTTTCAAACATTTTGTATTAATTGTCATGTATTTACATTTGACTCGGCAATGCAATGCAGATCATTTTGCTTCCGCAAAATTGCCGATTTAAGCCGATAGCTGCGGAATCTGCTTCGATATTTCAGAAGAATTCAAACAGATAGGATACGACATAATAGAAGTAGCATTCGATGTAAGGAACAACACTGGAAGAGGTCTGAGGGAGGTGTATTGCAGGAAGGCTCTTGCCTGGGAGCTGCAGCAGAAAGGATATGAGGTGAAACAGGAGTTCAGGACCGGAAAAATATCTGATCCTCTGCCATACCACAAAGGAATCTACAGAATAGTGAATGGTATAGAATAACCACTAATGGAATAAATGCCGCCGGCAATGTCTGCCGAAGCTGACTCCGCTTCCATCGGCTACAATCGGCAATTTTGCGGAAGCAAAATCGATCAGCATTGCCATGCGTGTCAGGTTGTAAGTGTATTGATTACAAATGGAAAAAGATCCGCAACCATCCGCGTCTCTCGTCGGCTTAGCCGACATCAGCATTGAGGTCTAAATCAATAAAATCCAGTTTGGAAGTCAAATAATCAGATGCCCGGCGTCACCCTGAATCACCATCAAAAGTTGCTATACGTCTGATTTATAGATATAAATTTTTTTAGGATTCAAAAAGTAACGAAGTCAGGAAATGATTCAATTTTTCTGTATAGCATATTCACATTGTTTAAAATTATGCAAATATACTAACTATAAATGAATTAACAAAATTCGCTACACTTTTCAATAAAAATCAGGCTATTAAAACTACACTTTTCAATGAAAAATGGGGTATTAAAACTACACTTTTCAATGAAAATGACCTTATAGCCAGTCTTTCCAATTGTCGCAGCGGGAGGCGAGCATGCGGCCGGTTTGAGTGTCGGGATAATGGCGGGCGATTGTTCGGTAGTTGTGGATTAGCAGTTGTGCTTCTGCCATTATTTCCGGATCCTGAATCCGGCTAAAGCAGTATCTTAGTTCATCGGAAAACCATCTGTAAATATGCATTGCCTCTTCGGGATAATCCTGAATATAGTCAAGTGAAACACAATCACCAAGATGGTTATATGAATATTGATAGCTTATATGATCTGTATTTCCGTTCCAGTATTGCGTCAGTGCCCAGCATGAATCAAAAGAATTCAGGCGCCCTATGGCATATTTTAGTCGGGCAAATGCCCTGCGGTCGGGCGACGGGTCATTATTCATCTCCATCTTCAATTCCGCCATCCCTTTGGCAAACCTGTATTTGGCATTGTCAGCTGTAGCCTGTTTCAAGGGTCGTGCACCACTGAATCTATATCCTGATTGTGGAGAGAGCGGTGTATCAACTGTTTCCTCGTTATCATCATTATGGCTGTTGTAACAAATATATTCCGGTGATGGTATATATCCTTCCCATTCATCTTCAATCATAGCATAATTCTGCCATGGGTCAAAATCAAGATAATCATATATACCTATGTTTTTCTGAAAATTTACAGACAAATTCCTTAAATATTCAATTGCCTTGTCGTAGTTGCCTTTGCGCATGTAAAGAGTGCCTATAAGTTCGTTCAAATATTCATCATCATGCCTTACCCGTGGTTTCAGCTCCCTGACAAACTTTGAGTCAGCACGTTTAAGAAAACATTTATATCTTATAATATCTTCCGGTTTCATAGATTGAAGCATCTGAAAGCCGGTGTTGGAGTATTGGTCACCTAAATTAACCAGATCGCCAACCTCTAACATATAATTTTTTCTAAATAAAATTTCACCATATCCGGCATTGTTCCATAATACATCCTTCCTTGGAAGAGATGGTTCGGTGTCATAATTGGCAAGCAGCAAAGCTTCATTTACGAGACCCTGGCGCAGCATTTCCGGAATAACAAAAAACCACAGACCACCACGGTTGCGACATTCGCGAAGCATCCACAATGCATCCTGCTGATAGTTTCGTATATCTCCACATTTTGCTCTAACGCATATTTCGAAGAAGCGGGCATCTTTGTCAAGTTGGGGATCTGAGAATTTTTGCTTGCGGGCTTTCCCAATCCATTTCTTTGCCGATTTATAATTATCATTATACATAGCTTGACAATAGGCTTTCAGATAGAGCCAGTCGCCCCGGTTGACAACATTTGTGGAGCGCAGGGCGGCATCAGCTATTGAATCAACCCTGCTGAATGGTGCGTAGCCGATAAGCGTGTTGAGCTGTTTCTTTAAAGTTTGGGATTCCGGATTGTAAAGCGCCATATAATAGTAGCGTTCCTTACCTCTGAATGACCACATATCGCCTGCTTCCAAAAACATCTTGTTGGCTTCATCTTTATGACCGAGACGTAAAAGTGCGCCACCAAGATATCCTTTCGCTTTCTTCTTGAAATAATTGGAGTTGGAGCAGGAGGCGAGAAATGAATTGTAATAATCTATAAGTTTGTTGTATTCTCCAAAAGAAAAAAGCATCCGGACTGCCTGCAAAGCATAGCGGTCGGCAAGACGCCCTTTTGTATGATTGCGGCAGCGGCGCATAATATCATCATATTTACGCATTTCATCGGAAGATTCATCAAACCCATTGCTGTTGGATGGATAATACCAGGGGGATACACGATTGGAGCGTATCTCCTCCACCTCCTTTGCAAGCAGAAGGAAATCTTGAATATCCTCAGCTTTGTTTTTCAGTATCCAGCTGATGAATTTATTAGGTGTGCCTCTACCTTTAAAGGCGAGTTTCAAATCATCGGAAGTATACTTATAAACAGCCTCATAGATGTCATCCTTAGGAATGGATTCCGATGTAAGATGTTGCCATAATATAATATTTTCATCATTGCCAGATACCTCCTCTTTCTCAGGGAAAAGGAAATGTATCGGATTTTTCGTGAGTGTAGCAAATGGTCCACAAGCCCTTGCCGGGAGAGGCAATATGAAAACAAGGATACTAATTATAAATAGCTTTGATTTCATCATCTGAATATTGTGAAAGATTGGAAGAATCAAAATGATAAAGGATATTGGAGTGCGGAAGGTTTTTCAACTCTTTATCCACAAGGCTCTTAACTTGACTGATAGTATTGAATGGAGAAGATTCCACACGTATAATGTCACCGGTCTGCAGCAGTTTCCCGGATATAATTGTATCTGTGGAAACACGTATTTTGTTAGAATCCGTTTGCAATGAAGCTCCCGGAATTTTATTGATGTCATCGCGGAAAATTCCCAAAAATTGATTGTTACGGTATATAAGATTCCATGAGTATGAAGGGTATGCACAATCCAGATGCAAGGGATAGGCTGCCAGCTTTTTCAGGTATGGTTTTACATCAGCCACATCAAGAATGGAATTGTGAGAATCAGGATTTTTAATGTTTCCTGTGTTATAAAGCATTAATACGCCGGAATCTACGGGAGGCGCAGTCTGGTTGAGTTGATGTAACCGTATTGTGGAGCTCAATTTCCAATTCAGCGAATCGGCTTCAATCTTATCCTTCACATTGCGGCATAATTCGAAATAAGAGTTACGGGTGGATTCTGTCCAATCGCAATCAAGCTGGAATTCCGTTACGTATTCTGAGATTGAATTATATGACGCCATGTTACTTACGCGTTTCACAATCTTTTCCGCCAATTTATCCTCATTACCTTGTTCGGCTTTAAGGGCATCAAGTGTGATATATACAGTAGGTGTAATTTTCAGATCAGTGATTTCGTCAAGAGGATTATAATCCCAATATTTGAGAAACATCACTGATGCTGCAGGGATGGTTTTATTACCAGTGATTAGTTCGTTGTCGTTAGTTACTACGTCAAACATTCTAAGATAGATATGCCTGATATCGTGCTTCTGCATGAATTGTATATCGGTGGAATCAAGTTGGAAAACTGTTTTCCAATAATATATGGAGTTGACAGGTTCATATGTGTCTGTCAAATGATCTCCCTCAACAGTCTTTTTATTATCGGATTTACAGCTGCAATATGTGACAGCAGCTGCAAAAAGCAGAATTATGGAGCAAAGCTTTTTCATTTCAGCAAATATTTTATGATGCAAATTTACTGAAATCTAATATTATTGAAAAGTAATTCAAACAAACTTGTATGAAATACCCTTAAGGATGTATGAAATGGTTTCTACAATTCTACTGCCATACGATGAAGTTGGAGTTGGGATAGTTGCTCGTAGATTTATTTCCGAATTCAAATTTGTTGCCGTCTTTGTCCAAAGCATATCCGTAGGTGGTGGATCCTGTAAGATAAATAGCTTCACTGGCACCTAATTCCACTAATGCTTCAGAGAATTCGTGAAACGAAATGCGGCTATTGCTGATTATTACAGCGTTTTCCCCATCAATCAGAGCCAACGCTTTACGGAAGGATTTGCCACGCGGCTTATTTTCTACCGCCTGTCCGCCGGCCACAAGAGGGTATTGCCGGAAGAAATATCCATCTTGCTCAAGAGCCTCCTCAAGATAGGGAGTGGATTTAGCGGTGCCCAATATCAGATTTCCATTGATGATGGCACAGAAGCCCGACTTTGCTTCCCCTTTGCTCAGTAGTTTTCCTTTATCCACAAATGTTCCGGCTATCTCCTGATTGTCGGCCCTTATATCCGCAGCTTTAGCTATCAATACGGCAGAATCGCCTGAAAGTATGTCGAGACCGACATGCAGGCTTGGCGTTGCATTTACGGGATAGAGGATTGTGTATCTGTTCCCATTGACAATAGTGTCGGAAATATCCACATAACCTTCCATGGACTTTTTTACAGTCGTAGGTGTGAGCGTAGTTGCTATTGTCCGGTTGTCATCATTATCACCGCTGTAGCTAAATTTCATAAAAAACAAAAGAGCAAGAATAACGATGACGAGGATTATACTACTTAAGACAAGTATAATTCTTACAGTGCGTTTCCTCTTTTCTGCCGATATGTTGTAAGAATGATTTTGTGCAGAAGTCTCCGATCCGGAAGATATTATCCGGATTTCATCATCTTTTATATCATTATTCTGATTCATCTTAATGATTTAAGTAGCTAATAAAATAAATTGATAAGTAGATTATGAAACAGACTCCAAATCTTTCAAGGCTTTCAGCGCCTCCCGAGAGGCCGAGAATCCCAAACGGAAAGATTTGCAATCGGAGAGTATCAATTTCTGTTTTGAAGGGTTAACAAGCGTAATGAAGTCGCGGTTCACTATCAGACTTTTACCAATACGGATAAATCGGTTGTCTCCCGAGGGAAGCATCTCTGCCATACGTTGTTCGATTTGTCCGAGCTGCAATGTCAGAATATACTCCTGTCCATCGGCGGTCATGATTGATGAATAATTGCCATCAGCACGCACCGCCACCACTGCTCCTGAGGGCACTCTGAGCAGTTCGGAGGAAGTGGAAAATTTGAGCACATCATTCATTTCGGTGCCAAAGGTAATCAAAAATTGCGTCATATACAAAAACCGCTGCAACTGTTATGTTGCAGCGGTATGTATTTGAATGTTTCGGGTCTCTGTTGTCAATATCAGAACCAGCGTACGTATGCGAAATCCTGACGGTGGGGAAGATCAGCATTCTTCGGATACATTCGTAAAGCGTATTTGTAGATGCCGGCTTCCTTGAGCTGCGATTTAAGCTCGTAGGTAAACAGATTGCCGTCACGGTTTACAATCTTCAGGTCGGAACGACCAACAAATTTGCTTTCGCCATTCTCCTCTTTGTAGAATACAAGTTCCACACCAATGGCGTCTCCAAGACCTTTGGTGTCGAGCACCACGCGGATATCAATCTTGTCGCCGGTGCGTGAAGCTCCCTGATGCACTTCATCGAAGTTGCTGGAAACCACCTGTATGCTGTCCCACTTGGATGCCACTTCCTCTTTCCATGCCACAATCTCGCGAGCTTTGGCAAAGTCGTTGGCTTCGAGTTTGGCAGCACGTTTGGCTTCCGGATCATAGAAGCGTGAGATGTAATCATCGAGCTGACGCTTCATCGTGAAGTGAGGAGCGATGTGTCCTATGGAACGCTTGATATACTGAATCCATTCCGGGCTATATCCCTTGTAATTCTTATTGAAATAGAGAGGAATTATCTCATTTTCAAGCATTGAATAGATTGTAGCTGCGTCAAGCTTATCCTGCTGCGACTGGTCGGTGAATGTGCGTTTGTCAGTCAAAGCCCATCCGGCTTTCTCATCGAAACGATAACCCTCATACCACCATCCATCAAGCACGGAGAAATTCAATACACCGTTCATCTCAGCTTTCTCACCGGATGTGCCGGAAGCCTCAAGAGGACGGGTCGGGGTGTTAAGCCATATATCGACACCTGTGACAAGACGTTTGGCCACAATCATGTTGTAGTCTTCAAGGAAGATGATCTTGCCTGAGAACTGAGGCATCTTGGAAATCTCAGTGATGCGTTTGATCAGACCCTGACCGGCACCATCCGCAGGATGGGCTTTGCCGGAGAATACGAACTGCACGGGGTATTTCTCATTGTTCACAATCTTTGCAAGACGGTCAAGATCTGTGAAAAGAAGGTGTGCACGTTTGTATGTGGCAAAACGGCGTGCAAAACCAATAATCAGGGCATTGGGATTGATTTTGTCTACAATCTTCATTACCTCCGTCGGGTCACCCTGATTTTTGAGCCATTTCTCTTTGAAATCTTTCTTCACGAAGTTGATGAACTTATTCTTCATCGTCATGCGCATATTCCAGATATCCTCATCCGGCACATCGAAAATACCCTTCCACATATCAGGATTGCTCTGATCCTCGAAGATGTCATTGTTGAGATGGTCGGCATAGAATTTCTTCCATTCAGTAGCGGCCCAAGTAGGCATGTGAACGCCGTTGGTTACATATCCTACGTGAGATTCTTCGGGAGCATATCCTTTCCATATTCCGGCAAACATCTTCTTTGACACTTCGCCGTGGAGCCAGCTTACACCGTTGGCCTCCTGGCATGTGTTGAGTGCGAATACGCTCATGGAGAAGCGCTCGTTGCTGTCAGGATTTTCGCGACCCATATTCATGAGGTCATTCCATGAAATGCCGAGCTTTGCAGGATATTCACTAAGATATTTGCCGAAGAGAGACTCCTCGAAATAGTCGTGACCGGCGGGCACCGGAGTATGAACTGTATATAGGGATGAAGCGCGTACCATTTCAAGAGCCACGTTGAAAGGCAGATGATCATTCTGCACATAATCAACAAGACGCTGAAGATTGAGCAATGCCGCGTGCCCCTCGTTGGCATGGTAGAGATCGGTCTTGATACCGAGTTTTTCGAGCATCAGAATACCACCGATACCGAGCAGATACTCTTGTTTGATACGGTTTTCCCAATCACCGCCATAAAGCTTGTGGGTGATCTGACGATCCCATTCCGAGTTCTGGTCAAGGTCGGTGTCAAGCAGGTAGAGGTTCATACGGCCTACGTTCACACGCCAGATGTGGCTGTAAACTATGCGACCCGGATAGGGCACTTCAAGAATCATCGGTTGTCCGTCCTCGCCAAGCACCGGGTCAATTGGCAGCTGGTCGAAGTTCTGACTCTCATAATTGGCTATCTGCTGCCCATCTATGGATAGAGACTGTGAGAAATATCCATATTTATAAAGGAAGCCGACAGCTGTCATGTTAATGCGGGAGTCGGATGCCTGCTTGATGTAGTCGCCGGCGAGTACACCCAGACCTCCTGAATAAATCTTGAGGCAGTTGCAAAGACCATACTCCATGGAGAAATAAGCTACCGATGGCAGTTTCTTGTTCATCGGTTGTTTCATATAGTCCTTGAACATATCGTAGACATGATGAATACGATCCATCATTGCCTTGTTTTTAAGAATTTCCTGATAACGCTCATAGGATAGCTGCTGGAGAAGCATCACAGGGTTTTCGCCCACACGGCGCCAGAGGTCATGGTCAATGTCGCGGAAAAGACGTTTTCCGGGGCTGTTCCATACCCACCAAAGATTTTTTGACAATTCCTCAAGGGGCTTCAGCTCTTTGGGAATCTCAGCACTTACTGTTATTGTGCGCCATGAGGGCGCATTGGTGTTGCTAACTTGTAGTTTCATATATTGTTTCAGTTATCTATTATCAGTTAATAGTTATTAGAAATACGGGAGGCGGCACGGTCGAGAGCCGTGGCAAAAGCCTCATCGTAAAATTTTATGAAGAGTCTCCAATCTGCTTTCTCGGCTGTGAGGAAAGCGGCATGTCGAGCTTCAGAGCGGGCTATGGCATTGTCTTCCATATAGCTGATGGCTGTTGCTGCAATTGCATCGCGTGATTCAATATAATTGGTGTCTTCACGCGCTATTACATAAACACCGCACAGGTGCAATCTGTTTTTGCAATTGTCAAGCACCCATTGTCCGAAGCCGGCCTTATCAGTGGTGATGGTAGGCACCCCGAATGCTGCGCTCTCAAGGGGTGTATACCCCCAAGGCTCATAGTATGAAGGGAATATGGTGAGGTCAAAAGCCGGAAGAAGGTCATAATATGATATATCTATAATACCATCGTGACCATCAAGATAACTCGGCACATATATCACTTTCACTTTCTTCAGTTTCCCTTCTGCCTGCAGTGCTCTGATTCTAACACAAACTTCATCGGAATCTTCATTAAACAACCTGTGAGTAAGGAAATCAGGATCCGTCTTGTCTTTCCCCTCAAAGTCCAAAGTCATCAGAAGACTTCCAGCCGGCTCTTTAACCCAACCGGGTACAAGAATGAAAGCGAGCGCTTCTTTCCCCTCCGGCATCATCTCTTCCATTTTGGAAATAGAATCGAGGAAGAGGTCGAGACCTTTGTTGCGATATTCGTGACGTCCGGATGTAGCTATAATAAAGGTGTCGGCATCATATTTGCTGGAGGTGAGAGCAGAAGCAACGCTTATCAGTTTCTGACGGCCATCTTTTCGCAGTTTGTTGTATTTTGTAGTCTTTGGTACAAAATCCGGCTCAAAACCATTGGGCGTTACCACTTGAGGACGTATGCCGAGCAATTGCTCACACTCGCGTGCCGTTACCTCGCTTACGGTGGTGAAGCAGTCGGCGGCGTGTGCTGCAGCTTTCTCCAGAGAATGTTTCGACTGCATGTTCAGTTCATAAGCCATCTGGTCACCATTGTAATTGTGGAAATACTGGTATAATGGCTTGCCGTTGCCGCAAATACTGCGACCGATGCTCGTGGCGTGTGTGGTGAAAACCGTTGCAGCTTCAGGCATAGTCTGCTGTGTATAGAGCAGTCCCATTCCTGTGGTCCATTCGTTGAAATGAGCCAGCACGTTTTTATCCTTAATTTTCAGATATTCTGCAAGTGCTTTAATCACTATGGCTGAGGCAACGGAGAATACGCATGATTCATTGTAATCTCCATACGCATGAAGTGAATCTACGCCATAGGCTTCCCACATCTTTCCATATATATTGTCAATATGGGATGCTGTGTCGCCCGGATTTACAAGTATCACTTGCGGAGAGCCGGGTATATCCCATCTGCCGCTGCGTATGGTGATTCCCCAGGGAAGTTTAAGCTTTGAGGATGCGGATTTAAGAATGCTTTTCTTCTCCTTAAAATATGGAGAGGGATTTTCCGGACTCCACACGTCCGGACCTACGAATACAAGCGAGTCTCCGAATTGGTCTTTCAATTTCCTCGCTTTAGTAGACAATACGGCATATATTCCACCTATTTTGTTGCAAACTTCCCAACTGGTTTCCACAAGCAACTTTATTTCTTCATTTAATTTTGAAGATTCTGCAGAAACAGCAGGTTCGTTGGTTTGGATTGTCATTAATCTTTTAATTTATGTCTTTTCTAAAAAAATCGCTGCAAATTTAATAAAAAGATAATAAATCGCAAGAAAAATGAATCAAAAATATTGTTAAAAGGTGCAAAATACAGCCTAATTTTTAGAATTAGGCTGTATTTTGCACCTTTTAACAATATTATAGGCAAGATGTTGCCTTGATTATACCCATTACATCAGAAGGGGAGATCGTCTGTCTCATTGCTTGAGGCAAAAGGATCTGCATTTGCCGGTGTGCTGCCAAATGGGTTGGCAGCGGGAGACTGAGGAGCTGCCGCCGGAGCTGCAGGCTGTTGCGTGAAATTATTACCTCCTTGTATCTGATCTCCCATCTCCTGAGCTGCATAAGCCCTGAGATCGGTGTACCATCTGCCATTGAATTCGCGGCTTTCGGCATCTACGGATACCTTGTAGGATTTACCGGCTTCGATATGTATGCTGTCGATTCTGTCCCCGAAGAGGTCAAATTTCACTTTGCGGGGATATTGACCGAAAGTTTCGAGTACCCAGCTTTTCTTTCTCCAAGGATTACCGGTTCTGGCAGATGTGCCTCCCTCTTCGGGAAGATCCAATATGATTTTGCCTTCAATTTCCATGTGTTATTGTTGTTTAAATGAAAAAATAATAATCAAATCAAAAGCAAAAGTATAATTTATGCAAATTATACTTTGCCACCATTGCATAAGCTATGCAAAGGTAATTATAATTCGATGAAATAGCAAATTACTTTTCAGTTTTCAATTCAATTCATCTGCATACATTATCTGCTGCTCACGTTCGCGGTCGTAAACTTTTTTACCTGCTACGTAAGTGGCGCGTACCAGATTATCGGGCGATAGGGTCTGCAAGATAAACAGACGGTCGAGGATGAAATCGTTGAATTGCATTCTCCAGCTTAGGAAATCATTGGGCTTCAAATCAATAACAGATATATCGGCCATATATCCGGCTTCAAGTGAACCTATCTTGTCTTCAAGATGCAGGACCTGAGCACCACCTTTAGTGGCCATATAATAACACTTGAGAGCACCCATGCTATGCTTTTTGAGCATTGCTACCTTATATGCTTCATTGAGCTGGCGTGGGAGCGAGAAATTTGTGCCGGCTCCTACATCTGTGCCAACACCTACGCGCAATGGTCTGTCGTTTTGTTTTGCCTCCCAAATTTTGAATATGCCGTCACCGAGGAATAGATTGGATGATGGGCAATGAGCCACGCTGCAGTCATATTCATGAAGCATCTTCCATTCCTCCTCTTTTACAAGACAGCAGTGTGCAAGCACCGTCCTGTTGCCAAGTAAATCGAAGCGACGGTAAATGTCGGTATAATTCTTTGCTTGCGGATATAAAGACATTGCCCATTCAATTTCATCATCGGCTTCATCGAGATGGGTATGGAGATATACGCCTTTATCAATATTGTCCTGATATAATTTGCCGGCAAGTTCAAGCTGCAGGGGAGTGCTTGTAGGGGCAAAACGGGGAATGATTGCATAAAGCTGGCGCCCGCGTCCGTGCCATTTCTCAAGTAACTCGGAAGCTATTGCCACAGAACCCTCTGCGGAAGTGTCGCGCAGTGACTCAGGAAGATTTCGGTCCTGAAGCACTTTCCCTGTTATCAGGCATGTGTTATATCTCTCTGATTCTTCAAACAATGCGTTGACAGATGAGGCAAATGTAGTGGAGAAAACATTGGCGGTGGTGGTGCCTTGCTTCAAAATCTGGCACATGAAAAGTTTTGCTACAGATTCAGCAAACTCCTTTGATCGGAATCTTGCCTCAGTTGGGAATGTATATTGGTTAAGCCATTGCAAAAGCGTATCACCGAATGATCCAATCATAGGCGACTGCACATAATGCACGTGAGTATCTATCATGCCCGGCATTATCACGCAATCCTCATATTTCTCGATTTTACACTCTTTAAGTTCAGGATATTGAGCAACAGTCTTGGTGTAATCACCCGCAGCTGCTATCTTATCTCCTTTTATTACAACAAGACCATCCGGATAATAGGAATAACACTTGGACTCATCCTCATTCAGAAACGGATCTTCATGGAAAGTAATCATCTGTCCACGCAATCCCTTGATTATTTCATTGTTCATATTCTTTTCTTTAAATTTTTTATGAGAAAAATTCTTAAAAAATAAAAGGATACATAGTTCTTCTCAATAATTTTAACGCCAAAATCAGGAAAATTATTTGATTGAGAACCGAAAAATAGGTATAAGCATTATTAGGATAGAAAAAAAAGAGCATAAAGGCCTGACTTCGTTACTTTTTGAATCCTAAAAAAATTTATATCTATAAATCAGACGTATAGCACTTTTGATGGTGATTCAGGGTGACGCAATGACGAAGTCAGGAAAAAATTGTGGGCGCGTTGAGAAAACGCGCCCACTATCGTTTCAATTGATTGGGTAGAATATGTTAAGTTAGTCTTCTGTCTGTGTCTCGGCATATTCCTTAAGCAGCTTCTCCTGCACATCTGAAGGCACGAGTTCGTAGCTTGAGAATTCCATAGTGAAGGAGCTTCTTCCTCCGGTGATTGAACTCAAGGAAGTGGAATATGACGCCATTTCTTTTAAAGGAACTTTGGCGGAGAGTTTTTCGATTCCGTTCTCGGATGCCATACCCATGATGATGGCGCGACGGCCCTGAAGGTCGCTCATCACATCACCCATGGTATCGCCCGGTGTGAGCACCTCAACATCATATACAGGCTCCAGAATCTTAGGATTGGCAGCCTTGAATGCCTGCGAGAATGCGTTTCTTCCGGCGAGACGGAATGAGATTTCATTGGAGTCTACCGGGTGCATCTTGCCATCGTAGATCATTACGCGTACATCGCGGGCGTAGGATCCGGTAAGCGGGCCCTGTTCCATGCGGTCCATAAGACCCTTCACGATTGCCGGGATAAAGCGTGCATCAATTGCGCCACCTACGATGCAGTTGTAAACCACAAGTTTGCCGCCCCATTCCAAAGGAATCTCCTGCTTGTCGCGCACGTTGAGCTTAAACTCCTGATTGCCGAATTTATAGGTATCCGGTTCGGGCATTCCTTCAGTATAAGGCTCAATAATCAAATGCACCTCGCCAAACTGTCCCGAGCCGCCGGATTGTTTCTTATGACGATAGTCAGCACGGGCAGCCTTGGTGATTGTCTCGCGATAAGGAATCTTCTGGTCGATGAATTCAACGGGAAGTTTCTCATTATTTTCGATTCTCCATTTGAGAGTGCGGAGGTGGAATTCACCCTGACCTTTTACAAGAGTCTGTTTCAATTCCTTGCTCTGCTCAACAACCCATGTGGGATCCTCCTCATGCATGCGGGTGAGGATTCCCGCCAGTTTTTCGGAATCGCTCTCTGTGAGAGGACGGATAGCGCGTGTATATTTGGGTTGCGGATATTTGATAAAATCAAACTTATATTCGCAACCTTTGGCATCAAGAGTGTTGCCGGTGCGTACATCCTTGAGCTTCACAGCTGCTCCTATATCTCCGGCTTCAAGAGCATCAATCGGATTGCGGAGCTGACCGCATACGGTGAATATCTGAGCGAGGCGTTCTTTGCCACCACGTGACACATTGTCAAGATCATCGCCGGCCTTAAGCGTACCGCTCATCACTTTGAAATAAGAAACCTCGCCGATATGGGGCTCAACTGAAGTTTTGAAGAAGAATACCGACAGAGGACCGTTGGCATCCGGTTTCACCTCTTCACCGGTGGTGGTGACAGGTGCCGGCATATCGCTGGCGAACGGACATACATTGCCAAGGAATTCCATCAGACGGCGCACTCCCATATCCTTTGCTGCACTCAGCACCACTACCGGATAGATGGAGCGATCCACAAGACCTTTGCGGATACCTTCGCGCATCTCATCTTCAGTAAGGCTGCCCTGGTCGAAGAATTTCTCCATAAGAGTCTCATCGTTTTCGGCTGCAGCCTCCACCAGTATCTGATTCAGCTCGCGAGCTTTCTCAAGCTGGTCTTCCGGAATGTCAGAGATGGTTGGTTTGCCACCATCGGGTCCCCATTCATATTTCTTCATCAGAAGCACATCAATCATTGAGTTGAAGCCGGGACCTGATTCAAGCGGATACTGGATCTGAACCACACGCGGACCGAAATGCTCACGCATCTGCTCCATTACATTGTCAAAGTCAGCTTTCTCGCCGTCCATCTGGTTGAGAGCGAAAATCACCGGTTTGTTCAGTTTTGCAGTTGTGCGGAAAATATTTTCCGTTCCCACTTCCACTCCATACTCGGCATCAACAAGGATGAGACCCATGTCGCAAACTCCGAGCGCGGTATATGTGTTACCTACGAAATCGTCTGCTCCCGGGCAGTCTATGATATTCAATTTCTTACCATTGAATTCAGCGTTGAACACTGTGGAGAATACGGAATAACCATACTCTTTTTCCACCGGGAAATAGTCGGAAACTGTATTTTTGGCATCTATAGTGCCACGACGTTTTATAACTCCACACTCGTAAATCATGGATTCAGCGAGTGTGGTTTTTCCGGAGCCCTTTGATCCGATAAGGGCGATGTTTTTGATTTCGTTGGTTTTATAAATCTTCATAATATGAGATTTTAGTGAATACAAGAATTATTTTCACGGTAATTGGAGAGAATAAATGCTTGTGACGTGCAAAAGCGAACGCAATTTAATAAAAATTCTATAAAATAGTCCAATAAAGATTTATGTTGTTCAACATATTTTCTGATATTCTAATTAAGAATAATGGCAGATGAGCAGACAGCAGAGAATGAATGAGAGTTCGCAAAGCAATGCCAAAGCTCCGCAGCAGTCACCGGTGTATCCACCAAGTTTATATTTGAGGTAACTTATAAACAGGGTAGTAAGAATCAGGGGTGCAATTATTGCTGCCCAAAATGGAAGGGGAAGCAACAGCACTGGCAAGATTCCAGCTGCCAGTGATATGAAAAACGCCGGGAGCGACATCCGGTTGTAGATGAGTTTGTTTTTGGCCTCTTCCGCCTTGCGGGCATACGGAAGCAGGTTTATCAGTGACGAAGCGCAGAATTTTCCCCAGGGGTCAGCGGCAAGCACAATTAAGGGCATAAGCCATAAAGGGAATGATGCGACAGCGCATACAAGAAGCAGAAAATATAATACCAATCCTATTACTCCATAGGATCCAATACGAGAATCCTTCATTATTTCAAGGATGCGTTCGCGCGATGTGCCTCCACCGAAACCATCAATGAAGTCGGCAAGTCCGTCCTCATGCAAAGCTCCGGTGAGAAGAAGACGGGCGCAGCAGGCGATGATAACTGCTATAAGAGGAGGAAAAACCTGCAACCCCAGCCAGAGTGTCAATGCCGTAAAACCACCGGTTATCCAACCTGTGAGCGACCAAAGATCTACCACCCGTTTATACATGTCGGCCGGTATGGCACAGATGCGCCATACCGGTATTCGTGTGAAAAAACCTATTGCTGCCAATAATTTTTTCATGTCTCAACTCTCAAAGTCAGCAGTCGTAACAGCAAATGCGGGCATCGACAGGGTAGTCATAACTATTGATGCCGTAAACAATCTTTTGATACCTTTAATGTTGTACATAAGTCCGTATTATGAAATTTAGAGTCTGTGAGTTAGATGTTAGTATGTTCATTTCCAACTGCAAAGTTAATCAAAATCTTGACATAACAAACGTAAAAATCATCTTCGAATACATCTGATACATCTGATAATTGGCAAAAACGCCAAAAAATCGTAATTTTGCATTTCGTTATGAAATATGGTTTTGACAATGACAAATATCTCAGAATACAATCTGAGCATATAAAGGAGAGAATCGCCAAGTTCGGCAATAAATTGTATCTGGAGCTGGGTGGAAAATTGTTTGACGATTATCATGCCAGCCGAGTGCTTCCCGGTTTCCAACCCGACAGCAAATTGCGGATGTTGAGCAATCTTGCAGATAAGGCAGAGATAATCATAGTGATCAGTGCCAGGGATATTGAAAAGAACAAGGTAAGAGGAGATCTCGGCATAACGTATGATATGGACGTAATCAGGTTGCGTGATGAATTCATGAAACGTGGATTCCTTGTTGGATCTGTAGTCATAACGCATTATAATCATCAGTCGAGTGCGGATTCATTCCGTGACAAGCTCAGCCGTATGGGTATTAAATCCTATTGCCATTATACAATTGAGGGGTATCCCAATAATGTGGCGCTCATAGACTCGGATGAGGGTTTCGGAAAGAATGATTATGTGGAGACTACGCGCCCCCTTGTTATTGTTACGGCTCCCGGTCCGGGTAGCGGCAAAATGGCTGTATGCCTG
Organism: uncultured Sangeribacter sp.; assembly: GCA_964515455.1. Lineage (GTDB taxonomy): Bacteria > Bacteroidota > Bacteroidia > Bacteroidales > Muribaculaceae > Lepagella. The sequence continues at coordinate 18,234 of CAZEUD010000021.1, forward strand.
AGTCAGCTATATAATGAGCACAAAAGGGGAGTGGAGGCCGGATATGCCAAGTTTGAGACATTCCCTGTATGGAATCTTCCGTTGAAACATCCTGTAAACATAGCCTATGAGGCAGCCACGGCAGATCTCAATGATGTTAATATGATTGACCCTTTCCATCTGGAAGCATACGGAGAGACGGCAATCAATTACAACCGGGATATCGAGATATTTCCGGTGTTGAATGCACTTTTCGAAGGTATCTATGGTAGCAATCCTTATAAATCCCCTACAGATATGGGTGTGAATATGGTAGGGTTTTGCATAAATGACGATGAGGTTTGTTGTGATGCTTCCCGCAATGAGATAATAAGAAGATATTTCACATCGCTCAACCGTTTCGCAAAAGGTGATACCAATGACAATGAAGTAAACAAGATTGCCTTATTGTTCAATCAGGCCAAGATCGATGTCTCTTACAGAAGGGTTGTTATGGCGGCACGTTCACGATCCGAACGCGATGAAGCCCCTTGTCAGGCAATAGAACTTTCTGACGGTACGATAATCACCGCGCAATCATCTGATTTGCTGGGTCCGAGTGCCGCGTTGCTGCTGAATGCAGCAAAATATCTTGCAGGAATAGACCATAGTGTGAAACTCATACCACAACTTTTGATAGAGCCTATACAAAGGATGAAGACAGAATGTCTGCACAGCCGCAATCCGCGTCTGCACACTGATGAGGTGCTTGTGGCGCTCGCCACGCTTTCCACGCGCGATGAGAATTGCAGGAAAGCATTGGAGGTGCTGAAGCAGCTTAATGGCTGCCAGGTTCACTCCACGGTGATGCTCGGTGAAGTTGACTATAAGATTTTCCGCAAGCTTGGAGTCGGTCTCACTTGCGACCCTGCGAAAAAGAGGAAGTAGGGAGATTGTGGTTTAGAATGGCAAAAAGAAAAAAGCGCGGTGGTTACTGCGCTTTTTTCTTTTTAAATGCATTATAAAGGATGTAGATAACGCATAACACCAGAAGCGAATAGCCTCCCCAGGTAAGGTATCTGTTGTATTCCTCCACCTTGTCAAAAAGCATGTCCGGGGAAACATGGCGTGAAAGCCAATACCCTAACAATGCAAGAATTGAATTCCACAATAATGCTCCAAGTGTAGTGAATAAGGTGAATTGACCTACATTCATTCTGGAGATACCGGCAGGAATGGAGATTAGTTGCCGGATTGTCGGAATTAGTCTTCCGATAAAAGTGGATATGGCTCCATGTTCATCGAAATATCTTTCAGCCTTGTCTGCTTTCTCACGGTTGATAAGACAAGCGTGACCGAGGCGGCTGTCGGCAAATTTATATACAATCGGTCTGCCTATCCATAGCGAAAGAAAATAATTAATGAAAGCTCCGGCAAGCGCTCCGAGTGTTGCCATAACAACTACCATATAAATGTTCATGTCGCTTCCCACCCCGGTGTTTGTGCATGCCAGATATGCAGCCGGAGGCACTATCACTTCCGATGGAAATGGTATAAAACTGCTTTCAATTGTCATGAAGACAAATACAAACAGATAATTTGCATGGTTCACAAACCATTGGAAAAACTCACTGGCATCAAAAAGTACCAAAGGGATTAAATCAAGCATTGAACAATTGTTTCAAATATCTAATTATTTTTCTTTGCTACTTAATTTTCAGATGATTAAAAAGGCGGGCGTAAAAATCCGCTTTTTTCTCAAGAGGAAGGGGATATGCCCTGCTTGTGGAGGGAATGTGCCCATAATCAGCACCAGATTGAATCTGCATCCGCTGCACTTGCGGAGTGCATAGCCTCAACTACTTTGTTGGCAAACTCTTCAACATTTTCTACAGTAGCCTCGCTGCTTGATTGCTTTACTATCAAGGAGGCCGCAACAGGAAGCTTGAGGCGCTCGGAATAGTCAAGGAGCTTGGAGGTGACAACTCCGGCGGCCCATGTATAATTGCTGAAAGTAGCAAAAACTTTATTTTTGATTTCACGGGTCTCCATGGCGTTCATAAAATCCTCTACAGGTGGGAAAAGACGCATGGAATATGTTGCACTTCCAACAATCAGAGTCTGATACCGGAATGCATCCGTAATCATTTCGCTCATGTCGGAGTGTGAGGCGTTGTGAATGATTATTCGTTTTACCCCGCGTGCCGCCAACTGACGTGCTATCATTTCAGCCACTTCCGCAGTGTTGCCATACATGGAGCCATATACTATCACAACTCCCGGCTCACTCTTGTAAGATGAGAGATCGGACACTATTTTTACAATTTCAGGTATTTTTTCGTTCCATATGGGTCCGTGTGTGGAGCAGATATACGATAACTTCACACCGGAAAGCTTGTCGAGTGCTTTGGCAACAAATCTTCCGTATTTACCTACAATGTTTGAATAATAGCGGTACATCTCACGAATATATACATCCGTTTCCATCTCTTTATCAACTACCGCACCATTAAGCGCTCCGAATGTGCCGAATGCATCGCCGGAGAAAAGCACCTGACGTTCTTCAACGTATGTCATCATTGTTTCAGGCCAGTGCACCATGGGGGTAAGATAGAATTTTAATGTCAACTCCCCCAATGACAAAGAATCTCCATCTTTAATCTCCACATATCTTTCCGAATCTTCGATATGGTAGAACCCCTTTATCATATCGATAGTCTTTGAATTGCCTACAATCTTGATATCAGGGTAAGCAAGCACAATTTCCGGTATAGACCCTGAGTGGTCCGGCTCCATGTGATTTATTACAAGATAGTCAATCTTGCGTCCGGTCGCAATTGCATTGATATTGTTGAAATATTCACGCACTTCCTCAATGCAAACCGTGTCTATGAGAGCAACCTTTTCGCTGCCTGCTACGATATATGAGTTGTAGCTTACTCCGTAAGGCAATGACCATAATGCCTCGAATTTATGCTTCACACGATCGTTGACTCCGACATAATGGATATCCTTGGTTATTTCCTGTATATTCATGACAAATTACGATGTTTTAATAATTTCTATCTTTATTACGCAAAATTAATTAAATTATTCGTAATTTTGCATCATTTTTGTCACCAATCCTTATAAATCGTGACATTATATAACAATGAAGTCAGGTCTAATTACTATATTACTACTTATTATTTCCAATGTGTTCATGACTTTTGCCTGGTATGGCAATCTGAAACTTGAGACAATGGGAATATCGCGCAACTGGCCATTATATCTTATAATCCTTGTATCCTGGGGAATAGCCTTTATAGAATATTGCTTCATGATACCGGCAAACCGTATGGGTTTCAATGGTAACGGCGGTGCTTATTCATTGTTTCAGTTGAAAATTATTCAGGAGGTGATATCGCTGACAGTATTCACAATTATTGCTATGCTGTGTTTTCAGGGTCAAAAGTTGCAATGGAATCATATTGCGTCATATCTTTGCCTTGTAGCTGCAGTAGTTTTCGCCTTTTTACCAACAAAGTAATGAGCCGGAATTTTAGAATTGAGATAGCTCCCGTGCAGGGGCATACAGATGCTGCATGGCGTCATTTTCATCAGGAAGTGTATGGAGGCAACCATTGCTATTACACTCCGTTTATCCGGTTGGAACATGGAGAATTCAGGAAGCATGATCTCAAGGATTTCACCTCGGCACTTAATGATAACCATCATCCGGTGCCGCAAGTTATATTTCGCAATCTTGACGAACTGAAGCCTCTTGTAGAGGGATTGGTAAAAGCGGGTACTAACAGGATAGATTTGAATTCAGGTTGTCCGTTCCCTTTGCAGACGGCAAAAGGAAGAGGAGCCGGTTTCATCACCAATGTTGAAGAGTATCATAAGCTGCCGAAGTTTCTGAAGGAATATCCGGATGTGGCGTTTTCTCTGAAGATGCGTTTGGGATATGCTGATTCTGAAGAATGGCGGGCAGTAGTGGATGCGATAGCGGATATGCCGTTGACTCATGTCACCATGCATCCGCGAGTGGCCCGACAGCAATATGGCGGTGATCTTTACCTCGATAAACTTGAAGAATTTCTTCATTTGTGCAATCACCCGGTAATTTTTAATGGAGATATAACCCTCCCTTCCGACATAGATACCATACGCGGGCGTTTCCCGGAAATTTCAGGAGTTATGACAGCCAGAGGTGTTCTGGGTCGCCCTTCGCTGGCTGCTGAATATGAGTCGGGAAATGAATGGAGAAAAGAGGAAAGAATAAAAAAGATGTTGATATTCCATAGGCTTCTGTTTAATTATTATCAATCCACATTATGTGGAGATTCCCAAATATTGTCTAAAATAAAGCCTTTCTGGGAATATGCGGAAATAGAAATCGGACGCAAGGCGTGGAAGGCAATAAAGAAGGCCTCAAATATTGCAAAATACCATTCTGCTGTTGCCATGGTGGAGTCTTAGGATATGACTTTAAATAGCAGGTAAGGGGTGAACAAATGTCTGCATGACACAGGTAAAAGCGGCTGGTGGCGGTTAATCGGTTTTATTCCTCTTGTAGCGGTTATCATAACCTTTCGATAACCGCTATATCTGCCGGAAGGGTCATCATTGCAAGCTACTGATGTCATGAAGTAGGCGTTTCTACCATCACTGATTTGCTTGCAGCGCAAGCGCTTTACAAGCATGCTTGTGATCAATACACAGCAGCATATTCCGACTATCGAGTCAAAGAAACCGATTACCTCAAAGCCTCCGGTCAACTCAAATGCAGTTGATAATGGAGTCTTATTCGTAGCGCATGGTTTCGGAGGGGGATATTTTTGCTGCAAACCATGAGGGTAGGATGAGGCAGAGATAGATAACTATTATTGTGGCAATGTTGAGAATCACCACTGCCGGCCAGTTTATTTCCACAGGGACAAAGTCAATATAGTAGGCATCCGGGTCGAGAGGAATGAAATGCCATTTGTCTTGTGCCCACAATAGAATCAGCATCAGGACATTCCCTGTCAACAGTCCGGATATGGCTATGCGTATAGCCATTAATATGAAAATTTTTCTTACATTTCCGATCGTGGCTCCAAGAGAACGGATTAATCCGATAAACCTTTTTTTATCCAATATGATAATCAACATTCCGGAAATAAGTGTGGCACAAGCCACAATGGTCATCAATACCAAGACCACAATTACATTGGTGTCAAGCAATGACAGCCACCGGAAATAGCCGGCTCCTTGATTCAAAGCATTATCCACACGGTAGTATTTGTAAACAAGACCCGATGCCAACGCCTCATTAAGTGTATTGGAAAGGTCTGCGCTATTCTCCTCTATGTTATTGAAGTCGGAAGTGTTTATACTAAGGGAAGTACCCTGTTTCGGAGATACTTCTCCGAGATTTTGTATTAAAGGGAGATCTCCATAAATGAAAAGATTGTCATAATTGTCAAAATGGGAATTGAATATTGCGGCAATTTCCAGACGGCGCACGCGAATTGTGCCCGACATAAAATAAGTGTTAATCTTATCCCCCTTTTTGAGTCCGAGCTGGTCGGCTACATTCCGCGATATTACAATCTTGTTGTCATTCTCAGTCTTGCCATATACAGGAATCTTTCCTTCTTCAATATTGGAAGAGATGAATTTTTTGACAGCCTCACCGGAGATGCTTTTCATGTACACACCTTTGAAATTGTCTGATGTTTTGAGTATGGCCGGAATGGAAGCCTCCAGGGAGTAATCAGCAATATAATCCTTGGAGTCAAGGATAGAACACAGGGTAGGGGTAAGCGTTATGAGATTGGTATCCTCCGGGTCAGAAGGCACGGCATAAAGGGTGATGTGAGAATTGAAACCGATTACCTTATCGCGGATTTCTCTTTTAAATCCGAGCACTATAGCCACAGCTGCCAGCATCACGGCAACCGAAAGAGCTACAGCGGCCACAGCCACCCTCACAGCCGGAGAACTTTTCTTACCTGACGATGAGAGCGACAAGCGACGTGCTATGTACAAAGGGAATCCCATAGTTTACTTGTAAACAACCTTAATTATACAGATTCTAAATAATCAGAATACGAATTGGAGACGCGCCTGAATGATATTCACTCCGCGACGGTCGCAAACTGCCGAATTCCTTACATCCGTATATGAATAACGCAAGCGCGCGAGCATATATTTATTGATATAATAATTCAAGGTGAGATTCCAGTCGTTGGAAATACCACCCTCAATGTCGGTCATGCGGGCATCTGCATTTGTATAATCGTATCCGGCTACAAGTTCCAAAGTTTTGGGAGAGGGGAGTGCCAATGCTCCCTCAGCTTCGGAATATCCGTATTGTTTGTCGCCGAAAAGCAGACAACGCACCATCCCATACGCACCGACAGCGTGATATGCTTTCAAATCATTGTGACGAGGCATGTTCAGATAAAAGAATTGCGATTCAAGCGCAAAGCGGTCTTTTGCCAGCGTAAGCTCGGGCGAGAGACGCCAGTCACCTATTGCATCTGTAACCTTGGCTTCAAGCATCGGAACCTTGCTTACCGTTGTGGGGAAAGAAGCGGAATAAGTGCGGAATCCTTCTGAAGCCACCTCTTCTTCCGCATCGTTGATTACCTGATTATGGGATGCCGTCTCATACGATGCAGAAATACCAATTTGTGCAACCGCTCCTTTTTTAGCTATGGGATGCCAGACTCCGCGTGCTGTGCCTCCAACGCTTACTTCTCCTTGCTCAGTGGAAGTGAGGGTAAGAGATCGTCCTCCCACAAATGCCGTTGCACCCAGAAAATAGTTTTTGTCATACCTAACATACCCAACTCCAATCTTTCGGGTCATCGAGCGGAAGAAAGTTTCGGAAATCTGGGGTAGCATCGCGGGCTTGTAAGATGCCGAACCTCCGCCACGGATACCAAACTGCGGAATGAAATAGCCGATTCTAAGAAAATCCTTTTTCCCGAGCCAGCGTTGCATATATATATCCTTTAACCCTAATTTGCCGTAGGAATATCCTATTTCAATGCGTGCCATCCATTGGGCATATTGGGCTTTCACCCCGGCGCGTATTTCCGGCAATGATGCCCCGTCGGCAAACCCGTTATTGTTTGGAAAGTATAGGGCACCATCCACATGCACTCTTCCAATTGGCGTGACAGAGAACTTGTCTTCAGCCAAAACGATGCCGGATGCAAAGCAGAGGAGCAGCAATATGGATAGTATTTTATTTTTGTACATAATCATGATTTTTTATGAGACAGACTCTAAATTTTTTACAAAGTTATAAAAAAATTTGGAGGAAATTTTTAAGAGTTGTAAATTTGCAAAAACTTAAACCTAAATATACATGGAAGAACAGATTCAGAAGACATGTCTTCATGACAAACACGTCGGCATGGGGGCGTTGATGTCGCCTTTCGCAGGTTTTGATATGCCGATTCAGTATGCCGGCATTACAGAGGAACATAATGCAGTGCGTCAGCACGTTGGAGTGTTTGACGTAAGTCATATGGGCGAAGTGAGGGTAACAGGTCCCGATGCATGCAAATTCGTAAGCCATATTTTTGTAAATGATGTTACGGGTGCTCCCGACGGCCAGATTTTCTATGGAATGATGTGCTATGAAAATGGTGGCACCGTTGATGACCTTCTTGTTTATAAAGTTAATGATGAGGAATATTTCCTTGTAATCAATGCTTCCAATATCGACAAGGATGTAGCGTGGATTCGTCAGAATGCAGAAGGATATAATGTAAAGATAGAGGATCAGAGTCCGTATTATGGAGAAGTTGCCATTCAGGGACCGGAAGCTGAGGCAACAGTGGAGAAAGTGCTCGGTCTCGATGTAAAGGATATACCGTTCTATAATTTCAAGACATTCCGGGTAGATGGTGAGGAAATCATTGTAAGCCGTACAGGGTATACCGGAGAGGATGGTTTTGAAGTTTACGGAAGCCACGACTTCACACGCAAGGTTTGGGACAAGCTGATGGAAGCAGGTGTTCAGCCATGCGGTCTCGGCTGTCGCGACACATTGCGTTTTGAGGTAGGTCTTCCTCTTTATGGTGATGAGCTCAGCGCAGATATCACTCCGATTGAGGCAAGTCTCAGCATGTTTGTGAAGCTTGACAAGCCTGAATTTATCGGTAAGGAGGCTCTTGCAGCACAGAAAGCAGAAGGTGTTAAACGCCGTATAGTAGGGCTTGAACTCGAAGGGAATGCAATTCCCCGTCACGGATATCCGGTAGAGGTAAATGGTGAGCAGGTAGGTGAGATTACCACCGGTTACCGCTCCATATCAACAGGAAAGAGCGTTGCAATGGCAATGATCAACAAGCCCTACGATAAGCTCGGCACTGAAGTTGAGGTGCGTATCCGTAAGAAAACTTTCCCCGCAAAAGTGGTGAAGAAACGTTTCTATGACAAAAACTATAAAAAATAATCGGGATAACAGATTCTTAATCAAGTCATTTTAAAACTAATTGGAATTAACATAATATTATGAGCAAAGTAATTGAAGGTCTGCGTTATGCAGAATCACACGAGTGGGTAAAGTTAGATGGCGATATCGCCACAATCGGTATCAGCGATTTCGCACAGCATGCGCTTGGCAATATCGTATATGTTGACATGCCGGAAGTTGGTGATGAGATTACAGCCGGAGAAGATTTCGGAGCTGTTGAGTCTGTAAAGGCAGCCAGCGACCTTATCAGCCCTGTTTCAGGAGAGGTAGTTGAAGTAAACGAAACTCTTGAGGATACCCCGGAGGCAGTTAATGAGGATGCTTACGCCAACTGGATTATCAAAGTAAAAGTATCAGATCCTTCAGAGCTTGATGCTCTCATGGATGCAGCTGCTTACGAAAAACATTGCGAAAATGAGTAATCGTTTCATCCCGCACACCGAGGAAGACATCCGTGTAATGCTCGACCGTATCGGTGTGAACAGTGTAGATGACCTCTACAGCGATGTCCCGGCAGAAGTGATCTTCCGCGGGGATTATGAAATTCCGTCAGCAATGTCTGAGACGGAATTGCGCCGCCATTTCCGCGAGCTTGCAGCAAAAAACCGGCAGCTGAAAGTATTCGCGGGAGGTGGTGTATATGATCATTATTGTCCTTCAGTAATTCCTCACCTTCTCGAAAGAAGTGAGTTCTACACGGCATATACTCCTTATCAACCTGAAATTTCACAGGGTACGCTCCAATATATATTCGAATATCAGAGCATGATAAGCGAACTTACAGGAATGGAATCCACAAACGCCTCCATGTATGACGGCGCTACAGCCGCTGCCGAGGTAATGTTTATGATGGTGGCTTCCGTGCGTAAGAAAAACAGAGTGCTTGTATCTTCCACACTCCCCGAGCAGGTGCTTGAGGTGGTAAGGACTTACGCAAAGTTCCATGGCGTAGACCTTACAGAGATTCCTGAGAAGGATGGCGTTACAGACTTCGAGAAGATGAATAATGAGCTGAAGTCAGGAGATGTGGCAGGTGTATTGCTACCCACACCCAACAGATATGGTATCATCGAGGACTTTACCGGTTTTGCTGATGCAATCCATGATGTAAAAGCCGTAATGGGCGTTTATGCAGATCCTTCAGCACTGGCAGTTTTGAAAACACCGGCAGAATGGGGTGCAGACGTAGCTTGTGGAGATGGCCAGACCCTCGGCATGCCGATGCAGTTCGGTGGTCCGTATCTTGGTTTCATTTCATGCAAGAGCCACATGCTTCGCAAGATGCCGGGACGTGTTGTTGGTGCCACCAAAGATGCGTCAGGCAAGCGCTGCTATGTATTGACTCTGCAGGCTCGCGAGCAGCATATCCGCCGCGAGAAAGCTACGAGCAACATTTGCTCCAACCAGAGTCTTATGGCTCTTTATGCCACAATCTATCTCGCTTTGATGGGTGAAAAAGGTCTCGTAGAGGTGAACAGATTGTCGGCTGATGGTGCTCATTATCTGTGCGGCAAGCTTGTGGCAAGCGGCAAATTCTCTCTTGCCTACGACAAACCATTCCTTAAGGAGTTTACACTTCGTACGGATCTTGATGTTGATGCTCTCAACGAACGTCTGAAAGCAAAAGGATTCATGGGCCCGCTCAAAGTGGGTGAAGGTCTTGTATCATTTGCTGTCACTGAGAACCGCACGCGTGAGGAGATTGATGAATTCGTTAACATAATACTGGAGGCCTGAGGGGAAACAAAATGAAATATTACGATAAGCTGATATTTGAATTGTCGCGTCCGGGGCGTCGCGGGTATGAACTTCCCGTCAATGGTTATGCCGGCGATGCATTGAATGCACTTCCCGCAAATCTTAAGCGTGAGAACAAGCCGGAACTTCCGGAGGTCAGCGAACTTGATGTGGTAAGACACTATACAAACCTTTCCAATAAGAATTTCGGTGTTGATACAGGCTTCTATCCTCTGGGTAGCTGCACTATGAAATACAATCCGAAAATCAATGAGGAGGTGGCAGCAATGCCCGAGTTTGCAACTCTTCATCCGCGTCAGGATGCCGAGACCGCACAGGGAGCCCTTGAGTTGTATTACAATTTGCAGAAGGCGCTTGCCAATATAGCCGGTCTTGCAGAATTCACATTGAATCCTTATGCCGGTGCTCACGGAGAGTTGACAGGATTGATGGTGATGCGTCAGTACCACATATCTCGCGGGGATACAAAGCGTACAAAAGTTATTGTTCCCAATTCAGCTCACGGCACTAACCCTGCTTCTGCAATGGTAGCCGGTCTGGAGGTGGTGGAAGTTAAATCCAAACCCAACGGATCTATAGACGTTGAGGATCTCAAACCATTGCTTGATGATACCGTAGCAGGTATCATGATGACAAACCCCAACACTCTGGGTATGTTTGAGACTGAGATTGTGGAGATCGCAAAACTTGTTCATGAAGCCGGTGGTTTGCTCTATTATGATGGAGCCAACCTCAACCCGATGCTTGGTAAAGTGCGTCCCGGTGATATGGGATTCGATATAATGCACATTAACCTTCACAAGACTTTCTCAACGCCTCACGGTGGTGGCGGTCCCGGTTCGGGTCCTGTCGGTGTCGCTGCTCATCTTGTAGATCTTCTTCCCGCACCGCGTGTGAAGAAAGGTGAAGATGGCAAATTCCATGTTGAAGGTAAAGGTGAAAAGAGCCTTGGAAGTGTAAGCTCATTCCTCGGAAACTTCGGAGTAATGATGAAGGCATACGCTTACATCCTCAGTCTCGGTAAAGAGAATCTGAAGAATGTGGGTCCGATGGCCACTTTGAATGCCAACTATATCAAGGAGTCGCTTAAGGATGACTATCTGTTGCCGATAGATGGCGTTTGCAAGCATGAATTTGTTTTCGACGGATTGAAGGATAAGTCTACGGGCGTTACCACTCTCAATGTTGCAAAGCGTCTGCTCGACTATGGTTTCCATGCACCCACGATCTATTTCCCGCTTCTGTTCCACGAATCAATGATGATTGAACCTACGGAAACAGAGAGTCTCGAAACTCTTGACGAGTTTATAGATGTAATGCATAAAGTGGCTGCTGAAGCTCGCGAAACTCCCGATACAGTGAAGAACGCGCCTATCACCACTCTCATCTCTCATCCTGATGAGACAACGGCAGCCAAGAATCCGATTCTTTCCTATCGTCAACTCAAGGCAGAACAGAATGCATAACGATATAATCATTATAGGTGCCGGCCCCGGGGGATATGAAACAGCCCTCGAGGCCGCTTATCGTGGAAAGAGCGTCACTTTGTTCAATGGAGCGTTTCTCGGAGGCACGTGTCTCAATGAGGGATGTATCCCTACAAAGTGCTTGTGCCGCGATTCAGAGATGGTGATGCAATTCAAGGAGGCTGACCGCTTCGGTATTGATGATTTTAGCTTTACGGTAGATTTCAGCCGGATAGCCGCCCGCAAGAATGAGGTTACTGTCCAGCTGCGTGAGGGGATTGCCGCAATGCTGAAGCAGGCAAAGGTGAATGTGGTGGATGCCATGGCAAGTTTCAAGGATGCAAAGACAGTGATAGCGGATGGAGAAGAATATACTGCTGATGACATAATCATTGCATCGGGAAGTGTATCAAAATCGCTGCCTATTCCCGGTCATGACCTTGATTGCGTTATGGATTCCACCGATATTCTCAATATCGACCATATACCGGCATCGCTCACAATCATCGGAGGAGGAGTGATCGGTATGGAGTTCGCATCAATTTTCTCTGCATTGGGTTCGAAAGTTACTGTAATCGAATTCATGAAGCAGATTCTCCCGCCATTCGATTCTGATATTGCAAAGCGTCTGAAACAAGCGTTGTCGAAACGTGGTATTGAAATCATCACCGGTGTCGCAGCCAAGAAGATTGAGCAAAATGCGGAAGGGGAGATAGAAGTGACCTGCGAATCAAAAGGGAAGGAGCAGACTGTGGTAAGCTCCGAACTGCTGATGGCAGTAGGAAGGGCTCCGCGTATTGAAGGTCTTAATCTTGAAGCAGCCGGAGTGGAGTTTTCACCGAGAGGTATTGTTGTGGACGACAATATGCGCACCAATGCAGAGCATATATATGCAATCGGAGATGTTAATGCAAGGATGATGCTTGCCCATGTGGCAACATTCCAGGGATTACGTGCTCTCAATGCTATTGAAAACAAAAAAGACAGTATCCGATTCGATATTATTCCCTCTGCGGTGTTCACCACTCCTGAATGTGGCATGGCCGGTCTTACGGAGGAAGAATGCAAGAACCGCGGTATAGAGATTATTGTCGGTAAAAGCTTTTATCGTGCCAATGGGAAAGCGTTGGCAATGGGAGAGAGCGAAGGTCTTTGCAAGGTTATTTTCGAGAAAGATACCCGCAGGATGATTGGCGCTCATATAATGGGTGCTGATGCTGCCTTGCTTGCACAGGAAGCCGTGGATCTGATGAATGCCGGAGCCACAGTTGAGTCAATTAAGGAAATTGTTTTCGGACATCCTACTTTGAGTGAGGTTCTCCTTTCAGCTGTACATGCAGTGAAATAATTTTTAGAAAAATATTGCACACAATTTTGTGCAGTGTGAATAAAATGTTGCGCACTCTTTTTTAGAGTGTGCAACTTTTATATTTTTTATTATCAATTAGTTGGAAATTAAAATTCTATTGTTGAAATTTGTCGAGCCATTAGTTGCTTAAATCCGTTCCGGATATGAGAAACATAAGAAAAAATCATTAAGGGTAAATTAAGGTTGAAAATTATGTTAGAAAGATTCCTGAAGAAATGCGAATTTGAATCGCTTGACGATTTCCGAAAGAACTATGAAGTAATAGTTCCCGAGAATTTTAATTTTGCATACGATGTTGTCGACAAATGGGCTGAAGAAGCTCCCGACAAACCGGCTTTATTATGGACAAATGATAAAGGAGACGAACATCAGTTCAGTTTCTCCGATCTTAAAGACGCTTCAGACCGTACTGCTTCGTTTTTCCAGAGTCTGGGAATAGGCAAGGGAGACAAAGTGATGCTTATCCTTAAGCGTCGGTATCAATTCTGGTTCTCCATACTCGCATTGCATAAGTTGGGTGCCATCTGTATCCCTGCCACTCATCTCCTCACGGCAAAGGATATAATATACCGCTGCAATGCTGCTAAAATAAAAGCGATAGTAGCTGTAGGTGATAAGGAAGTGGTGACTCATATAGTAAAGGCGCTCCCGCAATGTCCCACTGTGGAGTCCTGCATTTCTACAGGTCCGGATGTGCCGGAGGGGTGGTTCGATTTTAATTCAGGAATCAAGAAAGCAGCTCCATTCCGCCGGCCGTTGCGCCCCAACAGGAATGAAGATTTGTCGTTGCTCTATTTCACATCCGGCACCACCGGGGAGCCGAAGATGGTGGCACACGATTTCCTTTATCCTCTCGGGCATATAGTTACCGGCAAATATTGGCATAATCTTGATGATACCTCCCTTCATCTTACATTGGCTGATACAGGATGGGGGAAAGCAGTATGGGGTAAGCTGTATGGACAATGGTTTTCAGGTGCCAATGTGTTTGTATATGATTACGAAAAATTCAAACCGGCAGATCTTCTCCATATATTTGAAAAATACAATATCACATCATTCTGTGCACCTCCTACGGTATACCGATTCCTGATTTTGGAGGATGTGTCGAAATATGATTTGTCATCACTGCGTTATTGCACCACGGCCGGGGAAGCTATGAATCCAAGCGTGTTTGAACGATGGAAGGAGCTTACAGGTCTTGTAATCAAGGAGGCTTTCGGACAGACAGAGACCACATTGACAATCGGGACATTCCCCTGGATGGAAGCAAAGCCCGGCTCTATGGGTGTGCCAAATCCCGAATATGATATCGACCTTATAAATTCAGAAGGTAAAAGTTGCAAACCCGGCGAGCAGGGAGAGATAGTGATATATACCAACCGCAGACGTCCGCTCGGTTTGTTCCGTGAATATCTGTATGATCCGCAACTTACACGGGAAGCACATTCACACGGTGTGTATCATACAGGGGATGTTGCCACTCGTGATGAGGATGGATATTTCTGGTTTGTTGGAAGAGCTGACGATGTAATCAAATCCTCCGGTTATCGCATAGGTCCGTTTGAGGTAGAGAGCTCTTTGATGACACATCCTGCAGTAGTGGAGTGTGCGATTACAGGCGTTCCGGATCCGATACGTGGACAGATAGTGAAGGCTACGGTTGTGCTTGCTGATGAATGGAAAGACAAGATTGGAGACGACCTTGTGAAGGAATTGCAGAATCATGTGAAGCAAACCACAGCACCCTATAAATATCCGCGACAGATTGAATTTGTTGACGAGCTTCCCAAGACCATCAGCGGAAAGATTCGGCGTGTGGAGATTCGAGGAAAAGCCAGCTGATTCTTACCGGAGAGGTTCAGCAAAAGGCGGCCGTTGGAATGTAAATTAAAGTTCATGAATCCTTAAAGCAGGACCAAAACAGATTTAATTCCTTAATGCAGATAGAGGTTAATCCAAAATATTTTGTTAACTTTGCAGTTGAGTGTAACGAAAATCTGAGATGACCTATCGTTAATCACAAAAGACATACGGCGCGAGCCGAAAACCCTTTGAAAACGCCTTGGTAGTCGTTACGGCTTTGGTCGGCCTCAGATGCTACTGTGGAGTTTTCTTTTTTAATACTGATGGCTACAAGTACCCAACAGAAACAGGAACTTTTCAAGGCTATATGGGCTACCGCCGAAGACCTCCGCAACTCGGTCGACGGTTGGGATTTCAAGTCTTACGTCCTCGGCATATTGTTCTACCGCTTTATATCGGAGAACATCGCCAACTATATCAACAAGATGCAGCGCGAAGCCGGAGACCCCGACTTCGACTATGCGGCTTTCTCTGATGAAGAAGCAATCGCAGCCAAGGATGATCTTGTGCGCGAAAAAGGTTTCTTCATTCTGCCATCACAACTGTTTTGCAACGTTCGTAAACGTGCCAAAAGCGACCCCAATCTCAATGTTACGCTTTCTGAAATCTTCAAGGGTATTGAAGCTTCGGCTGTAGGAACAGAAAGCGAAGATGACCTTAAAGGTCTCTTCGCAGATATTGATGTCAACTCCAACAAACTCGGAGGCACCGTAGAGAAACGTAACGAACAACTCACCAAGATTCTCAACAATATTGGCGGCATCGACCTGAAAGGTGATTACGAGGATAACCGGATTGATCTTTTCGGCGATGCCTACGAATTTCTTATGACGATGTATGCTTCCAACGCCGGCAAGAGCGGTGGTGAATTTTTTACCCCTCAGGAGGTTAGCGAACTGCTCGCTCGAATTGTCAGCTACAACCGTCAATGGGTCAACAAAGTCTATGACCCGGCTTGTGGCTCAGGCTCACTGTTGTTGAAATTTGCCAAAATTC
>CAZEUD010000022.1:0-32694 GCA_964515455.1 uncultured Sangeribacter sp.
GTTAAGACCTTCAATGGGGTTAATATTGATATAGTTTGATGATGTCAGGTGGTAGCGTGAGCGATCCGTGACCACATCCAGAGAGTTGAATGGGTTGAAGTTGTTGTTTGTCTCACCCGACTGAGCACGCCAGAACAATGTCAGATTTTCAGTGTCATAGCGTGTCTCGTCATTCATGAAAGGTTCATAGTTCAAAAGAGGGTTTCCATTTGTACGAGCCTGAGAATAAACGCTGCTGCTTGTCATGTTGTCCTTTTGGTAGGTATAAGAGGTGTTTGTTCCTACCTGAAGCCATTTGGTTATATCGGCAGATGCATTGATACGTCCGGTATAGCGGTTCTGGTCTGTGCCTTTCATTATGCCTTCAAGCTGGTTGATACCTAAACTCATGTAGAAGTTTACTACATCTGTAGCTCTTGAGAAAGACAAAGTGTGGTTATGCTGAACACCGGTACGTGTGACTTGCTTGAGCCAGTCGTAGCTCTTGCCGGCATAATATGTCTCAAACTCTCTGTCTTCAAATGCGACATTGGAGTTCATCAGCACATCATTGATATATGCCTGTCGGTCAGCATCCGGATTGTTGTACATATATCCGTTGGCGAAAGATTGTGTGCGGAGATCGAAAAGTTGCTGTGCATTCATTGTTTCCGGGCGGTGTCCCATTGTAGAGAAGCTAACCCATCCGTCGTAAGAGACCTCACCGGTTCCCTTGCGTCCTTTCTTGGTGGTGACAAGAATAACACCGTTGGCACCGCGTGAACCGTAAAGGGCTGTTGCCGAGGCATCTTTCAGGATTTGTATAGATTCAACATCATTTACATTTATTGAGTTGTAAAAGCCGAAGTCATTGCTCATTACAAGACCATCCACAACGTAAATGGGAGAGGAACCGGAGTTAATTGTGTTTGTGCCTCGAATTTTGATTGAAGAATCATCGGAAGGGGAGGAGGCTTTTCCGATGCTTACACCGGCCACACGTCCTGCAAGAGCATCGTTGATGTTTGTAACCGGTTTTTCCGTAAGGACATCGGCATCCACGCGTGACACAGAGCCGGTAAGGTCGCTTTTCTTCATTGATACACCGACCACGACTACTTCATCAAGTGCTGAGCTTGCTTCTTTTAATACAATAGTAAAATTTTTTGATGCGGGGATCTTTGTTTCCATCGGTTGGAAACCTACATAGCTGACAAGTAGGGTCTGACCTGTTTCTCCTTCGATGGTAAACTCGCCTTCAATGTTGGTGACAGTGAGGGCTTTAGAGCCTTTCACTTGCACAGTGGCTCCGGGAAGCGGTTGATTTTGCTCATCAAGGACGATTCCCGTCACCTTTGCGCCTAATGCATTAAGGACGCTGCATAATGCAATTAGCACGATTCCGTAAAGCTTTAGTTTCATGATGTTAGTTTGAATTTATTATGAAATTTTGTTAACAGGTTAACGGTGAATTCATTTGCAGAATGAATCTGCTGCAAAATTAGTTTGATGTGGAAAATGTGTTTTTTACAGATAAATCAAATTATTGTAAAAATTCGCCAATTTTCAATTTCATATCTCTGAAGGGGGTAAATTTTGCGAATTTGTTATAAATTCAGCGTTAAATATTACAAATTTGAAAAATCTGTTTTTCAAATTTTATGATAATAAATCTCCCCTTTTTTCAATTTAATCAAGTTTTCCACTCCTTTGATTTTAAAAGAACAGTCTTCTGTAGCCCTTACAGCTGCATGCTGCAATACTCCCCGGCTTCAGTTCAGATCCACCACCAGACCGCCTTCAGCGCAAAGACCTTTCACATTCCCCTCGCTCCAGGATGCCGGCAGGGCAGGCAGGAATTCCAGAAATCCGTCCTGACTTTGAAGAAGCATTTCACACATTCCGGCCACTGATGCTTCAGTAGCATCAAAACTGAAAATATCCTCCTCTGCCATTGCCACTCCGGCTGGTGACACAGTCATAAGGTTATCTCGGGTGAAAACGTTGAATAGATTCTGAAGCCATCCATAGGCTGTTTCGCCATCCTTTAGTCGAGCATGGTAGCAAAGCATATTTGCCGAACTCCATTCAGTATCTTCCCAATTGGGATCGCTTGTCTGAATCTTCAGACCTTTTAGTGATGCCTCTGCGAGATCGGGAGTATGATCGGCTGAGATGTGATTAAGAGGGAAGAGACCGAGCAGATGTGATGAATGACGGTGGGAAGG
Source organism: uncultured Sangeribacter sp. (assembly GCA_964515455.1). GTDB lineage: Bacteria > Bacteroidota > Bacteroidia > Bacteroidales > Muribaculaceae > Lepagella. The sequence goes on from CAZEUD010000022.1 coordinate 2,208, forward strand.
ATCGGCACGCCTCACGTTGCTGTACCATTCATTAAGTTGACCATCCGGTCCTATCTTAAGAGGCGGCAGAAGCTTTATGTCTTTTTCAAGCCGTTGGCGGAATTTTTTGTCGATGTCAAGTATTTTTGAACTTTCTATGCATGCCGTGTAAATTTCATATATCAGTGTTCTGTCAATAGTGGGCATCATATCAAGAGAAAGCGGATTTCCTTTAGGTGAGATATATCCATTTTCTGGCGATATACTCGGACCGGAGAGGAGGTATCCCGTTGCGGGGTCTTTTTCTAAATAGTCTACAAAGAATTCTGCACATGATTTAAGTAAAGGATAACCTGTGTTTTGAAGATATTCTTTGTCGTGGGTATACAGGTAATGACTCCACAGGTGAGTTGCCATCCACGCTCCCCCTGTAACATTCATGCCCCAGGAGACTCCCCATCCGGGAGCTGTATATCCCCAGGCGTTTGCAACGGTATGAGCCACCCACCCTCCGGCTCCGTACATCTTGCGTGCCGTATCAGCACCATATTTGGCAAGCAAACCTATATAATCAAACAATGGTTTGTTGCATTCCGAAAGATTTACCCTGTTGGCAGACCAGTAGTTCTGCTCAATGTTTACATCCAGGTGATAGTCGCAAGTCCATGGCATATTGCATGCCCGGTTGTCATTCCAAATGCCTTGCAGATTGGCACAAAGATCCAGTCCGTGGTCGCGTGAGGAAGCGATCAACATGTATCTGCCATATTGGAAGAAGAGGGCATCAAAACCGGAATCCGGGGCACCTGAACGCAGAAGCCTGAGTCTTATATCAGTGGGCAGATCAGAATTTATGGATTTACCCAAATCAATTTCCATTCTATTGAAAAGTTTTGAATAATCAGCAAGATGGTTAATGAGCAAAGTGTCCCATCCGGCTGCCATCCCTTTCTCCAGAGTTTTATGGCACAAATTGGAATAATCAGGATTCTTAAAATCAGTGCGGATATCAAGATAAATGGTCATTTCATCTGCATTGATGATATTCAGCCTTTTGTCATCAGCAATTATAGACCCACCCTGTTGGCTTATGCGGGCGGCTCCTGTGAAATTCACACCTCCGGGACCATGCAATGGGAAATCCACCCTGCCCCGGCATTCAATCCCATCTGCAGTTGTGTATAATTTTGCTTCGCGGAGCAAGTCAAGACCTACTGAGGCTGTTATGTTTCCCGGTTTTGATGCCGTGAAACGTATAGCCATAATATCATCGGGATAATCGGTGATATATTCCCTTTTATAGGAGATATCTCCACATGTATAGGTTACAGTTGCTGTGGCCGTTGAGAGATCCAGCTGGCGTTTATAATTACCGGTCTGTCCCGGATTGTGGGTTAACCTGACTATAAGGTCTCCGAGAGGCACATGTGTGCCAAAAGTAGTCATCCTGCCGGTGAGATATTCCTGACCTAACTTATTACCTAATTCATAGTCTCCTTTGAAGAATGCCTGCCGCATTTCTTCAAGATTTTTCTTTCCACATAAGTCATTGCTTGTAGAGTCAGGACGCCCGGACCACATGGAAATTTCGTTGAGGGCAATCCGGTCTTCATAAATTCCTCCATATACCATGGCTCCCAAACGGCCATTCCCTAATGGAATTGCTTCCATCCATTTTGAGGCAGGTTGATTATACCATACTGATGTTTCAGAGGCATCCGCCATAACGGATAATGTCGCAATGGCAAGTGCTGCTGTTATTGATTTTAGTTTCATGGGTGATTAATTTTGTATGCTCCCGCTTTTGGGCAGCTGTTAATGCGACAAAATTAATCTTAGGTTTTTAAGGTTTTTATTACGAATTCCCCAATTTTTACAACAATGGTGAATTTGTAATATTGATTGGCGAAAATGTATTATACTGTTTCGGTGTGCTCGATGGCGTTGAGGACGGCAAAGGCGGCTGTTACTGAGGGGATTGAGTCTACCACCATGAGCCGGCGGCCATTAATTTCTTTCAGATTGCAGTCTCTGATGTTTTGCTGCAGGTATCCTATCACTTTGCCAAAAGCGGGGGAGTTGTAGTATGCTTTATTATCATCTCCTACAAAATATACACGCATTTTCCCACCTTTGAGCACAATCCGTTCTATTCCCAAACGCCTGGCTGCCATTCTTAGCGGCACAATGCGGAGGAGTTCTTCCGTGGATTGCGGTATTTCGCCGAAACGGTCCCGCAATTCGGTGCGGAATTCCGCGAGACGGTCGAGATTTTCCATATTGTCAAGGCGACGGTAGAGGGTGATGCGCTCATTCTCCTGGGGAACATATTCTCCGGGGATACGGAGTTCAAGATCGCTCTCAATAGTGCAGTCGGCTGTGAATTCCTCATCCTTGCCCCCTGAAACATCTGTGAATGTGTCGGCAAATTCCTCTGTTTTCAGTTCAAGCACGGATTCTTTGAGGATTTTCTGATATGCTTCATATCCAAGATCAGCGATAAATCCGCTTTGCTCAGCACCAAGGAGATTCCCGGCGCCACGGATATCAAGATCCTGCATGGCAATATGAATACCCGCTCCAAGGTCGCTGAAACTCTCGATGGCCTGCAGACGCCGTTTTGCCACGGGAGTGAGCGGCATACCCGGTGGCACCAGCAGATAGCAGAACGCCTTCCGGGAGCTGCGGCCCACACGTCCTCTCAGCTGATGCAATTCGCTGAGACCGAAGTTCTGGGCATTGTTGACCATAATGGTGTTCACGTTGGGCATGTCAATGCCATTCTCCACGATAGTGGTGGAGAGCAATACGTCATAATCCTGATTGGCAAAGTCCATGATAGCCTGCTCCACGCGTTCCGGTGGCATCTGGCCGTGTGCTGTAATTATGCGGATGTTTGGAATGAGCCTGCGGAGTGTGTTCTCAATTTGTGACAGATTCTCTATTCGGTTGGATATGAAGAAAACCTGACCGTTGCGGCTCAGTTCGAAATTGACGGCCTCCTTTATCACTTCGTCATCAAAACTGCTGACATTGGTAACAATAGGCTGGCGATTGGCCGGAGGAGTGTTAAGGGAGCTGAGGTCGCGCGCCCCCATAAGAGAGAACTGCAGGGTGCGCGGAATGGGTGTCGCACTCATTGTCAGAGTGTCGACATTTACTTTCATCTGCTTGAGTTTTTCTTTGACAGCAACACCGAATTTCTGTTCTTCATCAATAACCAGCAGCCCAAGGTCTTTGAATTTTACCCCTTTCCCGATAATTTTGTGGGTACCGATAAGGATATCAATTTTGCCGGCTTCAAGGTCGGCAAGAATCTGTTTCACATCCTTGGGCTTACGGGCACGGGAGATGAAATCCACGCGCACGGGGAGATCTTTGAGGCGGTTGGCAAAAGTATGGTAATGCTGCATGGCGAGCACTGTGGTGGGCACCAGCACAGCTGTTTGTTTACCATCCGCAGCTGCTTTGAAGGCTGCGCGTATGGCTATTTCCGTCTTGCCGAAACCGACATCACCGCAAATCAGCCGATCCATTGGTCTTGCAGATTCCATATCTGTTTTTACGGCCAGTGTCGCTTTCAGCTGGTCGGGAGTGTCTTCATAAATAAAACTTGCCTCCAATTCATGCTGAAGGTAGGAATCGGGTGAGAAAGCGAATCCTTTCTCCTCACGGCGTGCGGCATAAAGCTTGATAAGGTCGCGGGCGATATCCTTGACTTTGCTTTTTGTGCGCTCCTTGAGCTTGTTCCATGCTCCGCTGCCAAGTTTGTTGATTTTCGGTGGCACCCCCTCTTTGCCCCTATATTTAGACAGCTTGTGGAGGGCATGTATGCTGACAAGAATTATATCGTCATTCTGATAGAGAAGCTTGATCAGCTCCTGGGGAGAGCCGTTGACATCCGTGCGCACCAGCCCGGCGAATTTGCCGATGCCATGGTCGATATGCACGATATAGTCGCCGATTTCAATCTGATTCAGCTCGCGCAAAGATAAGGCAAGTTTACCGCTGCGGGCGCGGTCGCTTTTGAGATTATATTTATGGAAGCGGTCGAAAATCTGATGGTCAGTGAAATAACACATTTTACCATCGTGATCTACAAATCCTTCATGCAGAGTGCGATCCACTGCTGTAAAAGGGATATTGTCGTTGCGGTCTTCAAAAATATTGCGTAGACGTTCAGCCTGAAATGGAGAGTCGGACAGAATGAATATACGGTAGCCATCATCAAGAAATTTACGGAAACTATCGGAGATAAGTTCGAAATTCTTGTGATATAATGCTTGCGGACCGCAGTTGAAAGACAATGAGGCATCTGCATGAAAATCAGGTTCGGCTATGTTATGGCCATATTTGATGATTTTCATTCCGGCAAACAGGCGAGTGAATTCTTCAGCATCCACTATTTTTTTCATTGCATTCGCATCTCCCTCCTCTGCAATAATGGCAGATGAAGAGAAATTCTCTTCCGCCACTGCATGTATACGCTCGATAAGATATGATGGGCTCTGACAAAAGAGAATAGTCGAATCGTCAACAAATTCAAGCAGGCTGATTCCCTTTTCAGAAGTTTCCGAAGTGGATGGCGGAAGGATATTTATACTGTCAAGTTTCTCCTCACTTAGCTGTGTCTCAACATTAAAAGTTCTTATGGAGTCGATTTCATCATCAAAGAAATCCACACGGTAAGGTAGTTCACAAGAGTAGGAATACACATCCACAATAGAGCCGCGATGCGCGAATTGCCCCGGTTCATATACATATTCCGTTTCGTGAAAACGGAGTTCCCGGAGCTTGGCGGTGAGGTCGGAGAGTATCATGCGGTCTCCTTTGTGGAGATTGATGCTGTTGTCAGCTATTGTGGTAGCATCCGCCACTTTCTCAGCCAGCGCTTCCGGGTATGAGACTATATATCTCATTTTTGTTTTTGGGTCGGTAAGTGCATTGAGCACTTCCGTGCGTAATATCTGTTGCGGAGCATCCTGCTGCCCGTATTTGATATCGCGTTTGTATCCGCTTGGAAAGATACCGATATATTCAGGTCCGAGGATCTGGCACAAGTCATTATAGACATATCCTGCGGTGTCAAGGTCATCAGCTACGATAATAGCCGGATGTTTGCCACCTTTAATGCCGGCAAGCATCATAGCGACAGCGCTCCCCTCCAGGCCGGAGAGGAGCGCGCGTTTAATTTTCTTGTCGTTAAGAATCTTTTGAATAGCTTCGGCTTTTGCCGTAGTTATAAAGAATTTATTTGCTTCCGATAATTGCATTCAATGTATTTTTATTCTTGAGGATATCTTCCGCCAGACGCAGTGCTTTGTCTGTTTTCAGCTCGTATGCAACCTTCCCCTTGTCGTAATAATATCTGCCCACTATCTCCGAACCAAGATATTCTGCAATTTCATCGCGGTGAGTATCAAGGTCATGGTCAAGGTTGTGGGTGAGCAATTGGGCAAGTTTGTCAATCTGAGATTTGGTCTCATCATTCATATACCCCTCAGCTTCAGCGGTGAGCCGCAATTGCTTCACCATCTCCTCGCAGGCTTTGTCATATTTGAATTTTTCGGGATCAATGGATTTTTTGAATTCGGCATAGATATCATCTGTGATCTCAAAATCTTTTGCCTGAGGTATTTGCGGATGTTCAGCCACAAATTTTGTGGCATAGTCGAATGCCCAGTTGTCAGCAACTATATTGTAGACAAGCCGGTTCACTTTTCCCCAGTCAACAGTAGTGTCAGGTCGCAGACCTCCGCCATCGCGCACTTCCCTGCCATTGGCAGTATGATAAATGTTGGTAAGACTGTCAGGCACACGGGCCACACTTCCGTCAGGATTCCGGCGGGAATAATCAACTGCTTGAATCAGCCTTCCGGAAGGGAGATAATATTTTGCAACAGTCACTTTAAGCAGCCCTCCATAAGGAAGTTGCACGGGAGTCTGTACCAATCCTTTGCCGAAACTTCTGGAGCCAATGAGCACAGCACGGTCAAGATCCTGCAGAGATCCGGCAAGTATTTCCGATGAAGATGCTGTTCCGCCGTCTATCAGAATGGCAAGAGGAGTGTCAGGAAGAATTTGAGTGCGTGTGGTCTTGTATATTTTTTCCTGGTCCGGATCCTTGCCTATGGTGCGGGCTACTTCCGTACCCTTTGGCAAGAAGCAGCCTGCCACTTCCACGGCACTTTCCACAAGTCCTCCACCGTTGCCGCGAAGGTCAATTACCACACCTTGCAGATTTTTGTCATTTTTAAATTTCTCAAGCACCCGGCGCACTTCAGCCGGTGTTTTGTCAATGAAACCGGTAAGGCGCAGGTATCCGATATTGTTGATTATAGTATCGAAATTCATACTCGGTTCCTGCACCTTGGCGCGGATTATCTGCATGGTAAGAATGGAGTCGGCAGCGTATGGCCGTTTCACAGTTACGGTTACAGGCGTTCCGGGCACTCCCTTCAGGAGCTTTGTTACGAAATCGCTCTCTTTTTTTGCAACATCGGTGGTGTCCACGCGAATTATATGGTCGCCGGCTTTTAAACCGGCTTTAGCTGCCGGACTTCCCTCCATTGGCTGTGAGATATATGAAGCTCCATCGCGTTGCATTATGTAGCTGCCGATGCCACCGTATTCCCCGGTGGTCATTTTCTGGAGTTTCTCCTGGTCATCAGCACTATAATATTCAGTGTAAGGGTCAGTAGTGGAGAGGAAAGCCTCTATGGCAGCCTTGAAACTTTCATCTGTATTAATTGAATCAACATAATACATTTCCACTTGCTTCACAATTGAATTGAAATTATTCAGATTGCGGGCTACAGAGGCATCATGGCTTCTTTGGGCAAACAGCGACAAGCCGATGGCGGTAGCAGCGGCTATAGGCAGGATATGCAGAATTGAGTGCCTTTCCATTATAATTCTTTGGGTGAAGGTGTGTCGGGATGTGGATAGTCTACTGTGAAATGCAATCCACGGCTCTCTTTGCGTTCCATCGCCTGACGCATAATCAAGTATGCAACATTGATAATATTCCTCAACTCGCAAAGCTGGCGTGATGGTTTGCTGCATTTGAACAGCGCCTCGGTTTCCTGATAAAGGATGTCGAGACGGTTCCAGGCGCGTTTGAGCCGCAAGTCACTTCTCACTATACCAACATAATAACCCATAATCTGGTTCACCTCCTTTTCGGATTGTGTAATCAATACCATCTCTTCGGGATGTACGGTGCCTTTGTCGTCCCATTCCGGCACATCCTCGCGGAAGTCATATTCCCCAAGATGCTCAAGAGAATGGCGGGCAGCAGCATCGGCATATACCACGGCTTCAATCAATGAATTGGAAGCTAATCTGTTGCCTCCGTGCAGGCCTGTGCATGAACATTCCCCTACGGCATATAGCCTGTTGATTGAACTTTCTCCGTCAAGATTCACCTTTATGCCTCCGCAAAGGTAATGAGCGGCGGGAGCCACTGGAATCATATCCTTGGTGATATCAATGCCTAATGAGAGGCATTTTTCGTAGATATTCGGGAAATGACGTTTTGTCTCTTCAGGGTCTTTATGGGTAACATCAAGATAAACATGGTCAGTGCCGTGCAGTTTCATCTCGGAGTCGATGGCGCGTGCCACAATATCGCGCGGTGCGAGCGACAAGCGGGGATCGTATTTGTGCATGAACTCCTCTCCGTCAAGATTGCGAAGCACAGCTCCGTATCCGCGCATGGCTTCCGTGATAAGGAAACTTGGTCGGTCACCGGGATGGTATAGGGCGGTGGGGTGGAACTGGATAAATTCCATGTCGCTCACGGTGCCTTTGGCACGGTAGACCATCGCAATGCCGTCTCCTGTAGCTATCAAAGGGTTGGTGGTAGTGGTATAGACGGCACCCACACCACCGGTGGCCATAACTGTAACTTTTGCCAGAAATGTGTCAACTTTCCCGGTATTCTCATTAAGGACATAAGCGCCGTAGCAGGCGATATCCGGAGTGCGTCGAGTCACAATCTTGCCCAGATGATGTTGTGTTATGATTTCAACGGCAAAGCGGTTGTCGAAAACATCTATATTGGGTTCATGTTTTACAGCCTCCACAAGGCTTGTCTGGATTTCGGCACCGGTGTTGTCGGCGTGATGTAAAATTCTGAATTCCGAATGACCCCCTTCACGATGCAGGTCAAAATCTCCGTTCTCCTTTTTATCGAAGTCCACGCCCCAGTTGATTAGCTCCTGAATCTGAAAGGGTGCGTTTTTGACGACTTTCTCCACAGCAGCGGGATCGCTGAGCCAGTCGCCTGCCACCATAGTGTCGTGAATATGTTTGTCGAAGTCATCGACTTCAAGATTTGTTACCGAAGCAACGCCACCTTGGGCGAAAAATGTATTGGCTTCATCAGGAGCGGTTTTGCATATCATAGCCACTTTCACTCCCTTGCGTGCCATCTTGAGCGCGTAGCTCATGCCGGCGATACCTGAACCGATCACCAGGCAATCATACCTATATACCATCGCAATCTGCAATTAGTGGATTCAACTTACAAAGTTACAAAATTTTTTTTGATGAATCGCACTCCTTATTCAAGATTATTCCTCCACTGTCATATCCATGTCTGTGGCAGTGGTGTCGGATTCTGAATCGGGGGAGGAGATGACTACTTCGACAGTGTCGCCGGCAGGTTGCATATTAGACATCTTGCGACCCTGGCATGAAGCAAGGATGCCGGGAAAAGCGATCGCTGCGACAAATGTCGCGGCGATCGCCTTATTGTTGAATTGTGATGTGATCTTCACTTTGGTAATTCTTTTAATTTTTAAGTATCCCGTAAATATAACGAAATTTATAATCCGGGAATATGCTATTCAAAATTATTCTCCAACTTTGATTAGCTCAACCTCAAAGATAAGGTCAGCGTATGGAGGGATGTCACTTCCCGCACCACGTGATCCATAGGCGAGGTCGGAGGGGATATAGAAGGTATATTTGGAACCTTCTTTCATGAGCTGCAAACCTTCGGTCCATCCTTTTATAACTCCATTTAGCGGGAATGTGGCAGGTTCACCGCGCTGAACCGAGCTGTCGAATACGGAGCCGTCAAGCAAACGGCCGGTGTAGTGTACTGTGACATTATCTGTCGGTCCCGGTTTTACTCCGGTGCCCTCTTTCTCAACCAGATATTCAAGTCCTGAAGGGGTCTTTGCATAAGTGGTGTCGGTAGCCACATCCGATTGTTTGTCCGGATTGCGGAAAAGGTCTGCCAACGAGTCGGTAACAACCACTTCCTCAACATCTGCGTTCACGCTGTCACTGTCGGCGGCAGCCTCTTTGGATTTGCCGGAACAAGCGGCAAACATAGCTACGGCACCCATTACCATAGCCGCATAAAATATCTTTTTCATAAATCATTAATATTTGAATCTCCAAAGGTATAAAAAAATAAGGAGATGAGAAAAAATATACCCGTCTCCCTATAAATTTATCTAAATTTATTTCTTGTTTACTTTGATGAGTTCCACGTCAAATACAAGAGTTGAATGAGGCGGAATGACGTTTGGCACTCCACCGGCACCGTAAGCGAGATCCGACGGGATGAAGAATGTGTATTTGGCACCCTCCTTCATCAGCTGCACACCCTCGGTCCAACCCGGAATTACACGGTTGAGAGGGAATGTTGCAGGTTCACCGCGATTTACCGAGCTGTCAAAAACTGTGCCGTTAAGGAGTTTGCCGGTGTAATGCACGGTAACTTCATCCTCGGCACCAGGCTGAGCTCCTTCGCCCTCTTTAACCACTACGTATTGAAGACCGCTCGGTGTGGTCTTCACATCCTCCTTCTTGCCATTTTCGGAAAGGAAAGCCTCCCCTTCAGCGCGGGCAGCAGCCTCGGCTTTTTTCTCAAGCTCCTGCAGATAATCGTTGATAATCTTCTGAGCCTCTTCAACGGAGATTTTGGGTTCTCCGCCACCGAAAGCCACTTTCACACCATCCTTGAAATCATCAGAGTTTATCTCTTTGACACCCATGGCCTGCAATTGTTTGCCCATTGCCAGCCCCCATGCATGACTTAGTTTGTCCATATATAAATTTTATATAATTAGTAATATCCTGATTTCCTTTATCGGGAAATCTTAAGAACTGTTTCCATCAATAGATATAACAAATTTCGCGCCAATTCTATTTTTCACAATTCAATAATTTGTTGTAAATTTGGGGAATCAAATGAATCAAATCTAATTTAAAGAAATAAATATCATGAGAAAGATGCTTTTTATGGCCGGCGCATTGCTGGCATCAGGGTTGGCTAACGCCACCTATTATGAAGCTTCATTGTTGGAGGATCCCAAGCCGGAAAAGCTTGATTCAGCAGGCTTTGTGTTCACCGATGTTAAAGTTATCCCCACAACATCAGTAAAGGATCAAAACAAATCGGGCACATGCTGGGCATTCTCCGGAATCTCCACATTGGAAGATGATCTTTTGCGTCGCGGCAAAGGTGAGGTGGATCTTTCGGAAATGTTTGTAGTGCGCAATGCATATATTGACAAAGCAAAGAAGTATATCCTCACCAATGGCAACATCAATTTCTCTCAGGGCGGTTCTTTTGAGGATGTGCTTGAGATGACACGCCGTTACGGCGCTATGCCGGAAGAGGCTTATGAAGGTCTTAATTATGGCGAGACAAAACACGCTCATTACGAGATGGCGGCAGCCTTGAAAGCTTATCTTGACGCAGTGATGAGCAATGCGCAGCGCACAAAGAAACTCACCACCGGCTGGCTCCCCGGCTTCATCGGAATACTTGACGCATATCTCGGTCCGGAGCCAGAGACATTCACTTATAAGGGAAAAACATATACTCCGCAGAGTTTCGCCAAAGAGTTGGGTATCGAGCCTGATAATTTCGAGATATTCACCAGCTTCACACATCATCCTTTCTATGAGAAGTTCGCTCTCGAGATTCCAGACAACTGGCTTTGGTCGGAGAATTACAATGTGCCTCTGAATGAACTTCTGGAAATCACAGACAATGCTCTTGATAAAGGTTACACAGTATTCTGGGGTGCCGACGTATCCGAGGGTGCATTCAAATGGAACAACGGTTTCGCTGTGAACCCTGCTGAGAAAGAGCAGAAGGATATGACTGATTCCGAACTTGCACGTTGGGTGAAACTCTCTGACAAGGATCGCGCCAACGACCGTTTCAAGATTAATGGCCCGACAAAAGAGAAAGAGGTGACACAGGAGATGCGTCAGAAAAGTTTCGAGAATTATGAGACCACCGATGACCATGGTATGGTTATTGTAGGATATGCCACGGATCAGGAGGGCAACAAATATTACAAGGTGAAAAATTCATGGGATACCAACCAGATTTATGATGGTTATTTCTATGTATCCATCCCTTACTTTCTGGAGAAGACAATGGATATAGGCGTGCGCAAAGAGGCAGTGCCGGCATCTATTGCTAAGAAACTTAAATAATGCAGGTAAGGGCAAAGAAAAATCTCGGGCAGCATTTCCTCAAAGATGAGGGAATAGCCAAAAGAATAGCGGAAACCGTGGTCGGCAGCAATATGCCGGCCGCGGCTTCTTCATATTCCGATCTGCCGATTCTCGAAATAGGTCCCGGAACGGGAGTGCTTACAAAGTATCTGATGGATAGCGGCAGGGAATTGAAGGCGGTGGAACTTGATGCTGAAAGTGTGGAATATCTCGCTCGTCTTTATCCCGACCTGAATGTGATAGAGGGTGATTTTCTTAAGATGAATCTTGAAGATATTTTCAAAGGGGAATTTGTGCTTATAGGAAATTATCCTTATAACATATCATCCCAGATATTTTTCAAGGTGCTGGATTATAAGGAGAAGATACCCGTAGTGGCAGGTATGCTGCAAAAGGAGGTGGCGGAAAGGATATGCTCCGGTCCCGGTTCCAAGGTATATGGAATTCTTTCAGTGTTGCTTCAGGCATGGTATGATTGCGAGTATCTATTCAATGTGGAGCCCGGTGTGTTTATGCCTCCTCCGAAGGTGAGGAGCGGAGTGTTGCGCCTTACGCGCAATTCACGGGTGTCATTGGGCGTTGATGATAAATTCTTCAAGCAGGTGGTAAAGACTGCGTTCGGTCAGCGTCGTAAAACATTGCGTAATTCCTTGTCATCATTGATAGCGCAAAGTTCGATGCCTGCTGACAGTGAGATCCTGTCCTTGAGACCGGAACGCTTATCTGTGGATCAATTCATAGAATTGTCACGGCAACTCGTGCCTTAGGCTCCATTCCCCAAAAATTGTGATTTGGTAAAATCTATAATTGTTCCTCTAATAAGTATGTGTTCAATTTAATTTGAAAAAGGAAGAAACCATACTTAATTGTTAGAGCATGTCATTAAGACGTACTCATAGACGGCAATGTTAAAAACGATGGAAAATTAACTAATTTTTGGGAATGAATTCTATTTTGTTTGAAAAAGATTTTGTGGATTTGGAAATAAGTTGTAACTTTGCAGTCGCTTTAGCGAATGAAGGCTTTTGTTTTGAGCATGGAATTTGAGTCGGACTCGCTCGGGCAATCTTTCGGGGTGTAGCTCAGTAGGTTTAGAGTACGCGTCTGGGGGGCGTGAGGTCGCAAGTTCGAATCTTGTCACCCCGACAGAAAATCAAAAGGTTTATGAACAGCAGTTTAGCTTTCATAAACCTTTTTCTGTATTTTTCTTATCTGGGAGAATAAACGCTAACTTTTGCCTATGCAAATATCGGGAAATGTAAGTTTTATTTTGAGCATCGCAAGTGAATAGTCGGACTTCTTTTGCGCCCCACCGTCCAACGACCGATAGAACGACATGAAGTAATCACGGAAATATAATATATAGCGTGGTTTTTACTGACTTTTTTTAAGGAATTTAAATATTTTAGTGTTTGCTATTTGGGATTTCCATTAAATTTTATTAGCTTTGCAAAAGATTTTATCGCAAAGCTAATAAAAGATGCGGTTGATTAATTTAGACAGTCTTGATTAATATAGACAGATGCTATTAATTTAGACAGTCTTTAAAAAAATAGTATCACTATTAAACTGTTTTTTTTAAGGATTATAAAGATATTGGATATGGAAGAAACAATGAAGCAGCGTCTTATTCAATTATTGAAGGTCAAACATATGACGCAGACGGAGTTTGCCCGTCATCTCGGTGTGTCGCCTACTTATATCGGTGCCATGCGAAAATCAATGCCCAAAGACCGATTAAAAATTGTATACGATCTCTTCCCGGATCTTAACCGCGACTGGCTTCTATACGGAGAGGGGGAGATGCTCAACACTGCCGATGAGTCGGAACTTGATCTGTCGAAAGGATATATTGTGCCAATGCTTCCGGGGGAGGCTTATGCCGGTAATCTTCAGCTATGGAGCGAAGGCGTGCAGCTCCGGGATTGCGAGAAGGTGGTGTCACCGGTGCCGGGTGTGGATTTCGGTATCCGTGTTTCAGGCAACAGTATGGAGCCGGAATTTCAGAACGGGTCGGTATTATTTATCAAGAAAATAAATGAGAATGCTTTCATACCATGGGGAAATCCTATGGTAGTGGATACTGAGAACGGAGTAGTGGTGAAATTACTTTATCCAGCCGGGGAAATGGCAGTGAAGCCCGGATGCATGTGCGACTATATAGAGGCGAGGAGTTATAATCCGGCCTATCCGCCGTATCTTATTCCTACTGAAAGTATATATGGATTGTATCGCGTGGTAACCAATATCCGCCAATATTCCACACTCTGACCGCATAGGGTAGTCTAAACCACCGTCAAGGGCACTGATGTTAATCAGAATGTCTTGCCGTATGACGCTCGGTCGAGGGAGCGGTAGCCAATGGCTTCAGAGATATGACCGATGCCTACATGTTCGGATTCGTCAAGGTCGGCGATGGTACGCGCCACGCGCAGAATGCGGTCAAAGGCACGGGCAGACATATTCAGCTTGGTCATTCGATCTTTAAGTTTTGCCATGCCCGCTTCATCCGGCCATGCATATTCATGAAGCAGCCTGCTGTTCATCTGGGCATTGCAGTGGATGCCGGGGTAATTGCGGAAACGCTCCTGCTGGATGCTGCGAGCCTTGATGACGCGATTACGAATAGCTTCGGAACTCTCCGCCGGTGCTTTATTTGCCATATCATCGAAAGCCACGGGCTCTATTTCCACCTGTATGTCGATACGGTCAAGAAGCGGACCGGAAATCTTATTCATATATTTGGTGACCTGTCCCGGCAAACACGTGCATCGTTTTGTGGGATGGCCATAGTAGCCGCATGGGCAAGGATTCATCGAAGCTACGAGCATAAAACTCGCAGGGTAGTTTACGGTATATTTTGCTCTTGCAACAGTTATTTCTCTATCTTCAATCGGTTGGCGCATCACTTCGAGAACGTGTCTTGGAAATTCCGGGAATTCATCGAGAAACAGCACTCCATTATGAGCGAGTGAAATCTCCCCCGGCATTGGATTGGTGCCACCGCCCACAAGGGCTACCGGTGAAACCGTATGATGCGGAGTGCGGAAAGGGCGAGTGGTAATAAGCATCGAGCCGCGTTGCAACTTACCTGCCACGGAATGTATCTTGGTAGTTTCCAGAGCTTCCGCCATGCTGAGGGGTGGCAGGATTGACGGCAGCCGTTTGGCCATCATTGACTTTCCTGCTCCCGGAGGTCCCACCATCAGGATATTGTGTCCTCCTGCACAAGCCACTTCAAAAGCTCTTTTCACAGTCTCCTGTCCCTTGACTTCCGAGAAGTCAAAGTCAAAATGACCCGAATCGCGGGAGAAAAGTTCGCGGGTATTGATTTTCACCGGTTCCGGATTATCCACACCCGACAGCATAGCCGCCACTTCAGTGAGGGAACTTACGCCATAAACATCAATCTTATTGACCACTGCAGCTTCTGTCACGTTCGCCTCAGGCACTATGAGTTTTTTGAAACCCAATTCCCTCGCCTTGATAGCCATGGGTAGCGCGCCTTTCACCGGGAGCACGGAGCCATCAAGGCTCAATTCGCCCATCATCATGTAATCGGCAAGGTTTGCGCAATTTATCATCTCCGAGGCCGTGAGAAGACCTATTGCTATCGGCAGGTCGAAAGATGCCCCCTCCTTGCGAACATCGGCAGGGGACAGGTTAACTGTAGTGCGGAAATGCGGGAATTTGAATCCCGACATCTGCAAAGCCGCGTCCATACGCTGATAACTCTCGCGGACAGCCTGGTCAGCCATGCCGACAATCGTGAAACCGATACCGGGGTTCATCACTGTTTCTATCGTGACGGGGAAAGCGTCAATGCCATTAATGGCGGCAGAATATACTTTTGTCAGCATGGTGTCAAGGTTTTTTCGTGGGGAAGGATTTGCGGAATATACTGTCGGCCATTTCCGGATTTTCCCCTGCATATTTTTGTTTCCCCTTGGAATCCAAAACAATAAACCACGGAGTGCGTTCTATACCCATTCTCATAAGCGTTGTGTCGGCTTCCGCATGTATCTCCCATGCTCTTAAAACTTTTGAAAGGGAATCACGTTTAGCGCGGGATGACCATGACAGAGAGTCGGAGTCGAAGCTGATATCCGCAATTATGCGGGAAGCGGAATCCGGGTAATCTTTTGAGAGGTTGCGGAGTATGTTTATGCCATTGTCCCGTTCGCTGTCCGCATTCCGCCAAAAATATAATATGGCAGGAATGGAATCGAGTTTAAGCGTATCCACACCATTTCCAAGCGAACGTAGAATGAGGAGATTGGGATTTTCCGGCAATAAAGGAGCTTCCGGAAGCATATCCGAGCGACCAACGAGCTGAATCCATTTAGGTTCGAGGGCTTTCCCTTTCAATAATTTCCACAGAGAATTGAATCCTGAGGGATTGAGCCTGCGGTCGTAATATGTGAGAAGCAGAAGTGTGGAAAGGGGCTTTTCAGGATTCTTTTTTACATAGTAGGCAACAGCTGTGTTAATCTTACTGCCGTTAGCGGACGATAGGGCGGTGCGTGAGCTGATACGCCAGCGGCTCCATTCTTCAGAAAGCTCATTCCCCTTGATCATCCAGGATACGGGGTTGTTGCCATCTCCGGATATCTTTATCTTGTTGCCACGCTCAATGTAAAAGACAGCGCGAGGCACGGGGTCATTCCCCATTATGAATACAAGGGAGGGGTTGCGTGTGGCAAGGGTGATTTTTGCTTTCCCCTGCTGCACAGCGGCAACAGTTTCCACATACCAACCTTTTGCCTTGTCTGAAGCATAATATGTCATTTTATATGCATCATTGACTTTTGCCGGAAGCGAGAATTCTATGGAGACTTCATTTTTTACACATCCTTGCAGCAACAATATGCAAAGTATAATCAGCGAAACAATGGATGAAATTTTGGGAATATACTGTAAATGCTTCATTATATCAATGAGTCTGAATATTTGAGACAAACTTACAAAAAAAATGTCTGATATGAAAATATCAGACATAACTTTCGCCGAAGCGGGTACGGACATCGTTGACGATATTCCGGATTCTCTGCTCTTCATCGATTGGATAGATAAGGAGAGAGTTGCCGCTTTCAGCCACAATATAATTTTGAAGACCGGAAGCTACCACAATCTTTTCTCCGCTTACCGCAAATATAGTATCTTTACAATCGTATGCGAGCACTTTGCAATTTTGGGTAACATTCCCTTCAGCATTATGCGGAGAAGCCTCATATAATGCCTTCCAGGAGCCGAGATCGCTCCATCCGAGTTCAGCAGTCTTTACATATACATTATCTGCTTTCTCCATGATTGCATAGTCGATGGAGTTGGATGGTGCGCTGGGGAATGCCGCATTTATGAAATTCATTTCTTCGGGAGTGCCGAAAGCCCTTTCCCCGGCAATAAATACCGCCATGGTCTCGTGGTCATATTTACGGAAAGCATTAAGAATGCTTTTTGCCGACCAAAGGAATATTCCGGCGTTCCAGAAAAATTCTCCTGTTGAAATGAACACTTTGGCCATTTCAAGATTCGGTTTTTCGGTGAAGGATTTTACCTTGCATATTCCTTCAAAGTTCTCAACGGGAGCACCGCGCTGGATATACCCATATCCTGTGGCAGGTCCGGTAGGTTTTATGCCGAGTGTGAGGAGACGCTCACCTTTTTCAACGAAATCGAATCCCTCGAGAAGTGTATTCCTGAAAGCTTCCTCCTTGAGAATAAGGTGATCTGAGGGGAGGGTCACAATCGAAGCTTCCGGATCGAGTGCATGGATATGGTTGGCAGCCCAGCAAACACAAGGTGCAGTGTTGCGGCGAGCCGGTTCAAGAAGGATATTGTTTTCTTTTATATCCGGCAGTTGTTCACGGATGATATCTGCATAAGCACTGTTAGTAACGAGAATGATACGCGAGGGGTCAACGATCGGTCGGATACGGTCTACTGTAAGCTGCAGCAGGCTTCTGCCGGTGCCAAAGAAATCGAGAAACTGTTTGGGCATATTGGTGCGGCTGAAAGGCCAGAATCTGGTGCCTACTCCGCCACACATGATCACGCAATATCTATGGGAATTCATTTTTTTATAATGATTGGTTTTAGTGTTAGTCTTTATAGAAGAATGTATGAATGTACAATAAATCAAATCTGTAGTTTAATGATTAATTGAGAGCCGGTTTGAACTGGTGTTTTACACCTTCCACCACATTGAGCATGTAGTCGCCGAGCTTCTCAGCCTCTCCGATAAGATCCATGAAGAATATACCTTCCTGATAATTGTATTCCTGATTGTTGATGCTGAATATGTTTCCATCGCGCAGTTTATTACGCAGGTTGTTGATCTCGCGTTCCTTGTTATATGCAGCGACAACTTTCGAACTGTCGGGAGTTTCCATCTCTTCAAGCAATGACAGCATATTTTTCATGGCTTCGTAAACGAGATTATACATCTGGTCTATTTCATGCATTACCGGATCAGCAAACCAAACATGGTTCTGGTTTTTGCGGGTCAAAGTCTTTGCCACATTGAAACATCCATCGGCTATGGATTCTATTTCACTGATGATTCGCAACATTCCGGATACACGCATCTTACCTTCAGGACTCAACCTTCCTTCCGCCACTTTATTGAGGTAATTGCCAATTTCAATCTCCATACGGTCTGAAATTTCCTCGTATTTCTCAAGACGGTTATATATTTCAGTGTATTTGTCATCTTTCGGATCTGTATGTATCAAATCGCGGGCCATTGTGAGCATACGATCCACACGCTGACCATACAGCACAATCTCCTTCTGGGCCTGAGTGATATTAAGCTCGGAGGCCGAAAGGATGCCTCGGCCGATAAATTTGAGAGAGAATTCCTCTTCCTCATCCTTATGCCTTGTGGGCATCATCCAGCATACGATCTTAACATATAGCTTTGTAAACCATATCATCACCAACAGGTTGCAGGCGTTGAATATAGTCGGGAACATGGCCAGACCGAAGGCTATGCAGCTTTGCGCCCTTGAGGTCATGCCTCCCTTTTCAGTGAATAGAGTGGTATCACGCATCCCCGCTTCCTGAGCGGCACTGATGTCGAGGGGATTCATGCCATCGCAAGCTTTTATAATATCACCCACCAACTCACAGAAAGGATGGAAGATGCACAGCACAATCAATGAACCCAGCACATTGAAAAGCACATGACCCATGGCCGTGCGTTTTGCCGCAAGGTTACCGCTGAGAGATGCAAGCACCGGAGTGATTGTAGTACCAATATTGCCACCCAGAATTATTGCGCAACCAAGACTGAAAGAGATCCATCCTTGCGAGCACATTATGAGGGTGATGGCAAATGTGGCTGCAGAGCTTTGCGCCACCATTGTCACCACAATACCTATAAAGAAGAAAATCAATACCGACCATACTCCAAGAGTGGTGTAGGATGTCAGGAATTCCAACATTCCGGGGTTTTCCTGAAGATTCGGCACATATTTGCTTATAAGGTCAAGACCCATGAAGAGGAAGCAGAATCCGATCAAAAATTCACCGAAACTCTTGTAGCCTCCCTTTTTCATGAAAAGCATAGGCACACCAATAGCCAGAAGCAGGATGCTATAGTCCGAGATGCTTACTTCAAAGGAGAATGCGGAAATAATCCAGGTGGTCACTGTAGTGCCGACATTGGCACCGAAAATTACTGCCATAGCTTGCTGGAGACTCATCAGCCCGGCGTTCACGAAGCTGACCACCATTACGGTAGATGCACTGGAGCTTTGAATCAATGCCGTGATGACAATACCGGTAATCACACCGGTCACTCTGTTTTTTGTCATCGCACCGAGGATATTACGCAAGCGGTCGCCGGCAACTTTCTGCAGACCCTCACTCATAACCTTCATTCCATACAAGAAAAGGCAAACTGAGCCTAAAAGGCTGATAAAATCTACTACTGTGTAGTTCATCGGTAATAGGTTATATATATTAAACCATACTATTATAATGAATATGAAGACAGCATGGCTTGCTTTTTTGCAAAATTAAGGAAATATTTCGATAAATTTATTAATTTTACTCTCAAATAATACATTTTTTTCAGCTTAAGTATGTGTTCAATTTAATTTTAAATTTTATTTGAGGATATATTTGAGTGGATTTGATATTCTGATGAAAGAGCATAGCGGACTATGTGATTGAAGAAGAATATAAAATACAGCAAAAAGATTCCAAATAAAATTTGAAAAAAGAAGGAGACCGTACTTATAAATTAAAATGAATACATACTTATGGAAATAACATGTGTCTTTCCCTCAAGTCCGGACTCTGTGCCCGACAAAGATATTCTGGAGGCTATCCCTTTCTCCACATTCAATTCAGAAACACACCGCAGAAGGGAATTGCCGGTCATTGTTGCCATGGGATCGCGCAATTCTATCGGGCGGAATGGCTTCATGCCTTGGCATCTTCCGGAGGATATGGCTCATTTCAAGGATTCTACAATGGGACATCCTGTGATTATGGGTCGCAAGACATGGGAATCATTACCCAAGCGCCCGTTGCCGGGGAGACGGAATATTGTTATTACGAGAAATGGCAGCTATGAAGCCGCAGGGGCTGAAATCTTCTCTTCTATAGAAGAGGCAGTTGCCTCATGTGCAGCGACAGAAACACCTGTGATAATAGGCGGCGAGGCAATATACCGTGCCGCGATGCCGATGTGCACGCGTCTGATTGTAACAGAAGTTCGTATTGATGTGCCGGATGCAGATGCCTTCTTCCCGCAAATAAAAGAGGATGAATGGAGAATTTCAGAAAAAGGGGAGTGGCTGAAATCTCGCAAAGGTATGGAATACAGGTTTGTTACATACATCAGGCGATGAAAGTGGCATTGGTTTGCAAATCGGATGCAACGGGGGGAGCTGCCGTGGTTACTTTGCGTCTGATGAACGCGCTTCGCAGAAATGGCGTGGATGCGCGGATGATAGTGGTGGAAAAATTGACTGACTCTGAATATGTGATAGAGGTACCGTCGCAGAAAACGGCGAAACTGTCATTTCTTATGGAACGGCTCGCTATTTTTGCAGAAAACGGCTTCAATCGAAAAACACTGTTTCAGATTGACACAGCCATGTGTGGCGTTGACCTGACAAATATAGAATTTGTAAAAGAGGCAGATGTTATATGTCTCAATTGGGTTAATCAAGGTATGCTTTCGCTAAGGGGGATAAGAAAACTTGCAAATATGGGGAAGCGTATGGTGTGGACCATGCATGATATGTGGAATATGACAGGTATTTGCCACCATGCCGGATACTGCAAAGAATATATGAAGCCCGAGGGTATGTGTGATCGATGTCTGTTACTTGAAAAAACTTTTTCGATGCAATCTTTAGCCAGGCAGACCTGGAAACGCAAGAGGGAATTGTATTCCACCGGCAAATTTACATTTGTGGCTGTCAGCAACTGGCTCGCGCGGTGTGCCGGGGGGTCGACATTGATGAAAGATGCCGATATAAGGGTTATACCGAATGCATTTCCGATTGGGGAAGAATGGACTTCCGAAGCAAATCGCAAGAATAGAATTATTTTTGGCGCAGCAAGAGTTGATGATCCTGTAAAAGGGTATCTTACTCTGGTGGAGGCTACAAAAATACTCAGGGAAAAATATCCTGACATTGCTTCCGGTCTGGAGCTTGTTACATTTGGCAATATAAAGGATCCGGAAGCATTGAAGGGTGTGGCTATCCCCCATCGACATTTGGGGCGTATTTCCCCGGAGGAAATAAAGGAGGTTTACAGGAGAGGGAGCGTTGTTGTCTCAACCTCTGAATGGGAAACGCTGCCCGGTACGCTTATAGAGGGTCAGGCCTGGGGATGTGTGCCTGTAGCATTGAATCATGGAGGACAGGAAGATATCATAGAGCATGAGAAGACAGGGTATCTTGTGCCTTGGAATGAAGATAAAAAAGTGAATGCCCTCGGCATAGCCAAGGGCATTCTGTGGGGTATGGATAACAGAGACAAGATAGAAGCTGAAATGCATCGGTCGGTGGTGGATAAATTCTCCGAAGATGCCGTTGCCAAAGCCTATATATCCCTGTTTGAAGAATAAGGCATTGTGGAGGCGCTTTAACAGCTTCTGTCTGATGCTCAGTCTCTTGAAACTAACCTATGCGTCAATATTGGCATAAGTGGCGTGTGCCTCAATAAAATCGCGGCGTGGAGCCACTTCCTCACCCATCAGCATTGAGAATGTGCGGTCGGCTTCTGCTGCGTTGGTCAGAGTAACCTGTTTCAGCATTCGGTTCTCAGGATCCATGGTGGTTTCCCACAGCTGTTCCGGATTCATCTCTCCGAGACCTTTGTATCGTTGAAGCACGAGTTTGTTGCGGTCACCATTGCATTTGTCATCCACGAATCTCTGCACCTGTTGGTCGGTCCATGCATATTCCTCAATATTCTTTTTCCCTTTAAGACCGCATTTATAAAGCGGAGGAGTGGCGATATAGAGATATCCGTTATCAATAATCGGACGCATGCGGCGATAGAAGAAAGTCATCAGAAGGGTTGCAATGTGCGCACCGTCAACATCGGCATCCGTCATGATTATAATCTTGTGATAGCGCAGTTTGGTCATGTTTGGAGCCTTGGAATCTTCTTCAGTGCCAATGGTTACTCCAAGAGCCTTGTACATATTCACAATCTCATCTGAATTCAGCACCTTGTGCTCCATGGCTTTCTCTACATTCAGAATCTTACCACGCAAAGGGAGTATGGCCTGGTAGTGGGGGTTGCGACCTTGTTTTGCGGAACCACCTGCGGAATCTCCCTCGACGAGGAATAATTCACACTCCACAGCATCACGGCTCTTGCACGATGCCAGTTTGCCGGGGAGTCCGGCACCGGAAAGCGGACTCTTGCTTTGCACACGCATGCGGGCGTTATATGCTGCATGACGGGCCTGAGCTGCAAGCATCACCTTGTTGACAATAGTCTTAGCCTGAGCAGGGTGCTCTTCAAGATAATAACGAAGGGCTTCGCTGACAGCGCTTTGTACCACGCCTCCCACTTCGTTATTTCCAAGTTTTGTCTTTGTCTGACCCTCAAACTGAGGTTCTGCCACTTTTACAGAAATAACTGCTGTCAGACCATCGCGGAAATCCTCTTTTGACAGTTCGATTTTCATCTTGTCAAGCAGATGGTTGTCGTCGGCGTATTTCTTGAGGGTTGTGGTGAGTCCACGGCGGAATCCGGTAAGGTGTGTCCCTCCCTCTATTGTGTTAATATCGTTTACGTAAGAATAGATGTTCTCATTGAAGTCGGTATTGTAAGTCATAGCCACTTCAATAGGCACACCCGAGCGTTCAGTGTTAATATGTATAATATCTTCGATAAGAGGCTCTTTCCCTTCATCGATATATTTCACAAATTCCTTGAGACCCTCTGCGCTGTGGAAAACATCGCGGCGCGGATTCCCCTCTTCGTCGCGCTCGCGAAGGTCGGTAAGGGTAAGAGTGATTCCGGCGTTAAGGAATGCGAGATCGCGCAAGCGATTGGCGAGAATTTCGTAGTCATAAACAGTCTCGCTGAAAATTGTGGCGTCAGGATGGAAGATGATTGTGGTGCCCGTATGATCTGTCTCCGACACGATTTTCAGATCGCAGGTGGGTTTGCCGAAAGCATATTCCTGCATGTGTACTTTGCCGTTGCGGTGAATCTCGGCGCGGAGATAGTCGGAGAGTGCGTTTACGCAGCTCACGCCTACACCATGGAGACCGCCGGAAACCTTATAGGAACCTTTGTCGAATTTTCCACCGGCGTGAAGGACAGTGAGCACAACTTCGAGCGCCGGCTTATGCATTTTCTCATGCATGTCAACGGGGATACCGCGACCGTTGTCCACCACCTTAATGGAGTTATCCTCAAGGATTGTGACATCAATATGATTTGCGAATCCGGCGAGCGCTTCGTCAATAGAGTTATCCACAACTTCATACACAAGGTGGTGCAAACCGCGAACACCGGTATCGCCTATATACATTGAAGGGCGTTTGCGTACTGCTTCAAGACCCTCGAGCACTTGAATATTTTCCGCTTGATATTTTTTCTCTTCTTCTTCTGTAGCCATATAAGTTTTGACTGAAATTTCAACTCACAAATTTAATAAAAAATATTGGTTTCTGGAAGAGTATACCATACTAAAAATCAAAAAAAACCTCCCTGAAAAGGGAGGATTTCCGTGTTTCTTCAATATAAAGAATTAATCTTTATATTTTTTTAGAATCAATGAGGCATTATGACCGCCGAAACCGAATGTGTTGGAAAGCACAGTGTTGATTTCGCGTTGCTGGGCCTCGTTGAATGTGAAGTTCAGATTGTAATCAATTTCCGGGTCGTTATCTCCGTCAACGTGGTTGATAGTGGGCGGAATTATGCCATCGGTGATGGTTTTGACGCTCAACAGAGCCTCAAGCGCACCGGCGGCGCCAAGGAGATGACCGGTCATGGACTTCGTGGAACTGAGGTTCATCTTGTAAGCATGGTCGCCAAACACTTTGAGGATGGCTTTCACTTCACCGATATCTCCCACAGGGGTGGAGGTTCCGTGCATGTTTACATAATCTATATCCTCAGGCTTCATTCCGGCATCCTCGAGTGCATTTTTAATACCGATTACAGCTCCGAGACCATCAGGGTGTGTAGCTGTGATATGGTATGCGTCAGCGCTCATTCCTCCGCCGGCCACTTCGGCATAGATGTGTGCGCCGCGGGCTTTTGCGTGCTCGAGCTCTTCAAGCACAAGAGCGGCGGCACCTTCGCCAATTACGAAGCCATCGCGTGAACCGCTGAATGGTCGTGAAGCCTTTTCACATTCGTCATTGCGTGTGGAGAGCGCTTTCATGGAGTTGAAGCCACCCACGCCTGCCGGGAATACGGCAGCTTCGGCACCTCCGGCAACAATGGCATCAGCCATGCCAAGACGTATAAAATTGAAGGCTTCAATAAGGGCATGGTTGGAAGAAGCGCAAGCTGATACTGTAGCGAAGTTCGGTCCGCGGAATTCATGCTCTATCGAGATGTGTCCGGCGGCAATATCGGCAATCATTTTGGGGATGAAGAAAGGGTTATATTTGGGACCCTGCTCTTCTCCATGGATGGCGAAATATCCTGCTTCCTCCTCGAAGGTGTGCAAGCCGCCGATTCCGGCAGCGAAAATCACACCTACGCGGTTTTTGTCAACTCCTTCGTTTTCAAGGCCGGCATCCTCTATGGCTTCGTCAGCTGCTTTCATCGCATACATGGCGTAGAGGTCAAGCTGGCGGGCTTTTTTGCGATCAAAATGATCTGCGGGGTTGAAATCCTTGACCTCGCAAGCGAACCGGGTCTTGAATTTGGATGCGTCGAAGTGTGTAATCGGGGCGGCTCCGCTTTTACCAGCCTTGGCATTCTCCCAAGTGGTGGCTACATCGTTGCCAATGGGAGTCAGAGCTCCGAGTCCCGTTATTACAACTCTCTTTAATTCCATGAAACTTGATTATTTGCTGTGTGACTCGATGTAGCTGATAGCGTCGCCAACAGTCGAGATTTTCTCTGCTTCTGCGTCTGGGATTTGGATGTCAAATTCTTTCTCGAACTCCATGATAAGCTCAACGGTGTCAAGAGAGTCTGCGCCGAGATCCTTGCTGAATTCAGCTGTAGGTGTTACTTCGTTCTCATCTACTGTGAGTTTGTCTACAATGATCTCTTTTACTCTTTTTTCAATGTCTGACATATCAATAAGATTTTAGATGTTAATAAATTTTTCCTATTTTTCTTTTATTCAGGCTGCAAAGTAAATCAAAAAAATTCAATTATGGAAATTTTTCAATAAAAATATGCACAGAAAAATTATTTCTGTGCATATTTTTCGCTTTTTACTATCAAATTTATTTGATTTCCCAGCTTTCACATGTTTTTAGAATCATGTCGCGTAATGAACTGAAGTTCTTCTTTGACTTCACTTCCTCTACCTGACGTGCTACTTCAGCCTCGTATGTGGGAGCATTGTAGTCGCGGATTACACCGAGAGCCACAGGGAGTGAATGTCCGTCCATCATTGCGAGCTGCTGATGGAGGAAATTCTGTTCGCAGTGAGCGTCGTGCACGAGCACATCATCAATTGTGTATCCGTCTTCGCCTACGGTAACGGCTTTCAATCCGAAGCCATCCTGCACAAGACCTTTCTCCATATTCTTGCCAAAGAGCATTTTCTCTCCGTGACGAAGGAGGATAGTATGGTCGGCACGTTCATCCTTGTCGGTGAAGTATGAGTGGATACCGTTGTTGAAGATAACACAGTTCTGCATCACTTCCACAACAGCAGCTCCTTTATGGCGGGCAGCAGCCACCATGCAGTCGCGTGTGATGTCAAGTGTGATATCGATACCACGGGCGAAGAAGTTACCGCGGGCACCGAAGCAGAGCTCTGCCGGGATAAACGGATCCTCAACAGTGCCGTAAGGGCTGGATTTGGTAACAGCACCACGGTCGGAAGTAGGAGAATACTGTCCTTTTGTCAGACCGTAGATCTTGTTATTAAACAGAAGAATGTTGATATCCACATTGCGGCGGATTGCATGAATGAAATGGTTACCACCGATAGCGAGACCGTCACCATCACCGGAAATCTGCCATACTGTGAGTTCCGGATTGGCAGTTTTAACGCCTGTGGCGATGGCTGCGGCACGTCCGTGGATGGTGTGCATGCCGTAAGTGTTCATGTAATAGGGGAGTCGGGAGGAGCAGCCGATACCGGAGATTACAGCGGTATCTTTGGGAGCAACTCCAACTACAGCCATTGCTTTGTGGAGCACATTGAGAATTGCGTGGTCACCGCAACCGGGACACCAGCGTGCATTCTGGCTGTTCTTATAGTCGGCGGGCGTATAGCCCGTTGTCTTTGTCTCTTCCATAATTTTTTTCAGATGAGTTTTACAGGTTATACGTCAATTGTTTTCCATGTGTTTGACAACTCCGTCCACAACTTCGCTTACAAGGAAAGGCTGACCTTCAATCTTGTTGATACGGAGGATTTCCTTGCCCGGCAGATGCATCTGGAGATAGTCTGCAAACATTCCGGTGTTTAATTCAGCCACGATGATTCTCTTATATTTGGAGAGCACCTCGATAGCGTTTTCGGGGAGCGGGTTGATATATCTGAACTGCCAGAAGGCAACCTTTCGTCCGGAAGCGTTGAGCTCTTTGGCTGCGGTGAGCAGATGACCGTAAGTTCCGCCCCATCCTACGAGGATTGTGTCGGCATCTTCATCAAACATAGGCTGTATCTTCGGAATATCGCGTGCGATACGGGCGATTTTCTCGCGGCGTGTCTCCACCATGAGAGCATGGTTCTTGGCGTCTGTAGAGATTACGGATGTGTTGTAATCCTTTTCAAGACCACCTACGCGGTGCATACCGTTCTCCATTCCGGGAATTGACCAGTAGCGTGCGAGTGTCTCGTTGTCACGGTTGTAAGGTTTCCAGCCGTTGGCGAGTTGTTCGGGTGTGACAAACGGCGCCTTTATTTCAGGATAATTCTGAGCATCAGGAACGCGCCAGGCAGATGAGCCATTGCCGATGAATGCATCGGTAAGAAGAATAACAGGAGTCATGTGCTCAAGGGCGATGCGGCAAGCCTGGAATGCCATTTCGAAACAGTCTGTGGGGCTGACGGCAGAAAGGACACAAAGGGGAGATTCACCGTTGCGACCATAAAGAGCCTGAAGCAGGTCGGTCTGCTCTGTTTTTGTCGGAAGACCGGTGGAGGGACCGCCACGCTGCACGTCAATCACCACGAGAGGAAGCTCAGCCATAACGGCAAGACCAATACCTTCAGATTTGAGTGCAAGACCCGGACCGGAAGTGGAAGTTACGGCGAGGTTTCCGGCGTAAGAAGCACCGATAGCGGAGCAAACACCGGCGATTTCATCCTCCATCTGGCAAGCTTTCACACCGAGATCCTTGCGCTTTGCAAGTTCGTGGAGAATGTCTGTGGCGGGGGTGATTGGATATGAACCGAGGAACAATGGGCGTCCGCTCTTTTCAGAAGCCATGATAAGACCCCATGCGGTGGCAGTGTTTCCTGTTACGTCAATGTAGGTGCCTTTTTCAGCAGCTGCTGTCTCAATGCGGTATACCGGCATTGAGCTGTGGGTGTTGTGACCATAGTCCCAGCCTGCCTGCACCACCTTTGCATTGGCTTCATATATAGCGGGCTTCTTGGCGAATTTGGCCTGAAGTTTCTTCAGCACGCTGTCAACCGGACGGTCAAACAGCCAGCAGATGATGCCGAGGGCAAGCATATTCTTGCACTTCATCATCCCTTTCTGGTCAAGACCTGAACCTTCAAGAGTGGATTTGAGAAGGGTTGTCATCGGCACGAGCATGATGTGTGCCGGGTCGATACCGAGCTCGGTGACAGGATCTTCGGTTGCGTATTCAGCCTTATTGAGATTCTGTGCAGTGAAAGAATCACCGTCGCAAACGATGATGCCGTTCGGTTTGAGGTAGCGGAGATTGGTTTTGAGAGCAGCGGGGTTCATAGCCACAAGCACATCGGCCTGATCGCCGGGAGTGTGGACATCTTTACCAACGCTAACCTGATAACCTGATACACCGCTCAGAGACCCTTGCGGGGCGCGGATTTCCGCCGGATAGTCGGGGAATGTGGAAATTTGATTGCCTTCTCCTGCTGAAATGTTGGAGAAAATGCTTCCGGCAAGCTGCATGCCGTCACCGGAGTCACCGGCAAAGCGAATAACCACCTTGTCGATGGTTTTTACATTCGTCTCTTTTAGCATAACGAAATTGTTATTGTGTTTTATGGTATTATATGTGTCTGAGGATCAGTACGGGTGTCTGATGAGGTCAGATGGTTAGTTCCAGTCCTCATAATTTTCACAAAATAACACAATATTAATTAAATTTACAAATATTTTCGCTTAAAAAATTCCCTGCATGCTTTTAAACATGCAGGGAATCTATATTATTTAAATATTTATGCGTAAAGACTCCGGATTTTAACGTATGTAAATTTTTACGGTTCCTGTAGGAGTGGCAACGATATACACGCCTGTCTGGAGATTCTGACCCGACACGCAGCGACCGTTAAGGTCGAAAATTGAGGAGCCTGTAGGAGCTATGATATCGCGTCCGCTTACCATTACCGGAATCTCAGTTGTCTCAATCTCTTTTACTGATGCTTCCTCAGATGCAAATTCCTTGAAGCGATAGAGTTTCACGGCTGTTTGGCTGGAAGTATAGTTGAGGAATCGAGGGCTTGATCCGTTATATTGCAATGTGCCTAAAGAGGAAGACCCGCCGCAATCGAAGTCGATTACTGCGGAAAGATCGTCGCTGATGCTTATGGCGGAAGCCACACCTTGGGAGGCATCGAGTTTCATCTTCTTCGCAGCTGTTGTCGACCAGTATCCTTTGCCGTTGCCATATATGTCAGAAATATGGATTGCGAAATTACCGTTTCCTGCATCAATGAAGTCGACAGTAGCGGCATCCTGAGGAAGTATACAGATATCATCGTTGTCAAATTCCGCAGCTCCCGCATCAGTCATGAATCCGCTTGAACCTTGTGTCATGCTCATAACGTGAGAATTTTCTGAAGCCACAATTATATATTTCTCACCGGCAAGAATTGTTTCTCCGGTGGCTGTGGGAGTCCATATAGCTGTAGAGTAATCAACCACATCCGGGTCTTTTACAGTTAGGTTTACAGTCACAATGGAACTGCGGAGGGAGTAGCCGTCCTTATCCTGCAGTGCGTATGCCTGCAATGTATGGGTGGTGTTGTGGACGGTGCCTGCCGGAAGGTTGATGCTGCTGCCGTATTGCTGATAATTGCCGCCATCAAGACTTATCCACAGGTCACCTTCAGGAGCGTTGAATTCAACGTTGCAGTCGCCCCAATAAGATATGGAATAAGTGTTGACATTTGTCATGCGGGCGTTGTTTACAGTAGGGTCTGTCGGACGGTTGACAGAGGAAGCTTCATTGCCGCTTAAATAAAATGTCTCGCCGGCTTTGCTTCCCCAAAGATATTCCGGCAGGGATGGATAGTCAATGAACGGGTTCCTGTTTTTCTGGCATTTGTAAATCTCATTATTGCGGTTTATCTCTTTGTCGTCAACCGGGTCTTTTGCCGCCCAGTCAAGAAGCATATCGACAACCCATTGCTGCATTTCCACATTGCCATCATTGAAAGTAAGCATATATTTGCCTCCTTTATCTTCAAGCCAGCTGATGTCGTTGTAGGCAGTGAAAATATAAAGGTACGCGCGCGCAAAGTCTCCCTTGTATTCGTCAGTGGGTTCAAAAACTTTGGATGAGCCGCCGCCATAACCTGCAGCCGGTGCACCAATAAGGGACATACCATTGTCAAATGTCGGACTGGTACCAACAACCGCCAAAGGGCTATCGGATTTGGCATTGTTGGCAGAAGCGTCCGAGGGGTTTAGATGCATCAGGTCGCAGTATGCGTATTTGTTGCCATCCTTGCCTCCCCACCAGGAGTTGGCCACGGAGTGCTCTATATTTAAAGCAGAATGGCCATTCTCCACACGGTTGATCTGATTCGAATACATATCCCACCATATCTGAATGCCATTGATGGTGCGGACATCAGTAGTAGCAAAGGCCTGCCAGGTCATGAAAGTGGCCTGTTCCCCGCCATAATAATCGCTGTTGTTATCCGCATCACCATATTCGATACAGGTATAATCATCGGGTATGGCAGCTTTTTTCACGGCAGCTTTCAGTTCATCACCAGATTTGCCATTAAGTACGGAATAATATCCGTTGGGGATTTCAGCGGATGCAGCCAAGGCAACAGCGAATCCAATTGAAACTAAAATTTTACTTTTATACATTTTAACTTAATTAACTTAAAAGAATATTTAACTTAAGTGAAAGCGATTTTAAGGTATTAATAATTTAAGTTTCGCAAGTATATGGTTTGAGAGATAAGGGCATAAAAAAACGA
>CAZEUD010000023.1:0-32379 GCA_964515455.1 uncultured Sangeribacter sp.
ACATACGAAAACGTATGTCCCACATGGCGGAGGCGGCTCTGCGCCTTTGCAGGAGCGTAGCGACCTTGAAAAAGAGAAAAACTTAGTGCCTTTGTGCCTTTGTGTCCCCCCCAAAAAAAATCCGCGGAGCTTCTGTTAGATAAACCGGAGTTTGAAGATAGTTTTGATACGGTTGCCCTGGACATAGAGGATTTTGTGTTGGCGAATTGGAGAAAATTGATTAACTTTGTCGGTTGAAACAAAAAACGCTTAAATACACAATGATGCTTGAAAAAATCAATGCGTTAAGGGAAGAGATAAACGCTGCCATTGCCTCAAATCAGCAGGAGGTGGAAGAGCTGCGTATCAAATATTTAAGTAAGAAGGGAAGCGTTTCCCAACTTATGGCTGATTTCCGCACGGTTCCTGCAGAGATGAAACGCGAGATCGGGCAGAAAATCAATGAACTAAAGAATTTCGCTACTGAGAAAATCAATTCCTTGAAAGAGAGTTTTGCCGCTTCAGGGGATTCAGAGTCGGAAAATCTTGATCTGACAAGGACTGTCACACCTTTCAATCTCGGTACGCGCCATCCGTTGTCGCTTGTGAAAAACGAGATGCTACGCATATTTGCCGGTATGGGATTCACAATCGCCGAGGGTCCTGAAATAGAAAATGACTGGCATGTGTTCGAGTCATTGAACTTTCCGCCGGATCATCCGGCAAGAGATATGCAGGACACATTCTTTATCTCTCGAAATCCGGAGGATATCCTGCTCCGCACCCATACATCATCCGTTCAGACACGAGTGATGGAGAAGACACAGCCGCCGATACGCATCGTATGTCCGGGGCGTGTTTATCGCAACGAGGCAATTTCCGCGCGTGCGCACTGCTTTTTCCATCAGGTAGAGGGTCTTTATATTGACAAAAACGTTTCTTTTGCAGACTTGAAACAGGTGCTCCTCGGTTTTGCGCGTCAGATGTTCGGTCCTGAAACAAAGATACGATTGCGTCCCTCTTATTTCCCCTTTACAGAGCCATCAGCAGAGATGGATATCTCATGTGATATATGCGGCGGAAAAGGCTGTGCATTCTGTAAAGGCACCGGTTGGGTGGAGATTCTCGGATGCGGCATGGTTGACCCCAATGTGTTGGAAGCTTGTGGTATAGACTCAAAGGTATATTCCGGATATGCTTTCGGTATGGGTATCGAAAGAATTACTAATCTTAAGTATAAGGTAAAGGATTTAAGAATGTTTAGCGAAAATGATGTGCGTTTCCTAAACGAATTCGAATCTGCGAGATGACTATAAAAGAAAGATATAACGGCATAATTTCCATTTTCAAGGAAATTATGCCGGAACCTAAAACGGAGTTGCATTACGACACTCCGTTTCATCTTTTATTGGCGGTGATACTTTCCGCCCAATGCACCGACAAGCGTATAAACATTGTTACTCCGGCTCTATTTGAGCGGTTTCCGGCTCCTGCATCTCTGGCTGCGGCTACTGAAGAGGAAGTGTATGAATATATTAAAAGTGTCACTTTCCCCAACAACAAGACCAGACATCTGATAAAGGCAGCACAAGTGCTTGTGGATGAATTTGACGGTCAGATGCCTACCGATATTGATAACCTTATGAAATTACCGGGAGTGGGACGTAAGACTGCCAATGTAATGCTTGCTGTAGTATGGAACAAGGCTGCTATGGCGGTAGACACTCATGTGTTCAGAGTCAGCAACCGCCTGGGGCTTACCAACAATTCAAAGACACCATTAGAGACAGAGAAGACTCTTGTCAAATATTTTCCCCGGGAATTATTGTCAACTGCTCATCATTGGCTCATACTGCATGGCCGTTATGTTTGCAAAGCTCGTCGTCCGGATTGTCTGAATTGCCAGCTTAAGCCTTTCTGCAAATCTTACGGCACACAATGTAGAGAGGACGATAAGTAAGTGTGGTGATTTCACTTAATGCTGACTGAGTAAGACCAGCAGACGGCGCTGAACCGCCTACGCCAGTGTGCTTCAGGTGGAGCATCAATTCGCGGTGAGAGCGGAATTCAAGTTTTATCTCATCCGTCTCAATGTAAATGTCTTCAAAATATGGAGACAGCCATTCCCGAATCTTCTCCGGTTGAGGATAAGAGATGGGAGAGGGCCGAAGATTGTCAAGTTCGCCAAGATTACCGGGGCAGAATGTTGATATGGCCAACACCCCTCCGGGTTTGAGAGATTCCATACAATGCTTTATAAACAGAGGTGTATTTATAAACCATTGTATGACGGAAGCGGAAAATATTCCATCGTATATTTTAATATTTTCTTCCATCCATTTTTCCGCATCAGAAATATAATAGTTTTCTGTTTTTGCCAAACCAAATTCGGGCGTATTTACTATATCCACAAAATCCAGCGAAAGTGGAAGTAGTTCCGAAGAATACATACGTGTAAATAATCCTGTGCCCGGGCCTATTTCAAGTATTTCCGGATTTTTGCAAATATGATATGATTTAATAAGTTCTGTAAGGTGTGCCGCTATTTTACGCTGAGCAGATGCGTTTCTGTCGTAAGTGTTTGCCGCACTGCTGAATCTTGCTGCTATCTTTTCAGTGTCAGGAATTACAGCATTGGTTATAAAATTAAGAGGAATATAGTGGTCGCCTTTAATCAGCACTGTTTCAACATCATGGATCTTCCAGCTTTCAAGCATATTATGAGTTGGGAAAATCCTGTCGGCAGTGGATATATATGCCCTGCGCCATGGAAGTTCGGATATTTTATTATCTCTGTCTCTGATTACATATAGTTGTTTCTTAAGATCTGAGATCTCCTCTTCATTAAATTCTGTGTCAAATTTTTGGCGAAAAGTTTCGCTATCAGAAGTCATTCTGCATCGGAATTTTTTCAAATTCCGCGCATCAAGATTGTCTGCAGTTCCATTATAGATATCAACAGGAATACCATAATTGTTGTCCACGGGGGTAAGTGTGCCGTTAATAGCATAAGCTGCCGTTATTTTCCCGGCAGGTAAGGAAAGGGCTGCGGCTTTAACTCCAAGTGACCAGGCAAAGAGCCATATTGTAGAGTATTGATTTAGAAAAGTGAAATCGGTTTCAAGTTGAGAGTAATCATAAACCACGGCAGTATCCCACCCTTTGCGGCTGACATCAGCATAAAGGGAGGGGAGTGTGCTCCAACCGGCAAAAATCAGTATTAGGGAGCGGTTTCCGGAGTGTCGGTTTAAAAATTCAACCTTCATTTTCTATGAACTCTAATGTTTCCCGTATTATTCCAATCACATTATCAATATCCTCCGTAGTCAAATCCGCAGAAAGAGAGAACCGGATGCGTTCACTTCCGGCGGCGACAGTAGGGCGTCTTATTGGCAATGCATCTATCCCTCTCTCAGATAATAGCCTTGCTATTTTTACAGCCTTGTTTGCATCGCCTGTAATCAGGGGTACTATACAGGATGCCGATCCTGTGGATTTACATGTTATATCTTCCATTCCCTTACGGAAACGATCCGAGATTTGTGAAAGGTGCTCACGTTCGCCAGTCATGTCAATCATCTTGCGAATCATGAGCTCGGACCAAGCGGCATTTACCGGTGGAAGGGCTGTGGAAAAAATGAAACTCCTTGCCGTGTTCAGAAAATAATTCTTCAGCAGGGGAGAGGTCGCAACAAAAGCCCCGGCAGACGCCGCCGCTTTCCCAAGCGTGCCGATAAGTATGTCAATATCCTGAAGTACTCCCGTTTCTTCAGCAATGCCCAGTCCTCGTTGACCTCTGCAGCAGAAGGCGTGAGCTTCGTCAAGATAAATGAGAATATCGGGGAAATCCTTTTTCAATGCCACTATATCGCGGAGAGGAGCGATATCGCCATCCATGCTGTAGATAGATTCAAACAATACCACGCATCTCTTGTCTCTGTTCTTATCAAGAAGAGTGCGTAAAGATTCAACATCATTATGCCGCCAACGCCGGTATTCGGCTCCTGAAAGCCGGATACCGTCAATCATGGATGCGTGTATCAGTTTGTCACTAAGAAATATTGTCCCCGGGATCGCGAGTGCTTGTATCAAACCAACATTGGCATGATAACCTGAATTAAAGAGCAGCACATCTTTCTCATATAGGCGTGATAGAAGATTTTCAAGACTTTCATGATGTTTCTGTCTGCGCGAGAGAAGGCGTGAAGCTGATGAGGAGAAAGAGGCATCAGAGAATGTTTCATTGAATTCAGCCGTAAATTCCTTCCATCTTTTGCCAAGACCGAGATAATCATTCGATGTAAGGTCTATTCTGTCAGACCCATTCCCGTCTTCAGGAATGGCCCGGAGACGCCCTTCATCCTCATACCCTTTTAATATTTCTGAAAAGACAGTATTCAATTTATTTTCCTTAGCCACTTGGTAGATGTTCAAATATTTTGTAGTGTTGCCAAGACCCCTGAATTAATAATCTTCTTGAGTTTGGGGTTTAACCAATTTCAATAGAGCATCGCAGAGCCGTTCAAGCTGGTTATTGCTTATTGCCAAATAAGGAGGCATTATATAGGCATTTTTACCAAATGGCCGTATCCATACACCCTCCTTCACGCAACGTTTCTGAAATTCTCCGAGATCTACATTCTCTTTGAGCTGAATTACCCCGATACCTCCCAACACGCGCACATCTTCAACATTATCCCATTCGCTTGCAGGCTGCAGCTTATGTTTCATTATTTCCTCAATCTCCTTGATGCGTTGTTGCCATGGCGAATCAAGTAAAAGACGGGTTGATGCTATGGCTACTGCACATGCCAAAGGATTTGCCATGAATGTCGGTCCATGCATCATGCAGCCGGACTGCGAATTGGAAATCCTATCGGCAATCTCTTTTGTGGCGGCAACGGCGGCGAAAGTCATGAATCCACCGGTGATGGCTTTCCCTATAAGCATAATGTCCGGTTCCACACCGGCATGTTCCCAGGCAAACAATTTTCCGGTACGTCCGAATCCTGTGGCGATCTCATCAAAAATAAGTATCAGACCGAGTTCGTCACAAGTTTTTCGTAATTCCCTAAGATACTGCGGATGATAGAATCGCATACCTCCGGCACCCTGCACAATCGGCTCGAGTATTACTGCTGCCAGAGTGTCTGCATTGTGTTCCAGCAACTCTTTCATAGGAGCGAAGTCATCGGGATTCCATTCACTGTCAAAACTGCATTGAGGTGCGGGGGCGAAATGCCGTATAGGCAGAGATGGTCCGAACGCACCATGCATCCCTGTGACAGGATCGCAGACAGACATGGCATTCCATGTGTCGCCATGATATCCTGACCGGATTGTGGCGAAGTTGGTTTTCTTAGGATTATCACATGCCTGAACAGCCATCTTCATCGCCACTTCTGTAGCCACTGATCCTGAATCAGCATAGAAGATATGATTCATCGAGGGGGGAAGGATTGACAGAAGAAGTTTGCCGAGTTCAATTGCAGGTTCGTGTGTTAATCCCCCGAACATTACGTGCGACATCTTGTCAATCTGGCGCTTGGCTGCTTCGTTAAGCACCGGGTGGTTATATCCGTGTATCACACACCACCATGATGACATTCCATCAATCAGTTCTGTGCCGTCGGATAGCGTGATTACTGCCCCTTCAGCGTGATCCACCTTGTAGGTCGGCAGTGGATCATGGGTGGAGGTATAAGGATGCCACAAGTGCTCTCTGTCGAAAGCATCGTGAACAGAAGTATAGTAGTCAATGGTGTGTTCACTCATGATATTGAAATCTCAAATTCAAACGCAAAATTAGAAATTTCCCACGATACCTGCAAACGTTCATAAAGGGTCGACATCATAATAAATCATGGAAGACTTGATTTGTGGAATATGTGCGATCCGCGACAGGACATCGCGGAGAAGATCCTTTACTTTTTTCATGGAAGCGCCTGCCTCAATCTTTATCATTATCGACTGTATATACCATAGTGCCACACGGCTTACAAATGGTTTTTCAGGACCGAGCACCCTTTCTCCCAAAACCTCCGTCAAAGCTTTTGCAAAGTATGCTGCCCCCGTATCTGCAGCGGCAGCGTCTTTGTTTTTCAAGAATATATTTATTATCTTAGTGAAGGGAGGATAATGATATTTTTTCCTTTCCTCCAACTCTTCATTATAATAGGCATCATAGTTGTGTGCTTTGACATGGCGTAAAACCGGAGCTTCGGGTTTTGTTGTCTGGATGAATACTTTCCCAACATCCAGCCGGCGTCCGGCACGTCCGGCCACTTGCTCAAGCATGTTGAATGCGCGTTCATTGCTGCGAAAATCAGGAAAATTCAATAAAGTATCCGCGTTTACCACCCCAACCACATTCACCTTTTCAAAGTCAAGTCCCTTTGACACCATCTGTGTACCCACAAGAATATCTGTTTCATGGTTGGCAAATTCCTCAATAATCTCCTGATAGGCATCCTTGTTGCGTGTGGTGTCAAGATCCATGCGTGACACGCGGTAATCTTTGAATTCCTGATGCATCTCCTCAGCAATGCGTTCTGTGCCATATCCATACACCTCAATGGCGTTTTGTCCGCAAGCAGGGCAAAGTTTTGGTATTGGCTGGCAGTATCCGCAATAGTGGCATTTCAAAAGTCCGGAGTTTTTATGGTAAACCAGAGAGACATCGCAATTGTGGCATTTGGGAGTCCAACCACATTGCTGACATATCACAACAGGAGCAAAGCCGCGTCTGTTTTGAAACATTATCGCCTGCTTACCCTCTTTTAGAGCTTCGGAAGTGGCAAGCCGAAGTGGTTGTGAAAGAATACCCTTGTTGAGTTTCTTCTTCCGCTGAAGCCGCATATCCACGATCTCCACTTCCGGCAGTTTGGAACCCTCGTAACGTTCAGTAAGTGTTACCAGACCATATTTGCCGGATTTTGCTTTGTAATAAGTTTCTACAGAGGGTGTTGCGGAACCAAGAAGCGTTGGTGCACCGTGCATCGTGGCGAGCACTATGGCAGCATCCCGTGCATTATAACGGGGAGCCGGATCATATTGCTTGAAAGAAGATTCATGCTCCTCATCAATTATCACAAGTCCCAAATGTGCAAACGGCAGAAAAACGGAAGATCTGACGCCAAGCACTATAAGAGGCTCATTGCCGGAGAGCAGGCGTTTCCAAACATCCACTCGCTCATTGTCAGAAAATTTCGAATGATATATCAATAATGCATCGCCAAATACTTTCCTCAATCGGTCGGTAAGCTGGGTGGTGAGAGAAATCTCCGGCACAAGATAAAGCACTTGATTACCGGCAGACAGCACTGAGGCCATCAGATGGGTATAAATCTCGGTTTTTCCCGACCCGGTAACTCCGTGAAGCAGTGTAACCTGATGATTTTTCAATGATTCACTTACTTGCTCAAAGGCTGGTTGCTGTATTCCGGAGAGGGGAGATAGCACCGGTTTGTGTGTAGCGGGATTAGGATTAAATCTGCTTACAGCCTTTTTCACTATTCGGAATATCCCTTTATCGACCATTGCACGGATTACAGCTGCCGAAGCACCGGAGGTTTCCATCAGTTTGTCGCGGGTTACTTCTTTTAGATTCTCTTTTGCCCGCATCCAGCCGGATATGTCGAGGTATGCTATCAGCGTTTTCTCCTGCTGGCGGGAGCGTGATGTAAGATTGAAGAATTCGTGGAGTCCGTCATTGTCATCACGTTGGATGCAAAGCTCTATAAAGTTGATTTTCTTTGGCTTGTAACGCTCCACAATTTTCTCGTCAATCTCCACAATTCCGGCTTCCATGAGAGAAGTAATAGGGCGTGCACCATGACGTATCCCTGTTACAGATTCTATGTCAGAAATTTTCAGCCTTTTCTTATCTTGCAATGCCTGTATCACAAGAGCTTGTTGATCTGTAAGCTTGTATCCTTCAGGCATATCAAAATCGTCGTTGATGCTGATATATGTCTCGCTTTCCGGTTTCAGTCCCGTAGGCACAGCTGCCTTGTAAACTTCTCCCGGGGAACAAAGGTAATAATCGGCTATCCAGTGCCAAAGGTTGAGCTGGGGGTGACGCACCACCGGCTCAGGATCCAGCATAGCCATGATAGGCTTTACGTCATATCCGGTGGGTTTGAGGTGATGGATGTGCTCCACTATTCCCGTGTAATACTTCTTCTTGCCAAACTGCACGAGTACCCTTGACCCCTTGCGGAGGTCAGCGACCATCTCTTCCGGAATAGAGTAGGTAAAAGTGGAATAGAGAGGTAGTGGAAGTATGATTTCGGCAAACATGATGCAAAGTTAAGCATTTAATAGGTAATTAGTGGTGATATTTGAATTTATTTTGTTAAATTTGCAAAAAGTATAAAACAAAATGCATTATGAAAAATTCTAAACACTTGATTATAGTTGCTTTAGTTGCAATTTTTGTATGTGGACAGGCCAGTGCAGAGTTTCGTTTTGGTGTCAAGGCCGGTTTGAATATCAATAAACTGCACACATCGTCTTTAAAAGATAATTTCAGTTCGGAAAATCGTGCCGGATTCACCGCAGGTGTAATGACTGAATTTACAGTGCCCGTGATAGGTATTGGTTTTGATCTCTCCTTAATGTACACTCATATGAATAATGAGCTTGTTAATGATAATGTTGAGGGTTCTGTTGGTAAAAATTTCCTTGAAATTCCTTTGAATTTGAAATATAAAATTAATCTTCCGGCAGTTAATAGTATAATTCGCCCAATGATTTTCACGGGACCAACTTTGGCTACGAAACTTGATAAGAGTACATTCAAGACCTCGAATGGCGAAGAGTTCGGTGCAAAAACAGTGCAGATGGGTTGGAATATCGGTTTGGGTGTTGAACTTGTGAAACATCTCCAGATCTGTGGAGGTTACACAATAGGTATGAATAACGTAGCTAAAAAGATAACAGCGGTTAACAATACTTTCAACATACAGAAAATCAAAAACAATTATTGGACGGTAACTGCCGCTTACTTATTCTAAGATGAGAAAATTCTTAACGATAATATTATTGTCTGCGGTGACCTTCGCCGCATCCGCTGAATTCCGTTGGGGGCCCACGGTTGGAATCAATATTTCTGAATTATACTGGAAACAGGACCTTATTGATAACGAACTTCTTGTCGGACCTAATGTGGGAGTGATGGGAGAATTGATGATTCCCGGTATTGGTTTCGGAGTTGATATAGCCTTGAAATACAGCATGCATGGTTCGAAAGTGAATTTCGGGCAGCAATATATATGGGCAATAGATGGTTATGGAAATGAGAATGTATGGTTTCATACATTGCAAATTCCATTGAATCTTCGTTTCAAATGGACCAGAATGAATGGCTTGGAGCATTATGTAGCTCCGTTTGTTTATGGAGGTCCGGTGTTTAATTTCAATCTGGCAACTTCTGACATTCCAGCAATAGAGCATCCTGCCGGTTCTTTCGGACTTCAATGTGGTATCGGTGGAGAATTTTTGGAAAGATATCAATTGTCGGCGGGCTATTATTGGGGTATATCCTACGATTGCCGCACAATCAAGCTCGACAATTTCAGCGGTCGGGCGTGTGGATGGCAGATAAATGTCGCCGTGTTGTTCTAATATGGAGTATGATGGATAGTAAGGGAACTAAGGATACTAAGGATAACAAAACTGTTTCAGGAGTGCAGACTGATGATGAATTGCGCATCACTGAGAAGGCAGTGGAACTTCTCAAGACAGTCTACGATCCGGAAATTCCTGTCAATGTATACGACATGGGTCTGATTTATAAGATTGATTATGACCCGGCAGACAAGACACTTCATGTAGACATGACATTGACTGCTCCCTCTTGCCCGGCGGCTGATTTCATCCTTGAGGATGTAAGACAGAAACTGATGAGTATCGAAGGACCGGAGAAAGTGGATCTGAGATTGGTTTTTGAACCGGAATGGAATAATGATATGATGAGTGAGGAGGCAAAACTCGAACTCGGATTCTTATGAAAGCATATTTCCTGAGCGACCTGCATCTGGGTGCTCCATATTTCCCTGATTCCAGAGAAGCAGAGAGGCGTGTTGTCGCTTTTCTTGATTCTATCAAGGATGATGCCGAAGTGATTTACCTGCTCGGCGACATCCTTGATTATTGGTATGAATACAAGTATGTGGTGCCGAGAGGTTTTGTGAGGTTTTTCGGTAAGCTGGCTGAGCTTTCAGACCGCGGTATTCGCATTGTCTGGTTCATCGGAAATCATGATATATGGATTTTCGATTACCTTCCGAGTGAACTTGGAATAGAGGTGGTGGATGGATCGCTTGTGGAGAAATTAGATGGTAAATATTTTTATATGACGCATGGTGACGGCATAGGTAAATTAAAGCCATCGTTCAAATTTCTCAGAAAGCTGTTCCGCAACAAGTATTGCCAGAAAGCATTTTCCGGTATTCATCCGCGCTGGACAGTTCCTTTCGCCTACAACTGGAGTCGGCACAGCCGCAAGATAGAGGGACCATTGCAAAGCGATGCTGACCGCATGATGCGTAATATTACCGAATTTGGTAAAGATTACCTTGAAGAGCATCCGGAAATTAATTATTTTATCTTCGGACATCTTCATTTGCTTGAAAGATTTTCCATTTCGCCATCCTCCGAGATTATAGTGCTTGGAGAATGGATTTCCACATGCAGCTACGCTGTTTGGGATGGTAAATCACTCCAACTCAAAAAATTTACACAAAATCAGGTTTGAATGTTGCGTATTTATGTTGTTGAACATAATTCTTTATGATTGATAGCTAATATTATATGTTTTACAACATATTTGTAACATTTTGCTAATTAATTTTTGGTAGAGAAAAGAAAAATGCATATCTTTGTAGTGACCTAAACAATCTTTTTTTACCTTAAGATTTTTTACCTGTAGAAACTATAAAGGGTGCGACCGCGGAGGTTATCACCCTTTTTTTCATTATTATTTGTATAAATGTGGATTTTTAGTGTATAATTTTATTATATAATAAATTTATTTACTAATTTTACATAATTTTGATGCGAAATATTGCTTGTAATTGCATTTTATTAAATCATAAGGTAAATCAGATTTTATGGAGGTCAAAAATGATTTCAGAAAACATAGCAGCCGTGCTGTTTTCGGTTCAAAATTTGCAGCGATAGTAACCACCGTTGGTTCGGCAGTTGGTCTTGGCAACATTTGGCGCTTCCCTTATGAAGCGGGCAGTCATGGAGGCGGAGCATTTATGTTATGTTATTGTGTTTTTGCCATACTCATTTGTTTGCCTGTCTTGATTGCCGAATTTATATTGGGACGCTCTTCGCGCAGCGATGCGGTAGGATCCTATGAAAAATATTCAGATAAAAAGATATGGAAATTGGCCGGGTTTATATCCGTATCGGCATCCATACTTATAATGGGTTTCTATTGTGTAGTAGGAGGTTGGACCCTTGAATATTGTATTGAATCGCTTTTCGGTATCGTTGACTTTTCTTCAGAGGAAGCCGGACATAGGCAGTTCCTGTCAATGACATCCGGTTGGGCATCTGTATATTGGGCAATTGCTTTCTCTTTGTGCAACTATCTTATCCTTGTAAGAGGCGTTACAAAAGGTATAGAGAAGATGTCAAGTTTTCTGATGCCTATGTTATTCCTGATTTTGCTTATCTTCTGTATTCATTCATTCTTTCTTCCAGGTTTTGGTGAGGGTATGAGTTTCCTGTTTCATCCGGATTTTTCAAAAATCAATTCCTCTACGCTCATAGGGGCTCTTGGGCAGGCATTCTTCTCACTTAGTCTCGGTATGGGGTGTATGATAACATATTCTTCATATTTTACAGACCAGACAAAACTCGGAAAGACCGCTGTCACAACGATGGTATTGGATTCAATGGTGGCGTTGATGAGTGGAATAATAATTTTCCCCGCTGTATTTTCATACGGCTTTTCCCCCGCAGCCGGACCTACATTGGTGTTTGAAGTGCTTCCTAACATCTTCTACCGTATGGTTGGCGGCGGTATATGGTCCACTTTGTTCTTCCTTCTTTTGTTTGTTGCATCCATCACGTCCATTGTTTCGGTGACTGAAATTTTTATCTCTGTATTGGTGGATCAGAAAAAGATGAGTCGCAAGAAAGCATCAACAGTTGCATGTTCGATAGGAACTGTGTTAAGTATATTGTGTGCTTTAAGTTTGGGACCATGCCGTGAGATCGCTATTGGAAATACCTCCCTCTTTGATGTGCTTGATTATCTTGCCTCCAATATTCTTATGCCGATTGGAGGAATGATGTGTGCTGTATTTGTGGGATGGGTAGTGGACCGCAGATATATCAAGGCTCAACTTACCAACGGAGGACAACACAAATTCCCGCTCCTTAAGCCATTGGTATTCTTCCTGCGCTACATCTGTCCCCTCGCCGTCCTCCTGATCTTCCTCGACTCCTCCGGTCTCCTCAGCATTGATTAGAGGGGAAGGGCGGCTTTGAGGGCGCGGGCGAGTTGGTCGGGGCAGGAGGTGGCTTTGTCGCGGCAACGGATGCCGTAGAGGCGCGCAATGGCTTCTTCCGGTTTCATACCTTCGAGAAGGACAGCTATCCCCTGGAGGTTGCCATGACAGCCACCGGTGAACCGAACATTTCTCAGCACTCCGTCCTCTATTTCAAAATCT
This sequence comes from uncultured Sangeribacter sp., assembly GCA_964515455.1. GTDB lineage: Bacteria > Bacteroidota > Bacteroidia > Bacteroidales > Muribaculaceae > Lepagella. Next base: position 12,672 of record CAZEUD010000023.1, read on the forward strand.
ATCATTTTAGAACAGGTACCCTCTGTCACATATTGATATTTCATAATATTTCAAGTTATACTCGGCTATTTAAGTAGCTAATAAGTTGATATATATTTAAAGTAGCTGAATTATATCTTGAACGCTACTTACTTAAAAATATTTGACGGCATTGGATTCATTAAATTATCCGATGCCGTCAAAATTATATTATTATTTTAGATGTTTTCGCTTTCAACAGGCGTTTCCTGTGGTTTTGTCTCGGTTGTCGGATTCTCCTTGATAAGGAAAACGCATGCTGAACCGATTACCAACGAAATGCCGGCAACCATCATCATCAGATACTCAGGTGCCAGTTGACCGGGGGTGCTTAGCTGCGACAGTATCCAACCGCCAACAAGAGCCGCAACTATCTGCGGAATGCAAATCGTACAATTGAATAATCCTAAATATGCTCCTATGTTTCCACCTTTCAGCGAGTTGGTAAGGATGGTAAACGGCCATGCAAGCATCGCTGCCCATGCGCAGCCGATAAGGAGGAATGCTACAAACAGCAAGTATTGGTTGGTGATAAACGCGGTCATTATAAATCCAACAGCTCCCAACAGGAGGGAAAGAATGTAGGAGAACTTGCGGCTTCTGAATCTCGGAAGCACCACAGCCCAAAGCACAGAACCAACAGCTTGCACTGCATATAGAAGTCCAAGCCAGTTGCCTGCATCATTATATTCCGGTGAAGCTGCATCGAGCACGGTCTTTGTGGTATAGACACAATCGGAGGCATTGCTTATCTCGTGAGTTGTGGCATCATTTATCTCAAGAGATCCGTCAGGATTCACAGCAACAATATCGGCTGTGGTAAGACGTAACGGTCCCTCGGCAGTTGCCAGATAATCACTTGTTTTCTTGCCATGGTCAATAACTATTACAGAATCATTGGCAATAATGTAATTGGCATGAAGCTCATTGCCATTGTAAGATATGCCGCTGATGGTTTCTACAACCGGTGTAGAGAAAGCGTTGTGAGCAACAGTGTTGGTGGAATAAGTCCAAAGGAAAAGAAATGCGAACCAACAGAAGAATTGCACTGCTCCAACTGTCCAGAATGTAGTGGGAGCTTTGCGAAGTAACGTTATAACATTTCCGGAACCTTTCTCTTTGGTTTCGCTTACGCCATTGTATTCATTATATAATTTCGGTGGCCATTCCTTCACCTTTATCAGCGAGTATATCACGCATATCAGCAGGATTGCTGCGCCAAGATAGAAAGACCATATCACAGTGTCAGGCACCACACCGGCAGGAGCTACATTCTTGATACCTATCCACATCAAAAGGAATGGGAAAATGTATCCTACTATTGAGCCGGCATTGCACAGGAAACTCTGTATGGAATAGGCGAGACCTTTCTGCTTTTCATTTACCATATCTCCCACAAGCATCTTGAAGGGCTGCATGGCCATGTTGATGGATGTGTCAAGAAGCATAAGAGCGATAAGGCCGAAGAGTATGGCACTTGATACCGTAAATTCGAAGCTTCCGGCATTAGGAAGCATACACATCACGATTACTGCAATCAAAGCTCCGAAAATCAGATAGGGGAGACGTCGGCCGAAGCGGTTCCAGGTCTTGTCAGACATCATTCCCACCATCGGTTGCACCACAAGCCCCATCAACGGAGGAAGAATCCAGAAGTAACTGAGATCATGCGGATCAGCGCCAATCGTGGTGAAAATTCGCGATACATTGGCACTTTGCAAAGCATAGGCAATCTGGACACCAAAGAAACCAAAAGAGAGGTTCCATAGTTTCCAAAAGCTTAAATCGGGTTTGGTTTTCATGTAAGATTTATTTAGTTATCGTTTTATTTAGTTGGCATTAGGATTTATCCATTTACTCTCTGATCTGAGCATACAGCCACGCAATCTCCTGAGACCATATACTGTCGTTAGGTGTTTCAAGGATCAGAGGCATATCATCGAATCGCGGGTCATTCACAAGGCGTCTGAAGAAATCCTCACCGAGAGTCCCCTTGCCAATCTCCTCATGTCGGTCTATTCGCGAACCGAGTTCCTTCTTGTCATCGTTGAGATGAAGCGCCCGGAGATAGCCGGCACCGATTACTTCATCAAATGTATTCCAGGTCTTGCGGTATCCATCCTCCGACCGAAGGTCATAACCTGCAGAAAATGTGTGGCAAGTGTCTACACAAACTCCTACGCGGGACTTATCTTCAACTTTATCGATTATGCGGGCGATGTGCTCAAATTCATATCCGAGGTTGGAACCCTGACCGGCAGTGGATTCTATAACAGCAGTGACCCCCTGCGTCTTGTCGAGCGTAATGTTTATGCTCTCTGCAATCAGGTCGAGACATGCATCGGTAGAAATCTGTTTCAGATGGCTTCCGGGATGAAAATTCAGCATGGCAAGACCAAGCTGTTCGCAGCGTTGCATCTCCTCAAGAAATGATTTGCGCGACATGGCAAGCTTTTGTTCATCAGGACTTCCGAGGTTGATAAGGAAATTATCATGAGGAAGAATCTGGGCAGCAGTATAGCCGCCATCCTCGCAATATCTTCTGAATTTATCCACCTCTTCTGCTGAAATCGGTTTTGATGCCCATCGGTTGCTCGAACCGGTAAACAAGGCGAAAGCTTTTGCTCCAAGTCTTGCTGCCTCAAGTGGAGCTTTGGATACACCTCCACTCACGCTTACATGTGCGCCTATATATTTCATATTGAATATTCTTAGTTAAGCTATCGCAAATTTAATCAATTTTTTTAACTTCACTGCCTGATAAGCATATAATGTTGTAAAAAATCACTAAATTCGCATGGAAAAATGATGGTTATGGAATTGTCAAAGTCTAAACAAAGCATATATTCGCAGCTTTCAAAACGCAAGATGCGGGAACGTTACGGACTTTTTTTAGTAGAGGGTTATAAAAGTGTGGGCGACACAATCGGCTTGTTCGAAATCGAGGCTGTAATAGCTGTAACAGGCACAATGATACCGGATAATTGGAAGTGTGCCGGAAAAATATTTGAAGTGACGCCTGCGACAATTAAAAAGATTTCTTCATTGTCGACCCCTCCTGAAGTAGTTGCGATATTCCACATTCCTGATAATAATTCTCAGCATAACATTCCTGGTCCGGATCAAAACAAATTATATCTTCTGCTCGACGGAATACAAGATCCCGGAAATATGGGTACCATTGTTCGTACAGCCCATTGGTTTGGAATAGACAGAATTTATGCCTCCAAGGATACCGTAGATATTTACAATCCGAAGACGATACAATCCACCATGGGATCACTCGGAAAGGTGGAGGTGATATATTGTGATCTTGCAGCACTTATAAGTTCCTGTCCTGAATTCCCCGTTTATGGCACTCTGCTGGAAGGTGAGAATATTTATAAAGCCACACTCAAAGAGCATGGCTTCATAATTATGGGAAATGAAGGTAACGGTATCTCTGAGAGGTTACGTTTATTGGTATCCTCACCATTGCTGATTCCTCCTTACCATAATGAAAATCATCCTGAATCCCTGAATGTGGCAATCGCCACAGCCGTCACACTCTCTCAGTTCAGGTCAAGATAAATCAGGCATGAATGCATCCGGGAGATGGCAGATCTCGTATTTGTCGGGAGTGCCGGTTACAGTGATGACATCCAATCTGAATGGATGCATGTGGTCAAGACTGCGCAAGTATATGTCCCCTCCCCGCACCATTTTCTTTCTTTTTGCAGTATCTATGGCTTCATACGCCATTTGATAGTCGCCCTTGCGTGCTTTAACCTCCACAAATACAATAGTCCTGTCGATCTCAGCAATTATATCAATTTCTATATGATTGCCAATGCGCCAGTTGCGTTCCCGGATTACGTATCCTTGTACAGTAAGGTAATCAGCTGCTATCTGTTCAGCTTCCTTACCCCATTCCCGGTTTGATATTCCCTGATTCTTCTTGTCCATCAGTATGCCTTGAACGACATGTCAAGCCCCTTCACTGAGTGGGTCAGAGCTCCAACGGATATGAAATCCACGCCTGCTTCACCATAAGCCCGCAGGTTTTCAAGTGTGATTCCACCCGAAGATTCTGTTTCCACTTTTCCATTCACAAGGGCTACCGCCTCTTTTGTGAGTTTGGGAGTGAAATTGTCAAACATTATACGATCCACACCCCCTTGTTCAAGTACTTTGCGTATATCATCAAGACTGCGCACCTCAACCTCAATCTTCAGGTTTTTCCCATTTTTCTTGCAATACTCATTGGCACGTTGAATAGCTTTCTCAATGCCTCCCGCAAAGTCAATATGGTTATCTTTGATGAGTATCATATCAAACAGACCGATGCGGTGGTTGGTGCCTCCTCCGATTTTAACTGCCTCTTTTTCAAGCATACGCATTCCCGGAGTGGTCTTTCGGGTATCAAGCACCCGTGTGTGCAGCCCTTTAAGTTCATCCTGATAACAGCGCGTCATGGTAGCCACTCCACTCATACGCTGCATTATATTGAGCATTGTGCGTTCTGCAATCAGAAGAGACCGGACAGGACCTTCAGCGGTAAATGCAATATCCCCCTTCCTGACTTCGGCTCCATCTTTAAGAATCACTGTCATTTTTATTGATGGATCAACCTTATGGAGCACTTTCTCAGCCACATCTACGCCTGCAAGAATTCCATCCTCCTTTATGATAAGACGGGAGTGCCCCATCGCATCTTCCGGAATAGTGGATAGCGTAGTGTGATCTCCATCTCCGAGATCTTCAGCAAATGCAAGTTCCAATAATTCATCAATAAGTTCGTCTTTAGTCTTCATATATAGTTATAGTTAATAATGTCAATGTTTTTTATGTGGGAGAATTTATTCGTGGTGATAAGATTCCCCTCTCAGAATTGTCATTGCCCTGTAAACCTGCTCGGTAAAAAAGAGCCTTACCATTTCATGGTTGAACGTCATTCTCGAAAGGGAGAGCAGAGAGTTGGCTCTGTCATAGAGGGCCTGTGAAAAACCGTAAGGTCCACCTACCACGAATATCACCTTGCGCTTCCCCGATATCATCTGCTTCTCGATAAAAGATGAAAATTCCAACGAACTGTATTGTTTACCTCTTTCGTCAAGAAGCACCACATAATCAGATGGCGTTATCACCTCAAGCAGTTTCTTCCCTTCCTCCTCTTTCTGTTTTGCATTCTCAATTTTTGAGGCGTTGCGGATATCAGGCAATGACTTTATCAAGTATGGGATATAATGTTTCAACCGCCGGGTATATTCAGCTATCCCGTCTTCAACAAATCGGATTCCGGTTTTACCGATGGTCAGCAATTCTATCTCCATATCTTAAACAGTTTTTTGAGTTGTGGAAGGAAGGAGAACATTACAAGCATTGCCATAACTGCAAGATAAAGGTATATGCAGTTGGGAAGAAAATGCCTGTTGTCACGTGCAAAGCTCATAGGTTGGGATGATGCTCCATTTGCCATGAAGTCATCAGTATTTATGGCCCTCAGCGTACTTTTCCATTTGATAATCCCTTTTTCAACATATACCACTGCGGGATTTCCCCTTGCAAGTTCCTTTATAGAGGTGTCGTCTGCGGTATAAATGGGGTATTCCGGCATCGACAGGTCTTCCCAATTCTCTATCTCGTGTGCCGAACCGGAAACTGCCGCTATCATCTCAATGTTATGAAGCTTTGCCCAATCGTAGAGGGAATTAATCTTCCATGTTGTGGATATTGATACATTCCCCATATCCGGCATAAGCAAAAGTATAAAATCCTTATCTTCGGAAATGACATCTTCAGTAACATCCTCTTGCCCCTTGGAAATATGGAATCCGTCATTTTCGTTATCATCTGACTTTCCTGCACTACTGATCTCCTTCCTGTCTGCAAACACCCATCCATCTTCTTCATCCGGAAGATTATCAATAGTGAAATCCTCAGTCTTGCCATCTTTAGTATATACAAAGATATAATTTTCACCGGAATCTTCTGCAGATTCCTCAATTATGCTTGTGCCGTTGGGGAATGGACGGAAGTCAATAAGCGGCTGGTAAATATATCCGGCAAATTCTATTGTAAATATGAAAGCTGCCGTGGCTATAGCCGCTATCCATTGCAAAGCGGGAGTAATCAGACAGGCACAATATCTGTTGTAGCGCACAAGCCATAATGTGCAAGCTGTGAGCACAACATTTTTCCAAAACGTAGCCCAATTGGAAATTATGAAAGCATCCCCGAAACATCCGCAGTCGGACACAGGATTGAAAACGGCAATCCATAGTGTAAGCGGAAGCATAAAACACATCAGTAGCAAGCTCGCCACAGCGCTTCCCTTGCGGAAACAACCCATGGCCAGAAAAACCCCGATAAAAAATTCTATGGCGCACAAGAAGAACACCCCCACTATCACCAGATTGGGCCAGATTGATAGCCCCATTGCTGCAAGGTAATCCTCTGTTTTATATAATGTGCCCCAAGGGTCAATCGCCTTTACAAATCCGGAGAAAATAAAGACAAAACCGGTAAGTTCGCGAATCAGCCATGTGATCCACTTCATAATCCGCTTTTGGGGATCAGGAGAAACGTATTTTGATAAGTGCGAATATTGCATAATTGATCATATCCATGTAGTTGGCATCAATACCCTCGCTGATAATGGTTTTCCCATTATGATCCTCTATCTCCTTGGTGCGCATGAGTTTCTGGAGAATAATGTCGGTAAATGAACTTACGCGCATCTCTCTCCAGGCTTCATCATAGTCATGGTTCTTGTTCATCATCAGAGCTGTGGCCGCATCAATCTTTTCCCTATATAGTTTCAGAGCTTCTTCTGCCGGAATAGGATCACCTGCTCCAAGACTTAATTGAATAAGAGCTATGGCACAATAATTTACAATCCCGATAAACTCCGGTTCTATCCCTTCATTCACAGCTGCTGCCTCTTCCCCCTTCTCTTCAAGGGAGCGGATGCGGCGTGCTTTTATAAATATCTGGTCAGTCAGACTCGACGGACGCATGATACGCCATGAAGTGCCGTAGTCCTTAAGTTTTTTCTCGAAAATATCGCGGCATACTGTTTTGATTGCTGCGAATTCTTCTACCGTATTATGAGATTCCATGATTGTTTGCTCTGTTATTTTGCATTTATCTGCGAAAATAATAAAAAAAATCTAAAATGTCTTCATATATTGAGGAATAGTTGTTATTTTTGAATCATGGAAATAAGAATGATGGCAGAATGGGAGGAGTGTCAGGCAGTTTTGCTTGCCCTCCCGGAGAAGCATACTGACTGGAATTATATTCTGAATGAGGCGAGGAATCAATACAGGAGTATTCTTGAATCCTTTACCCGCAACGGATTGCATTGTGTGCTGCTTACCTCTGATAAGAAGCAAGCTGCCGAGCTGTTAAAAGATTGTAATAAAGATCTCCTGACTCTGATAAATGTAGATTATAACGATACATGGACGAGGGATTATGGACCTGTATCCGTAGTGAGAGGAGATAGGTTGCGGGTTCTTGATTTCGGATTTAACGGTTGGGGACTTAAATTTGCATCAGATAAAGACAATCTCGTGAATCTTCACCTCAACGACATGTCTGTGATTAAGCCTGAGGTTTATTGCAACGAGCGTGATTTTATTCTTGAGGGAGGATCTGTAGAGTCCGACGGCAGAGGGACCATACTTACAACATCCAGGTGTCTCTGTTCTCCAAACCGTAACGGTGGTAAAAATAAGGCTGAAATGAACAAGATTCTGCATGACAGGCTCGGTGCAGAGCATGTGTTATGGCTTGACTATGGCTATTTGGAAGGTGATGATACGGATTCACATATTGATACTCTATGCCGTATGGCTCCGGACAATACGATTTTATTCACCGGTTGCAGGGATATGGACGACCCTCATTTCGAGCAGTTGCTTAAAATGAGAGCTCAGCTCACTATGTTCCGCACACCTGAAGGAGAACCTTATAATCTGGTGGAATTGCCCTTGCCTGACCCTGTATTTGATGAGGAAGGGAACAGGCTTCCTGCATCTTATGCCAATTATCTTGTCACCCCTGAAAAGATTTTTATGCCGGTATATTCCCAACCGGGAAAAGATACCTTGGCGTGCCATACATTGCGTATTGCATTTCCCGATCATGATGTAGTGCCAATAGAGTGTACAACTCTTGTCAAGCAGCATGGTTCGCTTCATTGTGCAACCATGCAGTTACCGGATAATATTTTATGTGACAGTTAATTCCGCAATGAATACATACTTATGAACAGGAAATTGAAAATAGGAATTGTGCAACATTCCTTTGTGGAGGATGTTGATTCCAATCGTGCCCGTAATCTGACAGCTATAGAGAATCTTGCAGCCGAAGGCGCAAAAGTGATTGCCCTTTCCGAGCTTCACGACTCTTTGTATTTTTGTCAGACTGAGAATGTTGATAACTTCGATCTGGCACAGATTTTACCCGGGGAATTCACGGAATTTTATGGGGAGGCAGCTGCTGCCAATAATGTGGTGATTGTTACAAGTACATTCGAACGACGTGCTCCCGGGCTTTATCATAACACGGCATTAGTGTTCGATACAGATGGCAAAGTTGCGGGAAAATACCGAAAGATGCATATACCTGATGACCCCGGATTCTATGAAAAATTCTATTTCACACCCGGAGATCTTGGATTTGAACCGATAGAGACCTCCGTTGGTAAATTGGGAGTTCTCGTTTGCTGGGACCAATGGTATCCCGAGGCTGCCAGACTCATGGCCATGCGTGGTGCCGAAATTCTTTTCTATCCTACAGCTATCGGTTGGAACCCGGATGATCCTGCTGATGAGAAGGAGAGGCAGAAGCAGGCATGGATTACAATTCAGCGCGGTCATGCTGTGGCAAATGGATTGCCTGTAGTAAGCATCAACAGATGTGGATTTGAGGAGGATCCCTCCGGACAAAGTTCCGGCATCGACTTTTGGGGTACGAGTTTTGTGGTTGGTCCGCAAGGTGAATTTCTGTATCTTGCCCCGGATAATGCTCCGGCTGAGAGTGTGGTGGAGGTGGATATGAACAGGTCAGAAGATGTTCGCCGCTGGTGGCCTTTCTTCCGCGACAGACGTATAGAGAATTATACAGGACTTACATCAAGATTTCTGGACTGACCCTGAAAATTTTTTTGGAAGCCATGACCCCCATCCCAAAAATTAGAATGAGGCTCGGAACTTGTCCGAACCTCATTCTAATTTTACTTATTCAATAACTCTACCTGTAGAAACTTATAAGGATGCTGTGTCAGAATTTGTGTTTGACTCTCCTTTATATTCCTTTCCATCACAAGGTCCTCTGCCATCACACGGACCTTTTCCATCTTCCGGACCATTTCCGGGTCTGTGCCCTTTGTCAAACCTCGGACCACCGGGTTGGTTACCCATCATTTCCTTTCCGTTGCCACCATGGTTCACATAGTAGTTGGTAAGGAATACGGTCATCTGGTCTGTGGTGAGGATTTCGCCGAGATCCTTCACATATTTGCTGCGTAACTCCTGAGTTGCTTTACGCGGGTTGAATGTAGTATCACGGTTTTCACGTGCTTCTCTTGCTTTCTCCTTTATCTCCTTGCGGGAAGTTTTGCGGGCATTGTTCAAAGCCTCAATTTTACCTTGCTGCTCGGTGGTAAGATTCAATCCCTCAAAAGGATTTGCTTTCGGAGGTTTCTGTCCCTTGAATTCACCTTTGAATCCACCCTCCTTGTCACCTTTTTTACACTTTTTGCCTTGTTTGTTACATTTATCCTTGGAAACACACTCGGTGTTGGATTTGCTCTGGTTGTCTGCCTGATTCTGAGCTACTGCTGAGAAAGAGAAAGAGGCTATTGTAAGGAAAGCCAGTCCTAAAATTGTCTTCTTCATATTATTATGTTTTAGTTCTGTTATTCTACGTATCAATTTGTTTTCAATGTTAAGACATTCCAAAACAAAATGAGTTTAAGTCGGCTTTCCCATTTTAACTTAAATTATATATATATGTTAAAAATCATGAAGTATAATGTTATGTTTACCCGAAGTGTAAGTTATTGTGTTCCCATTGGATGACTGAATCAGGCAAGATGTGTTCTCAGGCACTGTTACCTCTCCTGAAATAGTCTTGCCTTCTCTTCTTAAATTTACTGAAATATTGCCATAATGTGTGTCAACTGTAGCTGATGCGTGGTTTAATTTACCGAGTTGAGGCTTTATGGTGAACGTCCTGAATCCCGGTGACGTGGGTACAATGCCGCAAACTTTCTGGCTTAGCATTGTAAGCGGACCGCCACTCCATGCATGATTTATGGTTCCTCCACCGAAACCTTCCGCTCCGATACCCCAACCCTCAAACAGAGTGGTATAATCAGCGTATGCCATCATTTTAGCATACCGTTTGTGCATACGGTCAAATGCCTTGTCCGGTTCGCCCATAATAAACAGAGCTTCGAGAACATATTTCTCCATATAGGGACTTGCGTGATATTCTTTTTCCAATCTCCCCAATTCCAATCGCCTGGCCGCGATATTACCAATCCGTCATCGTCAACTTGCCACACCTGATGCAGATACTTGTGCAAACCATGGTGTAGGCATTACTCTCACCTGTGGCGAGCATGTGGCGTATCTTGCGCTGAGATTCCTCAGAATGGCAGCCGAAGAGGTTTTTGCCTATCAGGTCGCGATGCCGGGCGAAAGTGTCGCGTGAGCATTTGTTCATAAACAGGATGATGCCTTCTGCATCGCACACAGTTACGGCAGCATTGATCTCTTCTGCCCATTCAAAATCCTTTATTTCCATAGTTTAGAGTATGCAGAATCTGTTTATGAGATAGACTCCAAGTTAAATCAATATTCAAAATTAATCAAAAATCAGATATAAGAAAGGAGTTGGAACTAAAAGAACCAACTCCTTGGATTGTTGCCTTACGGGGATTCGAACCTCGACAGACAGAACCAAAAACTGTAGTGCTACCATTACACCATAAGGCAATCCTGAAAAGCTTCAGACTCTACCCTCCCGGGAATGGGGATAGGGATGGGGAAAGGAGGGCGGAGCCTCGAAGCTGTTGCAAAATTAATACTTTTTTCTTTCTCCCGCAAATTTATTTCTTAATTCTTCAAAAATATAGGAAGATATTATCTTTTAATCATTACTTAGTTATTGGTATTGAATCTGTTACAGTCGCGAGTATATTTCTTTTCGAGAGATCTTTTAAAAGCCTCCGAAAGGTCTATTCCCGTTTGATTGGCAAGACAGGCTACTACCCATATCACATCGGCCATCTCCTCGCCAAGTTGTTTATGGGTATCTTCCTGAAGATCACCGGGTTTTGCTTTCTGGTCACCATACACTCGGGCTATTACACGAGCCAGCTCTCCGACCTCTTCTGTAAGCAGAGCCATATTGGTCAATTCCGAGAAATATCGTTTCCCTATTTCCCGAATCCAAACATCTACTGATTTCTGAACATCCTCAAGCATCAGATTATGGATAAAGCGCGTAATTCATCAAGAATCTCACCTCCGCTCAGTGATCGCCGGCGCGACAATGTCCGCGCAAAGTCATCAATGGCAGGGTGAAGTCTTGGATTTCTGAAAATACGTCCCATGTAGGCACGGGTCTTTTCATAAATATTTTCAATCTCGTCATCCTCCAATGAGCATGTTTCCCTCCCTTCTTCGGCAATCTCGTGATGTATTGTCTCAAGCAATGAAGAGGGGACATCCTGACGCATGCGCACAAGGGAACGAGCCATCACATTCGACAGCACCATCGCTGACGTTATATAATAATTGTGAAGCAGATTATCCCATGTGGTCTTGGGAGATATCGACGGACTTCCCGAGAAATAGTATTGATGTGAGAATGTAACCATCGGACCATCGGTATCGAGAGAAACACCCGACACCCGGTCTATGGCATCAAGAGCGGCAAGCGATATTGCCATTCCGGCAAGGCCATAAGCCTTGTCGTCTTCATTAAGATATGCGAGGGTCATTTTTTCTTTGCTCATGGTTATATTCTGATAACAAGCGGAGTCATGCGAAGGTTTTTCAAAATGTCACTCCAAACCCTGCCGCTATGCGGATTCCCTGTTGCGGAAGTCCCGGCAGATATTCATCATGACGGTTGAGGAGATTGTCAGCCTGCATCCATACATTGAAGCTGGAGGAGATATCGTATGATACTCCGAAATTCAGCATTGTGATATCCGGTAAGCGATATGGCTCCAATATACTTTTTATACCTGCAAGATCTCCCGTATACCAGCCCTTGGCATATATGTTGCGGACTCCGCGGTAGTCATACGCAATTTTGAATTTAAGAGAACTCCAGGGATTTGTTTCAAGAGAAATGTTGGCTGTGAGACGAGGTCTGTCATAACCATTGAAGTATCCTTTGGTGCCATTCTGAGGTTGATAATTCCCTTTGGCTTCTATCTTCAGAATTTTGCCAAGATCATAGCTTGCCCTTGCTCCGAGACTGAAACCGCTGATATTTGTTGTGTATTGGTTCGAAAGAGAGTAGGATAATGGATGAGTCATGTCTCCTTCGGTAAAATTGTCAGGAAGACCTGCCGGTGTGTTATTATAATAATTGAGATAGGTCTGATACCAACCGCCGAGATATTCCCCCCTCGAAATGCGGAAGGCGAAATCAACTCCGGCTGAAAATCCTGAAAATGGACCAAACGTTACGCCAAGGCTTCCGTCAAGTGGCGAATATACAGGGCGTGAACTGCTTAACGATGGACTCTGATAATAATTCAGTTCATGGTTTGCAGCCAAAGTGTTAAGACGGCTGCCTCCCAAAGCGTGAAGATAGAAGGATACAGGACCGGCAAGATAATCAAGTTTCACATCCGGGGCTATATGCAGAAAAGAGTAACCGGTATCCTCCCGGCTGCCATCATTTTCATTTTCGCCGGTGTTGAAAGATAAATCAAAATCCGCACCTATCCTCACCAGAAGTTTGTCTTTCGAAAAACTGTAAAATGGTGTCAGGGTTACAAAACCATAGTTCTTGGGCATCCATAATTTGCTGTTTCCTGCCGGAGTTTCGCCGTTATTGTATAACAAAACATCTGCATTCAGATCAATGCCAATTGTTGATTTTGTTGAAGTGGGGAAAGATACGGAACCATTGATGTTTATATCGGTCTCTCTCCCTCCTGACATCCTGTCTAAATAATAATCTGACTCAGAAGTGGCTGAATGGTTTGCCGGCTTGTAATAAGACCTGTATCCGAAATATCTTACGCCGGCTTCCGCATTCCATGATATATCATCATGCTTGTCAGGAGATTGCCAGCCGATGCGTGCAGCTATATCATTCAGCGTTTGTGTCGGTGCGTTTAATCCGCTGTAATTGCCATCCTTTGCCCATTCCGGATTGAAGCAGTAATAATTAAAGTTGCCGATGTGCCAGTCCACAGCCCCTTGCAGCCTCCCTTTCCCGGAGAAATCATGCGAGGCATAGAAACCGATGGATTCATCATACCTGTACATTTTGGTATCTTTCATCAGCTCGGAAAGATTTGGTTTCCAGAGCGATGTTGAATTATGCTGCAATCTGATGCCAAAAACGGTTTCCTTGTCATCAATAAACCTGTAACCGGCACTCAGCGTGGAATTAAGCCAGCTTCCGGCTCCCAATTCCAGATATCCGCGTTTGTCTGAATATGTGCGTATATCCTGCCATCCGGTAGCTGGAAGTGTCAATAATTTGGGCGCGAATCCCGCCGGAACGCTCTTTCCGTCGTATGAGAGAGGAGTGTTTGTAAGGGTGAACTTCACCTGTTGCGGAAAGGCATTGATACGGTCAAGGCGAAAAACTTCCGGCACATATTTACCGTCCACAGAGATCGACTGGTTGTATTGTGCAGAAACATTTAAACCAGAAAATCCTGTCATCACGAGAAGTGCAAGTGCCTTCAGCGAATATGATTTATTTATTTTATATTGTTTCATGATAATCATTTTTGAAGAGCTACTTGATGTTTTTCAGACGTGAGGTAATGGCATTCAGTATCTCGGGCTCATTCCCCGGATAATTGTCACGCAGACTTTGCAGATACTCTTTTGCAAGATAAGATTTCCCTTGTCCGCTATATGCATCGGCAAGAATTATAAACCCTTTTGCGAGTTGGAATTCGTGGGGAGTGCCGGCATCGGTAAACTCAAGCATCTGTTTCTCGGCTGCGGCATAATCCTTGTTGTCGAGATAATATTGTCCGAGTTCCACAGAAGCTTTAGCACCCGCTTCTCCGGAAGGATTTGCAGCAAGAGTATTCAGAATTTCAAGAGCCTTTTGAGCATCTCCCTGTCTCATCAGAGCTTGCGCTTCTATCAGCTGCATCTCTTCTGCCTGATCAGCTGCAATTCCGCCGTTGAGTCTTGCCTTGCGTGAATATTCAATTTTCTCGGCGTCATTTGTGGAAGTCCTTGCCACTCCCGCGTACGCATCTGCCATAAAGTCTGTTTCTCCGGTTTTTGCCAGTGATTTATATACATCAGATGCTTCGGCAGCCCTGCCGGGAATATCATATTCGAGCAGCTCTGCCCGCATGAGCAAAGCTTCGGGATATTGTGCCGAGTGAGGACGTGCCTCGATAAGTTGGGAAAGTGTTTCCTCTGCTTCTACATATTTCTCTGAATCGCGGAGTGAATATGCAATGTCAAGAAGCGCAGGAGCCAAATATTTGCCGTCAGGATAGTTGCTGACATAATTCTTCAGGAGTGAGATGTTTGAACTGTTTTCTGCAAACGCAGTCTCCGCTCCATCGAATGAAAGCTGCTCCATTTCATCAGCATCAAGCTGTTTCGCTCCGGGCACCCCTTTCAGAAATTCGGCATATTCAAGCAATTCCCCTCTTGAAGAGTAATAGTTTCGAAGATCCTCATTGGCAAGGGACGCTTCCTCGCTTGATGGCCATGTTTTGATAATCTCTTTGTAGGTTTCGGCAGCCTGTTCGGATTTTCCTGCTTTGGAGTAGGTGAAGGCAAGGTTGATCATAGCTTTGCGAGCCTGTACTGATTTAGGATATTCCGCTGCAAGGCGGCTGAATGCTTCTGCGGCCTTGTCATTTTTGTCAAGAGCCTCATAAGTCTGGGCTTTTTCAAGAAGCACATTGGGCATCCACTGTGAATCAGGATATTTGCTCTCGAATTCCGTCAACTCCTTGATTTTGCCATTCACATCTCCTGAAAGTCCTGACATTACAGCGTGACGGTAAGATGCGAAATCAGAATCGGCTGCTCCATTGGCAATTGCTTTTGCATAATTGTCACGCGCTGATGAATGATTACCAATATAATATTGACAGTCGGCCAACCGTATGGTTGCATCATTCCTCAGGGTTTCAGGAAGAGCAGGTTTTGATTCCAATGCCTTGGAGAAATTGCCGGCTGCCGCGCTATATTGCTCCTGCTGATATTCGGAATATGCAAGATTATAGAGAGCCAGAGTCCTGTTTCCGCTGTTTTTTTCGCTTTTTAGGAAGGTATTGTATGCGGTAGCGGCACTCTTATAGTTTCCCTGAGAGTATTCTGCATCTCCGAGCCAGAGTTGTGTCTGTGTGGCAAGCTCACGGTCGTAGGAGGCAAGTTCCAGCGATTTTTTAAGATAGGAGGTTGCTTCAGCCGCTTTGCTGTTGGTCATGGCTTCCACACCGAGCTCATAAAGCACTTTCTGCTTGGCTGTCAGCACCGCCTTGGATGGTTTCTTTATTTTCTCAATATTGGCAAGTGCCTTTGAATAGTTCTTCTCATTATAATAGGCGGTGGCGAGATATTCCTCCACTTTGGGGGTATATTCCGAATCCGGATATAGCTTTATAAATCCTTCAAGCATATCAACGGATGAGGAGAATGGCACGGTTCCTCCGCGTGTAAGGGCTGCTACATAGTTATACAGAGCCACTTCAGAAACATTCCTGTCGTAATCCATACGGGCGGCTTTTTCGAAAGCCATTGCCGCAGCATCATCATTGCCGGTCTTGACATCACACTGTCCAAGATACAACCATGCGCTTTGTGCGAGATCATTGTTCAATTCTGTAAGTGTGGAGAATTTTTCAGCAGCCGCTTCATAATCTCCGTCATTATAATCAGCCACTCCCAATGCATATACCGCATCTTTGGCAGGTTTCCCGTCTGTGAGATTCATATAGCGGTTGAGATATGTTCTTGCTCCGCTCCAGTCTCCGAGTTTGAAAAGACTGAGACCTGTTATGCGGTTGAGTTCCGGTGCGAGTTCCGGTTGTGAGAGCGAAGTCAGCAATTGTTTGCCATTGCTCGCCACTTTCTCGTATTCTCCGCGGCTATAATCTATCTGCGTCAGATAATATGAAGCTTCAAGACCATGTTCACCGGTTTTTACACTCGAAAATCCGGTATAAGCTTTGTCATAATCGCCATCTACATAGTCAAGGTATGCGGTATAAAATCTGTAGGCATCACAATATTGGCGGTTTTGACTCAGTGTCTGGAGCGTGGTGCGGGCTTCTTTATAGTGTCCGGTCTTTATCTGGCATAGTGCAAGCCGATAGCTATAGAGTGGATATTCCTCTTTGTTGAGACGATTGAAGTCAATGCTGTTGTATTCATTGAGAGCTTCCGGCCACTGGTGTTGGAAGAAATAATAGTCGGCAATCGCCATGCGTGCTCCCAATGCTCTGGTGGATGCGGGATAATCCTTGACAAAATTTCTGAGCAATGGCAAACACTCTGAATCTCCTCGCTCATAGTATGCGCGCGCCAGAAGATATATTAATTCCTCCTGATTCTCAGTATTCAAAATTACGCCTTGCGTGCCGAGTTCCGAGAGCTGGTCAATCACTCCGATATAGTTACCGGTATCAAACATGGTTCTTGCGCGCTCAAGATATCCCTGGGCGAGAGGGGAGAACCGCTCCGGAGAAGCACTCACCTGAGCATGCATGGTGAGAATTGCTCCAGCCGCTGCACATGAGATCAGCAGTCTCTTTATTTTAATGTTGCTATTGTTATACACTTGGTCCCGATTTTTATACCTTATAACTAAAACCTAATACCTAATACCTATTTATAGTGTCTTTCTTTCACAATACCATGGCGGAAAGCGTATAGAAGTTCTGTAAGTTCGTCAATCTGCGATTGCAGCTCGCGACCTTTGTCGGTGTCGCGCACTCTCATGCGTTGCCTTGACATCTCCACAATCTGAGTGGTGGATGCGATATCAGACCCTGTTCTAACAGCTTCCTCCGCTGAGGTGAACGGCTCATGCTGCACAAGCTGGAATCCGCTGCTGTGGAACACCAGCGTGTAGCCTGCAATACCGGTGGTGTGGTGGTATGCCTTGGCAAACCCGCCGTCTATCACCATCATTTTGCCGTTGGCACGAATCGGACTTTCACCTTTTGCCGCACGCACCGGCACATGTCCGTTGATGATATGGCGATGCTCACCCTCTACCTCAAAAGCATCAAGAATCATATCGCAGATCTCTTCATTATTGCGCAGTTTGTAATACCATCCCTTCTCCTCATGATGCGTTTCCGGATCATTGATGAAATAACGTTCAAAAGTTGCCATCTTGGATTTGTCGAACAGGGGAGAGTCCGGACCGCACCACAGATACCAGAAATAATCTCTTGAGAAAGATTTCTTGTCTTCAGATGAGTCATCATTGAATGCCTCACGCATTGTCATCCCTATCTTGTGGAGAAGTTGCCTCCCTTTGTATTTTTCTCCGTTCACCTCAACCTCCTTCAGACTCCCGTCCTCATTCAAGGGCAACGAGGCGTGGAAGAGGAGATTGGAATTGTAAATGCCGTACATGCACCCGTTGGAAAACAGACACTCGATATGTCTCATCAGCTTGTCGCTTACGCTGAATGAATGTTGTAGCTTGTCTACAAGTTCTTTCTCTTCAACTGTGAGCTCCGTAGGATTATTCCTGTCGATCGTGGGGAAGTTGGTGTCGTTCAAATTATACTCCTTACCATCAAGAATCACAGTGCCTTTCTCCATATCGATACTCGAAAGCAGGTCGCGGTCTGCCAATCCCCATTCAGGGTGCTTGCGGACCATTTGTGCCTCCAGCTTGAATTGGATTATGGAAATTGCCTTGTGCATCCTTGCTATAAGAAGTCTTGACTTCTCGTTGATAGCTTCCTCCTGTTCTGTTACTATGTTTGGAAGGAACCTGTCGCAAGGGTCATTACCATATGTTTCCATTGCAAATGTGGCAAGAGGAACGAGGTTTATGCCGTAACCATCCTCAAGGGTTGTCATATTGCCGTATCTTAGCGAAAGTCGTAACACGTTGGCCATGCAGCATTCGTTGCCTGCAGCAGCTCCCATCCATAGAGCATCATGGTTGCCCCATTGAATATCAAACCTGCCGTAATTGCAAAGTATATCCATGATGATATGTGCACCGGGCCCGCGGTCGAAGATATCCCCCAAGATATGGAGATGGTCGATACTCAAACGCTGGATCACATAGCATAATGCGGCAATGAATTCATCAGCCTGTCCGGTGGATATTATAGTCTCGATAATTCTGGAGAAATACGCGTGCTTGTCATCATCCGAAGGCGACTCATGAAGAAGCTCCTCAATGATATATGCAAATTCCCGAGGCAATGATTTGCGCACCTTCGAGCGGGTATATTTAGAGGATACCGACTGACACACGCGTATCAGACGGTGAAGCGTGATATTATAGAAATTATTGAGATCGGTTTCCGAAGCGCGTATTATCTGGAGCTTCTGCTCAGGATAATATATGAGGGTGCAGAGGTCGCGTATCTCTTGCTCGCGCATGGAAGTGCCGTATATTTCGGTAACCTTACGCTTGATGTTTCCGGAGGCATTACGCAAAATATGGCGGAAAGCCTCATGCTCCCCGTGCAAGTCAGCCACAAAATGCTCAGTCCCTTTAGGAAGATTGAGGATAGCCTCAAGATTTATTATTTCCGTGGAAGCAGCGCTGACATTGGGAAACGTCTGCGCCAGAAGCTCGAGCACCCTGCGGTCGCTCTCCACTTGTCGGTCAGTTATCTTTTTTGGTAATGGAGTCATTTGCAATAAGTCTTTAAATGTCCGAAGCAATATCTGTTAAATATATAATATGCAGCAAAGTTAATAATTTCCTTGCAAATACCCCTTAATCATCTTCACAAATTTGATAGGCTGTCCTGAAAAATTCCGTATTCCTCAATATGCCCGCTTATTCATACCTAAGAATTATAAGATTTATAAGATACGTAATGTTTTCATTTTGTAATCTGTTTTAAAATTTCTAATGTTATTATCGCAAAGGAACGAAATAATTATGACAAATGACTATTAATTTCTTAATATTCTTCAAACAAGAATGCCAGAAACTACAAGAATTTAGATTCAAAACATCTTGTTTATTCAGAATTCAGTCGAAACAAGCGATCCCGGAAAGATAGTCGTGGTTACTTATCATCTTCCAACATTTGCGGCAATTGACAAACGGTTTGGTGGCGATCCGCTGAATGTAGCTTTTGCAACCGAACTTGGCAACTATATAGCTGACAGCAGAATCAATGTCTGGATTTACGGTCATGCGCATCATCAAACAGACTTTATGGTTGGCAATACACATTTAGTCAGCAACCCACTGGGTTATGTCTTTGCTGGCGAACATGTGACATTCAACAGGTAAGTCATCA
>CAZEUD010000024.1:0-31532 GCA_964515455.1 uncultured Sangeribacter sp.
TTCTTTAGCCGTTGATCTTCTGGTGATATGTCGCAACAGTCATCTGCCGAGCAATCGAGATGGAATGGATTTTGCCAGTTTATATGCTTTCAGCAAATGATATTGATTGTGGATTGCGAGCCAAGTCAGAAACTGAAATTTCCGTGAAATGCCAATCTGTTTATAATTGGTATTTGAATCAGAGAAAGTGTTTTGCCACAATTTAATGCTATCTCTGCTTGGCTCAAGAAGCAATCCTTTTTTTGCACTCCATTGCAGTCTATAAATATCCAAAGGGTCTACGATATCAATTAAATTGTCATCATGCATTTTTTGCAACAAAGATTTTATTGCATTAATTGATGAATACGCATTTAGGATAACGTTCTTGCTTGAAAGAGATTCTTTATTGGAAGTGTCATAATGATATGGAGCGATGTCGATATAAGCGATTTTATCTGCTTTAAGCATCAGATAAGGAGTGATGGAAAAATCCTCCCAATGATTAATCCCGGGTTGAATTCTAACGCTTTTGGCAAGTTTATTTGATATTAGTTTAATGCAAAGGCTTGAATGGAGAGTTTCATTTGCAAATTGTTTAAATAAAAGCCTTTTACAATTATACGGTGTCTGTGTTATCAGTTTATATCCAGAATCAGATAGGTATAAATAATTGCATACAACGATTTCAGCATCTGTCTCAATGGCTTTCTCATACATTTTTTTATACATATCAGAATCAACCCAATCATCAGAATCACAATGTATGATATAGTCACCTGTTGCGGCTTCAATTCCCAATTGTCGGCTTTGTCCGACCCCCATATTAGAATTATTCCTAATTATCTTTACGTATGGCTTTCTCTCGGGAAATTTATCGAGCACCTTTAGTAGCAAGTCAACACTATTATCAATGGAGCAATCATCAATGAAAATGTATTCTATGGAATCGAAAGATTGTGAGAAAAGACTTTTTGCCCCTCGTTCCATATATAATTGAGAATTATAAAATGGAATTATGACACTAATTTTCGGTGTTCCCATGAATAACATTGTTGATTAAATTGTGCCATTTTTCAGCAATTGACTCAGGCTTAAATCTTTTTGAGTTATCTATTGCATTCAATGCAATTTGAATACGCCTATCGTCATCTGAGGCTATTTCCAAAAGTTTTGTTTCGTAAGTTTTATAATCATTCTCTTTGATGACGAACCCATTGACATTGTCAGTGATAATTTCTTTAAGAGCGGGATAAGTATCGAAAGCAAAAGGTGCTACACCAAACTGCGAAGCTTCGATAAGAGTCATGCCAAAACCTTCATAATCTGATGTCATCATAAAGATAGATGATCTTTTATAGTAAAGAACAGGATTCTGTCTTCCATAAAGAGAAACACGATCTATGTGATTTTTTTTAATATAATTTTGATAAAAAATCATATCAGGTCCATCACCGACGATGTCAAGATTCCAATCTTTCATCAGAGAATCATGAGATATGGAATTCCAAATATCCAAAGCTTTTGATAACTTTTTTTGTCTTTCATCCAAACGGGAAACGATAAGGATTCTATGTTCCTTTTTTTGAATTTCATCAATATTAGAAAAATGGTCAAAAGATAAGGCATTAGGAATAATAACAAAATCATTGGTATAGGATGAAATCTTATCGGGATAAGCGTAATTATTCCATATTATTTTGAAACTATCAGACAGAAGCACTATTTTATCTGATAATTTGTCAACGAGTCTATAATTGTTGCGAAATCGATTTGTAGCAAATCTGTAGTAAATAGGATAGCCGATCACCTTTAGTAATTCTTTAGATAAAGGGTTATGCTTCCACAGCTTGTAGGTTTCCTTTAAAGAGATTAGAGCTTCTTCGCCCGACCCTGGCATAAAATGAAATGCAAAAATTTGTTTACACTTCAATTTCTGTATTTTCAGTATATTGTGTAATGATTGACAAAAATAAAAATCACCCTGATTAATTATAATTGAAATATCATTTTTCTTTATGAAATCAGACAATAAAGAAACACCTTCATCCGTGTTTACCCATTGGAAAGAACCATCAAAAATATATTTAGAGTCGCAATTTAATGCAGGATTGTTGAAAATTGAAAAAATTCCATATCCATATAATATCTTAAGATGTTTGGCCATCAATGCCGTAGTTCTTTCCGTGCCTCCGAAAGTGGGACAGCATTCTCTATCTGTGAAGAAAGCGATGTTCATCAGAAATCAAAAGTCAGGCCTTCTGCAGTGCTATATGGTATCGTCGCATTACTGCCGCTTATGACGAAAAGATACAACCAATAGAAAAATCCCATAAACAATACAACCAGCATATATGGAGCTTTGAATTTTTTGATTTTTGGGGATTTGATAATCAATGGTAGATAAAGGCAAGCGAAAACGAGATTATAATAGGCCATTCTCATGAGAAATCTGTTGTAGATTCCGGTGAGAAACATGACAAGACAGACGATGGAAGAAAGGTAGAAAAAATCAATATTGACTACTTTTATCACTTTTCTTTTCATGCCAACATAGGAAGACGCTATTAGGAAAAGACTAATCATCATGTCCGTGAGACCAATTTGAGATTTTTGTGCCGAAGAGGTGTAAGCATAGCTATGTCCGAAGTTTATTGCAACCATATAAGAAATTACAAGATTGACACTCAAAAAAGCCACTATCAAAGCTATAAAAAATAAGGAATAAGATAATTTCTTATTTTGGGTCGGAGTAGAGCTTATTTTATAAAGCACAAAAATAATTCCACTGGCTATTATGGCAGTCATGTGGAAAATTATTGAAATTATCGATAGAATTAAAAATGTCTTTTTTTTGCCTTCGAATAAAAAAGTGGATGACCATAGGATAAACGAAACGGCAAGTATCTGCCTCATTATATTCAAAGATGCATTATAAAAGAAGAATAGAAAGAGAATAAATCCAAGCCAAACTGGAAGAAACTTTCTATATTTGACCAGGGCCTTGTATAGGAAATAAAATGTTAGGAAAGAATAACAAAAGAAAACAACCTGTATTCCGCCTATATGCTGAGCTAAATAACAGGTTGCGTAAAAAAATAAATCGGTGTCAAGAATCATCAAGATAACCGACATATTTTCATCATTAACTATTGAATCGTACAGTTCAATGTATGTTTGAGTGTCTGTTCCTACATCAATGCTGCGTAGAGCTGCTATGATTGATAAAATCGTTATGGCAGGAAAAATTAAAATGGGCTGTTGCGAACTTTTACTACTACTTCCAATTTGTACTAAATAGGTAGTAATTATAAAAAGTAATAGATAAAATAGCATTTTCCTGAATTAATTGCTGTGTGAAGAAGAGAAAATTTTGTCAACCCATGAAGAAATTGAGTATTTGCTGTAGATTTCATCATCCAGTTCCCGATAAGGAGTCTTGATAAATTCTTTGGGCACGATTGGATTTTGTCGGTCCACTATCAGTATATTATCAGAATTATAAAATTCATAATTCTTGATGTCGTCGTTAGTGGTGATTAGTTTCTTCTTCGCGCCTAAAGACTCGAAGCATCTCATGGTAAGTCCCGTCTGCCTTGGATGCTGCATATCAATAATGATGCTCGACTGGGCATAGACATTCATGAGTTCCGTCTTGTTCATGGGTTTGAAATGTACGTCAGAAGCCTTGACGTTTTTCATCTCCGGGTGCGTGATTTTATATTTGTAAAACATTATTTTCCCCTGGAAGAAGAAATAGAGAAAAGTCTTGCCTCCGCATTTTTCTATTTGAGAGGCTATATTTTTTATAAACCTATAGCGTTCGCTGTGGGTGGTGCCGACAAACATTAAGTCATATTTTCTTGGCTGAGTCAGCGATGCTATATCCTTATACTCATCAAAGTAGAATAATGGAAGGAACTTATAGCCATACTTTGCGCAGTCATGTCTGTCGAAGGAGAATACATGGTCGAAATGAGAGGAAAGGGTTCTCACATCGTGAGTGTTGGCAATTGAATCCCAGTGGTATATAATAGTGACAGCATCTTTATGATAGCTGAAAAGAGTCAATAGATTGGCCTCGGAATAAGACTCACCTTTGACGAAGAAAATGTAGTCATAATGATTGTCTTTTGTTTCTTCGATGATTTTCCTATGGTAAGAATCTATATAGTGGGCAATAAACTTGCGGTTGATTCTTATTAATGCCTTGACAAGGGAATAATTGGATGGTCGCTCATCGAAATAATCCACTTCCCCCCCTTTCTTTAGGATTGTGGCGACTATGTTTTCGGGGATGCCGAAAGCCTGTGCAGAAAAAAACAATACTTTCTTGCCGGTGAAGTCCATCATTTGTAAAGTCCTTTTTGTTTCATTTCCTCAATGGATTTTTCATAGCAGTCGTTCTGTATGGGCTGACTGTTCACCCAGTTGCAGAACTCCTTGATACCCTTGTCGAAATTCCATTTAGGTTCAAATCCGAGAAGCCTTTTTGCTTTGGAGATATCGGCAAAATTATGCCTTATGTCTCCAAGCCGATAGTTGCCGCTGATTCTGATTGGAACGTCTATGCCATAATGCTTTATCAGAGTTTTGGCCACTGTCAGCACATCTGTTGCAACCCCGGTGCCTATATTAAATGCATGACCACTCAAGTCCGGAACTGTCAGACCGAGAATGGTGGCGTCTGCAATATCATCAATATAGACGAAATCGCGGGTTTCAAGTCCATCTTCAAATATGTTGATCTCATGTCCATTCTTTATTCTTGTAGAGAATATGGAAAGAATGCCGGTATAGGGATTGCTGAGTGATTGCCCTGGACCATATACATTCTGGTATCTGAACGATACCGATTCAATTCCAATCGACTTGCAAATCAAATGTACGAGCTGCCCCTGCACTTGCTTTGTGATGCCATAGACTGATCCTGGATGAATTTTTGAGTCTTCGGTGGTTGCCACCAATTTCAGAGGTTCTTCACATCCCGGATATTTCACTTCAAAATCACCTTCCGACAGCGAGGAGTCTGGTCGTTCTTCAGGATAGACGAATGTTTTTAGTTTTTCACTCCAATATCGGCCTTCTCCATAAATGGCCCTTGACTCAGCCACAACTACCCTCTTTACATCCGTTTTTTCATTGGCCAGGATATCAAGCAGTATTGCAGTGCCCCCAATGTTGACGTTGACGTATTTCTCAATTTCATACATTGATTGTCCGGTTCCGGTCTCAGCGGCGAGATGAAGCACAGCATCTACACCCTGCAATGCCTTGTGCCAATCATCGTGGGAAGTTACCGAACCTTTGATGAAGCGGACTTTATCTTTTATGCTGTTGTAAAGAGGCGATGTGAAGTTGGGGTTGTCACCATGGATCTGAGGAGAAAGATTATCAAGCACTGTGACATCATAACCTTGTGCTACAAGTTTTAAAGCCACATTAGAACCGATGAAACCGGCCCCACCTGTAATCAGAACGTGTTTCATGTTGATTTGGGTTGTATTTTTATATATCCGTCTATGTTGTCTTTTCCCATTTCCGGGAATCCGGATTGAATTTTTTCACTATTTTTGCCGGAGCACCAACTGCAATGCAATTTTCCGGTATGTCTTTATTCACCACCGAGTGAGCGCCGATTATTGAACCCTTGCCAATAGTCACTCCCGGCAGAATCATAACCCCCTCACCTATCCAAACCCTGTCGCCTATTCTGACAGGATCTGTCTTATATTCTCTGCCGATTGGCGTTTCCTCCGGATCTGAATGGCGTTGTGGCCCGGAATAAATTCCGTGGCTGTTGTCTGAGATATAGACATTCGATGCGATCAGCACGTCATTGCCAATTTCAATTGATTGCAGAGCGCATATATGCACATTGTCGTTGAGTTGGACATTTTTGCCGATTTTTAAGACCGGCCTTTCACCATCCTTGATGTGGAATATTTCGATTCGGCAGTTTCGCCCGGTGGTCAGCCCCTTCTCCGCATCGATATATTTTCTTCCCCTTGAGGTAATCGGATATCTGACAAGTCTTGCAGAAGGCCAAAATATCTTGGTCAGCACCAGATCTTTGGCAAGCCGGAACATATTGCCTAAGGAGTATTCTTTCTCAATCATTTGATGGAATTTTCCAATTCTTCGTATAAATCCAGATATTCGCTTGTCATCTTATCCCAGGAAAAACGTCGGGAATTTTGCAGACCGGCTTCAACAAGATTTTTCCTCTCTGTCTGGAGAATTTTGAATTTCGATTTAAATTCATCAGTCGAAGAGTCCGAAAGCAAGATTCCCCCCTCTCCCATCACCTCCGGTATGCAGGAAGAATTCATGGCAATCACAGGGCAACCGGCTTTCTGGGCCTCTACCACCGGAATACCAAATCCTTCATATAGGGAAGGATAAATGAGGCATACCACTGAGTTGTATATCCTATTGAGTGTTAAGTCGTCGGGATGGGTGTGAATAATGTATCTTTCACGGCCAAGTTCTTTCTCCATCATTGACTTTTCATCATCAGAAAGCGGCGAACCCACAATAAGAAGTCTTTTCCCTATCGCCTTTGCAGATGCGGCTGCAAATGGAAAGTTTTTGTAAGATTGACGGCCTCCTATGAAAAGTATGCAATCTGCATAGTCTGGGATAATATCCTCAGAGGGTCTGTATTTGTCAGAAACACCATTATAAATTACCCTGATCTTTTCTTTTGGAGTGTTAGGAAGGAACTTTAGCAGGTCGCAGCGGGTGCTTTCACTTATGCAGACTATCA
The DNA here is from genome assembly GCA_964515455.1 of uncultured Sangeribacter sp. GTDB lineage: Bacteria > Bacteroidota > Bacteroidia > Bacteroidales > Muribaculaceae > Lepagella. The sequence continues at coordinate 6,749 of CAZEUD010000024.1, forward strand.
CATCCGCTTTTCTTATGGCATTGTATTTCTGCCAGATGTGCAATTTCTTTCGAAAGCCTGAAAAGAAATATTCGTAGGTGAAATCGTGGAGGGTAGTGACGTTGGTTGCTATCGGATTATTGCAAATTCTATAATGAGAAGAGTGAAAAACGAAAGGATATTTGTCATTAATCTTCACAGAACGAAATCTTTCAATGGGAATCGGAAGACGTTCTCTTAGTATCAATTGGTTACGAGGAATCTGTATAGCGGGTCTCACTTTGTTGGTCATTGCATTCCGAAAATCAATAAATCTGGAATCAACACCATTTGAAATAAGAGCATTGATAAGGTTTTCCCAAATCACGGTAACACCGCCATGGCGTTGAAGAGAGAAAATTATGTCATCGAGATATATCATTGGGTCTTATTTCATAGAAGAAATCAGGAAATGAAGAGTCCGCAACATTCCTAAGTCGGAAAGTGAAAGTATGAATTTTTGCTGAATACTCAGATTCATTTTGTGCCAATTGATGTTTTTATAAAGACCTGCCACTTTTCTATATGAGGAGAAAGGACCGCTGTAGAAGCAAGTGAGTTTATTGTAGATGCAAGACTGGTCGATTGTGGTTTTATACTCATCGGCATCAGGTATCTTTGAGAAATAGTCGGCAAGAAGAGCCTGCACCTTTATGACCATATCGATGCCTGCATCGTTGACATTTGCTGTATAGGACTCAAGGTTGAGGCGATTATAGTGGTATATTGGCTTTTTGGCTCTTGCCACCTTTTTTGAATGGTAGGCAATCTTTGGGGTTACAAGGTAGTCTTCACCCTGGTTGATACCCTCAATAGTCCAAAGATTATTGTCGGTGACAATATCTTTTCTTATCAGTTTGCCTATTATGTGAGTCAGAGATTTTCGTTTAAGGAGAGATTTGGTGTATTCGCACGCATTGGTAATGTCCGGGTTTTCAAGAATTCTGTTTTTGGTCTTTCTCATTTCTATGAAATCGGAATATACAATGTCGGCGTCATTCTCTTTTGCCGTATCAATCAGCGACTCTACCGCATCATTTTCAAGCCAGTCGTCGCTATCTACATGAAGTATAAATTCCCCATTTGCAGCCTTGACTGCAGTGTTTCTTGCGGCTGCAAGTCCTTTATTTTTATTATGACGTAGAATTCTTGTCTTGCTCTCCGATTGAGGATAATCTTTCATCACCTCTGACAGTATCCCAATGCTATTGTCGGGCGAAGCGTCATCCACAAAAATGAATTCAATATCCTGGTATGTTTGTTCGAATAAAGATCTGGTACACTTCTCAATGAATTGAGCCACATTATATATCGGGACAAGAACGCTTACCATCTGTCTTAATTGATGTGAAGAAAAGATTTCAGTCTCTTGGAGGTAGAGGCTGAGAGTACCTTTGCTATCGAAGCAAGATATTTTATGCCATACTCAGAATAATACTCCCGGAAATGCTTTTTGAAGTTGGAATGATAAATTCTTGCATCGAGAATGGTGATTATGGCCATGTTTTCCATAATGATATTATCCAAAACAGTCGATGGAATATCCGGGAAATGTTTTTTCATAGCTTGCCGGTGTTTAATCCAGGCGAATTGAAGGTCATAATATTTCTGTTTGCCCAATTTGGTAAATTGAGCAGTCCAACCGGTACTGACTCGCCGATATATCCCCATGACCTTGTCGAAGCCCCTCACCTTCCCCATCGACCTGCAAGTTGCCCATAGGACATTGTCGGTGCATATAAAATCTTTGTCATTGGGCATTTCAAAGTAACACTCTCTTCTCATTAAAGTAGAACAAGTGGCAACATTTAATCTGGATTGCATTTCTTCATGCTCATAGTCTTTCGTTTTCGTCTTATTACAACCAGAATCAATTTTACCGGTTCCTTCATTGAGAATGTCAACCTTGTGAAAACACATGGAATATTCCGGGTGTGATTCAAGAAAATCAACCTGCATTTGGAGTTTATTGGGGTCTGTCCAATAGTCATCTCCTTCGCATAATGCAATGTATTTGGCTCCCGATTTCCTGCAGGCCTCTTTTAGGACTCGAGTCAAAGAGCCATCTCTCTTGGAGTATTGATTTTCTGTCTCTAATATAGGTAAAATTATATTCGGAAACCTATCAGCATATTCTCTTATAATGTTTGGTGTATTATCTTTAGAAGCATCATCATGTACTATTGCAACAAACGGAAAGTTTGTCTTCTGCATGACAAATCCTTCTAATGTGTCTTTGATATATTTTTCCTGATTATATGTTCTGCAGTCTATCGCCACTAATGGATTAGAAAAAGCTTTGTGCAGTTGCATGAGGTAGGGTCTTATAATGATTTAAGCATTAGGCTTTTGGAAATGCCCTCAGAGAAGACGTTAAATCCAAAATTCTTGTAGGCTCTAATTGCGGGAAAATTATCGTTTAAAACTTCTATTTTAAGCGAATTAAAATTTTTAGCCATAACGTGTTGTTGAACGCAATCGAGCATTCTTATAATTAACTTTTTGCCACGATGTTTGAAGTCTATACATGCGTGACTTATATATGCCACTGGAGGTTGATTGCAGTAGAAAGCAATAACACCAATGATTGCATGATTATTGTCTCTTGCAATACAAAAATCAGCATTTTTAGCAAGTTTATTAGAATATTCTTGTCTAAAATCGTCCGTATATGGCATGGCATCCTTATTTATCTCTAAGTGTCGGACCATATCCGATGCTGAAATATGTTCAATAGCGATATTGCACATTTAGTCTGTGACTACTTTAATGAAATCATCCATTCTTTTTAGGCAATCAAACATTTGTTCTGTCGAGTCAAATTTAAGAATTAATTCACCAAGAGCATTACCGGCATCCTTAAATTCCTCTACTTCGTCTCCAATCTTTAAATTATGAACACATTCGACGAGATGGTGTTCTTTAAAATCTGGATCTATTTGAATGTCTTTAAATTTACCGTTGCTACGCGATTGAAGCATATAGTTAGCCCAACATCCTCTGCTGGGTTTCATCTGAAGGTCAGAGCAGTCCTCGCCGAGAGCACCTTTTATAACGTATGGAACCATATCCACACCTGTTGCATATTTAGTGATTTGAGGGATCAAGGAACCGCCACTTCTCGCACCTAATTCGAGAATATAGATCTTACCCTCCTTGTCAACAATTGCTTCCACATTATAAGCGGTGGTATTCATCTTCAAAAGAGATATTAATCTCTGAAGGTCTTTTTCAAGATCCTGAATAAATCTCGGATTCATCATGAACGGCCATGATTCTCCGATAGGGGCAAAGTCTTTTATGCCTTTTTCGTCATAGTATTCGTTTCCAAAGCAGTGAAAAACAAGTTTCCCATCAACACTAAAGGCGTCTCCAGAAATCTGCCAGCCTTGTTTTTCTATAAATTCTTCAATCAAAAATCTTTTACTTCTTGAATAACTCAAAGCGTCCTCTACAAACGAAGGCAGTTGATTCCAATCCGTCAGTTTATTAATACCCTTACTGCCAGATGAATCCACAGGTTTCACCATTACCGGAAGTTTAAACTCGCCAATATGCTTTTCAGCTTCAGCTAAAGATTGAAAGCCCATTGCTTTCGGTGTGTTGAAATTATTATCTGCAAGGAATTTCCTGAACAAATCTTTATTTGAAAGGATTTCAACAGATTTATATGGTGAAGAAGGCAATCCTAATTTTTCACAAACGTATGCGGCTACTGGGGCTGCGGGATCCGAAGCGTAAGCTACAACTCCATCGACATTAAGTTTCTTCGCCAGTTGAAGAACTGCCTCTTGGTCAGTAGTGCTGACATTATAATATTCATGAGCATATTTATGCCCAGGATTATCAGGAAGATAATCGCACGTGACCACATAATGTCCCATTCTCACAGCCTCTTTAATGGCGAAAGTCTGATAGAGAGAACCGCCAAGCATCAATAATCTTTTCATACTGCTGCAGGATTTGAAGATTTGTATTGTTGCATAAATTTAGCAATCCTTGATATTCCTTCGCGTATCTTGTCTTCATCCAATGTAAAGGCAATTCGAATGTACTTGTTGCAGCTTTTTCCATAAGTTACTCCAGGTACAACCGCAACATGAACACCTTCAAGCAACTTACATGCGAAATCGTATGAATCGAGGCCTGTTGATGATATATCGACCATAAGATAGAATGTCGCTTCCGGTTCCATACATCTAAGCCCACAAATGGATCTGATTCCATCCACAAGAATGTCTCTACGTCTGCGAAAAGTCTCTACCATATGGCTTGAGTAATTGCCATTACCACTCAATGCTTCGATGGCAGCATATTGTGATGGGAGTGGAGCACAAGCGGCAACATTTTCTTGCAATTTTGTCATTGCTGCAATCACTTCTTTCGGACCGAGGACATATCCGATTCTATATCCCGTCATACAAAATTCTTTGGATAAAGAATTGATAAGGATTGTTCGTTCTCTCATTCCATCTTCGTTGACGATGCTTCTGAAACTTTTATCGGTATAAATCAAACATTTATATACTTCATCGCTAATTACAATAAGGTTGTTGCGTTTTGCGAGTTCAGCAATTTTTTTTATTTTATCCTGAGGAATTAATTTCGCAGATGGATTTGCCGGTGTATTAATGATAATGATTTTAGTTTTAGAAGTGATAGCAGCTTCTAAATCCTCTATGTTGAAACTCAACTCATCAGCATCTGGATTGTCTACTACAACAGGAACACCATGACACATCTCAACCATCTGAACATAGTTGACATAGTAAGGTGCTGGTATAATTACCTCATCTCCGGCATTCAAGATTGCAAGAAGTGCAAGGTACAGACCTTCCATGGCTCCTACAGATACCATAATTTCAGTTTGTGGATTATAGTAAAGATTCTCACTACGTACGTAGTATTTGCTTATGGTCTCTCGAAGTTCCAAAAGACCGGCATTTTGAGAATATCTTGTTTTACCGGATTGAATTGCAGAGCAAGCAGCATCTTTGATGGCTTGATGGGTTGCTACATCAGGGTCGCCTAATGTGAAATCAATGACATCGTCGTAAGCCTTCGCCATATTAAAAAGCTGACGTGTCAATGATGGTTTTATATTGTTAGCTATATTTGATATTTCAATCATAAACTCCAAATTTTTGTTTTATTTCTTTCATGCGGATTGGATTCTCAAGGTAATATTCGCATGGATGTTCAGTATCAAAGAAAATATCTCCGATTCCACCATGAGCTGAACCACCTTTTACAAATTCATGCCAATTGCCATAATTTCTATCTAATTTCGATTTGTAATCGGAGACAATGGGAATTTTTATAAATTCAAAATCTGCATATTCAATACTACATATTTCAGAACTAAGATACGCACTACATTCAAGTCGTTTTTTCCCAGCTGCAAATGTATATAACCATTTTGTATTTTGGTCTGCATATTTAGCCATCAAATGTTCATATTGAGTATATTCTACAGGTTTGTAACTATCAGTAATTCTAAAATTCCTATTTAAAAATTTGCTATAATTCCACACATTTCTTCCTAATTCATAAACATCGTCAATAAAAGAATTGCGAAGATTTATATCATCTGGAACATTATCAAAAACAAAAATGTCAATGAAAATACATTGTTTGAATAGGCAACTGCCTTGAGATTCTTTATTAAGATGATAGCGATTAATTGCAGTGGTATTTAAATTTATAATACGTCCATGTCCTGTGAGAGAACCAGGATCCGTATTTTCATCTTGGAAAAAATATGGATATTTAAACTCTTTTGATGCAAACCTTTGAAGTTTAATATAATCACTCCTTGTCATTGCGACATCAATATCATCATCCCATGGAATCATACCTTTGTGTCTAACAGCACCTAATAAAGTACCGCCTTCGGCAAATAGTTTAATATCATGCTTTTTACAAACACTTAACAGTTCTGATAGAAGATCTAACTCAACAGCCCATACTTTTTTCATTTCATGACTTATATAATAGTCATTTCTAATCTCACTTTGTAAAAAATTAATGGGGAATTTTAGTTTTAAGTCCATATTCTCTTTAATATATTATTTAATTTCATCAAGATTTTGTTTTTGAAAGGCCCCAATCATACACAATGTTAATATATGGAGTATTAAGATTAAATTTTCTTGCCAATTCCCAAATAAAGCGAAGTGAATAGCCAAAATCTTCAGTGAAATATCGACTGCCATAGTCTGGATACCATCCTCTATCGTCATGTTTCATTGGAGCTTTTATACCCTTAAAACTTTCTATTGATGAAAGTTTGTTTTTAAGAGTTATGGCATCTTGACTTTCGTAATAATCAAGAATTGGAGAAAGAAATGTTTTATTCACTGGCAAATGTTCAATAAGCTGAAACAGTTCATTATCCATCTTAATTAATAAATCGGCCGAATCTTCGTCCCAATCTTCGTAAAAAAGAATATTGTCATTGATTCTTCTTTCATTATCCCATTCTGAAAAAAGAGTATAAAGTCTAGACGTGTGAAGCAATGGATTGCTGTTGCTGATACTAACTTCTAAATAGTTGGATTGAAGTATTGTTTTGGTCTCAAATATAGTTTCAACCCAATTATGGAATAAATCTTTCTCATTATTAGACGCTCGTTCCACTGCTATATTCAAACTTTGCTTGAATCCAAGTAGATTTGCTTCTTTTCCATAGCTGACTATTCTAGAAATAAAAGGAACCCTTTGAAATCCCCAAAGTTTTATATTGTTAGGCATAATTTTTAATGCCTCGAAAAAAAATCCGGATGAGCAAAACACACCACCAACATATGTATTGTCAGATAAATATGGTTTTATCAATTCAAGTTCATTTTGATTAGCATATCCAGGGACAGTCAACAACACAACTTCTGAATCTGGGATTACGTCTTCTGGGTGAGAAGAAATTCTATTCAGATGTGCATTTAAATCTCCATTAGGGGTATGTATGATTATATTTTTCTCCCATTCATTTGGACAACGGGTAAGAATAGACACATTTAGTCCCTTATGAGACATCCAGCCGGCTATTACGTGCCCTAATGAACCACCTCCTACAATGCACACGTTCTTAAACATAATTTAGTTTTTTTAATGATTCAACTAATTGAGCATTGTCTTTTCTGTCGCGAATTGCTATCCGAATATATTGTTTTCCAGATGGAAATCCTTTTTTTGATGAACAATCTTTAATCAATATATTGAAGTCTGTCAGCAATTTTAAAGTCAGTTCATGGGAACTGTATTTGTCAATGAATTCACAGAGAAAGTAGTTGGCCTGTGAAGGAATAATTCTAAGATAAGGTATTTCTCTCAACTCCTTTTCAAAAATAGATCTTTCTTCACGAAATTTCTCGCATGAACGCAAATAGTCTTTTTCATATTTGCCGAAGATCTGCATATAAAATTCAGCGAAGGAGTTTATATTCCAGATTGCAACATCCTTCTTTAGTCTTGAAATAAACGCAGTATCGGCTGATGCCAAAATTCCAAGCCTAAGACCAGGAACGCCAAACGACTTTGAAATACTTTTCATGACGCACATGTTGATATGTTTTTCAAGAATTGAGTTAGTCAATAGTGTCTGTTCCTGACCATTTTCAGCAAAATCTACGAATGACTCATCTATGACCAATCTTATTTCTTTGCAAGCACACCAATTTGCCAGATTTTCAAGGTGTGATTTTGTTATAAAGTTCCCAGAAGGATTGTCGGGATTTACGAGAATCAAGGTCCTTATATTTTTACCATCGAAAAAAGAGATAAGGTCTTCAACATCGTAAGAAAAATCTTGGTTGTCCGGATAGAATTTCACAATCGTATCATCTTCAGCTCTATTGGGATATTCTTCAAATGTAGGATAGGTTATTCCAATCTTGCCGGATGATGTTTCAATCAAGTTCTTGATAAGTTCTGCCGCTCCATTCCCGATAACAACATAATCTTGCTTGATGCCAAAATATTTTCCAGCGAGCAGTGAGTTTACTCCCATTCCTGAAGGATAATTTCTTAGGAGAACCTCGAAATTGGCCTTCATCTCATCAATCATTCTTTGCTGGGGGAAGTATGGATTAACAAGATAGCAGAAATCTAATAGGCCAGGATATCTCCAATATCCACCATAGCTATGTTGAAGTTTCTTTAGCTTTTCTTCAGGAGAGGCAAAGATAGTCTCTGCGATTCTTAAATCCTGCACATCATCTATTTCATACCAGTGCATCCCCGTGATTGGAAGTGCTTTTATCCCACAGCTGTCAATAAGAGTTATGACTCTGAGCACTTGTTCATAATACTCATTTTCACCGAGCACTTTTATATATGCTTCCAAAAAAGGAAGATAATGGTTTACTATGAAATGCTTACTGAATTTATAGATATTTACTGTTTTATAGTAACTACCGGTATCAGTGTATTTGAAATCTTTTTTGGGAATAAAGTTAACAATGTCATTATCATCGTTTATTCTTACCATGGTGCCGTCCATCCATGTTTCATATTTCGAAACAAGTGCACAGTTGTCATATACGGATTCGATGGCGGTCTTAAGAACTTTGTCTTCGAAAAAAAGATCGGATTCAAGAAGAAGCGTATCTTCCTCTGCCATATATTCACGTGCAAGCCACAGAGAATATATGTTGTTGGTCTTATCGTAAACGTTGTTTTCAATAAAAACAATAGGCAATGAGGAAAATTCTTGCAGAATATGCGTTTTTAGATTATTTCCCTCATAGCCTATGACAATTATTATTCTGGATAAATCAAGTTGTTCCAATTGACGGAGCATCCTGTCTATAAGTCGAACTCCATTGACTTCCAGCATACACTTGGTGTTGTTAGCAGTAAACTCACCAAGACGTTTACCCATTCCAGCGGCTAATATAATTGCTTGCATTTCAATTAACTTTTAAAGAATTTAAGTACTCGATCGGTGTCTTCCTCGCTGAGTGCATGGTGCATGGGGAGGAAGGTTTTTTCACTGTTTTTCACTATATATGTTTTCATTCGCACTTCTCTTTTGCGATTATGAAATCGGATAGGGTTCGGGTTTTGGTGTCAAAATTTGCGCCTATATTTATGACGCTTTTCCGATGATGCCTGAACGGAATGTCATATCCCTTGCTTTCTATCTGACTCAGCGCGGCTTTTGCATTTGAGTTTATCTTGAATTCAAGGATATATACATATTGTGATGTCTCTATTGTCATGTCGATTCTTCCGCTCGATGTGCGATATTCGGTATGCGCATAAAAACCCATCAATTTCATTATGACAAACATTATGTTTTGATAATGAATTTCAAGATGTCCGTTGAATTTGTTGGCACTTTCACTTGTTCGGTCCTTAGTTGCACGAAAGTGATCGTAAGGTATGCCCGCTATAAAAGATTTGAGCTTTTTCATGAAGTCTTCAGCATTTCCTTTCTCCACATCTTCTACAAATTGTCTTAGAAACGCAGACTGATTGATGCCTCCTGAATAGGATGACAGGAGAAGCGCCGAGAATCCTTCTGCCACTTCTGAATTGGGAAATCCAAGTGTGTAAAGTTTGAAGCGGCTGTCGTAATCCTTGATGGTTAAATATCCAGCTTGAAAAAGTAGTGGTATTGGATTTGACAAATAAATGTCAGTGCCGTTGAGCATGCTTTCCGAACTCTCATAGTGTTCCATTTCCGACACCAAGAAATTGCTGCGTTCAATAAGTCGTATAAGGGATGTCGGAGTGCCGGTGGCAAACCAATAGTCGTTGAACTCTTTTTTGGAAAAGCAATTCAGCAGACTGAATGGATTATATATTTCCTCTCCTTTTTTCGAGAAATGATACCCATCGTAGTTTTTCTTCAATTGCAATCGGACTTCTTCTTCACTTAAAGAAAGATTATTTGCCAAATCATGTATCCCATCTCTAAAATATTGTGTCAGTTCAGTTTCGCTGATTCCACAAATTGTGTTGTACTCATTACTTAGAGATATGTCGTTTAGGTTGTTGAGACCGCTGAAGATGGACACTTTGCTAAATTTTGATATGCCGGTGAGAATGGCAAACTGAATGTATTGGTCCATCGTCTTCAGGACGGAATAAAATGCCTGAAGAGCATTCCTATTTGCTTCTGATGTGTCTTTGTCGTTAATCGTGTCCAAAATCGGTTTGTCATATTCGTCGATCAGCACCACAACTCTCCTCCTGCTTAATTCTGAGGCCGTTTTGATGATTTCACGAAATCTCAATCCGAATGTTGCCAATGGTTTTGCTATGTGATATTTTTTTTCAAATTGCGACAGGATTCCATCTATGACTGCATTCAGGATTTCTTTATTCTGATAGTTATCCCCATTGAAATCAATGTGGATTACTTCATATTCAGTCCATTTCCAATCGGTCTGCGATATATACAGACCTTCAAACATTTCTTTTTTCCCTCTAAATAAAGCCTCAATGGTAGAAAGCAACAGACTTTTCCCAAATCGCCGAGGCCTACTGAGAAAATAATATTTCCCGCTGGTTATCATTTGATGGATAAGTCTTGTCTTATCCACATATAGATAGCCATTTTCTATTATGTCAGAAAATGACTGCAGTCCGATTGGATATTTAACCATGAAATTTATGATTTGATTATATTAAGTACTCGATCGGTGTCTTCCTCGCTGAGTGCATGGTGCATGGGGAGGCAGAGCACGCTGTCGGCTATTCTATAGGCGTTGGGCAGATTCTCGCGTGTCGCAGACGGAAGTCCGCGGTATGTGCTGAATTCGCTTATGAGAGGATAAAAGTAGCGACGGCCAAGCACATTGAATCCCTTCATCTCAAAATAGAGTTCATCGCGTGTCTTGCCCAATTTCTCCGCATCGATGAATATCGGGAAGTAGCTGTAGTTGTGACGCACCCCGGGCATGTCATCAAAGAATGAAACTCCTTCCACATTCTTCAACGCCTCGCGATATTTCTTGGCCACTTTCTGACGGGCAGCAATGGCAGCATCAACCTGGCGAAGATTCAAAATACCGTATGCTGCTCTCATCTCGTCCATCTTTGAGTTGATGCCGGGAGCAACTACCGTCACCTCATTGGCAAACCCGAAGTTCTTGAGATAATCTATCCTCTGTTTGGTCTTTTCATCGTGCATGACCATTGCACCTCCCTCTATGGTGTTGTAGACCTTTGTGGCGTGGAATGAAAGAGTTGACATGTCTCCGGCTTTGAGAATGGATTCTCCATTCACTTCCACTCCAAAGGCATGGGCGGCATCGTAGATTACCTTAAGACCGTATTTGTCGGCTATCTCCTGAATCGCCTTGGTGTCGCATGGCTTGCCATAGCAGTGCACCGGCATTATGGCCGTTGTCTTGGGCGTTATTGCCGCCTCTATCTTTTCCGGGTCAAGTCCGCAATTCGATGGGTCGATATCCACAAACACCGGTTTTATGCCGTTCCACCAGAGGGAGTGGGTCGTGGCAACAAAACTGTATGGTGTCGTTATGACCTCTCCGGTTATCCTTAGGGCCTGAAGGGCCGTTATGAGTGGCAGCGTGCCATTTGTAAAGAGGCTGATATAAGGAACTTTCAGATATTCTGCCAGCTCCTTCTCAAGTCTTTTATGGAAAGTCCCATTGTTGGTGATCCATTTGCTATCCCAGATTTCCTTGAGCATCGCGTTGAATTCATCAAGATCCGGAAGTAGCGGCGATGTGACTGTGATTTGATTATTTGGATTCATCGTTTGATTTCTTTGATAAAACCGAAGGCCTCTGAAAGGTCTTTAGAATGGGTAAGCCGTGTAATCGTTATGAAGTAAACTATACCGACCAATATCCCAAGAGTCAATTGAAGCCACAGGTTGGGAAGCTCATTAACTATTATATAGACTATTATACACATCGACAGGCTATAAATGATTGTTGGAAGCAGGTCGCGCATCTGTGTCAGAAATCCAACCTGTATTAGTTTTCCAGTGTAGTGGGTATTTATAATCAAGGCTATCAGCGAACTCACGATACTTCCGGCGCACATTGCTACGAGTCCGAATGGCAGTGTGATGCACAGAATCGTAACCCCTACTATCTTCTTTATAATCTCAAGCTTCAGGAAAAGGTCGCTTCTTCCTTTGACCTGCAACAGATTGAGGTTGATGGCGTGGATGGGATACCACATCATCGAAAAACACATTATCTGAAGCAGTATGATGCAAAATGCCCATTGCTCCTTAAGCAGCAACAAAATAAGTGGTTTCGCTACTGCAGCCAATCCCATCATCAGCGGAAAAACCACAAATGCCGATAGGCGAAGGAACCTGCGATATACGTCGCGCAGCTGCTCCGTGTCGTCTTGCATGGTGCATAGCACCGGGTATGTCACCCTCTGGAGTATGCCGGTGATGTTTGACGACGGAAACTGCGAAAACTGACTTGCCCGGGTATAATAGCCCAAATCAGCGGCGTTAAACACCTTGCCGATGACGAGAAGATAAATATTGCTATAGAGAGTGTCGATTATTCCGGAAATCGCCAGTTTTGATCCGAATCCAAACAGTTCCCTAAATGATTTCCATGAATATACCCATCGGGGACGCCACCTGGACAGAATCCAAAGCAATCCGCAATTGATCACGAGGCTGCTTATCTGATAGACCACAATCGACCATACGCCAAAACCGGAATAGGCCAACGCGATGCCAATCACTCCCGAGACAAATGCTCCGGTGAAGGATGCCTTTGCCTGCGTCTTGAAGTCGAGCGCACTGGTCAGTATGGTGCGCTGGATGATTGCGAAGCTATTGATTATGATGCTAAGCGATAATACCCGCGCTATCGGGACAAGAAGTGGCTGACTATAGAAATCAGCTATCAGCGTTGTACTGAAAAAAATTGCAACATAGAGAATCAGTCCTATCGCAAGGTTGAAATAAAAGACTGTGGAGTTGTCGGTCTCATCACGGTCTTGCTTGCGTATCAGTGCATTTGAAAAACCGCTGTCAACAAGAGACTGCGATATGGCAATGAATATCGTCAGCATTGCCACAAGTCCGTAGTCGTCCGGAGTCAGAATTCTTGCCATGATAATCATGACAACGAAAGATACCGCCTGAGTGGCAAATCTTTCGATGGAACTCCATACGGTCCCCTTGACTGTCTTATGCTTTAGCGATTCCAACTATTCGGATTTGTTGTTGTCTTTTACCTTTGTTAGGTGGGCGGCGGTGAGGGTTACCTCCTTCCAGTGGATGAACTCGGAGTCGGAGAGGCGAAGCGTGTAGGAGAGGCTGCCGTCGGTGCTCCGCACCTTGCGGATCACGGCCTGCTGGCCGTCGAGGGGTGTGCCGTTTTCTATGATCACCTCGTCGCCGATGTTGAGCGGCGGCTGCGAGGCTATGATATCCATCTCTATGTCGGCCGTAAGGCTTCCCACGCTACGCTGGAACGTCTTCATCTCCCTCTGTGGGATTGCAGAGTAGGGACTTGTCGCTGTGTTGGTGGTGCGGTAGCACCATGCGAGGTCGCCTATCAATCCCATCATTTTGGAGATCTTGTCGTAGCGCATCCGGAAAAATAGGATGCCCGGTAGCACCGGAACATCCACCGCCACGGCTTTCTTCTTGATAAGTTTTTTCACCGTCTTCATGGGAGAATAAAACTCCACTTGCCTGAGTAGCGGATATTTGCGGTAGCGAAGTTCCTCTTTGATGTATTCCGGCGTGACGCCGGAGCGAAGCCTCATTACGTACCAGCCGATGTTGCTGTTGATAAAGGATGTGGCCACACGGCTCATTATTTCATCTTTCTTTTCCTCAGTCAGTGTTGCCGGGGCAATGAGCGACATGAAGGAAAATTGTGGCGGTAATATTTTGACGATGGTCCTTATCTCTTCGAGCGACACTCCGTCGCGCATTGCGGCTGTAATCCATATCGCGGTTATGGATTCTCGCGAGAATGATGCGCCAAAATCGAGGCCGGCAGGACGGGCTGCCGTCCGCATGCCGCGCAAGAGGTCGTGGATGATTGCCGGCTTGCGTCGCTTACCCTGTTCGAGAGGAAATACGTATTGTGCCTGAGGCATATTGCGCATCGCAAGCTTTATATCTTCAATGATTGCCACATCGGGCTGAGGGTCTGAAAATTTCAGGTCGACAAGCTCGGAAACCGAAGCCACAGGATTTATCAGCAGATAGATCAATGCATTGAGATAGGTATAGTCCTTGGAATGAGGTTTTTTGTTGATCTTCGACAATTGCTCCGCCTTTTGCAGATTGCTTTCTTTCTGTTTAAGTTCGGCAATCGACTGGTCGTCGTATGTAACTTTGGGCATTGAAAAGTCAAGGTCATCTCCGGTGTCGATATCTTGATTTTCCTCTCTAATACTGGGCGATCCCTTCCACTCCTTATAAAGGGTATGGAGGGCACCGAGGTATCTCTGCACCGTGGCGCGTTTCATCGCATGATTCATCATCTCCACCGCCCAATACGTCAGCGCTGTCTGCGAGAATGCAGATATGCGATGGGCGTGCATTGCATTCAAAAAAGATGGCAATATACGCGTGGCTGTCATTGCCGGCAAGTCGGACGTGTTTAGACTTTCGACAAATTTAATGAAGTTTGTTTCTGTATAATTATGATAGTCAGTTATTGAAGTCATTTTGTGCTGGTGCACCAAGTCGCCAAATAAGTGTATTCTCTTTCTTCTTTTACTAAGAAAGCTTAGTATTGTTGTTCTGAATTATGAAGCAAGGTTTTATTGCATTGCAAAATTACAATTTTTTTCTGAAATTAGAAAAATTTTCGGTGATTTTCTTATCTTGAGAGTCTATTTCCTATTCAATTTTGCAAAATAGACTTTCGACAAACAGAGCTCCGTTTCTTGACAAAACGAAGCCCTATTTATATATATAATAAGCCATAACCTCTATCTGTTTATTTATAAGCGTCCAAAAATGACGTGTGGGTCATGGGAAGCCGCTCTTGTAGCGGCCTCTCATAAAATTTGTTAGTATCTACTGTCCAATTGCCTGTTTTAGGGGCAAATTGGGTGAGGATTATATTTTTTGCGGAGTGAATCGCAGCGTAATATGGAAGTTATTTTTTGAGGAGGATGGTTGGGTGGCCGCTCCTGGAGGGTGAGGGGAGGAGGCCGGGTTGCGGAGGTCAGCGAACTGCATTCGCTGAACAGTAAGAAATATCACAGACAACACACAACCCAACTAAACACAAGCAATATAGGGGAAGACCCGATGGAAATGAAAAATGAAAAATCTGACGAGGCGGAGACACCTTCGAACTGAAGGTCGAAGCACGGAACGAAACATCTCCGCATTCGGCACACTGAGGGAGGAGACGTTTTCGCAGCCGCAAAAGCGGCATGTCGGGATCGCTGGCGCGATGGCTGTCTTGGAATCGCTGGCGCGATGGCTGTCTTGATAGCCACAGATGGGGCGGATTGCCGCTGATTTTTTTTCTTCAGAAGTGCTTCAGGAAGGGATATCCACTTTTGGCTGAAGCCAAAAATGGATGGGCTGATTAGGGCGGATGCGCTGACGGCAAATTCCAGAAGCGCTGTCCGCCGGAATCCGTCAGGTATTGCTTGCTTCAGCAATCAATGCCATCACTTATAGAGACTGAAAAGGAAATCTGCCGGAACCCGCCCTATCCGTCAGAATCCGCGCCGGAGTTAAATCTGCCGCGAAGCGGCATGTCTGAATCGCTGACGCGATGGGGATATCTGAATCGCTGACGCGATGGGGGTTTAACTCCTGCGCGGATAGCCGCCGATGGGGCGGATTGCCGCTGATTTTTATTTGATTGAGAATCAAGCTGCCAAAGGAAGGGATATCCACTTTTGCCTGAAGACAAAAGTGGATGGGCCGATTAGGGCGGATCGCTGTATCTGTCCGATTGCCTGCGTTATGGGCAAATTGAGTGAGGCTATCGGTCGTAGAAGTGGTTGGTGAGGGAGAGGATGTCAGGGTCGACGGTGAGGACGATGCGGAGGAGGGTTGTCAGCGTTTTCAGCGTTTTCATCGTTTTCATCGTTGTCGTCGTTGTCGTCGTTGTCACTGATTCTTTGGAGGGAGAGGTGGTGGCTTTGGGGAAGGGGAGAGGAGCTGCAATATGGTCAGGAATTTTTTAGGGCCTGCTCGATTTCTGTTTTCAGTATGGGAAGATGCCTAATGACAATTCCCCACAGAATCTCTTTATCCAGACTGTCGTAACTGTGAATCACAAGGTTTCTTGTGTTTACAATTTTTCTTGCTGAGGTTATTGGAATTTCCGGATTGATTTTCAGAATACGGTTCATTGCTTCCCCGATGATTTCAAAATTTCTTTCTACAAACTTACGGAAAACTCTGTCGTTGCAGAATATCTCGAAGTTGCGGCCTCGGAGGTTTGTTTCTTCTTCGATTTCCTGGCATGCCTGAAAGACATCAAAAAGATATTTCGATATCTTATCCATACACAAGCTGTTTGGTGGCGTTCAGTTCCTTGATGAAGTATGGATTTGTGAGAGAGTCTTCGGTCACAAGATCTATCTCTCTTGAAAACAATGACCTTAAAGCCTTATGGAAGTCCAGATAGTTGTCGGCATAATCAAGCAGAGGAAGTTTTTCTTTATCGAATTTAACAGAAAAATCCACATCGCTGTTGTCATTGAATCGGTCGGTCAGTATGGATCCAAAGACCCACAGTTTGGCAACCTTATATTTTTTACATAAGGCTATAATCTTATCCATATTGACCTCTATTAACTTCATAATGCAAATTTAGTTATTTATTTGAAAATAACAAAATAATTTTGCCCAAAGTTCAATTTTTTCACCCTTGCGGCTGAAGCCGCAAGTTCCATGCTAAGACGCGGGTTGCGGAGGTCAGCGAACTGTGTTCGCTGCACAGTAAGAAATATCACAGAGGGCGGGGCGTTTTCGCAGCCGCTCAAGCGGCATGTCGGAATCGCTGACGCGATGGCTGTCTTGAGATCGCATGCGCGATGGGGATATCTGAATCGCTGGCGCGATGGCTGTCTTGGGATCGCTGACGCGATGGGGGTTTAACTCCTGCGCGGATGACCGCCGATGGGGCGGATTGCCGCCGATCTTTTCCTTGATTGAGAATTGAGCTGCCAAAGGAAAGGATATCCACTTTTGGCTGAAGACAAAAATGGATGGGCTGATTAGGGCGGATGCGCCGACGGCAAATCTCAGAAGCGCTGTCCGCCAGAATCCGCCAGGCATTGCTTGCTTCAGCAATCAATGCCATCACTTATAGAGACTTTGGAATTTTGGAATTAAAATCTGCCGGAACCCGCTCCATCCGTCAGAATCCGCGCCGGAGTTAAAGCTGCCGCGAAGTGGCATGTCGGAATCGCTGGCGCGATGGCTGTCTTGGAATCGCTGGCGCTATTGGGATTCTATATCGCTGGCGCGATGAGGGGTTTAACGCCACGCGGATGACCGCCGATGGGGCGGATTGCCGCTGATTTTTCCGAGAATTGAAAATCGAAAATTTAAAATTGAGAATTAAGCTGCCAAGGGAGGATATCCACTTTTGGCTGAAGCCAAAAGTGGATGGGCCGATTAGGGCGGATGAGCCGACAGGAGGGGCAAGAGAGGCGGTGGGCGGTGGACGGTGGGGACTTTCGACAGGAGGGAGGTAGGATTATGTGGGAAAGAGGTGATTTTAGTGGAGTTGGGGTTGAGAGGAGGCTGCACGGAGGCGAGAAGTGAGGATATTTCTTTTCTTCCTCTGCCGGAGCGTCTGGTTCGGGCAGAGCGGATTTTGAATATACAAAAATAAAAATGGGCATTTGCTAAACAAATGCCCATTTTATGCAGGATTTTGCATAAAAACTATATGCAAATTTTCTCTAAAAAAACTTGCTGATATAAATGATTTTCGTTAATTATTTTTAAACAATTGAGCCGCGAGACCATTGCAGGGCATCGCGGCTATATATTTTTATGCCGCTATGAAGCAGATGAGGGACAAATCACATATTGTCAAATTCTGATTTCAGCCATTCAAAGCGTTGTTCGAGCCATTCTTTAAGGTATGTGATTTTGGCACTACGGAATGATGCCGGGTCGCCGGTAGATGATCTCCAAATTGAATAGTCGAGAGCATAGCTTTTTTCTGTGCGGTCCACCGTGGAGTCAATATAGTCGTAGATGAGTTGTCGTGAATAGTAGTAATGTTCAAATCTTGACTTTACTGCTTCCACGAATTCCGGATCGGTGAATAATCTCTGATACCATTCTGAATTTATCACGTGAAGCCCTTCCGGACTATTGATAATATTGACATCGACACCCCATCCCGAAGGATAATTGCCCATTGAGACATCAAAATCCCACAATGGCCCCATTTTCAGTTTGCCACCACGTTTGAGATTCATGTAACAACTGGAATAGAAAATGGCATCGTTGTCTTTTGTAATCTCCTTCACAAGATACCAGTCTGCATAGGAGTCAAGATCCATCAAGCTTTTCCAACCATTTTCTTCGTCGAGGTAGTCATCTGAGAAAAGTGTGCTTTCACAACGGGTGAGGTAGTCCTGAATATAGGCAAGCGATTCAGGCAATTCGTCGTAGTCTTTCACCGCTATTGGTTGGCCAACATGCTCCAATCTGAAATAGGGGTCTGTCTCTTCGGGCTGATCGGCATAATTGTCAATCTCAATTAAGAAACCATCGTCGCCTACGTTGACTCGATTATCATCAATTTTTATCTGTTCGGTGAGAAGATACAGTCCGCATTTCTCGCCATTCAGAATGAGATTTACTTCTTTGGTGCGGGGACTCCAGTCGAGATTGCTTAAATTGTTGCCAATCCAGAAAGCGAGGTCATTCCGGATCCAGGACGCATCGTAGTATTCCGCGAGAAGACACCAACGCTTGTGTTTGGGCATTCCGAGGATTTCATTTTTTTTATCCAGCTTCAAAGCATATGGCTTTTTACTGGCTTTCCATGTGGAATTGCCGCGCCCCTTCATTGAGAGCGACCCCTTATAATCTAATGAGCCATCGGCGTTATAGATTGTCATCTTGGCTTCGGGCATCCATTCGTCTTTGCTGACAATTGGGTTGGCGTTGGGTGTGTCGATGACTACAGTGGGAAGTCCGGTGGCCACCATATCGGTGAGTTCAGATGAACTGATAGTGATAGGTTGGGAAGACAACTGTCCGGTCCCAACTCCTTTCACTACAATTGCCGCTGTCTCCACATATCCAACCCTGACACCATTGTCGGTGATTGTGGCAATATATTGTCCGGGGATAAGGTTACCGTCAGACGAGACGGATCTTGAGATAGAGGTGAGTGTGTAGTTCTCGGATGTTGTCACAACCAAACTGCGGGTGGGGATATCTACCAAATCAAGAGCAATCTGACAGTCTTCGCTGTCAACATTGAAGTTGAGTTCAGCATCAGAAGGGTTCACACGGAATATTACTGTAGCTGAGCCTCCGGGATTAATCACTATATCGGACGACGACATCACCACTACCCCTGATGCATACGACTCGGCAAGCGGAAAACTATAAGAACTGCCATCTGCAAAGGTAAATGTCACTGTGTTGTTGAGATTATCCTGGGAGATTGATTCGATTATTACCGACGGATTTGCAGAATATGCTGTGACGGTCTCTGAAATGACAGTGTCGGGATCCGATTCATAGTATGTCTGAATCACGTAGTAGCCATTTTCGTTGATGACAATTCTCACTGATATGCCATCCTTTCCGTCGATGCCATCTTTGCCGTCGGCGCCATCCTTTCCGTCGACGCCATCTTTGCCGTCGATGCCATCAATGCCGTCGGTGCCATCTGTACCGTCTTTGCCAACTGCCATTACCGGATTTCCACTGGTATCCAGTATATTGGTGTAAGTCACACCTCCGTCGAATGAGACCAACCAATATCCATCGTAGTCTATCTTCAAGAGAGGTGTGGTTCCGTCATTACCATCCTCTCCATCGACAATCGTAATTGATGAGTCGTCGGAAAAAGTGATTTTCCATCCTGTCCTCTGGTCGGATGCGTTGGTAACGGGCGTCACTGAAGTTATTATCTTACCTTCGGAGTAAGCATTCTGAAGGGCCTTGACGGCTGTCTCCAACTTGTCGACTCGTTGCTCAAGATTGTCAATGCGGTCGTTGACTTCATCAAGGTTTGTGCAGCCTGCTAACAGCAGAAATAGGTATGACAAAACTATCGAAAAGGATATTTTAAGATTTAGTCTCATAAAGATTAGTTGTAGGTTTTGAATTAATTACGATTACAAAGTTAATTAAAAGATTTCAATTTTCAAAATGCCGAATAAAAAATATGCTTGAATGTTGATTGATATGTTACTAAAGAATGGTGAATCCGAACGGATAAAAGTGAACATTGTCAATAGCAAGGGCGTTAGAATAAAGGATTAGATATGCGGATTTGGGATATGTAACAGAAAAAAATTAATATTATGGAAACGAAATTTCAGGAGAAGGCGCAGTTCCATCTTTCGGACGTGCTAAATTATCAGAAAGGCAAGGTGGAATTCGAAACCATCATGTCGAGCCATAACGGCTCCGTGGTGCTTGTGGCCATCGACAAGGGCTCCCACCTCGACAGCCATCCCGCACCTGAGGATGTGCTCATATATTTGATCGAAGGCAAGGCCGACTTCAAGATTGCAGAAGATGTGGAACGTCTTTCGCCGGGCGACTCGATCTTGCTGGCAAAAGGTACGTTCCATTCCGTCAAACCGCTTCGCGACACGAAGGTGATGATAGTGAAGATTCGTCCTTAAGTTGGTTTATTTGGCCTCTTTTTGGGTATAAACTAAAAAAATTTCACTTTTTTTGAAAGTTATTGCGAATTATCGTTTAAGTTTCAATATTTTTTGTTAATTTTGCATTCCGAAATCTGATAATTAATCTTAAAGATAAAGTAACAATGACTAAAGCAGAAATCGTAAGTGAGATTGCCAAGAACACTGGCATCGAGAAAGAGAGCGTGCTTGCCACTGTGGAGAAATTCATGGAGGTAGTGAAGGAAAGTCTTGCCAATGGAGAAAACGTATATCTCCGCGGCTTCGGCAGCTTCATCATAAAGGAGCGTGCTGAGAAGACCGGCCGCAACATCTCCAAGAACACCAGCATCATCATCCCCAAGCACAACATCCCCGCTTTCAAACCCTGTCCCGAATTCAAGGGAATGGTGTCAAAGCTCTGATACTCGCTGACGCGGATGCACCCACATTGGTGCTGAAAGAAAAACGTCTGGTTCCGTAAGGAATCAGGCGTTTTTCTTTGTCTTTATTATGGTACGCATCCATGTCATTTACGGGTGAGCCTCAGCACCCGGCTGCTATGGTCTGACCTCTTTTCCCAATCCACCGAGTGGCTTTCCGGGATCTCAAGTCCATTCGACATCAGGTATCTGCCCGTGAATGTCTTCCCCTCGAATGGAAGCGGCTTATTGTCGATACCGTTGAGTTCTTCCACTACATAGACTGCGTCCGGATCCAGGCCGGCCATCGGAATCTTTGGAAGCTGGGGATTTACCTCATCGTTCATTCTCCACC
Organism: uncultured Sangeribacter sp.; assembly: GCA_964515455.1. Taxonomy (GTDB): domain Bacteria; phylum Bacteroidota; class Bacteroidia; order Bacteroidales; family Muribaculaceae; genus Lepagella. The sequence continues at coordinate 28,331 of CAZEUD010000024.1, forward strand.
AGAAGAAGACAGCGTCATCCTTCGAGGGGGCCACATACATCAGTGATGCAACCCCGAGGTTGTCGTAGGGCGACTGCAGACGGTAAAGGTCGCCCTGCTGCACCATCGGGCGGATCTTCTTATAGTCGGCGATTGCCTTGCGTGTCTGTTCCTTCTCGGCCTCGGTCATGTTTTTCGGCTGAATTTCCATCCCAAGTCGTCCGCTCATGGCCACATCGGTGCGGAATTTGAGGGGAATTATGCGGTTGGTCTGGTGGTTGGGTGAGGCACTGATGTGGGAGGCCATGGCCACTGCCGGGAAGAAGTGGCTCGTCCCCCACTGCATATACACGCGCTGGTTGGCATCGGTGTTGTCGCTGACCCAGAACTCGTCAAACCATGGGAGCACTCCCCAGTTGGCGCGCCCTCCCCCACTCGCACAGGCCTGGATGGTCACGTCAGGGTATTTCTCGCGTATTCTATCGAGCGTCTTTTCGAGTCCACGGTGGTATTCTATAAATAGGTGGCTCTGGTCGTCGGCAGAGAGATATTGCGAACCATGATTCATGATCGGGGCGTTGGCATCCCATTTGATGTAGTCGATGGGGTATTTGGAAAGGAGTGTATCCACAACTGTGAACACCAAGTCCTGAACCTTCGGATTGCTCATGTCGAGCACAAGCTGAGTGCCGCCGCGTCCGAGCACCGGCTCGCGGTTGGTCGGTTTGATGATGTATTCGGGATGTTTCTCATAGAGTTCGCTTAAGGTGTTGGTCATCTCAGGCTCAATCCAGATTCCAAATTTAATGCCGTTTTTCTCTGCCTCCTTGCATAGTCCGTCGATGCCATTGGGCAGCTTATCGGTATCCACCATCCAGTCGCCAAGTGCGTAGGAGTCATTATTGCGTTTATATTTCTCGCCAAACCAGCCATCGTCCATCACGAAAAGTTCACCTCCCATGTCGGCAATATCCTTCATCATCTGGGCCATACCCTCCTCGTTGATATCGAAATAGACACCCTCCCAGGAGTTGAGAAGTATCTTGCGCGTGTCGTTGCCATGTGCAAGGCGATGGTTGCGACCCCACTTGTGGAAATTACGGCTCACGCCACCTTTCCCCTCATCACTGTAGGTCAATGCCAAGGGAGGGGTGGCAAAGGTCTCCCCTTTCTTGAGATTATATGCGGAATTTTCCTCGTTGATACCGGCGAGGAAGTCGTGGATGTCGCTGTCGCCGGTATTGATGCGCAGGCGATAGTTGCCGGGATAGCAAAGCGCGGCGCCGATGGTTCGACCTGTATTTTCCTGTGGTTTGCCGTCAAGACTGAACATCACCTCTGCATGGGAGGTATGGCTGTTGCGGGTGCCGTCGGTGTTTTTTATCACCTTCATGCCATGCTGCAGGGGAGCTTCCTCAATGCGGGTCTCATTGGCCCAGGTGCCATAGAAACTGGTCAGATGCACGTTGTCGCGCCGGATCGGCAGATAGCCGGAGGCAAACTCGCGGAGTTGGACGGTGTCTTTGCCATTGTTGACAGCTTCCGACCAAGTCTCTATCACGTCTGAATCCGGATAGGTGCGATAGTTGACATTGATTGTGAAGGGATAGTATTTGTCTTTCATGCTGACAGTCACCACCTTTGCACCATCTGCTTCGGTGGTTTCCTTCACTCCCGTCACAGCCATGTCGAGAGTCATGTTGCCATCGGGGTGGGTCACACTCATGGCTGTCTCCCGATTGTTGGTCAGACCATATACAGGATACGCATCCACCCATAATGCAGATGTCCCAAGGTTTTCAAGGTCAGCTGCCGAAAGCAGATCGCCGTAATACATAAATTTAAGGGGATTTCCCTCAGTAGCCTCCACGACAAGTGAGGTCTTTGGAGTTGAGATATGAATGGCTTCCGCAGCCATTGGGAGTGTCGCGGTCAATGTGGCGGCCGCAACAAAAAGTTTAGCAAAATTTGTCATGGTCAGGTTTATTTGTTTTCTTTTTGCAAATTTACACCTATTTATTCAAACCACCAAGCATATTTTTCTAAATGAGAATAAAACGATATAATAGTGTAGAAGAAAAAGAGCAACTAAAATGTTTGCTTTATTAAACTTTAATTATTAATTTTGCGTCGAAAAACAGGAACACGCTCTTGAGGGAGTGCAAAATATAATCTAAAGGATACAATGTCAACATATAATGAAAACGTAAAGCCGAAAGTTACCACAGCTTTGCTCCGCAAGATGAAAATAAGCGGTGAGAAAATCGCATGTCTCACTTCCTACGATTTCACTATGGCCTCATTGGTGGATGAGGCTGGAATGGACCTCATCCTTGTAGGAGATTCGGCTGCAAATGTCATGATGGGATACGACACCACCGTGCCTATCACACTGGATGACATGATAACTTTCTCAAAAGGTGTAGTGAGAGGTGTCAGGCGTGCCATGGTCGTTGTTGATATGCCCTTCGGATACTATCAGGGATGTCCTGACATCGCGTTGGCGTCGGCCGTAAGAATTATGAAAGAAACCGGTGCCGGCGGTGTGAAGATGGAAGGCGGATCTGAGATTAAAGATTCAATTTCAAGGATATTGTCGGCTGGCATACCGGTGTGTGGACATCTTGGTCTGACTCCTCAGTCGGTCAATCAGTTTGGAGGATTTGGTGTTAGGGCCAAGGAAGAGGCCGAAGCTAACAAATTGATTTCTGATGCCAAGATGCTTGATGAGATGGGCTGTTTTGCTATTGTTCTTGAAAAGATACCGGCTGATTTGGCCTCTCGCGTGACAAAGGAAGTTTCATGTCCTGTGATTGGCATTGCCGCTGGGTCCGCAACCGACGGACAGATACTTGTTGCTCAGGATATGCTTGGCATGAACAAAGGATTCAGTCCCAAATTCCTCCGCAAATACGGCAATCTTGGCGATACAATAGTGGATGCGGTAGGCAGATATGTCGGGGATGTAAAATCCTACGACTATCCCAATGATAACGAGCACTACTAACCGATTGGAAGAATGGAATGCCGTTGACGTTCTATTCACAGAACAAAAATGGTTATTTTTCGGTCAGGCGCTGAAATGATGAGCGAGAAACCAATCCGTTGTCCGTGGTGTGGCGATGACCCTTTATAAAAAATATCATATAAAGACGTAAAATATCAAATAAAAACAGTAATTTTGTAACGAGTTTGGCGGTATGCCATTCTCGGACATAGTTAA